>NZ_JADDRL010000002.1 GCF_021538895.1 Streptomyces olivochromogenes | reverse complement strand
TCCCCCACCCCCGGCCGCTGCCGCGACTGCCGATCCGATCTCCTGGAGGCCGCCTAGCATGAAGGCGACGATCCTTGCCCCTGGGCACAGACGACGAGGAGCGAGCGCCATGACCATCGCCCCGGACAACGCGCGGCAGGGCGCCTCCCACCTCTACCGGGCCATGCGGGAGTTCGTGCATTCCACGGACGACACCCTTCCCGGCAAGTTCGAGATCACCAAGGAAGGGATCGTCCTCGACATGATGTCGCCCTCGAAGCCGCACGAGCTCACCGTGCTGCGCGTCCGGCAGCGTCTGGAGAAGGTGATGCCGGAGGCTCTGGTGGCTCACACGGGGGAACCCGACGTCGAGGACGAACCCGAGGGGGTCATGCGCCGCCCCGATGTGATGGTGATCAGCGAAGCGGAGATGGAGGGGGACGGTTCCTTCGAACCCCGCTCGCTCATCGCCGCCGTCGAAATCGTCTCGCGCTCCAACCCGGACAACGACTGGGTCTCCAAGATGCGCGACTACCCCCTGATCGGTGTCCCCGTCTACGCGGTCTTCGACCCCCGTACCGGCACCGGCGCCGTCCTCACCGACATCCATCCCACCCCCGACGGCCCCCGCTACGCCACCCGCAAGGACTTCGTCTACGGCGAGGACGTCACCATCGCCGACTGGACGATCTCCACCCACAATCTGCCGCGTTACGAAGTCGGGACGGGGGAGCAGCAGTGAGCCCCGCCCCGGACGTAGGGCGCCTCCTCCTCATGAGGGCCGACGCCTTTGCCAAAGCCGTCGAGTGGCAGTCGCTGAGCCCCGTGCAGAGCTGGGTCCTCATCTGGGCCAGGGATATCGAGATCGCCCGCCGCCCCGACCTGTCCTCCCGCTTCGCTCAGGCGCAGAGCACGCTGGAACACGAGGACCCTGCCACCGCACAGGAAGCTCTGCGGCAGCTGAGCGCCGTCCTGGACGAGGCCATGACGGCAGTACGCGGTTGAGCTGGAAGTGGCGAGGCGGCTTACGCCTCCTCAGTCGCCGCCCCGCCCGCAAAGGTCGCCGCGCCCGCACGGCCCCGTCGGAGATCCGGTACCGCGCCCGGCCACTAGGCTCCAGCCCTACGACCGCACCTCCCCCGGGCCACCGAGTGAACCTCCCCGCATCCCTTGCCGCGCACCTTCCCGAACCCCATCGGCGTCTCCTCGCCGACGTCCCGGCCGTGGCCGACCGCATGGCCCTGGCCGGCGGATACGCCCTTCAGGCCCACGGCCTGCTCGAACGCGCCCACGCGAACGTGGACTTCGCGACGGAGAGCGCCGAGCCGATGCCCCGCATCGCGGCCGCGCTGCACGACGCGCTCGTGTCCCGGGGCCGCGAGGCGACCGTCCAGGACGTGGATCCCCTCTCCGCCCATCTGACGGTCACGGATCCGCCGACCGGCACCACCGTTTCCCTGGGCCTCCACAAGGAGACCTTCTGGAGCCCGCCCCTCCTGACCTCGTACGGCCCGACGCTCTGTCCGGAGGACGCGGTGGGCACCAAGATCCGGGCCCTGTACGACCGGGGCCTGGCGGTCGACCTGATCGACGCGCGGGCGGCGGCGTCCCGTTTCTCCCTCCCCGACCTGGAGGAGCTGGCCCGCCGCCACGTCCGCGACGAGTTCGACCTCCCCACCCTCCGGACCCGCCTGGAGGGCACGGACTACTACCCGGACACGGCCTTCACGGCCTACGGCCTGGCGGACGACGAGATCACCGCCCTGCGCGCCTGGGCCCAGGCCTGGTCGACGGACATCGCCGAGCGACTGCTGGAGGAGGGGGCGTCCCCGGACGACTGACCCCGGGGCGCCCCCTCGTCCGTAACTACGACGCCGACGCCGATGCCACCGGCGATGTCTCCGACGCCCTGGGGCGGGGCGCGTACCGGCCGTCGCGTTCGCGGCGAACGCACCGCCGCCGAGTCCCGCCGCGGCGACCGCGCCCGCGCCGACGGCGATCACCCGACGACGTGTCAACGCGCCTGATTTCTTGTCCTGTTGGGGTTCCTCATGGGCTGTCATGCGCCTGGAAGGTAGGCAGGAACCCTGTCACTGAGCTGAGAAAACGGCCCAGTTGCGCAGTCGCGCGCGAAAGGGGCCGGAAATCGACGGTGCCAAGTGTTCACGAAACCCCTTTACACTCCGCCGCGTGACGTCGGCGCACGCCTGATGCGCCTGGGGCCGAGGGGAGTCACATCATCATGAACAGACGTGTGTCCAGACGGAGTTGGACATCCGCCACCGTCCTGCTCGCCGGGCTGCTGAGCGCCTCTCTGTTGTCGGCCGCCCCGGCAGGCGCGGTGCACGGAGCGGTGCCGGGCGACTTCAACGGCGACGGCTACCGTGACGCGATCCTGACCGCGCCGGGCGCGAACGTCGCCGGACAGGAGGCGGCCGGTGCGATCGTCGTGCTGTACGGCTCCAGGTCGGGGCTGTCGGCGACCCACCGCAAGACCATCACGCAGAACACCCCCGGGGTTCCGAGCCAGGCGGAGCCCTACGACCGGTTCGGCGCCGCCACCGCCACGGCCGACCTCAACCGGGACGGCTACGCCGACCTGGTGGTCTCGGCACCGTACGAGGACACCGCCGACGGCAAGGACACCGGGCTGCTCACGGTCCTGTGGGGCAGCAAGGGTGGTCTGACCAGCGCCACCGAGCTGCCGACCACCGGTCTCGGGGGCGGGCGCGGATCCCACTACGGCACCGACCTCGCCGCGGTCGGCCTCGGTCCGGGCAACAAGACACAGATCATGGTCGGCGGAGCGGGAGCGGTCCCGGTCGTCTACTTCGCCGGACCGTTCAGCCGCACCGGCAGGTACGGCAACCGCTGGACCAACTTCGACCCGGGGGCCTCGGCCTTCGAAAGCGTCTCCCTCGGCGACTTCGACGGCGACGGCACGCCGGACGCGGCCGCCACCAGCTCCCGCATCGAGGGCCTGAGCGGCGGCTATGTGTTCGCCCCGCCGGGGAAGCTGGCCGAGCAGACGGAGGGCAACGGCCTGATCACGGCCACCGGTGACGTGAACGGCGACGGCTACGACGACCTCGTGGTCGGCGACCCCGACGAGCCCACGGTCCGGGGCGAGGACGGCGCGCTCGGCGGAAGGGTGCTCGTCTACTACGGTGCCGCGCCGGGGGGCATCGGCATCTCCGACAAGCCCGTCGAGCTCACCCAGAACACCCCCGGAGTCCCGGGCACCAGCGAGAGCCACGACGCCTTCGGCGGCGGCCTGACGGTGGCCGACCTCAACCAGGACGGCGTCGACGACATCGTCGTCGGCACCCCCTACGAGGGCGTCGCCGGCAAGAACCGCTCGGGCGAGGTGACCGTGATCCCCGGCCGGAAGACCGGCGCGCTGGGCGCGGGTTCGTACGCGTTCAACCAGTACACGGCGGGCATCCCGGGCGGCAACGAGGTCGACGACTTCTTCGGTACGACCGTCTCCGCCGGGGACGTCAACGGCGACGGCAAGCCCGAACTGTTCATCGGCGCGGCCGGCGAGAACAACTCCACCGGCGCCGTCTGGGTCCTCCCCGGCTCCGCCACCGGCCCGAAGGCCGGCGGCAGCCATGTCTTCACGGCGGCCTCGGTCAACCTCACCCAGCAGAACGGCACACTGCTCGGCGGCAACGGCCTGCTCTGGGTGATCTAGCACCCCGCAGGGCGTACGGCCGAGCGAAAGGGGCCGGAAACCGGTATCGGTTTCCGGCCCCTCAAGCCGTTCTTACTTCGGCTGCGGCTTGCGCACCGTGAGGTGCAGCTCCTTCAGCCGGATCTCCTCCAGCTCCGTCGGCGCGCCCATCATCAGGTCCTGGGCGTTGCCGTTGAGCGGGAAGGCGATGGTCTCGCGGATGTTCGGCTCGTCGGCCAGCAGCATGACGATGCGGTCGACGCCCGGGGCGATGCCGCCGTGCGGCGGGGCGCCGAAGCGGAAGGCGCGGAGCATGCCCGCGAACTTCTCCTCGACGGTCTCCCGGTCGTAGCCCGCGATCTCGAAGGCCTTGAGCATGATCTCCGGCTCGTGGTTCCGGATCGCGCCGGAGGACAGCTCGACGCCGTTGCAGACGATGTCGTACTGCCAGCCCAGGATGTCCAGCGGGTCCTGGGTCCGCAGGGCCTCCAGGCCGCCCTGCGGCATGGAGAAGGGGTTGTGCGAGAAGTCGATCGCGCCGGTCTCCTCGTCCTTCTCGTACATCGGGAAGTCGACGATCCAGCAGAAGCGGAAGACGTTCTCCTCGAAGTGGCCGGCGCGCTTGGCGGCCTCCACCCGGACCGCGCCCATGATCTTCGAGACCTCGTCGAACTCGCCCGCGCCGAAGAAGACGGCGTGGCCGGCCTCCAGCCCGAGGCGCTCGGTGAGGACCTTGACGTTCTCCTCGGTCAGGAACTTCGCGATCGGACCGGTCAGCGAACCGTCCTCGGCGACGCGGACCCAGGCCAGGCCCTTCGCGCCGAGCGAGACCGCGAAGTCACCGAGCTGGTCGAAGAACTTGCGGGGCTGGTCCTGGACGGCCGGGACCGGCAGCGCGCGCACGTGCTTGCCGGCGAAGGCCTTGAACTCCGAGCCCTCGAAGATGTCCGTGATGTCGACGAGCTCCAGCTGGGCGCGCAGGTCCGGCTTGTCGGAGCCGTACTTGAGCATCGCCTCGCGGAACGGGATCCGCGGGAACGGCGAGGTGACGTGGCGGCCGCCGCCGAACTCCTCGAAGAGCTCGGTCATCAGCTTCTCGACGGGCTGGAAGACGTCCTCCTGCTCGACGAAGGACATCTCGATGTCGAGCTGGTAGAACTCGCCCGGCGAGCGGTCCGCGCGGGCGTCCTCGTCGCGGAAGCAGGGCGCGATCTGGAAGTAGCGGTCGAAGCCGGAGATCATCAGCAGCTGCTTGAACTGCTGCGGCGCCTGCGGCAGGGCGTAGAACTTGCCCGGGTTCAGACGGGAGGGGACCACGAAGTCGCGGGCGCCCTCGGGGGAGGTGGCGGACAGGATCGGCGTCGCCATCTCGTTGAAGCCGAGCGCGGTCATCTTGTGGCGGATCGCGGAGATCACGGCCGTGCGCAGCAGGATGTTGCGGTGCATGCGCTCGCGGCGCAGGTCAAGGAAGCGGTACTCCAGGCGCCGCTCCTCGTTGACCCCGTCCTCGGTGTTGATCGTGAAGGGCAGCGGGGCGGCGGCGCCGAGCAGCTCGACCTCTGAGACCTCGACCTCGACCTCACCGGTGGGGAGGTCAGGGTTCACGTTCTCTGTTCCACGTGAAACAACGCGGCCGTCGACGCGGACCGTGGACTCCTTGGAGAGCTTGTCCAGGGCCTCGTACGCGGGCGTGCCGGGGCGGGCGACCAACTGCGTGATGCCGTAGTGGTCGCGCAGATCGATGAAGAGGATGCCGCCCAGGTCGCGCCGATTGTGCAGCCAGCCGCTCAGCCGGACGTCGGTGCCGACGTCAGAGGCGCGGAGCTCGCCGCAGGTGTGGGACCTGTACCGATGCATCGTCGTTCATCCAGTCTTCGCGGATCGGGGAGTCACCGGGGTCGCACCCCCCGGCTCTCCGGGCGCGGACACGGCCCGGACCTCCCAAGCGTACCGGGCACCCCAAGATCGGCTCCCCACCATTAGCTCCGCGGGCCAACGGTGGCACTCTTCGATCACCTCTTCTTAAAGCAGGGCAATGCGCACTGGCGAGCCTCTGCCCGCCGTAGGGGACGTCCTCGCCTCCCTCGCGACCGGCCTGTGGCACTGGGACACCGCCACCGGGCTGGTCACCGTGGACGCGGTTCGAGCTGTACGAGAAGGACTGAGCCGGCTACCGCGTCTCGTACCGCGCCCTGAGCTCGTGCACCACCCCGAACGCCGCCGCGGTCAGCGGTACCGCCAGCAGCATCCCGACGATCCCGGCGACGGACGCCCCGGCCGTGATCGCCAGCATCACCACCGCCGGATGCATCTGCACGGTCCGGCTCTGGATCATCGGCTGGAGTACGTGCCCCTCCAGCACCTGTACGGCGACCACGACCCCGAGCGCCCACAGCGCGATGACGAACCCGCGGTCGGCGAGCGCGACCAGCACGGCCACCGCGCCGGAGAGGAAGGCGCCGAGGTAGGGGATGTAGGCGCCGACGAAGACGAGCGCGCCGAGGCCGGGCGCGCCCGGCACCTGGAGGACGAGCAGCCCGATCGTGATGCAGACGGCGTCGATGAACGCGATGACCGTGGTGCCCCGCATGAACCCCTCGACGGCCTGGAAGGCCCGGCGCGCCATGGCCTCCAGGGCGTCGCCGGTGTCGCCCGGCGCCGCGGACCGCAGCACCTCGGCGGCGCGGTGGGAGTCGCGCAGGAAGAAGAAGACGAGCAGCAGCGCGAGGACGGCCATGGCGATGGTCTCGCCGGCCACGCTGACCCCGCTGATGACGTTGGAGGCGGCCGTCGCGCCGAACTTGCTCAGCAGCTCCCGGGAGTTCTCGGCGAGGTCGTCGAGGGAGGTCCCGGCGGCCCCGAAGTGCACGGCGACGGCCCGCCCGGCGCTGCGCAGCGAGGCGATGATCTGGTCCCCGTTGTCGACGAGCGCGGCGACGACGATGTACACGGCCCCGCCGACGACGGCGACCACGGCCACGCAGGTCAGCCCGGCGGCCAGCGACCGTTGCACGCCGACCCCGACCAGCCGCCGGTACAGGGGTCCGAGCAGGGCGGTGCCCAGCAGCGCGAGCAGCACGGGTGTGATGGCCGTACGAAAGGTCACGCACAGCCGGACCCCGACGTACACGACCCCGGAGACGAGCAGGGCCACCACGCACCAGGCGGCGAGGCGGCGGACGGGGTCGGGCAGCAGCTGCACCCCTCCAGCCGATCACGCGCCGGGCACACCTGTCCTGCGCGCACGGCCGGGCGGGTGACACGCGGCCGGCGGGTACGGGTCCGGGTACGTCAAGAGCCCCGTCCGGCGCCATTGACGGACGGGGCTCTGCTCTGGGGGGCCGCGGTCCTCCGAGGAGGTGCCGCGGCCCTTCGGGTCAGGCCCCCGGCCCGCTCCCGGTCATCCCGTGCACCGCCGGGATCGTCCCGAGGCGGCCCTTCTGGAAGTCCTCGAAGGCCTGCTGGAGCTCGTCACGGGTGTTCATGACGAAGGGACCGTAGTGGGCCATGGGCTCACGGATCGGCTGTCCGCCCAGCAGCACGACCTCCAGGTCCGGCGTGTGGGAGTCCTGCTTCTCGTCCGCGCGGACGGTCAGCGAGGAGCCGCTGCCGAAGACGGCGGTCTGGCCGAGGTGGATCGGACGGCGGTCGGTGCCGACGGAGCCGCGGCCGGCCAGGACGTACGCGAGGCCGTTGAAGTCCTCGCGCCAGGGCAGGGTGAGCTCCGCGCCCGGGGCGAGGGTGGCGTGGATCATCGTGATCGGGGTGTGCGTGATACCGGGACCGCTGTGCCCGTCCAGCTCACCGGCGATGACGCGGATCAGCGCGCCGCCGTCGGGGGAGGTGAGCAGCTGGACGTTGCCGCCGCGGATGTCCTGGTAGCGCGGGGCCATCATCTTGTCCTTGGCCGGGAGGTTCACCCACAGCTGCAGACCGTGGAAGAGACCTCCGGACATGACCAGGGACTCCGGCGGGGCCTCGATGTGCAGCAGGCCGGAGCCGGCCGTCATCCACTGGGTGTCGCCGTTGGTGATGGTGCCGCCACCGCCCTGCGAGTCCTGGTGGTCGAAGGTGCCGTCGATGATGTACGTCACGGTCTCGAAGCCGCGGTGCGGGTGCCACGGGGTGCCCTTGGGCTCACCCGGCGCGTACTCCACCTCGCCCATCTGGTCCATCATGATGAACGGGTCGAGATGGCGGTAATTGATTCCGGCGAACGCCCGGCGCACCGGGAAGCCCTCGCCCTCGAAACCGCTCGGCGCGGTCGTGACGGCCAGCACGGGACGTGCGACGGCGTCGGCCGGCGCGGTCACACGGGGCAGCGTCAACGGGTTCTCGACGGTCACTGCAGGCATGGTTCCTACCTCCTTGTGCGCCCACTTTAGTTGAGCGTTGAACTTTCTGCCACCCCCAACAGAGAAAGCCCGGAGGACATTCCCTCCGGGCCGCACGGGCGCGGGTGATACGAACAGGACGGTTTACGCAGCACAGCGCCGCCGGTCACGCGGGACCGGCGGCGCCGTTTCGTTGTCGGTCACGGGGCACAGTAGGCGAGCCATCCGACCGGAAGGGGACATTCAGCCGTACGTGCGCCTAGTCGTACATGTGCCTAGCCGTACATGCGGCGCATCGCGAACTCGACCATCTGCTCGACGGCCTTCGCGTCGAACACCATCCGGTGCTCGCCCTCCATGTCCAGGACGAAGCCGTAGCCGGTCGGCAGCAGGTCGATCACCTCCGCACCGGTGAGCACGAAGTACTTGGACTCCTTGCCCGCGTACCGGCGCAGCTCCTTGAGCGAGGTGAACATCGGGATCACCGGCTGCTGGGTGTTGTGCAGCGCGAGGAAGCCGGGGTTGTCACCGCGCGGGCAGTAGACCTTCGACGTCGCGAAGACCTGCTGGAAGTCCTCCGCCGCCAGCTGTCCGGTGGTGAAGGCACGCACCGCGTCCGCGAGCGAGGGCGTCGAGGGCTCGGGGTACAGGGGCGGCTGCTGGCCGTACCCGAGACCGCCGGACTGCTGCGGCGGGGCGTACTGCTGCTGAGCGCCCAGGTTCTGGTCATAGCCGTACATGCACGCAAGCGTACTGAGTCACAGATGACCCGATCGGGGTTGCTTCTTATTACCGACGGGTAGCATCATCGGAGCTACTTGTTGGTAAGTGAACCGTCGCGAGGAACACAGTGCCTCGCCGATCTCTCAACGGAGCTGTCTCATGGGGCACTACAAGCCGAACCTCCGCGACATCGAGTTCAACCTGTTCGAAGTGCTCGGCCGCGACAAGCTGTACGGCACCGGCCCGTTCGGTGAGATGGACACGGACACCGCCAAGAGCATCCTGGAGGAGCTCACGCGCCTCGCGGAGAACGAGCTGGCCGAGTCCTTCACGGACGCCGACCGCAACCCGCCGGTCTTCGACCCGGAGACGAACACCGCGCCGGTCCCGGCGTCCTTCAAGAAGAGCTACAAGGCCTTCATGGACTCCGAGTACTGGCGCCTGGGCCTGCCCGAGGGGATCGGCGGCACCACCGCCCCGCCGTCGCTGATCTGGGCGTACGCGGAGCTGATCCTCGGCTCGAACCCGGCGATCTGGATGTACTCCTCCGGCCCGGCGTTCGCCCGCATCCTCTTCGAGGAGGGCACCGAGGAGCAGAAGAAGTGGGCTCAGATCGCGGTCGAGAAGACCTGGGGCTCCACCATGGTCCTCACCGAGCCGGACGCCGGTTCGGACGTGGGCGCCGGCCGCACCAAGGCGATCCAGCAGGAGGACGGCTCCTGGCACATCGAGGGTGTGAAGCGCTTCATCACCTCCGGTGAGCACGACATGGAGGAGAACATCCTCCACTACGTCCTCGCCCGCCCCGAGGGCGCCGGCCCCGGCACCAAGGGCCTGTCCCTCTTCCTCGTCCCGAAGTACCTCTTCGACTTCGAGACCGGCGAGCTGGGCGAGCGCAACGGCGCCTACGCCACGAACGTCGAGCACAAGATGGGCCTGAAGGCCTCCAACACCTGCGAGATGACCTTCGGCGACCGCCACCCGGCCAAGGGCTGGCTGATCGGCGACAAGCACGAAGGCATCCGCCAGATGTTCCGCATCATCGAGTTCGCCCGCATGATGGTCGGCACGAAGGCGATCTCCACCCTCTCCACGGGCTACCTGAACGCCCTGGAGTACGCCAAGGAGCGCGTCCAGGGTCCCGACCTCGCGCAGTTCATGGACAAGACCGCGCCGAAGGTCACCATCACCCACCACCCCGACGTGCGCCGCTCGCTGATGACGCAGAAGGCGTACGCGGAGGGCATGCGCGCCCTCGTCCTCTACACCGCCTCCGTCCAGGACGCGATCGCGGTCAAGGAGGAGAGCGGCGAGGACCCCTCGGCCGAGCACGCGCTCAACGACCTGCTCCTGCCGATCGTCAAGGGCTACGGCTCCGAGAAGGGCTACGAGCAGCTCGCCCAGTCGCTGCAGACCTTCGGCGGCTCCGGCTTCCTGCAGGAGTACCCGATCGAGCAGTACATCCGCGACGCCAAGATCGACACCCTGTACGAGGGCACCACCGCGATCCAGGGCCAGGACTTCTTCTTCCGGAAGATCGTCCGCAACCAGGGCGCGGCGCTCAACTCCCTCGCCGAGGACATCAAGAAGTTCCTGGCGCTCGGCACCGGCGGCGAGGAGCTGGCCGGCGCCCGCGAGTACCTCGCCAAGGCGGCCGTCGAGCTGGAGGCCATCGTCGGCCTGATGCTGACCGACCTCGCGGCCACCGAGCAGGACGTCAAGAACATCTACAAGGTGGGCCTGAACACCACCCGCCTGCTGCTCGCCTCCGGTGACGTGATCGTCGGCTACCTGCTGCTCAAGGGCGCCGCCGTGGCCGCCGAGAAGCTGGAGACGGCCTCCGCGAAGGACAAGGCCTTCTACACCGGCAAGATCGCCGCGGCGAAGTTCTTCGCGGCCAACGTCCTGCCCGGCGTCACCCTGGCCCGCAAGATCTCGGAGACCGTCGACCTGGACCTGATGGAGCTGGACGAGGCCGCGTTCTAGGGTCGTTCGTTTGGATCAGGCCGGATCAGGGAGCGGTGCCAGACCCCGCGAGCCCGGCATGATCCAAACGAGGGGCCCTAGTCCGGCACGCGTCCCCCGGGTTCCGCGACGGGCCCGCTCCCTGTTCGAGGGAGCGGGCCCTCGTCGTTCAAGGGGAGCGGGCCCCCCTCCGTCGTTAAGGTGAGAACCATGACCCAATCAGCGCGCTTCGACCGCGGCCACACCGACGACCTGATGTCCTTCCTCGCGGCCAGCCCGTCGCCGTACCACGCCGTGGCGAACACCGCCGAGCGACTGGAGAAGGCCGGGTTCCGGCAGGTCGCGGAGACGGACGCGTGGGACGGGACGAGCGGCGGCCGGTTCGTGCTGCGCGGCGGGGCGATCGTGGCCTGGTACGTCCCCGAGGACGCCGCGCCGCACACGCCGTTCCGGATCATCGGCGCGCACACCGACTCCCCCAACCTGCGGGTCAAGCCGCTGCCGGACAGCGGGGCGCACGGCTGGCGCCAGGTCGCCGTGGAGATCTACGGCGGGCCGCTGCTGAACTCCTGGCTCGACCGCGACCTGGGCCTGGCCGGCCGGCTGACCCTGCGGGACGGCTCGACCCGTCTGGTGAACGTGGACCGGCCGCTGCTGCGGGTGCCCCAGCTGGCCATCCACCTCGACCGGTCGGTGTCCTCCGAGGGGCTCAAGCTCGACAAGCAGCGGCATCTGCAACCGGTGTGGGGCCTGGACGACGACGTGCGCGACGGCGACCTGATCGCCTTCCTGGAGGAGGAGCTCGGGCTGCCGGCGGGCGAGGTGACCGGCTGGGACCTGATGGTCCACTCGGTGGAGCCGCCCGCCTACCTGGGCCGCGACAAGGAGCTGGTCGCCGGTCCGCGGATGGACAACCTCCTGTCGGTGCACGCGGGCACGGCGGCGCTGGCGGCCCTCGCGACGTCCGGGGCCGAACTGCCGTACATCCCGGTGCTGGCCGCCTTCGACCACGAGGAGAACGGCTCGCAGTCCGACACCGGCGCGGACGGGCCGCTGCTCGGCAGCGTGCTGGAGCGCTCGGTGTTCGCGCGCGGCGGCGCGTACGAGGACCGGGCCCGCGCGTTCGCCGGCACGGTCTGCCTGTCCTCCGACACCGGTCACGCGGTCCACCCCAACTACGCGGAGCGGCACGACCCGACGCACCACCCGCGGGTCAACGGCGGGCCGATCCTGAAGGTGAACGTCAACAACCGCTACGCCACGGACGGCACCGGCCGCGCGGTCTTCGCGGCGGCCTGCGAGAGAGCCGGCGTGCCCTTCCAGTCCTTCGTCTCCAACAACTCCATGCCGTGCGGCACCACGATCGGACCGATCACCGCGGCCCGCCACGGCATCCGGACCGTCGACATCGGCGTGGCGATCCTGTCCATGCACAGCGCCCGCGAGCTCTGCGGCGCCGAGGACCCGTTCCTGCTGGCCAACGCGCTGACGGCGTTCCTGGAAGGCTGAGTTCCGCCGCTCCGCCCTCCCCTCGCGAAACCGTTTGTTTTGAACCTGTTCAGAGATGGTTTCCTCAGCGTACGATGCGATTCGATTTTCAACGATCGCGTCCTGGAACAGTCTCGTGGGGGGACTCACACGTGCGAAAAAGATCCCTGGTGCTCGCCTGCGCCTCCGTCGCGGCCGGCCTGCTGCTCGGTCCCGTACCCGCCGCGCACGCGGCGGTGGCGCCGGTGCTGTACGGCGTCGGCAGCGGTGACCACCCGGGTGCCGGCCTGGTGTGGGTGTCCGCCTCGTCCGACACCGCCATCACCTCGATCACCGCGCACCTGTACGCGCCGGGCTCCGCCGCCGACGCCCCGGAGGTCACCGAGGTCAGCGACTTCACCCCGG
This sequence comes from Streptomyces olivochromogenes, assembly GCF_021538895.1. Lineage (GTDB taxonomy): Bacteria > Actinomycetota > Actinomycetes > Streptomycetales > Streptomycetaceae > Streptomyces > Streptomyces olivochromogenes_A. Next base: position 205,401 of record NZ_JADDRL010000002.1, on the reverse strand, counting down.
ACTCCAGCACCGGCTTCGCGCACACGTGGCGGACCACCGCCCCGCTGCGCCTGGCCGACCTCGGCACCTACCGCGTCGTGATCGACCTGACCGACGCCGACGGGGACACCACCTCGGCCGAGGGCACCTACCAGTACGAGCTCGAAGCGAACCTCACCGATCTGGCGGCCACGCCGCAGAACCCGGACTACGAGCACCAGGACGTCACCGTCACCGGCGGCTTCACCGTCACCGACCCGCGCACCGGCGAGACGACGCCCGCGGCGGGCGCGAAGGTGGACCTGGAGATCTCCAACGGGGACGACACGACCACCACGACCGGCACCGACGGCCGTTTCACCTCCGTGTACACCGTGACCAGCCCGTCCAGTGCCACCGTCAACGCCTGGCTGCGGCTGGACGATCCCTGGTACCAGTCCAGGGCCAACGAGAGCGTCGAGGTCAGGGCCGTCCAGTCGGACACGCGCGTGACCCTGGACGCCGCCGAACTGGACGTCAAGGCCGGGCAGGCGGCGAAGGTCTCCGGGACCGCCGAGGTGTACCTCGACGGGGCGTGGAAACCGCTGGCCGGAGCCACGGTGGAGGAGATCTGGTCCAACGAGTTCGGCGGCGTGGCCTCGCGGCCCGTCACCGGCGCCGACGGCCGCTTCACCGGAGAGCTGACGCTGCCGAAGTCCGGCACGGTCGAAGTGCGGGTGCTCACCGGAACGTTCCTGAAGTTCAGTGAGCTGCAGACGGTCAAGGTCTACGTCGCGCAGAAGACGTACTTCACCAACTTCACGGCGAGCCTGGACAAGTACTCCGCGCTGACCGCCAAGGGCGGCCTGAACACCGGCAGGTACCAGCCGCCGGGCGTGGTCGACAAGGTGGAGCTGCAGTACTCGGCCGACGGGAAGACCGGCTGGAAGACCATGAAGACGGTCACGCCGGGCAGCTCCGACCCCGACGCCGCCGCGCCGTTCAAGGGCACGTTCGACGCGCCCTACAAGGGCTACTACCGGGCCCACTTCAAGGGCAGCCGCGACTTCCAGGAGTCGTACAGCTACGTCGTGCACGCCACCCGCACGCCGACCCGGATCATCGACGGCAACGCCGCGCCGGAGCCGGTCCGCAAGGGCCGCACGATCACCTACAAGGGCAAGCTGCAGCACTACACCTCGGGCGTCTGGAAGGCCTACGCGGGCCAGAAGGTGAAGATGCTCTTCAAGCCCAAGGGCTCCAGCAGCTGGTACGACATGGGCAACGCGACCACCCGCACGGACGGCACGTTCAGCAAGGGCTTCACGGCGTCGAAGGACGGCACGTGGGTCGCGGTGCTGCTCTACCCGAACAGCACGCACCTGGTGAGCTCCGGACGCGAGGACTTCGTCGACGTGGTCTGAGCGGAGTCCTCCGCATGCCCGCCGCGGCCCTGGGTACCCGCCCCCGACCAAAGACACCGGACCGGAAGGAGGCGAGGTTCATGGGGCTCGGCGGGTGCATCATCCTTCTCGCCGCGGGGGCCATCCTCGCGTTCGCGACCGACTGGCACATGCAGGGCGTCAACGTCCATCTGGTCGGCCTGATCCTGATGATCGTGGGCCTGATCGGCGTCGCCACGTTCAGCGGGATCGCACGGCGCCGGCGGGTCATGGTGCCGCCGACCACGACGACCGTCGTCGAGGACGAGCGGCACCACCACCGAGGCGACGGCTACAGCGACGGGTACGGCATCTAGGACCCGTCCCTAGGCCGTCTCGCCCGCCTCGTCCCCCTCGTCCATTCCCGCCAGGACCAGCGGCAGCCGGTCCGCTCCGCCCTCGGTGAGGCGGACCGGGACGCCCCAGTCCTGCTGGTGGACGTGGCAGGCGGGGTACTCGTTGGCCGGGTCGTCGTCGCAGGAGGCGGCCATCGCGGAGATGTGCAGGACGCCCTCCGTGACCGCCGGGTTCAGCTCCAGGGTGCGGGCCAGATCCGTGTCCGCGCCCTCGCCCTTGAGCAGGAGTTCGGGCGGCGTGGAGGAGACCAGGAGGCGAGTGGACGGGCCGTAGCGCGTGTCCAGCTTCTGGCCCGCCGGGGCCTGGAAGATCACGTCCAACCGGAGCGTGCCCGGGGCCACTTCCGTCGCCGCGCGCCGGGTGCGGTGGGCGACGGACTCGACCCGCACCGCCTCCTCCGGCAGGCGCAGCCGGGTCAGGCGGTGGCGGGCCGACTCGACGACCACGATGTCGTCGCCGACCAGGACGGCGTCGCTCGGCTCCCGCAAGTCCGTGGCGAGGGTGGTGACTTCGCCGCTCGCGGGGTCGTAGCGGCGCAGGGCGTGGTTGTAGGTGTCGCAGACCGCCACGGAGCCGTCGGGCAGCGCGGTGACGCCCAACGGGTGCTGGAGCAGGGCCTGTTCGGCTACTCCGTCCCGGTGGCCGAAGTCGAACAGACCGGTGCCGACGGCGGTGTGGACCTGACCGTCGAGGTCCACCCAGCGCAGGGCGCTCGTCTCCGAGTCGGCGAGCCAGAGCCGGTCGGCGGTGGCCGCGAGCCCGGACGGCTGGGCGAACCAGGCCTCGGCGGCGGGCCCGTCGACCAGGCCCTCGTTGGTCGTCCCCGCGGCGACGGCGACGGTGCCCGCCACCGGTTCGTAGGCCCACAGCTGGTGCACGCCCGCCATCGCGATCCACACCCGGCCGCCGAAGAGCGCCACGTCCCAGGGCGAGGAGAGATCGATCTCGCGGGCCGGGCCCGAGGTCGGGGAGCCCTGCCACCACTGCCGGCCGGTGCCCGCGAGGGTGGTCACCTCCCCGGTGCCGAGGTCGAGGCGGCGCAGGGCGTGGTTGACGGTGTCGGCGACGACCACGGACGTGTCGTCGAGGAGGGCGAGGCCCTGCGGTTCGTTGAAGGACGCCCGCTCGGCCGGCCCGTCGGCGAACCCGCGCGTGCCGGAGCCGATGCGCCGTACGACGCTCTCCCCGTCCTCCTCTAGCTCCACCAGCTGATGCCGGGTGGTGTCGCTGACCAGCAGGTTCCCGGAGGGCAGCAGCAGGGCCTTGCCCGGGAAGCGCAGGGTGGTCGGCTCGGGCTCCGGCGCCACGTACGGCCCGTCGCCGCGGCGCAGGGTGCCCTTCGCCTCGTGCTCGGCCTCCAGTTCCTCGACCAGCCGCTCGATGGCGTGCACATGCCCCTCGCCGGCGTGCTGCGCGACGACGTACCCCTCCGGGTCGATCACCACGAGCGTCGGCCAGGCGCGCACGGCGTACTGCTTCCAGGTGGCGAGCTCCGGGTCGTCGAGCACCGGGTGCTCCACGCCGTACCGCTCCACCGCGTCGACGACCGCCCGGTGCTCGGCCTCGTGCACGAACTTCGGCGAGTGCACACCGATGACGACGACCGTGTCCCGGTGCTTCTCCTCCAGCTCCCGCAGCTCGTCCAGGACGTGCAGACAGTTGATGCAGCAGAACGTCCAAAAATCAACAACAACGCACTTACCTCGCAGCTCCGCGAGCGTCAGGTCCTTCCCACCCGTGTTCAGCCAGCCGCCCTTGCCGATCAGCTCGGGGGCACGGACTCGGGCACGTCGCGGGGCAGGAGAGGCAGCGTTCATGCGTCCAGGGTGCCATCCCCGTAGGTGATGGTTCCCACCGGCAGGAAGCCCGAACGCCCCTGCTCAGGGCTGATCCCAGCCGGAAACACCCACCGTACCCACCCCACATTGAGGCAGGACGGGATTCGGATCACTCGAAGCCATCGGCCGGTAGCGCGGCAGAAGCGGCAGCACACACCAGCGCGTATGAGGGCAGCACGGAGAAGCGCGGCTACGCGCTCGACCTCAGCACGGGTGCTCTGGTACTGATCCATAGGGTTCACCGCGTCGCTCCCCTGGGGCATTTCACGTGCCCGTAAATGACCAACCGCTCAAGCGACTGATTCGGCCTCATACACGCCGGGCAGGTCTCGCCGCTGGGCTCGGGGCTTAACGCCCCTTTAGAACGCTCGCTCCCGAAGCAGAAGCCAGTCAACTCGCCACATTCTCCTGCGCGGCGCCTGCCAGGATGCTCAGGTGCCGGTGCCCGGCAGCTTGGCCCAATGGATCTGGATGCGCTGCTCAGGAATGATCCGCTGCCCGCGCACTCCCTTGCTCACCTCAACCCGGTCTATGGCGAGCGATAACCGACCGCGCCGGTCTTCGTTCGTCGCATCCGCCCATGCCTCGCGCAGGGTGAGCCTGTCGAGCATCGGCGATACGTCCATGGATGGCATGGGGAGATTGCGGAGATCGGCGCGCAGCCCCTCGATGCGCCCTCTCAGGCGTTCCGAAAGCCGGTTGTAGCGTTCCACGGCTGCGGCGCCATTGAACTCGCCCCGAACGTAGCGCGCGTCCTCCAGATCAGCCAAGCGGGCTTCCTCGTCCTGGATCTCGGCAGTAAGCGCATCACGTTTCGCGAAGGTCTCCGGGTCCACGCGGTGCACCCAGCGATCTGCGATCGCGACAAGCAGCGGGTCGTTCGGTTCGAGCGCTGGGAGCTTGGTGAGGAACTGTTCCGTCACGTACTGGTCAACCGCCTCAGCCAGCGCCGACGCTCCGATGCACTGGTTGCCCGCGCGGCGAGCCATGCGCTGATAGCTGCCGCCCACACGGTGCATCCGGCGATCGCAGCCAGGAACCGCGCAGTAGACGAGTCCCGTGAGCAACGCCGTCCCCTCGGGCTTCGACCGCCGCTTTCCTGCATGCACGAACGTCCTGGATTTCAAGGTGCGGATGATCTGTTCACGCTCGCCGACCGTGATGATCCCCTCGCCGATCTCGACGGTGTCCAGCGTCTCGGGATCGCGATACGGGAAGACCCTGCCGGTGTACTTCCGCTCGCCGTCATCCGTCTCGATGCTCTCGGTCTCCGGCATCAAGCCGGCGAACGCAGGTAACCGCAGGAGCTGCATGATGCTGGCCGCGTTCCACTGCCCGCCCCTGGGCGAGAGGATCTCGTACTCGTTGAGGAGTCGGGCAATCTTGACCAACGATGTCCCGGCGAGCGCTGCATCCGCGATCAGGCGAGCGTAGACGGCATGGTCCGGGTCGTGAACGAGCTTCTTGGTCTTCGGGTCGATGAGCAGCCCGTACGGGGGCTGTCCGCCGATCCACTGGCCCTTGCTGCGCAGGTAGCGCTTCGCGTGCCCGACGCGCGTGCCGAGATTCTTCGACTCGGACCGGGCGAGTTCAGCGAGCATCGCGACGACCATGCGCGCCGAGGCGTTCGAGGTGTCAAGGCCGTCCACGACTGAGACGAGACGGCCACCGGACTTCTCGATGTCGTCCAGCACCTTGCCCACCTGGCCGATGCCCTTGCGGGAGAGGCGGTCCAGTTTCCAGACGATCAGCGTGCCGACAACCCCCGCCGTGACGGCCGCCAGCGCAGCGTCGAAGCCCTTGCGCTCAACGGTCTTGTAGCCGGAGCGCCCTCTGTCTATGTGGACCTTGCGGACGGTCAGTCCGTTGCGTTCGGCCCAGACACGGCAGTCGGCTTCCTGCCGTTCGATTGCGGTCTTGCCGTCCCGGTCGAGGGACAGGCGAAGGTAGAGGTCACAGATCGTGTCCTGGTGCACACACTCAGTGTGAACGCAAGTTCGGTGCTCTGTTGTTGATTTTCAGAAATCCAGGTCGACGATGCGTCCTCGCAGGTCGGCGAGGGTGTACTGGGTGTCTCCGGTGTTCAGCCAGCCACCCTTGCCGACAAGCTCGGGGGCGCGGACACGCGCGCGCTTTGCCATGCCCCCATCCAACCTCATCCGGCACCGGAGCAATCCGGCGGTCAGCCGTCGGCCGGTCGGGCCGGCCGTCGGTGCCGGAGCGTCACTGGTGGACCACGTTGCGGCCGGGGCCGCCGGAGAGGATGTCCCTGCCCGGCCCGCCGTACAGCTTGTCGTCCCCGCTGTTGCCGTACATCCGGTCGTTGCCGCTGTTGCCGTACATGAGGTCGTTGCCCTTGCCGCCGTTCAGCGTGTCGTCCCCGGCCCCGCCGTAGATCGCGTCGTTGCCGTCGTCGCCGTTCAGGTACTGGCCCCCGGAGCCGCCGCGCAGCACGTCGTTGCCCTTGCCGCCCATCACGATGTTGTCGCCGCCGCTCGCGGAGATCGTGTCGCTGCCGTCACCGCCCCAGGCCAGGCCCACCTTGCCCACCGAGATGGTGTCGTTGCCGGCCTGGCCCGAGACATAGGCGCCGTCGAGGCTGCCGGAGTCGGTCGCCTTGTCGTTGCCGGCGCCCAGCAGGATCTGGGCGTAGGAGTAGACCTGGTCGGTGTTGTTCTTGTAGGCGACCGTGTCGTTGCCGTCGCCGAGGTCCATGGCCAGGGCGGGGTACGGGTCCTGGCTCTCGACACTGGTGACCGTGCAGGACACCTTCGTGTGGTCCGCGCTGTCGGGGTAGGCGCAGTCGTGGCCCGCGGTGATCGGGACGACGTCGTCGATCACGTAGACGAAGCCCGTCCGGTCCGCGGTGAGCGACGCGGTGACGGTGGCCTTGTTGGTCTGTCCGGGGGCGGCCGTGTAGAAGAGCTTCCAGTCGTACTGGTTGACCTCGGCGGTCGCCGAGGACGGCGCGGCGCCGGCGGCGCCGGCCAGGCCGAGCGGAACGGCCAGGGCCGTGCCGAGGACCAGCGTCACCGTCGAGACGGCGCGTATCACCCGGCGACGGACGGGGCGAGAGGACATGGCGGAACCTCCGAAATGAATGTGCGGAGCCTTGACGACTTACGCATCGTTGGACCGGGGTCCGCTGCCCATGGATGCCCAACTTCCTTGCCACAATCGGATGTTCAACTCCGCGACACCCCATGTCCGGCTGGATTCCGTGCCCCGGTCGGGGCACCCTCCGACGGCGGAGGGTCGTCCGGCTCGCGGTACCGCCGTGATGATCGCCCCGTCCCGGGGAAGCCGTAACGGCATGAGATTCCTCGTACGCGACCGGCTCCTCGGCTTCGGTGACGACTACTGGATCGAGGACGAGCACGGCGACAAGGCGTTCCTCGTCGACGGCAAGGCGATGCGGCTGCGGGACACCTTCGAGCTGAAGGACACGCACGGGCGGGTCCTGGTCGACATCCACCAGAAGATGTTCGCCCTGCGGGACACGATGGTGATCGAGCGGGGCGGCGAGCCGCTGGCGACCATCCGGCGCAAGCGGCTGTCGTTGCTGCGCAACCACTACCGGGTGTCCCTGGTCGACGGCACCGAACTGGACGTCAGCGGAAAGATCCTCGACCGCGAGTTCGCCGTCGAGTACGACGGCGACCTCCTCGCCGTCGTCTCCCGGCGCCTGCTGCACATCCGGGAGACCTACGGCGTCGACGTCGTCCGCGAGGACGCGGACCCGGCGCTGCTGATCGCGGTGGCGGTGTGCGTGATCCACCTGGCGGACCGGGAGCGCGAGGAGGACTGACACCACCGGGCGCGGACGACGCCCGGCTCGCGGCTTCCGGCTTCCGGCGCGCCTGTCGCCTAGCTGTATTGATCACGAGCGTTGTTAACGCTGACGGGGCTTGATCATGGCGAAGACCCCCGTGTGTGGTGGAGGTGTCGAATCTTCACCGCACGGAGGCCTTCGTGTCCCACCGTAATGCCCGGCTGACCGTTCATGGCAGGCGACTGCTGGTTGAGCGTGTCCGCTCCGGCCGTCCCGTCGCGCACGTCGCCGCAGAGATGGGCATCTCCCGCCCGACAGCCCACAAGTGGATCCGGCGCTGCCACACCGCACTCGGCGGCCACCCACCCATCAGCCGCGTCAACAACGTCCCGGGTCAATACACCTAGCGCCTGGGCGGCTGGAGTCCGAGGACCCGGTCCTTCAGCGCGGGGAACTGCTCGCGGGTCGCGGCGACCCGGGACGGGTCGAAGTCCACGGTGAGGACCTCCTCGTCGGGGCCCGCCTCCGCCAGGACCTCGCCCCAGGGATCCACCACGATCGAGTGACCGGCCTGCGGAACCCCGGCGTGGGTGCCGGCCGTTCCACAGGCGAGCACGAACGCCTGGTTCTCGACCGCCCGCGCCTGGGCCAGCAGCGTCCAGTGCGCGCGACGGCGCTCGGGCCAGCCCGCCGGGATCACCAGGGTCTCGGCGCCGGCGTCGACCAGTGCGCGGAAGAGTTCGGGGAAACGGAGGTCGTAACAGGTGGCGACGCCCAGAGCGGTGGCCGGGAGCCGGACCGTCACCAGATCCTGCCCCGCGCCCATCAGCACGGCCTCGCCCTTGTCGAAGCCGAAGCGGTGGATCTTGCGGTAGGCCGCGACCAGGTCGCCGGAGGGCGAGAAGACGAGCGAGGTGTTGTAGAGGGGACCGTCCGGGTCGCGCTCGGGGATCGAGCCCGCGTGCAGCCAGACGCCCGCGTCGCTCGCCGCCTTCGCCATCGCCTCGTGGGTGGGGCCTTCGAGCGGCTCGGCCTCGCGCCCGAACTCCTCGTACGCGAAGGCTCCGGTGGTCCACAGCTCCGGCAGTACGACGAGATCGGCCCCGGCCTGGTCCCGGACCAACCCGGCCACTCGGGCCCGGCGGGATTCGACCGATTCGCCCTCGTCTACGGCGATCTGGATCAGAGAGGCGCGCACACTACCACCGTCCTGGCATTCGAGCCGTCCACTCGGGCCTACGATCGTCACACGAAAGCACTGCCGGGGTGCCTCACAGCAGCGTAACTTGGGGGTCCCCCCGGTTCGAGCGAAGTCGAGAATTGGGGGAGGCTCAAGACACCCGCCGACAGCCGCCACCTCCCACTGGCAACCCCGCCACAACCCGCCCGTGTACCGACCGCCGAGGGGTCCCGTTCCGTGAGTCTGCATCCCACCCTCCAGCCCTACGCCGACGCCTGGACCCACTCCATCGAAGCGATATCCGAACTGGTGCAGCCCCTTGTGGAGGGCGAGTGGAACCGGCGGACCCCCTGCCCGGGCTGGTCGGTCCGGGACATCGTCTCGCATGTCATCGGCATGGACTGCGAGATGCTCGGCGACCCGCGCCCCATCCACACACTGCCCCGTGACCTCTTCCACGTCACCAACGAGCACCAGCGCTACATGGAGATGCAGGTCGACGTCCGCCGCCACCACACGGCACCGGAGATGACGTCGGAGCTGGAGTACACGGTCATCCGCCGCAACCGGCAGCTGCGCAACGAGGCGCGGGAGCCCGGTCACAAGGTGCGCGGCCCGCTCGGTACCGAGATCACCCTCGAAGCGGCCATGCGCTACCGCGCGTTCGACGTGTGGGTGCACGAGCAGGACCTGCGCGCGGCCCTCGGCCGGCCGGGCAACCTCGACTCGCCGGGCGCGCACATCGCCCGGGACTTTCTGCTCGGCGAACTCCCCCGTGTCGTCGCCAACGACGCGAACGCCCCGCGCAGTTCCGCGGTCGTCTTCGACGTGCACGGGCCCATCGAGTTCCTGCGCACCATCCGCGTCGACATCCAGGGGCGCGGCACGCTGGAGACGGCCCCCGCCCTCGGCCCCGCCGCCGGCCTCACCCTGGACTGGGAGACGTACGTCCGGCTGGCCTGCGGCCGCGTGACCGCGGAGTCGGTCGCCGACCGGATCAAGACGGAGGGCGACCCGGACCTGGCCGCCGCGATCCTGCGGAACTTCACCGTGACGCAGTAGCGCGCCGCCCACGGCGTGACGCCGGCCAGGTCGTGACGCCGGTCCAGTGCCGTCGGTCTGCCCGTGCCGTCGGTCCGGTCGTGCCGTCGGCGATATTCGGTGTCCCCGCGCCGGGACCTCGAACTAGCGTGCGCGGCATGACTGACTCCGTCGTCGGCGCCGACGCCGATGCCCCCGGTGCCGACCTCCCGCCCCGGCTCACCCGGCTCACCTTTCACGGCCCTCTCTCCGAGGCCCGCGCGGACGCGATGGTGGGGCGGCTCGCGCAGACGCGGCCCCGCAGCGTGCTCGACGTCGGGTGCGGCTGGGGCGAGTTGATGCTCCGGGTGCTCGCGGCCGTACCGGATGCCCGTGGCACGGGTGTCGATCTGCGCGCCGAAGACCTGGAGCGGGGACGGCGAGGCGCCGAGGCGCGCGGGCTCGCGGACCGGGTGGAGTTCGTCAGGGAATCGGCCGTGGGCACCGGACGCGGGCCCGCCGACCTGGTGCTGTGTCTCGGCGCGAGCCAGGCCCTCAGCCCGGCGGAACCCCCGGAGCACACCCTCGACGCCCTGCGCGAGCTGCGGCGGCTCGTCAGCGACGGCGGTCGCGTGGTCCTCGGCGAGGGGTTCTGGGAACGGCGGCCGACGCCCGCCGAGCTGTCCGGCATGTGGCCCGACGCGGCCGCCGAGCAGCACTACGACCTCGCCCGCCTCCTCGACCTGGCCGTGGCCGCCGGTTTCCGGCCCGAGTGGACCGAGACCGCGAACCGGGACGAGTGGGAGGCGTTCGAGTCGGCGTACCAGGCGGACACCGAGGTGTGGCTCGCCGCCCACCCGGAGCATCCGCTGGCGGCGGAGACCCGCGAACGGCTCGACCGGCACCGCGCACAGTGGCTGAGCTACCGGGGCGTCCTCGGCCTCGCCTATCTCACCCTCGTACCGGCCCTCTGACTCACGCGGGGACGTGCACCGTCTCCACCCGGCTCGCCACCAGCCGTTCCTCGCTGCGTGCGGCCTGTCCGCGCAGCCGCAGGATCTGGCTCACGCCCACTGCCTGGAGGACGAACAGGGTCGAGAAGGCGACGGTGTAGTCGTCCCCGGTGGCGTCCAGCAGGACGCCGATCGCGAACAGGGCCGTCATCGAGGCGGTGAAACCACCCATGTTGGTGATCCCGGACGCGGTGCCCTGACGCTCCGGCGGATTGGCCGGGCGGGCGAAGTCGAAGCCGATCATGGACGCTGGACCGCAGGCGCCGAGCACCGTGCACAGCGCCACCAGCAGCCACATCGGCGCCCGGTCGGCGGGGTAGAGGAGGGCCGCCGCCCAGGCGAGGGCGGTCGCCATGACCGTGCCCAGGGCGAGCGGCAGCCGCGCCGCGTGGTGCCGGGCGACGATCTGGCCGTACACCAGGCCGACCACCATGTTGGACACGACGACGAGCGTCAGCAGGTCGCCGGCCGTGGCACGGGACAGCCCCTGCGCCTGGACCAGGAACGGCAGACCCCACAGCAGCAGGAACACCATCGCCGGGAACTGGGTGGTGAAGTGCACCCACAGACCCAGCCGTGTCCCGGGCTCCCGCCAGGACGCGGCTATCTGCCGGCGGACGTAGGCCGAGCCCCGGTGCGGGAAGGGCTCCGGCTCGTGGCCCTCGGGGTGGTCCTTCAGGAAGAGGAGGACCAGGACGAGGACGACCGCGCCGGCCAGCGCGCTGCCCGCGAACGCCGGGGTCCAGCCCAGGCCGTGCAGCAGCCGGGCCAGCACCAGCGTGGAGATCAGGTTGCCCGCCATGCCGATCAGGCCCGCGAACTGTGCGACCAGCGGTCCGCGCCGCGCCGGGAACCAGCGGGTGCCCAGCCGCAGCACGCTGATGAACGTCATCGCGTCACCGCACCCGAGCAGTGCGCGGGAGGCGAGCGCCGTGCCGTACGAGGGGGAGAAGGCGAAGCCCAGCTGCCCGGCCGTGAACAGGACCGCGCCGATGCTCAGCACCTTCTTGGTGCCGAGCCGGTCGACCAGCAGGCCCACGGGTATCTGCATGCCGGCGTAGACCAGGAGCTGGAGGATGGAGAACGTCGACAGGGCGGAGGCGCCCACGTGGAAGCGGTCGGCCGCGTCGAGGCCGGCGACCCCGAGGGACGTCCGGAAGATGACGGCGACGAAGTAGACGCAGACGCCGATCCCCCATATGGCGACTGCGCGACGGCCGCCCGGCGGGTCACCCGGAAGGGTGGAGTTGGTCATCGGACCTCACCTCGCGCGAGGTGCGAGAACCAGCTCACGTGCCGGTGTACGACCGCGACGGCCGCCTCCGCGTCCCCGGCGCGCAGCGCGTCGAGGATCTCCTCGTGCTCGGTGAGTGTCTTGGCGATCCGGTCCGGGTGGGAGTGCATCACCGCGACGCCCATCCGCAGCTGGCGGTCGCGCAGCTGATCGTAGAGGCGGGAGAGGATCTCGTTGCCGCCGCTGCGCACGATCTCGGCATGGAAGCAGCGGTCGGTGACCGCGGCCGCGGCCAGGTCACCGGCGGCTGCCTGCTCCTTCTGCCGGGCGAGCAGTTCCTCCAGACGCTCGACGAGGCGCGGCGCGGCGGGTACGGCCTTGCGCGCCGCGTGCTCCTCCACGAGCAGCCGGGTCTCCACCACGTCGGCGATCTCCTGCGCGGATACGGGCAGGACCAGGGCGCCCTTCTTCGGGTAGAGCTTGATCAGCCCCTCCACCTCGAGCCGCAGCAGCGCCTCCCGCACCGGGGTGCGCGAGACCCCGACGGCCTCGGCCAGCTCGCCCTCGGTGAGCAGCGTGCCGCCCTCGTAGCGGCGGTCCAGGACGCCCTGCTTGACGTGGCTGTAGACGCGGTCGGCGGCAGGAGGGTGCTTCACGGCCAGGCTCATGCCCACAGCATAGATACATCACGTACGCAAGAGGAGGGCGCGTCCGTCAGGCGGACCGGGCGGGGGGCCGCGAAATTCCTCTCAGCAATGGCACAACCATCTGTGCTACTTACGTGTCACACACGTGCGGCCCTGCTCCTATGCCACCTCAACTCGGCCGCAAATAACGGGCATTCAATTTAATTGGGGTATCTGACTTGATAAACGGCATCAAGGGCATTCGGGTCCGCAGAGCCGCCGCCGTCACCGTCACGGCCGGCGCGGTGCTCGCGACCGGAGCCCTCACCGCGGCGCCCGCGCAGGCCGTCACCGCGCCCTCGATCGTGGCCAAGGGCGGCTACATCATGGACAACGCGAACGCCAAGACGCTGTACACGAAGGCAGCGGACACCCAGCGCTCCACGGGCTCCACCACGAAGATCATGACCGCGAAGGTCGTGCTCGCCCAGTCGAACCTGAACCTCGACGCCAAGGTGACGATCCAGAAGGCGTACAGCGACTACGTCGTCGCCAACAACGCCTCCCAGGCGCACCTGATCGTCGGTGACAAGGTCACCGTCCGCCAGCTGCTCTACGGTCTGATGCTGCCGTCCGGCTGCGACGCCGCCTACGCGCTCGCCGACAAGTTCGGCTCGGGTACGACGCGGGCCGCGCGCGTGAAGTCGTTCATCGGCAAGATGAACACCACCGCGAAGAACCTCGGCCTGACGAAGACGCACTTCGACTCGTTCGACGGCATCGGCAACGGCAACAACTACTCGACGCCGCGCGACCTGACGAAGCTCGCCAGCAGCGCGATGAAGAGCTCCATGTTCCGCACGGTCGTGAAGACGAAGTCGTACACGGCGAAGACCATCACCAAGACGGGCACCACCCGCACCATGGCGCCGTGGACCAACACGAACGGTCTGCTGTCCAGCTACAGCGGCACCATCGGCGTGAAGACCGGCTCCGGCCCCGAGGCCAAGTACTGCCTGGTGTTCGCCGCCACCCGCAACGGCAAGACGGTCATCGGCACCGTCCTCGCCTCCACCTCCATCGCGCAGCGTGAGTCGGACGCGAAGAAGCTGCTGAGCTACGGCTTCGCCCGGCTGGGCTGACACCCGCCCGCAAACGCCGTCGGCGGTCACCCGGGACCCGTGTCCCGTGGGTGACCGCCGGCGGCGTTTCGCTGTGCGTGCGGGTCAGGCCCAGGTGATCAGCCGCTTCGGCTGCTCCAGGATCGCCGCCAGGTCCGCCAGCACCTTGGAGCCCAGCTCGCCGTCCACCAGGCGGTGGTCGAAGCTCAGCGCCAGCGTGGTGACCTGGCGCGGCTTCACCTTGCCCTTGTGCACCCACGGCTGGAGCTTGATCGCGCCGATCGCGAGGATCGCGGACTCGCCGGGGTTGAGGATCGGGGTGCCGGTGTCGACGCCGAAGACGCCGACGTTGGTGATGGTGACCGTGCCGCCCTGCATCGCGGCCGGGGAGGTCTTGCCCTCCCGTGCCGTCGACACCAGTTCACCGAGGGCCTCCGCGAGCTGCGGAAGCGTCTTGGTGTGCGCGTCCTTGATGTTCGGGACGATCAGGCCGCGCGGGGTGGCCGCGGCGATGCCCAGGTTGACGTAGTGCTTGAGCACGATCTCCTGGTTCGCCTCGTCCCAGGACGCGTTGATGTCCGGGTTGCGCCTGATGGCGACCAGCAGGGCCTTGGCGATCAGCAGCAGCGGGTTGACCCGCAGGCCCTGGAACTCCTTGTCCTGCTTCAGCTCCTCGACCAGCTTCATCGTGCGCGTCACGTCCACCGTCACGAACTCCGTGACGTGCGGCGCGGTGAACGCCGAGCCGATCATGGCCTGGGCGGTCATCTTGCGGACGCCCTTGACCGGGATCCGGGTCTCGCGAGCGCCGTCGAACGTCACCACCGGGGCGGGCGCGGCGACAGCGGCCGGGGCCGCCGGCACCGGGACGGGAGCCGCCGGGGCCGCGGGAGCCTGCGGGGCGACCGCCGCGTGCACGTCCTCGCGGGTGATGATGCCGTCCGGACCCGACGGGATCACCGTCGCCAGATCGACGCCGAGGTCCTTCGCGAGCTTGCGCACCGGAGGCTTGGCCAGCGGGCGCACCTTGGCGGCGGCGCCGGGGCCGTGGCCGTTCAGCTCGCCCTGGATCGCCTGCGCGGCCTGAGCGGACACCGTCTCGGGACCCTTGCGCGGGCGGCGCTTGGTCGAGGACACCGCGACGCCGTAGCCGACGAGGACCGGCTGGCGGCCCTGCGGCTTCGGCTCGGCCTCGGGCTGCTCGGCCTCGGGCTGCTCGGCGGGGGCCGGCACGGACGCCTCGGCGGGAACCGGCACAGGCGCCTCGGCGGGCGCCCCGCCCGCGATGTCCACCGCGATGATGGCCGTGCCCACGTCGACCGTGGTGCCCTCGGGGAATCGCAGTTCGCGGACCACGCCGTCGTACGGGATGGGGAGTTCGACGGCCGCCTTCGCGGTCTCGACCTCGCACACCACCTGACCGTCGGTCACCGTGTCGCCCGGCTGGACGTACCACTTGAGGATCTCGGCCTCGGTGAGTCCCTCGCCCACGTCGGGCATCTTGAACTCGCGTACGGACGCTTCCGTCATCGTCGTCACGACCCTCTCCTCAGTACGCCAGGGCACGGTCGACGGCGTCGAGCACCCGGTCCAGGTCCGGCAGGTACTCCTCCTCCAGACGCGCCGGCGGGTACGGGGCGTGGTAGCCGCCCACGCGGAGCACCGGGGCCTCCAGGTGGTAGAAGCAGCGCTCCGTGATGCGGGCGGCGATCTCCGCGCCCGAACCGAAGAACACCGGTGCCTCGTGGACCACGACCAGTCGGCGGGTCTTCTCCACCGAGGTCTGGATCGCGTCGAAGTCGAGCGGGGAGACCGAACGCAGGTCCAGGATCTCCAGCGACTTGCCCTCCTCGGCGGCCGCGGCGGCGACCTCCTGGCAGAGCTTCACCATCGGGCCGTACGCGACGAGGGTCAGGTCGGTGCCCTCACGGACCACGCGGGCCTTGTGCAGCGGACCGGGAATCGCCTCGGTGTTGACCTCGGCCTTGTCCCAGTAGCGCCGCTTGGGCTCGAAGTAGATCACCGGGTCGTCGCTCTGGATGGCCTGCTGCATCATCCAGTACGCGTCCGACGCGTTCGAGGGGCTGACGACCTTGAGGCCGGCCACGTGCGCGAACAGGGCCTCGGGGGACTCGGAGTGGTGCTCGACCGCGCCGATGCCGCCGCCGTAGGGGATACGGATGACGACGGGCAGCTTGACCTTGCCCAGGGAGCGGGCGTGCATCTTCGCGAGCTGCGTGACGATCTGGTCGTACGCCGGGAAGACGAAGCCGTCGAACTGGATCTCCACCACCGGGCGGTAGCCGCGCAGGGCCAGGCCGATCGCGGTGCCGACGATGCCGGACTCGGCGAGCGGGGTGTCGATGACCCGGCTCTCGCCGAAGTCCTTCTGCAGGCCGTCCGTCACCCGGAAGACACCGCCGAGCTTGCCGACGTCCTCACCCATGACCAGAACCTTGGGGTCGGACTCCAGCGCCTTGCGCAGGGATTCGTTGATCGCCTTGGCGAGCGCCATCTTCTCGGCCATGTCACTTGCCCCCTTCTGCGTCCGCGAACGACGCCTGGTAGGCGGCGAACTGGGCTCGCTCCTCGTCGACGAGCGCGTGCCCGTCCGCGTACGCGTTCTCGAAGATGGCGAAGTCGTCCGGGTCCGGCATGGCACGGACCACTTCGCGCACCCGCTTGCCCAACGCCTCGCTCTCCGCTTCGAGTTCCGCGAAGAATCCCTCGTCCGCGTGGTTTGCGGACTCCAGGAACCGGCGAAGACGCAGGATCGGGTCCTTCGCCTCCCAGGCGGCCCGCTCGTCGTCGTGGCGGTAGCGGGTCGGGTCGTCGGAGGTGGTGTGCGCGCCCATGCGGTACGTGTACGCCTCGATCAGCGTCGGGCCCTCGCCGGCCCGGGCGCGCTCCAGCGCCCACTTGGTGACCGCGAGGCAGGCGAGGACGTCGTTGCCGTCGACGCGCACCCCGGGGAAGCCGAAGCCCTGGGCGCGCTGGTACAGCGGCACACGGGTCTGCTTCTCGGTCGGCTCGGAGATGGCCCACTGGTTGTTCTGGCAGAAGAACACGACGGGGGCGTTGTAGACCGCGGAGAAGTTGAACGCCTCGGACACGTCGCCCTGGCTGGAGGCGCCGTCACCGAAGTAGGCGATGACCGCGGAGTCGGCGCCGTCCTTGGTGATGCCCATCGCGTAGCCCGTGGCGTGCAGCGCCTGGGAGCCGATGACGATCGTGTAGAGGTGGAAGTTGTTGCTGTTCGGGTCCCAGCCGCCGTTGTTCACACCCCGGAACATGCCGAGCAGGTTGGTCGGGTCGACACCGCGGCACCAGGCGACGCCGTGCTCGCGGTAGGTCGGGAAGACGTAGTCGTCCTCGCGGGTGGCCCGGCCGGAGCCGATCTGGGCGGCCTCCTGGCCCAGGAGCGAGGCCCACAGGCCCAGCTCGCCCTGGCGCTGCAGCGAGGTGGCCTCGGCGTCGAAGCGGCGGGTGAGCACCATGTCGCGGTACAGGCCGCGCAGCTCGTCCGGGGTGATGCCGGCGACGTACGCGTCGTACTCGGCGTTCTTGACCCGCTTGCCCTCAGGCGTGAGCAGCTGCACGAGCTCCGGATCGGTGCTCTTCTTCGCAGCGGTGCGGGTGGTGCGCTTGGTGCCGGTGGTGCCGGCCTTGCCTGCGGCGCTGCGACGCGGCTTGCTCGCGGCACTGCTGTCCACGGTCACGTGTGCTCCTCCGTCGGTCCGGCCCCCGGGGTTGCCGGTAGGCCAGTGCGGCTCACCTGTTCCGAAACCCGTGCACGGGGTGGGTGCCGCTCGGCCGGGAACAGGCGTGACAGGTGCCCCGGCGAGCGCCCTGCACCAGGTCACGTTACCCAGTGCTCCACATTTCTGTGAAACCCCTCCTGACCTGCGTTTTTGCTTGGATTTCCAAGTAAATGGGCAGGGACTGGAAGGTCGCTGGTCACAGCCTTGCAGGAGGCCGGAGCTAGGGCACGTTATCCCGGGCACCCCGGACACGGGAAGAGTCAACCTGTGACACTGCTCGCGTACGCGAAGACCGAAATCGGCGCACATTCCGGCCACGCGCCCCGTCTCGTCATGTCCCTGATCGGCGGGGCCCACCGTGAGATCCCGGCGTCACTTCGGGCACGTACTGTGAACGAATGCGACTGCCTGTGACAACCCCCAGCTCACGGCCCTGGCTGGTGCCCTAACATCTGGCGCGTGCCGCGCTCATGTGTACCACCCCCTGTGTCTCACGCGCCCCCTCTGGGCGATCTGCTCCGCCTGTACGCCGCCGGTTCCGCGGTCACCTGCGACCCCGTCGAACAGGGCCTGCTGAACCGCGGCTACCGCCTGTGCACGACCCGCGGCCGCTACTTCCTCAAGCACCACTTCGACCCGGACACCGCCGACCCGGTGGCGATCGAGCGCCGGCACGCCGCCACCCAGCGCCTGGCCGCCCTCGGCGTCCCGGTCGCCCCGCCGCTCGCGGACCGTGACGGCCGTACCGTCGCCGTCGTCGGCGGCCACGCCTACGCCCTGCACCCCTGGATCGACGGCAGGCACCGCCACGGCGGCCAGCTGACTCCGGGGCAGTGCGCACGCCTGGGGGCGCTCCTGGGCGCCGTACACGCCTGTCTGGAGCGCGTGATGCCACCCAAGGGGCGCACGCGCCCCGCCACGAGCCCCCACCCCGTGCGGAGCGCCGACCCCGCCGACACCTTCGCCCTCATCGACGACCTGCTCGCCCACGTCCGCCGCCACCGCCCGGCCGACGCCTTCGACGCCCTGGCCCGGCACCGGCTGCTCGAACGCCGCGCGCTCCTCGAACAGCACGCGGACCGGCGCCCTCCGCGCGGCGCCTCGGTGGGCTGGGTGCACGGCGACTTCCACCCCTTCAACCTGCTGTACAAGGGGGACGCGCCCGCCGCGATCGTCGACTGGGACCGGCTCGGTGTGCAGCCCCGCGCCGAGGAGGCCGTCCGCGCCGCCGCGATCTTCTTCGTACGGCCCGCGGGCGCCCTCGACCTGCCGAAGGTGCGGGCCTACGCGCGCGCGTACCGGCGCGCGGCCGGGGCCACCCCCTCCGAGCTCGCGGCGGCCGTGCACCGCGTGTGGTGGGAGCGCCTGAACGACTTCTGGATGCTGCGCTGGCACTACGAGCGCGGCGACACCCGCGCGGACCCACAGTTCCCGGCCGCCTCGGCGCTCGCCGTGTGGTGGACGCGCGAGTACGACGCGGTGTGCGACGCGTTCGTGGAATGAACCCGCAGAACGCGAAGGCCCCGATGAACTCTCATGACGTCTCAGCCGGCCAGGGGCGACGGCTCAGACGGCGTCCTTCAAGGATTACCCGGGTCCAGCGAACCCTGTCCCGGGTCTCCCGTCGGGTCCGTCTGCGGGTCCGAGGGCTGCGACTGCGTCGCGGTCCCCGGATCCGTCGGCTGCTGCTGGGAGGTCGTCGGGTCCGACGGCTCGTCGGTCGGGTCGCTGGTGGCCGTCTGGGACGGGGTGTACGAGGGCGTGTACGACGGCTCGTAGCTGGAGTTGTCGCCCGTGTCGGTGCTGTCGTCCGTGGCCGTGTCCGTGGGCTGGTCCGTCGGCTCGTCGGACGGGCTCTCGCTGGCCTTCTCGTCCTTCGTGCTGTGCGTGCTCGTGGGCGAGTGCGTGGTGCCCGTGCCGCCGCTGTTGCCCGTGGTCTTCAGCGCCAGCGCCACGCCCACCGTGATCGCGATCACCGCGAGGACGGCGAGGATCCACAGCTTGCCGCGGCCACTGCCCCGGTTGCCGTGCCCCTCGAAACCGCCGTCGTCGCCGTGTCCGTACCCGCCGGGCAGGATCGGCTGCGGGATCTGGGCGGTGCCGGGGCCGTAGTCGCCGGGGTGCTGCATCGCCGTGGTGCCGGCGAAGCCGCCCGCCGGGGTGTGCCGGCCCTCGTGCAGCGCCACCGGGCCGGTGTTCCAGGTGCCGGTGTGGCCACCCTGGTCGTACAGCATCTGCAGGCCGTACTGGACCAGGCCGCGCATCTCCTCGGCCGTCTGGAAGCGGTCGTCCGGCTCCTTGGCGAGCGAGCGCATGACCAGGCCGTCGAGCTCCGGCGGAACGGCGTCGGAGACCTCGGACGGCGGCGTGGGGATGTCCTGGACGTGCTGGTAGACCACCGACAGCGGGGTCTCACCGGTGAACGGGGGCCGCAGCGCGAGCAGTTCGTACACGAGGCAGCCCACCGCGTACAGGTCGGAGCGGTGGTCGACGGCCTTGCCGAGCGCCTGCTCCGGCGACAGGTACTGGGGCGTGCCCATGACCATGCCGGTCTGCGTCATCGTCGTGGACGCGCCGTGCAGGGCGCGGGCGATGCCGAAGTCCATCACCTTGACGGCGCCGTTGTGGGTGATGATGACGTTGGCGGGCTTGATGTCGCGGTGCACGATGCCGTGCTGGTGCGAGTAGGCGAGGGCCTCCAGCACACCGGAGACGATGATCAGGGCCTGCTCGGGCCCGGGCGCCTCGGCGTTGAGCAGCAGATCGCGGATGGTGCGGCCCTCGACGAGCTCCATCACGATGTACGGGACGGACTGGCCGCCCACGTAGTCCTCGCCGGAGTCGTACACGGCGACGATCGCGTGGTGGTTGAGGCCGGCCACCGACTGGGCCTCGCGCGTGAAGCGGGCCTTGGAGGTCGGGTCCTCGGCGAGATCGGCGCGCAGCAGCTTCACCGCGACGGTCCGGCCCAGCCGTACGTCCTCGGCGGCGAACACCTCGGCCATGCCGCCCCGGCCGAGCCGGTGGGTCAGCCGGTACCGGCCGTCGCCGACCAGCCCTCCGTTGCCCCACATCTCCGGCGCGTCTGACATGCCTCCGCCGGACGCCTCGGGGTCGGACGGGCCCTGGGCGCGCTGCGTCTGTGCCATCAGTCCTCGCCGTCGTTTCTGCCCGCGGTGCGCGCGGTGTTGTTACGGTCTCCCTCGGCCACGCTACAGCCTCCGCGCAAGCCCCCGGTCCGAGATGGGTACGGGGACCGGCCCGACCGGACCGGTCATGAAACCCCCAGCACGCGCTGTCGTGCAAATTCTGTGTACTGGGCGTACGGCCGCTGTAACGCTTCCGCGACGCTTCTTTCGCGTACGGTCACGGAACGGGCACCGAGCTTGACGTGTCAGTGCCCTGGGGCAGACTTGGCCGGGAATGGCTCATTCGATCAACGAGGGCGCCTGACGGCCTAGTGGGGGACGCGGAAACATGAGCGTGGACGGCGCACAGGGCCGGTACGCGGGTCGGGCGCTGGCCGGCGGCCGCTACCAGCTGCGCGACTTGCTCGGCGAGGGCGGCATGGCCTCGGTGCACCTGGCGTACGACGCCGTGCTCGACCGCCAGGTCGCGATCAAGACACTGCACACCGAGCTCGGTCGCGAGCAGGCCTTCCGCGAGCGGTTCCGCCGCGAGGCCCAGGCCGTGGCGAAGCTCACGCACACCAACATCGTCTCGGTCTTCGACACCGGCGAGGACGACCTCGACGGGATGACCACTCCGTACATCGTCATGGAGTACATCGAGGGCCGCCCGCTGGGCTCCGTCCTCGACGCGGACATCCGGGAGCAGGGCGCGATGCCCGCCGACAAGGCCCTGAAGGTCACGGCGGACGTGCTGGCCGCGCTGGAGATCAGCCACGAGATGGGGCTGGTCCACCGCGACATCAAGCCGGGCAACGTCATGATGACCAAGCGCGGCGTCGTCAAGGTCATGGACTTCGGCATCGCCCGCGCCATGCAGTCCGGCGTCACGTCGATGACGCAGACGGGCATGGTCGTCGGCACCCCGCAGTACCTCTCCCCGGAGCAGGCGCTCGGCCGCGGCGTGGACGCCCGCTCCGACCTCTACTCGGTCGGCATCATGCTGTTCCAGCTGGTCACCGGACGGCTGCCGTTCGACGCGGACTCCCCGCTGGCCATCGCGTACGCGCATGTGCAGGAGGAGCCGGTCGCCCCGTCCTCGGTCAACCGTTCGCTGCCCCCGGCCGTGGACGCGCTGGTCGCCCGCGCGCTGAAGAAGAACCCGAACGAGCGCTTCCCGACCGCCGAGTCGATGCGCGACGAGTGCCTGCGTGTCGCCGCCTCCTTCCAGGCGGCCGCGCCGAGCATCGTGCCGGGCGCGCCCACGCCGAGCGGCGCCGGCGTCGGCTCCGCGGTGTTCCCGCCGGTCGACCAGGCGGCCCCGGCGCCCACCGGGCCCGTCCAGACGCCGTACCAGCCGGCCCCGGTCCAGAACCCGTACGGCACCCCGGCGCCCGCGCCGCAGTCCCCGGCCTACGGCTACCCGCAGCAGGGCGGCTACCCGACGCCGCCCGCCGCGTACGGCCAGCAGGCGCCATCGACCCCGCCGCCATACAGCATCACGCCCCAGACCACGGTCCAGGGCTCCGGCGGGGGCGGCCGCAAGAGCAACAAGTCGGTGATCATCGGCTCCGTCGTGGTGTCCCTCGTCGCGGTCGCCGGCCTGATCGTCGCGCTGTCGCTGAAGACCGGCGGCGGCGACGACCCCAAGGGCGGCGACAGCAGCGCGAGCGCCTCGGCCCCGTCGTCGCACGCGGCGGGCTACCGCGGTCCGGACACCTCGAAGACGCTCGAAACCACCGAGTGCACCGAGCCGACCGAGTCCTACGACGACCCGAACAAGGTCCGGCTCCCGGACTTCCGGTTCAAGTACATCAAGTCGGTCAAGGCCTGTGCGCAGGCCGCGGGCTGGCGGGTCAAAACGGTGCCGGTCGACGAGAACACGTACGGCGACGGCACGGTGATCACCCAGTTCCCGGCCGCCGACTCGGACGTCGACCCGAAGAACGTCGAGATCCAGCTCAACGTCTCGACGGGCAACCCGGCGACCGGCTGATCCCCGGACTCTCGCGCGTGGGATCGCGCGCGTAGGAAAGGGCCCGGCAGGCTGTGCCGGGCCCTTTGTGGTGGATGGGGTCTACAGGTACGGTCCGCCCGCGCGGCCGCCGGTGCGCTGGTCGTCCTGGCCGTCGCCCACGCCCGGCGGAAGCGCCCGGCGCATCTGCTCCAGCTGGGCCCGCGCGGCCATCTGCTGGGCGAACAGCGTGGTCTGGATCCCGTGGAAGAGACCCTCCAGCCAGCCCACCAACTGGGCCTGCGCGATGCGCAGTTCCGCGTCGCTCGGGGTCACGTCGTCCGTGAAGGGCAGGGAGAGCCGCTCCAGCTCCTCGACGAGCTCCGGTGCCAGGCCGTCCTCCAGCTCCTTCACCGAGCTCGCGTGGATCTCCTTGAGCCGGACCCGGCTGGCCTCGTCCAGGGGAGCCGCGCGCACTTCCTCCAGAAGCTGCTTGATCATGCTGCCGATCCGCATGACCTTGGCGGGCTGCTCCACCTGATCCGTCACCGGGGTCTCGCGGGAGTCCTCGTCTCCTGTGCCACCGAGCGCCATGCCGTCCTGGCCCAGGACCAGGATCTGAGGGTTCTCCGGCGACCTGTCGTTCCTCGGCATCTCCATGCCGCCATTCTCTCGCACCCGTACACCTCACCACCGTGGTGCCCCCCATGGGGGATGATCCACCGTTTAGACCTGACGGCGGAATCCAGAATGCCGGTTCGGTGGTCGAATGTGAGGCTTGTCTGCGTCGGTCTTGGCGACTGGGCTCCCGGAAGGAGTCGGCGACGTGACTCCCTGGCTGCGCTGCACGTTCCGCGTTGCACGGCTGCTGCTCGTCCTCGCGGCGGTCGTCCTGCCGTACGGTGCCACCGCGTCGTACGCCGCCGAGTCGACCCCCTCGGGCTCCCCCGCGGGTTCTCCTTCGGGCTCTTCTTCGGGCTCTTCTTCGAGAGTGCCCGCGGGCTCCCCGTCCGGCTCCCGCTCCCCTTCGTCCCGCGCCCCCTCGTCCCGCGCCCCCTCCGCCTCCGCCTCCGCCGAGCCCTCGCGGGCCGGGAGCCTGGCCGGTGAGGGGAAGGTGCGGCCGGGGCGGCCGGACGGGCCCGCGGAGGAGATCGAGGGTGACCACGACGACGCCTCGTCCGACCAGGACGGCGGTGCCTCCCAGGAGGCAGCCGATCCCGGGGAGGGCGACGAGACCGCCCCCGGGACGTCGGACGCCCCGTCCGCCCCGGCCGCCTCCGACACGCCCCGGGAGGCCGGACTGGTGCCCTCGGCCGTCCCGCCGCGCCAGGCGCACGACACGGTCACCCACGCCGGTGAGGACGCCTCCGAGCCCGTCCTGCGGATCCTCCCCCTGGGCAGCGGCCTGGTCCTGATCGGCCTCGGCCTGGGCCTGGCGTTCGTGGCGCTGCGGGTGCGCAGGGGGTAGGACACCGCCGGCCGCGCTACGGCGCCACCAGCAGCACCTTGCCGATGTGGCCGCTCTCCTCCAGGACGCGGTGTGCCTCCGCCGCCTGCGGCATGGGCAGTTCACGGTCGACGACCGGGCGGACGTGACCGGCGGCGAGCAGCGGCCACACGTGCTCGCGGACAGCCGCGACGATGGCCGCCTTCTCCGTCGCCGGACGGGCGCGCAGCGAGGTCGCGCTGATGGCGGCCCGCTTGTTGAGGAGCGCGGCGATGTTCAGCTCGCCCTTGACGCCGCCCTGCATACCGATGATCGCGAGCCGGCCGTTGACGGCGAGGCTCTGCACGTTGCGGTCCAGGTACTTGGCGCCCATGTTGTCGAGGATGACGTCGGCACCCGCTCCGCCGGTGGCCTCCCGCACCTCGGCGACGAAGTCCTGCTCCTTGTAGTTGACCAGGATGTCGGCGCCCAGCTCGGCGCAGCGGTCGAGCTTCTCCTTCGAACCGGCCGTGACCGCGACCTTCGCGCCGACCGCCTTGCCCAGCTGGATCGCCATCGTGCCGATGCCGCTGGAGCCGCCGTGCACCAGGAAGGTCTCCCCGGGCCGCAGGTGGGAGATCATGAAGACGTTCGACCACACCGTGCAGACCACCTCGGGCAGCGCGGCGGCCTGGGTGAGGTTCACGCCCTCGGGGACCGGCAGCAGCTGCCCCGCCGGGACGACGACCTTCTCGGCGTAGCCACCACCCGAGAGCAGCGCGCACACCTCGTCGCCGACGGCCCAGCCGGAGACCCCGGGGCCCAGCTCGGCGATCCGGCCGGAGCACTCGAGTCCGGGGTAAGGGGACGCGCCGGGCGGCGGGTTGTAGAAGCCCTGCCGCTGCAGGACGTCGGCCCGGTTGACGGCACTGGCCACCACCTCGACCAGTACCTCGCCCTCGCCGGGCGCCGGATCGGGGACCTCGTCCCACACCAGCGCCTCGGGCCCACCAGGTTCGGGAATCGTGATCGCATGCATGGAGCCGACGCTACTCCCCACCAACCCGGCCTCCGCCTAGGGCCTGTCGTCAAATTCCCGTCTGCCCCGCGACGCCTGGCACGTACTCCCGCCGCACCGGGCGAAAGCCCAAGTACGTCCAGTACGAGGACTTCCGCCCGGCACGCCGAGAGCACGCACCAGACGCCGCACGGCCGCCCTTCGGGCGACGACGGGAATTTGACGACAGGCCCTAGCCCCGCCCTGCCCCTCACCACCCCGGCTGGTCCCGCTCACCCCCGCCGGGTCCTGGTCCGTGCCACCCGGCCGGGCCGGCCTCCTCGGGCCGGTTCAGTCCCGCGGCAGCGGCCGCATGTCCGGGGTGACCCTCGCGCCCGGCGTCGCCCGCACGATCGTGATCAGACGGTCCGTCATCTGGAGGGCGCCGATGGACGGATCGTCGTAACCGAGCACCCGGTGCCCGCGCACGACGCTCACCACCAGGTCGTCGGTCTCGCGCGGCTCCTTGCCCACCTCGGCCTTGACGACGGGGCGCTCCATGAGGTCGAGGCCGCTGCCCTGCTGGATGAGGTCCTCCATGACCATGCCGGCGGCCGGGCTGAGCACCGACAGGCCGAGCAGTCGGCCGGCCGCGCTGGCGCTGGTGATGACGGCGTCGGCGCCGGACTGCTTGAGCAGCGGCGCGTTCTCCTCCTCCCGCACCGCGGCCACGATCTTCGCGCGCCGGTTGAGCTGCCGGGCGGTGAGCGTGACCAGGACGGCGGTGTCGTCGCGCTGCGGAGCGACGACGATCTGCCGCGCCTTCTCCACCTCGGCCCGCTTCAGTACCTCGCTGCGTGTCCCGTCACCGATCACGCCCGTGAAGCCGTCCGCCGTCGCCGCATCGATCACCTTCGAGCTGGGGTCGACCACGACGACCTGGTCCTTCCTCAGCCCCGCCCCGCACACGGTCTCGATCGCGGACCGCCCCTTCGTTCCGAAGCCGATGACGACGGTGTGATCGCGCACGGTGGACCTCCAGCGGATCACGACCATCAAGAAATGACCTTGGCTTGGGCTCGACGCCGGCGCCAAACCTCTCGCTCTGCGAAGTGCCGTTCGGAGCCCTATTGCCAGCGGTTGTGGTGTCGAGGTGACCGGGGCGTACGGACCAGGTCGTCATGGACTCCCTGCGCCTGGTCCGTACGCCATCGGTCGAACGACAATCGGTGGTCTCAGTCCGGCAGGCCCGCCGAGGCCATGGCGGGCTGCACCATGTCGGTCACACCGTCATGGACGTCGGTCGGGTCGAGCAGTCCTGGCCAGGTGTCGGCCTTGCTGTAGTGGTACTTCTTGCAGACGGTGGCGGTGGAGGGCTCGTACGTGTCGTCACCGGCGAACGTAGCGGTGTAGCACGTCTTCTTGTCCTGCTTGCCCGGGGCCTTGCAGGTGGCCTTGCCGTTGCTGTTGGTCGTCTCGGTGCACAGCAGGGTGGAGTCGGTGGTGAAGTCGATGGTCTTGCCTTCCAGGGGCTGGCCCTCGGCGGTCAGCTTGGCCTTCAGGGTGACACCGTTGTTGCCCCGGGCGTCCTTCCCCTTCTTCACCTTCAGGGTCAGGGTGGTCGGGGTGCGCTCGGCGGCGAGGGTCCCGATCGCCACGCCAACGGGAACGTCACCGACGGGGACGGTGGTGGTGACGGTGTTGGTGGTGGTGTCGATCACGGACACGCTGTCGGAGCCGGCGTTGGCGACGTAGGCGCGGGTACCGTCCGGGGTGATCGCCACCTCGTTCGGGCTGAGGCCGACGGGGATGGGGTTCCCGATGACGGTGTTGGTGGCGGTATCGATCACCCGCACATTGGCCTGAACGTTGTCGGTGACGTAGGCGCGGGCGCCGTCGGGGGTGATCGCCACACCGATGGGGGCAAGGCCGACGAGGATGTTGGTGGTGACGGTGTTGGTGGCGGTGTCGACCACCGACACGCTGCCCGAGCTGGTGTTGGCGACGTATGCGCGGGTGCCGTCGGGGGTGATCGCCACGCCGACGGGGTTGACGCCGACGGGGACGGTGGCGATGACGGTGTTGGTGGCGGTGTCGATCACCGACACATCGCTTGAGATGGTGTTGACCACGTAGGCACGGGCGCCGTCCGGGGTGATCGCCACGCTGCGGGGCCCGTTGCCGACGGGGATGGGACTCCCGATGACGGTGTTGATGGCGGTGTCGATCACGGACACGTCGTCGGAGCCGAGGTTGGTGACGTAGGCGCGGGTGCCGTCGGGGGTGATCGCCACGCCGCGCGGCATGTCGCCGACGGGGACGGTCGCGGTGACGGTGTTGGTGGTGGTGTCGATCACGGACACGTTGTCCGAGTTGTTGTTGGCGACGTAGGCGCGGGTGCCGTCCGGGGTGACCGCCACGTCGAAGGGGCCGTCGCCGACGGGGACTGTGGCGGTGACGGTGTTGGTGGCGGTGTCGACCACCGACACGCTGTCCGAGCCGAAGTTGGTGACGTAGGTGAAGGTGCCCGTCTGCGCGGCGGCGGGCGTGGCCACAGCGAGCGGAACGGCCAGGCCGGCCAGGACCGCAAGTCCCGCCACCCAGGTGCGCACCAGCACCCACCACGCACCCGTGCCCCCACGACTTCGCTCCGTACTCCCCTGCTCCGATGCCCCCCGCACCGCGATTCCCGACATGCAGACCTCCTGCAATGCACCACACCGAGGTGCATTGGCGTGCTCCGGATGAAGGCAGCGATCGACGCCCTGGCATGGACATACGGGACCGCCGCGGCGCTGAGGAGCGCCGCAGCCGACGCTAAGTGCCATGATCAGCACAAGCCCGCACCAAAACTTTGAAAAGGGTCCATACGGGCGAGCCGATTACTGCATGCGGTCACCGTCGCTACCCACCCGCGTGTGGACAGCAGCAACGCCTCTCCTGCCTACCCGCACGCGCCGACGCCGGTGAAGGCTATGCAAGGAGCATGCAGTGGCTGGTGTGATCACGGGTCGCAACCGTCCTGGGCAGGGCCCCTTCACTGGACCGAGTCCGCGCCATTCCGCAAGTTGATGACCCTGCCGCGCCGCGAAGGAGCCGATACAGCGCGTTCGCGATCAACCAGTATGCGGGCGCGCACCCCGGAGGCGCTGTGGCACATCTGGCAAATCGTTGACTCCAGCGGTTCAGTCGCCATTCCTCCCGGGTGCGTTCGGTGAGGACTTCCAGCGTGGTGCCGACCAGGATGATCAGGAACAACACGCGCAGGGGCGTGATGACGAAGATGTTGGTGAGCCGAGCGCCGTCGCTCACCGGGGTGATGTCGCCGTATCCCGTGGTGGAGAGGGTGACCGTCGCGTAGTAGAGCGCGTCGAGGAAGTCCACGGAGCCGTCGGAGTTGTCGTGGTAGCCGTCGTGGTCGGCGTAGACGATGAGCGCGGTGCCGACCAGCACCAGCAGGGCCAGCGACAGCCGTTTGGCGACCTGGCGGATCGGGCGCTCGACCACCTTCTTCGGGAGTTTCACCCGATGGGTGACCAGCGGCTCGTCCGCCGGACGGGCGATGGCGTCGTGGCCCGGTTGTTTCACGTGAAACACACCCCGATTCCGGCGGCCGCCCACGGCAGGTCCAGCAGCTCCACCTCCTGCCCCTGCCGGGCACCGCCCGGTGGTACGACCGCGAGCGCGTCGGCGGCGGCGATGCCGCGCAGCATCGCCGGGCCGTTGTAGTGCAGCGGCCGGGCACCGTCACCGCGCAGCATCACGGGGATGAGCCGGGTGTCGTACGGATGCCCATGCACCGTCTCCCGCAGGGGCAGCGCGTACGGCTCGGGCGCCGGGTGCGCGGCGAGGGTCCGCAGCAGGGGTTCGGCGAGCGTGAGCAGGCCGGAGACGGCCGCGAGGGGGTTTCCGGGCAGTCCCACGAGGTGCTGGTTCTCCCGGATGCGGGCCAGCAGCATGGGGTGACCGGGGCGCACCTTGACGCCGTCGACGAGGAGTTCGGCGCCGATGCGTGCCAGCGTGGGGTGGACGTGGTCGACGGGCCCGGAGGCGGTACCGCCGGTGGTCACGATGAGGTCGGCGCCGGACGAGGTGAGCGCCTTGCGCAGAGCCTTGGCGTCGTCGCCGAGCCGGCGTACGGCGGTGACCTCGGCACCGAGCGCGCGCAGCCAGGAGGGCAGCATCGGGCCGAGAGCATCGCGGATCAGCCCCTCGCGCGGCAGCCCCTCGGTCAGCAACTCGTCACCGAGGACGAGGACTTCGACACGGGGGCGGGGGACGACGGTCACGGTGTCGTATCCGGCGGCCGCGGCGAGGCCCAGTACGGCCGGCGTGATCAGGGTGCCGACGGGCAGCAACTGGTCGCCGGTGCGGCACTCCTGGCCGCGCGGGCGGATGTCCTGGCCGTGGCCGAGTTCGCGCGAGGAGTGCAGCCGGCCCTTGCCGTCGGTGCGGCCGTGTTCGCTGCGCAGCACGGCGGTGGTGTCGGCCGGGATGCGGGCGCCGGTCGCGATCCGTACCGCCTCGCCGTCGGTCAGCCGCTCGGGCCGCGCGTGCCCGGCCAGCACGCCCTCGTCCCGTACGACCCAGGGGCCGGGCCCGGCGACCGCCCAGCCGTCCATCGCGGACGTGTCGAAGGAGGGGAGGTCGGTGAGCGCGTCGAGGGAAGCGGCCAGGACGAGCCCCAGGGCGTCGCCGAGCGGCAGGGAGACGGGGGCACGGCGGGTGCCGGAACGGGCGGCGCGTGCAGCGATCTCGCGGGCCCGGGGCCAGGCGGTGGCCCGGTGGTGACGGTCGTCGGACGCGCGCTCGCCGCGCGGAGCGGGCTCGGACGGGGACGCAGATGTCCGGTCGCCGTGGCCGTGGTCCGCCTTGGGGTTCCTCACGAGGGCGAGCGCCTCCTCGACGTCGAGGTCGTCGGTGTCCTCGCTGGGCTCGCCGGTCCGGGTGCCGGGGGCGGTCATCCCGCGTCCGGGCCGGTGTCGGGCTGGGCGGGCGCCGTGGGGGCGGTCCCGGAGGACGGCTGGGGGGCGGCGTTCTCCTCCTCCCAGCGCAGGGCCAGCGCGGTGGCCCTGGCGGCGGCCTCGGCGACCGCTTCGGGGCCTCCCTTGCCCTGTGCGGCCGCGTAACCCACGAGGAAGGTGGTCAGCGGGGCGGCGGGCCGGGCCACGCCGTGCGCGGCGTCGCGGGCGAGGTCGAGCAGGACGCCGGTGTCGACGTCCAGGTCGATGCCCAGCTCGTCCTTGACTGCGGAGATCCATTCATCCAACACGTGCCCATGCTCCCTGATGCGTGCCCTGGCGGTTGCGATGTCGTCCCAGGTGTCGCAGTCGAAGGACGCGAGCGGGTCCGGGACGCGGGTGAGGTCGAGCGCACCGGTCAGCCGGCGCAGGGGCAGCCCGGTCAGACCGCCGCGGTCGGCTTGGCCGTCCGTCGAACCGGCCTCGTCGGACCGGGCGTCGGCGAGTGCCGCCAGCTCGCGGCGCAGCGCGGCGGTACGGTACGCGGCGACGAGCGGCTGGTCGCGGCCGTCCGCGTCGGTGAGCAGCGCGCCTTCGGCGCCGCCGGCGCGCAGGGTGGTCAACAGCCGCCGGACCGTGCCCTCTTCGAGGAAGGGCAGGTCGGCGGAGAGGACGACGGCGTACTCCGCGGTGGTGTGCCGCAGCCCGGCGTCGAGCGCGGCGACCGGGCCGGCGCCGGGCGGTTCCTCGCGCGCCCAGCGCACCGGCCGGGCGGTCGGCCGGGGGTCGGCCACGACGACGGTCGTGCGCGCCCCGGCGCAGGCCGTGAGCACCCGGTCGAGCAGCGCGCGGCCGCCGACCCGCACGCCGGGCTTGTCGGCCCCGCCGAGGCGCCGCGCGGCACCACCGGCGAGCACGACGGCGTCGTAGGCCGTGCCGGACGACGACGCGTCGTCCGGCACATCGGGAGCGGGGGCGGCGGGCTCGGAGGCGGTCACCCTCCGAGTATGCGTGCCGCCCCTGATCACAGGGAACCGGTCACAGCGTCCGCAGCAGCACCGCCGGCTGTTCCACGCAGTCCGCCACGTACCGCAGGAAGCCGCCCGCCGTGCCGCCGTCGCACACCCGGTGGTCGAAGGTGAGCGAGAGCTGGACGACCTGCCGCACCGCCAGCTCGCCCTCGTGCACCCACGGCTTGGGGACGATACGGCCGACGCCGAGCATGGCCGCCTCGGGGTGGTTGATGATCGGCGTGGAGCCGTCGACGCCGAACACTCCGTAGTTGTTCAGCGTGAAGGTCCCGCCGGTCAGCTCCCCGGGGGTCAGCGTTCCGGTCCGCGCGGCCTCGGTCAGCCGCGCGAACTCCGCGGTCAGCCCCTCGGCGTCCCGGGCGTGCGCGTCCCGTACGACGGGCACGACGAGCCCGCGGTCCGTCTGCGCGGCGAATCCGAGGTGCACGTGGTCCAGGCGGACGATCTCCCTGGCCTCCATGTCCACGGTGGAGTTGAGCTCCGGGAACCGGGCCAGGGCGGCGGTGCAGATCCGGGCGAGCAGCGCGAGCAGGGAGATCTTCGGACCGCCCGACGCGTTCATCGCCGCCCGCGCCCGCATCAGCTCCGTCGCGTCGGCGTCCACCCAGCAGGTGGCGTCCGGGATCTCACGACGGCTGCGGGAGAGCTTGTCGGCCACCGCCCCGCGAACGCCCTTGAGGGGAACGCGGGTGCCCCCGGCTGCGACGGCCGAGGAGCGCACGGCGGCGGCCGCGGGCGCGGCCGCCCGCTCGGCCGGGGCGGTGAGCGGACCCGGGGCGCCCGCCGTGGGGGCGAGTGCCGTGTCGGCCCGCAGCGCGTGCTCGACGTCCGCCCGCAGGATCAGCCCGTCCGGCCCCGATCCCGCCAGCTGCCGCAGGTCCAGGCCGTTGTCCCGGGCGAGCCTGCGCACGAGGGGCGAGATCACGGGGACGGGACCCTCGGCAGGCCGCGCGGTCCCACGCGCGAGGGCCTGTGCGGCGGCCGGAACCGCGCTGCCGCTGCCGGACGCCGTGTCGAACGCCGCGGTGACCGGTACCCGGCCCGCGACCGCGGATCCGTTCGCGCCGGAGCCGTTCGCCGGTCCGGTGGCCGCGGAGGAACCGGCGGGTGCCGTCGGTCCGGTGGATGGCGAGGACCCGGTGGACGCCGACGACCCGGTGGGCGTCGGGCGTACCCTGCGCCGTCGCGCCGGGGGCGCTCCCGT
This sequence comes from Streptomyces olivochromogenes, assembly GCF_021538895.1. GTDB lineage: Bacteria > Actinomycetota > Actinomycetes > Streptomycetales > Streptomycetaceae > Streptomyces > Streptomyces olivochromogenes_A. The sequence continues at coordinate 173,378 of NZ_JADDRL010000002.1, read as the reverse complement.
GCCGTAGCCGACCAGCACGTTCCCCGAGCCCTCGGTCGGCCCGTCCGAAGCGGCCGGGCCCACCGCCACCGTCAACAGCGGCGCGCCCACGGGCAGTTCCGTGCCCTCCTCGCCGAAGCGGGCGGTGACCACACCGCCGTACGGGCAGGGGACCTCGACCATCGCCTTGGCCGTCTCGACCTCGACGACCGGCTGGTCGATGGCGACGACATCGCCGACCTGCACCAGCCAGCGGACGATCTCCGCCTCGGTGAGACCCTCCCCGAGGTCGGGGAGCTTGAACTCCAGCACCTGTGCCATCAGCTCTCGGCCTCCCACTGCAGCCGCGCCACGGCGTCCAGGATCCGGTCGACGCCGGGCAGGTGGTGCTTCTCCAGCATCGGCGGCGGATAGGGGAGGTCGAACCCGGCCACGCGCAGCACCGGCGCCTCCAGGTGGTGGAAGCAGCGCTCCGTGATCCGGGCCGCGATCTCGCCGCCCGGTCCGCCGAACGCGCTCGCCTCGTGCACGACGACCGCGCGCCCGGTGCGGCGCACCGACGCGCAGACCGTCTCGTCGTCGAACGGCACCAGAGAGCGTAGGTCGACGACTTCGAGGTCCCAGCCCTCCGCCTGGGCCGCGTCGGCGGCCTCCATGCAGACCGGCACGGACGGCCCGTAGGTGATGAGCGTGGCGCCGCGGCCCTGGCGGCGCACCACCGCGCGGCCGATCGGCTCGACCGTCGCCGGCTCCTCGGGGTTCCAGGAGTCCTTCGACCAGTACAGCCGCTTGGGCTCCAGGAAGACGACCGGGTCGTCGGAGGCGATGGCGGCGCGCAGCAGGCCGTAGGCGTCGGCGACGGTGGCGGGCGTGACGACATGGAGCCCGGGGGTCGCCATGTAGTACGCCTCGGACGAGTCGCTGTGGTGCTCGACGCCGCCGATGCCGCCGCCGTAGGGGACCCGGATGGTGATCGGCAGGGGCATCCTGCCCCGCGTGCGGTTGCGCATCCGCGCGACGTGGCTGATGAGCTGCTCGAACGCCGGGTAGGCGAAGGCGTCGAACTGCATCTCCACGACCGGGCGCAGTCCGTACATCGCCATGCCGACGGCGGTGCCGAGGATGCCGGCCTCGGCGAGCGGGGTGTCCGTGCAGCGGTCCTCGCCGAACTCCTTGGCGAGTCCGTCGGTGACCCGGAAGACGCCGCCGAGTGTGCCGACGTCCTCGCCCATCACGTGCACGGCGGGGTCGGCGGCCATCGCGTCGCGCAGCGCGCGGGTCAGCGCCTGCGCCATGGTGGCGGGCTTGACGGCGACGGTGGTCATCGAAGGTCGCCTTCCTGGTCGTCCTGTTCCGCCTCCAGCTCGGCGCGCAGCAGGTCGCGCTGCTCGCGCAGCTGCGCGGTGCTCTCGGCGTAGACGTGGTCGAAGAGGTCCATGGGGTTGAGCTCGGGGTCCTTGTTCATGCGTGCGCGCAGGTCCGCTGCCATCTCCTCGGCGTCCTGCCGGGCGGCCTCGATGCCGGCGTCGTCGAGCAGCCCGCGCGTCGTCAGCTCCTGCTCCAGCAGCTGGATCGGGTCGTGTGCGCGCCAGGCCTCGACCTCGGCGTCGCCGCGGTAGCGGGTGGCGTCGTCGGCGTTGGTGTGGGCGTCGATGCGGTACGTCACCGCCTCGATGAGGGTGGGGCCGCCACCCGCGCGCGCGTGCCGTACGGCGTCGCTGAGCACCTCGTGCACGGCGGCGGCGTCGTTGCCGTCGACCAGGCGGCCCGGCATGCCGTATCCGACGGCCTTGTGGGCCAGGGACGGGGCGGCGGTCTGCTTGGCGAGCGGGACGGAGATGGCGAAGCCGTTGTTCTGGACGAGGAAGACGACCGGCGCCTGCCAGACGGCGGCGAAGTTCAGGGCCTCGTGGAAGTCGCCCTCGCTGGTGCCGCCGTCGCCGACCATCGCGAGCGCGACCACGTCGTCGCCCTTGAGACGGGCGGCGTGGGCGAGCCCGACCGCGTGCGGGAGCTGGGTGGCGAGAGGGGTGCACAAGGGGGCCACGCGGTGCGCGTACGGGTCGTAGCCGGTGTGCCAGTCGCCGCGCAGCAGGGTGAGCGCCTCGACGGGGTCGACGCCGCGGGCGACGGCGGCGAGCGTGTCCCGGTAGCTCGGGAAGAGCCAGTCGCGCTCCTCAAGGGCGAGCGCGGCGGCCACCTCACAGGCCTCCTGGCCGGTGCTGGAGGGGTAGACGGCGAGGCGGCCCTGCTTGGTGAGGGCGGTCGCCTGAGTGTTGTAGCGGCGGCCTCGGATCAGCTGGGTGTAAAGCCGGCGCAGCAGATCCGGGTCGGCCTTGGCGGCGGCCTCGGTGCCGAGGACGCGGTACGGCTCGGCGTCGGGCAGCAGCGGCGCGGGGTCCATACGGGGCTGCCAGGCGGGCGGCGGCGAAGGCCGGTAGGCCCCTCGCTGCTCCATGACCGTCATGACGGCACCTCCTCGTGGGAGCGGCTACGGGAGACGTGTCGCCTGTGACCCGCCTCACCTACCGATTGTTCGGTCGTCGGCACATTTTGGCTACAGGCGGCTTCAGGCTGTGGACAAACGGTTCTCCACAACCTGGAATGAACGCAGTACGTCCATGGCAGGAAGGTGGGGGGACATGGCAGCTGAACAAATGGCCGACGGCCCGGACACCGGTGTCGTGTCGCCGCCCGCTCGCCCGCTGGACGCCATTGATCAGGACATCCTGCAGATACTCCAGGCGGACGGCCGCGCGTCCGTACGGTCGGTCGCCGAGCGCGTGCATGTCTCGCGCGCCAATGCCTACGCGCGCATCAACCGTCTCGTCGAGGACGGCGTCATCCGGGGGTTCGGCGCCCGCGTGGACCACGAACGGGCAGGTCAGGGCACGTCGGCATACATCACGCTGAAGATCGTGCAGAACACCTGGCGCACGGTGCGCGAGCAGCTCAGGCAACTGCCCGGCGCCTCACACATCGCCCTGGTGGGCGGCGACTTCGACGTGCTGCTCCTGGTGCACACGCCGGACAACAGGGCGCTGCGCGAGCTGGTGCTCACGCGGCTCCAGGCGATTCCGGAGGTGCTCAGCACCCGCACGCTGCTGGTGTTCGAGGAGGAGGACCTGGAGCCGGAGGGCTGAGAGCCGGGGCTGAGACCGGGAACCGAGAGCCGGGGGCTGTGAGCCGCAGGGCTGCGGCTCACCCCCGCGGAGGTCAGTTCTCGCGGAGCCCGGAGAACACCAGCCGGACCACCGCGTCGGCCACCTCGCGCTCGCTCGCGCCGCGCCCGTCGGGGCGGTACCACTCGACAATCGAGTTGATCATCCCGAAGACCAGCCGGGTCGCGAGGCGCACCTCGACGTCGCCGCGTACGTCCCCGTCGGCGGCCGCGGCCTTCAGCAGCTCGGCCACCTGGTGGTCGAAGTCGCGGCGCCGCTCCAGCGCCCATCGTTCGGTGTGGGTGTTGCCGCGCACACGCAGCAGCAGCGTCACATGGGGCAGCTCGGTTATGAGCACCTCGACCATGCGCCGTACGACGTACTCCAGACGGTCGACGGCGCGCCCCACGCGCGCGTGCTCCTCGTCGAGGATCCCGAAGAGGCCGTCCAGCGCCCGGCTGACGGCGCGGCGCAGCAGCTCCTCCTTGCCGGCGACATGGTGGTAGATCGACGACTTGGAGATGCCGGCCGCCCTGGAGAGGTGCTCCATGGAGGTGCCGTCGTAGCCGCGCTCGTTGAAGACGCGGACGGCGACGGAGAGCAGCGTCTCCGGGGTGTACGTGTCGCGCTTGGCCGTGGTCATGGGGTGCCCTCCCGCTTCTCGGTGGCGTACGCGAGGCGGTAGAGCGCCAGGGACGGTGCGTACCGTCCGGACGGGTCGCGCAGATGCAGATCGTCCAGGAGGTCGTAGGCGAAGTCGCGGCCCAGCCTGCGGCTCCACTCGAAGGGACCCAGGGGGTAGTTGACGCCCAGGCACATCGCGGTGTCGATGTCCTCCTCCGTGGCGACGCCCTTGGCGACGGCGTCGTGCGCCAGGTCGACGATCCGGGCGACCGTACGGGCGACGATCATGCCGGGGACGTCGCCGATGACGCTGACGTCCTTGCCGAGCGCCTGGAAGAGGCCGATGGCCTCGGAGAGGGTCTGCGGCGAGGTGTCCTGGGAGGCGGACAGGGCGATACGGGTGGCCCTGCGGTAGTCGAGGGCGAGGTCGAAGTAGACGACGTCGCGGAACTCGACGGAGGTCTGGCCGTCGGCGAGCACCAGCTGGCCGCCACTGGGCAGCACCAGCCGGGTGCCGTGGTCCTCGTCCTCCGTGCGCAGCTGGATGCCCGCCTCGCGGATCAGGGGGAGCAGCTCGGCCGCCGGACCCATGCCGCCCTCGGCGACGACGTAGGCGGGCGGCCGCTCCTTCTCGGCGGTGTGCGGCTCGGCGGGCTCGGCGCCGTAGTCGTACCAGCCGTGCCCGGTCTTGCGGCCGAGCCGGCCGGATTCGACCAGCCGCCGCTGGGACAGCGAGGGCGTGAAGCGCACATCCTTGAAGAAGGACTCCCACACGGAGTGCGTGACCGACTCGTTGACGTCCTGCCCGATGAGGTCGGTCAGCTCGAAGGCGCCCATCCGGAAGCCGCCCGACTCGCGCAGCACCGCGTCGATGGTGGCCGGATCGGCGGCCTGGGCCTCGTAGACGGCGAAGGCCTCGGCGTAGAAGGGCCGGGCGATGCGGTTGACGATGAAACCGGGGGTGTCGGCGCAGGCGACCGGCGTCTTGCCCCAGGCGCGCGCGGTCTCGTACGCGCGCGTGGCCGAGGTGACGTCGGTGGCGAACCCGGAGACGACCTCGACCAGCGGCAGCAGCGGGGCCGGGTTGAAGAAGTGCAGGCCCACGAAGCGGCCGGGGTTGCGCAGGGCGCCGCCGATGGCCGTCACCGACAGGGACGAGGTGTTCGTGGCGAGCAGACAGTCGTCGGTGACGACGTCCTCCAGGTCCCGGAAGAGCTGCTGCTTCACGTCGAGCCGCTCCAGCGCCGCCTCGACGACCAGGGCGCAGTCCGCGAGTTCGGAGAGGCTCTCCGCGGCCCGCAGCCGGGCCCGGGCCGCGTCCCGGTCGGCGCCGGTGAGCCGGTCCTTCTGGACGAGCCGGTCGAGCCGGGCGCCGATCGCTTCGGCGGCTTCCCGGGCCCGTCCGGCGACGGCGTCGTACAGCCGAACGGGATGGCCCGCGACCAACGCGACCTGGGCGATGCCCTGGCCCATGGTGCCGGTGCCGACCACGGCCACGGGGCTGCTGAGGTCGAGTGCTGTCATGTGCGCGATCCTCCCGCACGGGGTTTTCCACAGATGCGGCAGGCCCCCTTGTACCGACCGATCGTTCGGTTACTCTAACCCTGACTGGCTGTTCCTGCCCATGTTCTGCCCAGGTCATGAGCTCGACGGAGAGCTCTTGAAGCAAGGAGTTGGTCCCGCATGGCCGCCGAACTGACCGCACACGAGCTGATCGCCAAGCACCGGCCCACGCTCGACCAGGCGCTGGAGGCGATCCGGACCCGGGCGTACTGGTCGCCCCACCCCGAACACCCCAAGGCCTACGGCGAACACGGCAGTCTGGACGCGGCGGCCGGCAAGGCCGCCTTCGACGCCCTCCTGGGCACCCGCCTCGACCTGGGCCAGCCCGGCACGGACGACTGGGTCGGCGGCGAGGTCTCGCCGTACGGGACCGAGCTGGGCGTGACCTACCCGCACGCCGACATCGAGACGCTGCTGCCCGCCATGAAGGCCGGCCAGCGGGCTTGGCAGGACGCGGGCGCCGAGACCCGGGCCGTGGTCTGCCTGGAGATCCTCAAGCGCATCAGCGACCGGACGCACGAGTTCGCGCACGCGGTCATGCACACCAGCGGCCAGGCGTTCATGATGGCGTTCCAGGCGGGCGGCCCGCACGCCCAGGACCGCGGCCTGGAAGCGGTGGCGTACGCGTACGTGGAGCAGGTCCGCACCCCCGACACCGCCGAGTGGACCAAGCCCCAGGGCAAGCGCGACCCGCTGGCGCTGACCAAGCGCTTCACGCCGGTCCCGCGCGGCATCGCACTGGTCATCGGCTGCAACACCTTCCCGACGTGGAACGGCTACCCGGGCCTGTTCGCCTCCCTCGCCACCGGCAACGCGGTCCTGGTCAAGCCCCACCCGCGCGCGGTGCTGCCGCTCGCTCTCACGGTGGGCGTCGCCCGCGAGGTGCTGGCCGCGGCGGGCTTCGACCCGAACCTGGTCACCCTGGCCGCCGAGCGTCCCGGCGAGGGCATCGCCAAGACCCTGGCGGTCCGCCCCGAGATCAAGATCATCGACTACACCGGTTCGACGGCGTTCGGCGACTGGCTGGAGGCCAACGCCCGCCAGGCGCAGGTCTACACGGAGAAGGCCGGCGTCAACACGGTGATCGTGGAGTCGACCGGCAACTACAAGGGCATGCTGTCCAACCTGGCGTTCTCGCTGTCCCTGTACAGCGGCCAGATGTGCACCACCCCGCAGAACCTGCTGATCCCCCGGGACGGCATCCGCACCGACGAGGGCCCCAAGACCTACGACGAGGTCGTCGCCGACCTCGCCCGCGCGGTCGACGGTCTCCTCGGGGACGACGCGCGCGCGAACGCCCTGCTCGGCGCGATCGTCAACCCGGACGTCAAGGCCCGTCTGGAGGCCGCGGCCGGCCTCGGCGAGGTCGCCCTCGCCTCGCGCGAGATCAGCAACCCGGAGTTCCCGCAGGCCGTCGTCCGCACGCCCGTCATCGTCAAGCTGGACGGCGCCAAGCCGGACGACGAGGCCGCCTACATGAGCGAGTGCTTCGGCCCCGTCTCCTTCGCCGTCGCCATGGACTCCGCGGCCGACGCGGTGGAGCTGCTGCGCCGCAGCATCCGCGAGAAGGGCGCGATGACCGTCGGCGCGTACACGACGGACGAGCAGGTCGATGAGGCGATCCAGGAAGTCTGCCTGGAGGAGGCCGCCCAGCTCTCGCTCAACCTCACCGGCGGGGTGTACGTGAACCAGACCGCCGCCTTCTCCGACTTCCACGGCTCGGGCGGCAACCCTGCGGCCAACGCGGCCCTGTGCGACGGCGCGTTCGTGGCCAACCGCTTCCGCGTGGTGGAGGTGCGCCGGGAGGCGTAGGACGGCCGGGCGGCTAGGCCCTGTCGGGCATGGACGGTGCGCCCCCGGTGGCGCTCCAGTGGTACAGCGTCATGGCCACACTGGTGGCGAGGTTGTAGCTGGAGACCTGGGGGCGCATCGGCAGCGCCAGCAAGTGGTCGGCACGCGCCCGTACCTCGGCGGACAGACCGCTGCGCTCGGAGCCGAAGGCGAGCACGGCGTCGTCCGGCAGCTTCGTGCCGCGGATGTCCTCGCCCTCCGGGTCGAGGGCGAACAGCGGGCCGGACGGCAGCTCGTCGACGGCCAGCCGCTCCACGGCGGTCGCGAAGTGCAGGCCCGCCCCGCCGCGCACGACCGTGGGATGCCAGGGGTCGAGCGTGCCGGTGGTGACCACGCCGGTCGCCCCGAACCCGGCGGCCAGCCGGATCACCGCGCCCGTGTTGCCGAGGTTGCGCGGCTGGTCGAGGACCACGACGGGCGCACTGCGGGGCACCTGGGCGAGCGCACGCAGATTGGCCTCGCGGGGCGGGCGTACGGCCAGGGCGGCGACGGCGGTGGGATGCGGCCGCGCGACGAGCGAGGCGTACGTCCGCTCCGGCACCTCGGTCAGGAGCGCGTCCAGGGTGTCCCGTACGTCCGGGGCCAGTTCGTCGGCGAGGGCGAGCGCCGCCCGCCGGTCCGTCGTGACCGCCACCGGGACCTCGGCCCCGAAACGCAGCGCGTGCTTGAGGGCGTGGAAGCCGTCGAGCAGCACGGCGGCGTCGGCGCCGCGGCGCCAGAGGGTCACGGGGTCGGTCATGCCGTGAAGCCTACGCGCGCGGGCTCGCTCTCCTCCGGGGCGCGGGGCGAGGGCAGCGTGCGGTCCGCGCGCCGAAGCAGCCGCCCACGCGCGCGTGCCGCCCAGCCGCCGAGCCGGTGCAGGAACGACGTCGGCAGGAAGACCGCGTCCGTGGCGATCATCGCCAGCGAGAAGAACGGCAGCCCGAGGACGACGGCGATCACGGCGTGCTCGGTCATCATCGCGGCCAGCAGGACGTTCTTGACCCGCCGGTTGAACAGCGTGAACGGGAAGGCGACCTGCACGATCACCGTCCCGTAGGTCACGAGCATGACCATCGTGCCGTTGGAGGACAAAAGGTCGGCGAGGGAGGGCCAGGGCGAGAAGGAGTCCAGGTGCAGCGGGTAGTACACCGCCGTGCCGTCCTGCCAGCGCGAACCCTGGATCTTGTACCAGCCGGCCGTGGCGTAGATCAGACAGGCCTCGGCCATGATCACGAGCAGGGCGCCGTTGTGCAGGACGTTGGCGACCACGTCGAGCAGGGTCCGGGGCTCGCCCGCCGGCGCGAGACGGCCGACCAGCCACCACAGGCCGAGCACCGCCCACACCGTCCACAGCAGCGCGGGCACCATCCAGTCGGTGCCGAGGCGGCCCGCCAGGGTCACCGCGGCGAGTATCGACCCGAGCACCGCCCACAGGACCGGACCGACCCGGTCGGTGGCCTCCCGCTCTCCACGCGCGCGTGCGGCCTCCTCGCGCGCCGCGCGGCGGGCGTCCATTGACCACACCTGCCCGCAGCGCGCGAACACCAGATAGAAGGACATCAGGTGCAGCACGTTGTCGCCGCCGTCGCCCACGAAGACGCTGCGGTTCTGCAGGGACAGCACGCCGACCATGAACAGCACGGACATGGTGCGGGTGCGCCAGCCCAGCATCAGCAGGACGCTCGCGACGACGGCCAGCAGGTAGAAGGTCTCGAACCAGCCCTGCCCGTCGAACCACAGCAGGCCCGTGAACGCGCCGTTGTCCGTCGTCAGCTGCTGGGCGAGGTCCCTACTCCACGGGCCGTCGGGGCCGTACAGCTCCTGGCGGTGGGGGAACTCGCGCAGCAGGAACAGCAGCCAGGTCCCGGCGAAGCCGATGCGGATCACGGCGGACTGGTAGGGGCCGAGGGCGGATTCGGTGACGCGGGTGATGCCGCGCGAGACCGACAGGGCGAGACGGTTCACCGCACACCTCCCGCGGCCTCGTCCGCCGTCACCGTCCACCAGGGCAGCACGCGGAACACCGGCTTGTCGGAGACCTGCTCGTCGCTCCACTCGGGCGGCGGCACGTTCGTCGTCCGGGAGCGGACCTGCACGCTCTGTATGACGCCGTCCCGGCTCATCGCGTCCTCCCGGTACAGGCGCATCACCGCGATCCGGCGCAGGTACTGCTCGGAGAGCCCGCCGCGCAGGCCCACCGGGCGGTTCTCGGCGTCGTGCGTGGCGGAGAAGAAGTCCCAGGCCCGGCGCAGTTCGTTCTGCCGGGTGTGGCTGGGCAGGAGGCTGCCGTCGATGGCCTCGCCGTCGCGCGCGGACAGGTCGTTCCAGGCGGTGGTCGCCGTCGTGCCGTCGCGCATGCGGACCTGGGCACGGACCTGGACCGCGATGTCCTGCTGCAGCGGGTTCGGCGCGAACAGCTTCCAGTTCTGCTCGAACTCGGGGTAGATCCACTCCTCGATCGCCTTGCCGTGCTGCTTGGTCATCGTGTTCGCCGGCGCGACGCTCAGGAACACCATCCCGAGGTGCGCACAGGCGGCCACCGCCACGACGGCGACGGCCAGGGCCGCCCCGATCTGGTAGCGGGGCGAGAGCGCGGCCAGGCCGGTGCGGGGAGCCGCCGGTGCTTCGGCCGCCTCGGAGGCCGCGGTGGGTGCGATCTCCGGGTCCGGATCCGGGTACGGGGGCGGAGGAGAGGGCGGAGGCAAGGTCGGCACGGCGTCCTCGGCGGGACGCGCCCCGTCAGGCCCTTGCGGGGCGTGCGGGGCATGGGGATCTCCGTCGTACGCGTCCATTCCGCCCCGTTCCCCGATCCCGCTCCGTCGTCCGGTCGCCCCGCCGTGGAGCGCCGTCAGGTCCGCGAACACCGGTCCCCGGCGCTCGCACGGAACGGTACTCAGCCTCACCCGTCCGGCGCAGCCCCGTGGAGCCGCCCGCGCACGTGGCCATCACCACTCCCGCACCCCGCTGCCACGGCGGTCCGGTGCCGTCGGGGGGTTGTCCACAGCCTGTCGGGACGGTTGTCCACAGCGGTTGACACCTCACGACGGCTCGCCCACGATGGAATCGCACGAACCGAACGATCGGTCGGGACAGTGCTCCGAGAAGCCCGAGGTCAGGGGGACCGCATGGCCACAGCAGCCGCGCACCGTACGGCAGCCACATCGGCGTACGGCGCCCAGGACACCGCCGACACGGCGGCGTACGAGCGCGCCTTCGACGCCGCCGTGGCCGCGGACGAGCGCATCGAGCCTCGTGACTGGATGCCCGACGCGTACCGCGCGACGCTGGTCCGGCAGATCGCCCAGCACGCCCACTCCGAGATCATCGGCATGCAGCCGGAGGCCAACTGGATCACGCGCGCGCCCTCGCTGCGCCGCAAGGCCATCCTCATGGCCAAGGTCCAGGACGAGGCGGGCCACGGCCTGTATCTCTACAGCGCCGCCGAGACCCTCGGCACCGGCCGCGACGAGCTCCTCGACAAGCTGCACAGCGGCCGCCAGAAGTACTCCTCGATCTTCAACTACCCCACCCTGACCTGGGCGGACGTCGGCGCGATCGGCTGGCTCGTGGACGGCGCCGCGATCACCAACCAGGTCCCCCTGTGCCGCTGCTCCTACGGGCCGTACGCACGCGCGATGGTCCGCGTCTGCAAGGAGGAGTCCTTCCACCAGCGCCAGGGGTACGAGCTGCTGCTCGCCCTGAGCAAGGGCACCCCCGAGCAGCACGCGATGGCGCAGGACGCGGTGAACCGGTGGTGGTGGCCGTCCCTGATGATGTTCGGCCCGCCCGACGACGAGTCCCAGCACTCCGCGCAGTCGATGGCCTGGAAGATCAAGCGCCACTCGAACGACGAGCTGCGCCAGCGCTTCGTCGACATCTGCGTCCCCCAGGCCGAGTCCCTCGGCCTCACCCTCCCCGACCCGGACCTGCGGTGGAACGAGGAGCGGGGGCACCACGACTTCGGAGCGATCGACTGGACGGAGTTCTGGGAGGTCCTCAAGGGCAACGGCCCGTGCAACGAACAGCGGATCACCCAGCGCCGGCGGGCACACGACGAGGGCGCGTGGGTACGAGAGGCGGCCGCGGCGTACGCGGCCAAGCGCAGCGGTGCGACAGGTCCCGGTGGGACAGCGACAGGTCCCGGCGGGACAGAAGGAGCGCAGGCATGACGAACACCGACTGGCCGCTGTGGGAGGTCTTCGTGCGCTCCCGGCGCGGCCTCTCCCACACCCACGCCGGCAGCCTGCACGCGCCGGACGCGGAGTTCGCCCTGCGCAACGCCCGTGACCTGTACACCCGGCGCGGCGAGGGCGTCTCGATCTGGGTCGTCCCGGCCGCCGCGATCACCGCCTCCTCGCCCGACGAGAAGGACCCCTTCTTCGAGCCGTCCGCCGACAAGCCCTACCGGCACCCGACCTTCTACGAGATCCCGGAAGGGGTGAAGCACCTGTGACCGCCACGGTTTCGGCGAGCGCGGCGCTCGCCCTGGGCGACGACGCCCTGGTGCTCTCCCACCGCCTGGGGGAGTGGGCGGGCCATGCCCCCGTCCTGGAGGAGGAGGTCGCCCTCGCCAACATCGCGCTGGACCTGCTCGGCCAGGCCAGGGTGCTGCTGTCGATGGCCGGCGACGAGGACGAGCTGGCGTACCTCCGCGAGGAGCGGGCCTTCCGCAACCTCCAGCTGGTCGAGCAGCCGGGCGGCGACTTCGCGCACACGATCGCCCGTCAGCTGTACTTCTCCACCTACCAGCACCTGCTGTACGCCGACCTCGCCGCCGGGGACGGCCCGTTCGCGCCGCTCGCCGCCAAGGCCGTCAAGGAGGTCGCCTACCACCGCGACCACGCCGAGCAGTGGACTCTGCGGCTCGGGGACGGCACCGACGTCAGCCATGAGCGGATGCGGCTGGCGTGCGCGGAGCTGTGGCGGTTCACCGGGGAGATGTTCCAGCCGGTGGAGGGCCTGGACGCCGACTGGGCCGGCATGGAGCAGGCCTGGCTGGAGTCGATCGGCGCTGTGCTGGGCCGGGCCACCCTGTCCGTCCCCGAGGGGCCGCGGACCGGGGCCTGGTCGGCGGGCGCCGGCCGTCAGGGCCTGCACACCGAATCCTTCGGGCGGATGCTCGCCGAGATGCAGCACCTGCACCGCAGCCACCCGGGGGCGTCATGGTGACGACGACCGCGCTGGAGGCGGAACTCCTGGAGCTGGCCGGTGCGGTGCCGGATCCGGAACTGCCCGTGCTCACCCTGCGGGAGCTGGGCGTGGTCCGCGGGGTGCGCCTGCGCGGCGCGGACGCGGTCGAGGTCGACCTGACCCCGACCTACACCGGCTGCCCGGCCGTCGAGGCGATGTCCCTGGACATAGAGCGGGTCCTGCGCGAGCACGGCATGCGCGAGGTCACCGTCCGCAGGGTGCTGGCGCCCGCCTGGTCGACGGACGACATCACGGACGAAGGGCGGCGCAAGCTGCGGGAGTTCGGCATCGCTCCCCCGCGCACCACACGGGACACCGGACCGGTGGCACTGCGGCTCGGCCCGACGCACGTCGGCACAGGCATGGCCGAGCAGACCGCGGATCCCGACCCCGTCCGCTGCCCGCACTGCGGCTCCGCCGAGACCGAGCTGCTGAGCCGGTTCTCGTCCACCGCGTGCAAGGCCCTGCGGCGCTGCCTGCTGTGCAGTGAACCGTTCGACCACTTCAAGGAGTTGTGATGGCCCGCTTCCACCCGCTCACGGTGGCCGCGGTCGACCGGCTCACCGACGACTCCGTGGCCCTCACCTTCGCCGTCCCGCCGGAGCTGCGCGAGGAGTACCGGCACGCGCCCGGTCAGCACCTCGCCCTGCGCCGCCAGGTCGACGGCGACGAGATCCGCCGGACGTACTCGATCTGCTCGACGGCACCCGCCGCCGGCGACGAGGGACCGCGGACCCTGCGGGTCGGGGTGCGACTGGTGGAGGGCGGAGCCTTCTCGACGTACGTCCTGAAGGAGGTGAACATCGGCGACGAGCTGGAGGTCATGACCCCGGTCGGCCGTTTCACCCTCGACCCCGCGCCCGGTCTGTACGCCGCGGTCGTCGGCGGCAGCGGCATCACCCCGATGCTGTCCATCGTCTCGACGCTGCTGGCGCGTGAGCCCGGCGCCCGGTTCTGCCTGATCCGCAGCGACCGGACGGCCGCCTCCACGATGTTCCTGGAGGAGGTCGCCGACCTGAAGGACCGCTACCCCGAGCGGCTGCAGCTGGTGACGGCGCTCTCCCGGGAGGAGCAGCAGGCGGGCCTCCCGACCGGACGGCTCGACCGGGAGCGGCTCATGGAGCTGCTGCCCGCGCTGCTGCCGGTGGACGCGGTGGCGGGCTGGTTCCTGTGCGGGCCCTTCGGGCTGGTGCAGGGCGCGGAGCGGGCCCTGCGGGAACTCGGCGTGGACCGGGCCCGGATCCACGAGGAGATCTTCCATGTGGACTCCGCCCCGTCGCCGGTGCCGGCCGCCTCGGCGCCCGCGCACAGCACCGTGACCGCCCGGCTCGACGGACGCGGCGGCACCTGGCCGGTCCAGGACGGCGAGTCCCTGCTGGAGACGGTGCTGCGCAACCGGCCCGACGCGCCCTATGCCTGCAAGGGCGGGGTGTGCGGGACCTGCCGGGCCTTCCTGGTCTCGGGCGAGGTGCGCATGGACCGCAACTTCGCGCTGGAGGCGGACGAGACCGAGGCCGGGTATGTGCTGGCCTGCCAGTCGCATCCGGTGACCGAGAAAGTGGAACTGGACTTCGACCGCTGACAGAAGCCTGCCGTCCCACCGTTCCCTTCTCCTAGAACCTGTTCTATCTTGACGGACCGTCAGATGGGCGGATCCGCCGGGAGGACAGGACCGTGGACTTCACCTTCACCGAGGAGCAGTTGGCGGCGGCCGAGGCGGCCCAGGGGGTGTTCGCCGGGGTGGCGCCGGACACGGTGCCCAGTCCGGCGCTCACGACCGGCGCCGTGGCCGACGATTTCGACCGGACGCTGTGGACCAGACTCGCCGAGGCCGACCTGCTGAGCCTGCTGCTCGACGAGGAGTACGGCGGGGCGGGCCTGGACCCCATCGCACTGTGCCTGGTGCTGCGGGAGTCCGCGAAGGTGCTGGCGCGGGTTCCGCTGCTGGAGAGCGCCGCGGCCGCGGCGGCCGTACAGGCCTACGGCGGCAAGGAGTTGGCGGCCGGGCTGCTGCCGCGGGCCGGGCGCGGTGAGCTCGTCCTGACCGTCGCCGCGAACGGCCGCACCGGGCACGACCCGGCCGAACGCGCCGTGACCGCGCGGCGCGACAGTGACGTGTGGGTGCTGGACGGGGTGCAGACGGGGGTGCCGTGGGCGTACGGCGCGGACCTCGTCGTCGTACCCGCGCACACCGACGCCGACCGGACCGTCCTCGCGCTCGTGCCCCGTGGGCACGACGGAGCCGTCTTCGCCGAGCAGATCTCCACCAACGGGGAGCGGCTGGCCGAGCTGCGGCTGGAGTCGGCGCGGATCCCCGTCGGCGACGTCATCGAGGCCGACGGCGCCTGGGAGTGGCTGCGCGCGCTGCTGGCCACCGGGACGTGCGCGCTGGCGCTCGGGCTGGGCGAGCGGGTGCTCGGGATGACCAGTGAATACACCGGCAAACGCGAGCAGTTCGGGCATCCGATCGCGACCTTCCAGGCCGTCGCCGTCCAGGCCGCCGACCGCTACATCGACCTGCGCGCCATGGAGGCCACGCTGTGGCAGGCCGCGTGGCGGATCGGCTCAGGAGCGCCCGGACCGCTGCCCGCCTCCGGGGACGTCGCCGTGGCGAAGATCTGGGCCTCGGAGGGCGTACGACGCGTTGTGCAGACCGCGCAGCACCTGCACGGCGGGTTCGGCGCGGACACCGACTACCCCCTGCACCGCTATCACGCCTGGGCCAAACACCTGGAGCTGTCGCTCGGCCCGGCGGCGGCACACGAGGAGGCCCTGGGGGACCTGCTGGCGGCACATCCCCTGAGCTGACCGCGCGGCGGCCGACCTCGCGGGAGGACCGGGCCGGGCCGCACCCCCGGGTGGTTCTAGGTCCTGTCGTCAAACTCGCGTCGTCCGCCCGAAGGGCGGGCCTCGCGGCGTCATGGGGGTCCCCCTGCTCGAGCGGAGCCGAGAGCTTGGGGGAGCGTGCTCTGGGGGTCCCCCCGGACGAAGACTGAGGGAGTGCCGGGCCTCGTCCCTCGTACTGGACGTACTGGGGTCGGGGCCCGGTGCGGCGAGAGTACGTGCATGGCGTCGCGGGGCAGACGCGAGTTTGACGACAGGGCCTAGAGGACGTGCCCCGGTGCGCCCGCGTCCGTGATGACGGGGCGGCCCGCCGCTGCCCAGACCTGCATGCCGCCGTCGACGTTCACGGCGTCGATGCCCTGCTGGACCAGGTACATCGTGACCTGGGCCGAGCGGCCGCCGGAACGGCAGATGACATGGACGCGGCCGTCCTGCGGGGTGGCCTCGGTCAGCTCGCCGTACCGGGCGACGAAGTCGCTGATCGGAATGTGCAGCGCCCCCTCGGCGTGACCCGCCTGCCACTCGTCGTCCTCGCGGACGTCCAGCAGGAAGTCGCCGTCGTTGAGGTCCGTGACTCCGACCGTGGGCACACGTGCTGCGAAATTCATGCCTCCGACGCTACCCGAAGTGCAACGAAAGCCGGCTCGCGCTACTCCTGCGCCAGCAACCCCGCCAGCTCCGCCTCGCGCTCCGCCAGGTCGGCACGGAGCTTCTCCGCGATCTCGTCCAGCAGGGCGTCGGGGTCGTCGGGAGCCAGGCGGAGCATCGACGCGATCGCGGTGTCCTCCAGCTCGCGGGCGACCAGGGTCAGCAGTTCCTTGCGCTGCGCCAGCCATTCGAGGCGGGCGTAGAGCTCCTCGGCGCGGCTCGGGGGCCGCTCGGCGAGGTCCGGGCCCGCGGCCCACTCCTCGGCCAGCTCCCTGAGCAGGGCCTCGTCGCCACGGGCGTAGGCGGCGTTGACGCGGGTGATGAACTCCTCGCGCCGCGCCCGTTCGGCCTCCTCCTGCGCCAGGTCGGGGTGGGCCTTGCGGGCCAGCTCGCGATAGAGCTTGCGGGCCTGCTCGCTGGGGCGCACCCGCTCGGGGGGCCGTACCGCCTGGTCCGTGAGCATCGCGGCGGCCTCCGGGAACAGGCCGTGGCCGTCCATCCAGCCGTTCAGCAGCTCCTCGACGCCGGGGATCGGCATGACCCGGGCGCGCGCCTCCTGCGCGAGGCGCAGGTCCTCCGCGTCGCCGGTGCGGGTGGCCTTGGCCTCGGCGATCAGCGCTTCCAGCTCGTCCAGCCGGGCATACATCGGGCCGAGCTTCTGATCGTGCAGCCGGGAGAAGTTCTCGACCTCGACGCGGAAGGTCTCCACGGCGATCTCGAACTCGATCAACGCCTGCTCGGCGGCCCGCACGGCCCGCTCCAGCCGCTCCTCGGGCCGGGGCGCCTGGGACTGCTCAGCTTCCGGAGTCGTCACCCGACCAGCCTAGGCCACGACGGGATCGAGCCCCTCCGCTTCGCGCATCCCGCCCGGCGCCCGGTGCTCCGGGCGCCGCACCCCGCGTCCACTCAGACCCCCATCTCGGCCGGGATCCGCCCCGACCGCACCGCGGCCACCAGTTCCTCGTGGTCCGCCTCCGTGCGGTCGGCGTAGGCGACCGCGAACGCCGCTATGGCCTCGTCCAGTTCCTCGTTCTTGCCGCAGTAGCCGGCGATCAGGCGCGGGTCGGCGCTGTGGGAGTGGGCGCGGGCCAGCAGAGCGCCGGTCATGCGGCCGTAGTCGTCGACCTGGTCGGCGGAGAGGGCGGCGGGGTCGACGCTGCCCTTGCGGTTGCGGAACTGACGGACCTGGAAGGGGCGGCCCTCGACCGTCGTCCAGCCGAGCAGGATGTCGCTGACCACCTGCATGCGCTTCTGTCCCAGGACCACCCGGCGGCCCTCGTGGTCGACGGGCGGTGCCTCGAAGCCGGCCGTCGCCAGATGCGGGACCAGCGCCGAGGGACGGGCCTCCTTGACCTGCAGGACCAGCGGTTCGCCGCGGTGGTCCAGCAACAGGACGACGTACGAGCGGGTGCCGACGCTGCCCGTGCCGACCACGCGGAACGCCACGTCGTGCACGGCGTGCCGGGCCAGCAGCGGCAGTCGGTCCTCGGAGAGAGTGGCCACGTACGACTCCAGGGACGCGGCCACGGCCGCCGCCTCCGCGTCCTCGACCCGTCGCAGCACCGGCGAGGCGTCGACGAACCGGCGTCCGCCGCCCTCGACCACCTCGGTCGACTTCGCCGCGAACCGGCCGCTGGTGTTGGCCCGTGCCTTCTCCGAGACCCGCTCCAGCGTGCCGAGCAGGTCATGGGCGTCGGTGTGCGAGACGAGCTCCTCGTCCGCGATGGCGTTCCAGGCGTCGAGGACCGGCAGCTTGGCGAGCAGGCGCATGGTGCGCCGGTAGGCGCCCACGGTGTCGTGCGCGGCCGCGCGGCAGGTGTCCTCGTCGGCGCCCGCCTCGCGGCCGGCCAGCACCAGGGAGGCGGCGAGGCGCTTGAGGTCCCACTCCCAGGGGCCCTGCACGGTCTCGTCGAAGTCGTTCAGGTCGATGACCAGTCCGCCGCGGGCGTCGCCGTACAGGCCGAAGTTGGCCGCGTGGGCGTCGCCGCAGATCTGCGTGCCGATCCGGGTCACGGGGGTGCGCGCCAGGTCGTAGGCCATCAGGCCGGCCGAGCCGCGCAGGAAGGCGAACGGCGTCGCGGCCATCCTGCCCACCCGTATCGGCGTGAGTCCTGTGATGCGGCCCTGGTTGGACTCCTCGACCGCGCTCACCGCGTCGGGGCGGGAGCCGTCCACGTCGAGGAGGCTGTGCGAGGTGCGCGGCACGCTCGCCCGCAGCGCCTTGCCCTCCTCCTTCGGCGACCCCTGCGGCGGCCACGCCGCGAAGCCCGTCACCCGGGGCAGCCTGGGCGCCCCTCCCGCCGTCCGAGCCGCTTCCGCACCAGCATCGGTCACCGCGACCGCCTCCCCCGAACCCGTACTCACCCGCGCACTCGCACGAACATCAACTGCGCAGACCGTACAACCGGTGACCGAAACGCGTCAGACCCTGTGGACAACTCCGCGGTTGTGCGAACCGGACTCACACGGTCCGCCCCCCATCACCACTCCGTGAGAGGTTCCTCACACCCAGCAGTCGGGCCGTTCCGACGAGGAGTCAGCCCCCGGATCCACAACCGCCCACGGAGACAAGCATCACAACGCGGCAACGACCGGGGAAAATTAGGGGAAAACGAATCAGGCGGCACCATGACTGGTGCCGCCTTATTCGGATGGTGGGGCACCGACGGAACTCGCTGATCGGGCGAGATGAGGGGCCCCTGAAGATCGTTTCCCACGCTATACCCCCGGTTTTCCCGCATCCCTGGTCAGCAGCGCGATGGGGAAGCTCACGCAAGGAGCCCGCTGCCCTCGCCACGCTCACCGTGGACCGTGCGCTGCCACACCAGTGCAGGGACGTCGGCCACCAACACGGTGTCCAGAGCTTCCACGCCGCTCTCCCGAACAAGCTCGGACACCTCCCCTTCCAGCGGAAAGTCCCCCTGAAGGGCGTCGCAATGCTGGCAGCCATTGCTCAGATATCTCTGACGCATCGTGGCGCTCCAGCGCGGCTTGATCGAACTCGCCAGCCAGTCGACTCCGGCTTGCTCCAGCAGTTCCCTCACCCACACCAGCGAAATTCCATCCACCGACCTCGGCCCCGGGTCGGTGAGGGCGGGTCGAAAGGGGCGCAGGCCGACAACACAGGTGCTGACCTCACCACATTTCCAGCAGGGCCGGTTCAACGTCAGAATGCGTACGGAGATCGTCGCGCCACAGCCCGCCGGAGACTCGCTCGGAAACCATGAACCGACCCCGAACTGGTCATTTTCATCCCAGCGCTCATGCCGGAACGCGACTTCTTGGCACACGGGGCACTGAACTCTCCGCCTGCCGTCATCCCAGGTGACGAGCACCCCGGCGCCCGCTGCGACCTCGACCGAGCAGTCCATGCAGGCTCCGGCGAACCGGTTGGTCCCAAACCGAGGCGCGCCACCGACAGGCTCGTCCGCGGCCCGGGGTGCGGCGCTGCGAGTGACCGGATACCGGCCATCCGGATCCGGGGCGTCGGCCGAGCAATACACCTGCCATCGATCCTCGCGCCGGACACGGACACCCACACCGGGCTCCACGTACACCGAGCAATGATCAGCCGCGCATACGGCCCCGTACTTGTTCGAAGACAGTTGGCCCATCTGCCTGCTTCAGCTCCCTCCCGCACGCCCTCATCCGCAATGGCGGCAGAACCCGAGTGGACTCGCCCTACCACCGCCTCTCACCGTAGCCACGACTGAACAACCGGCAGCTGCCACTACCCGTCCACCCAACCTCGATCGGCCCCAAATCGTGTGGATCTCGACCCTCATCCCGACATCCCACTATCGTCTCATTGACGATAATCGAGATGTCGTGCCAAGCTGGCCGAGCGTCAACATGCGGAGGGGCAAGCCTCTTTCGGCGCTCTGTGCTTGCATCGTCCCGGTCGATTCCGCCCGGGACTTCTGTCTCTACGCCACCGCCCGCCCCGGCCTTACCGCACGCCGCCGCACCCTGAGGAGTTCCCATGGCTCATTCCCGGCAGCCCCGCACTGGACACGCTGGCCGCCGACCGGGCCGCCGGTGTACTGCTCGGCGCGGCTGCGGGCGACGCGTTGGGCGTGCCCTACGAGTTCAAGGCGACGCTCCGCGACGACCAGCAGCCGCGCATGATCGGTGGTGGCCTGGGACCATACGAGCCTGGCGAGTACTCCGACGACACCCAGATGCAGGTCTGCATCGCCAAGGTCGCGGCCAGCGGAGCGGATCTGCGCACGCCGGGGCCCTTGACGCGATCGCCGCCAATTTTCAGGGCTGGCTAAGCGGTGGCGCCAGTGACGTCGGCGCCCAGACCCGTGCCGTCCTGAGCGCCGCCGACAGCGCCCCCGGAGGACCGGGCGCGGCGATGCTGGCCGCCGCCCGCAGTTTCACCGACGTCGGTCTGGTACGGGACGACGACTTCGAGACGTTGGGGTGGCGCTCCTTTCGGGCGGGCCCCGGGCGTCGGCGGTGAGAAAGGCGGCGACCGAGTGAACCGTGCCGACTCCTCGCCCTCTTCTCGGCATGGGCTGCTGTAAGGGGGTGACGGGAACGTCCCTGCCGCGTTGGTCGGCGGGCGTCAAGCGGGGCACCAGCCGGACGTAGGAGACCATTCCGAGGATCTCGATCAGGTCTGCGCCAACCGCGGCGAGTGCCAGGGAGTTACGGGTCCCTCCGGCGAAGACGATCCCCCGCCACGAGCGCGTCCAGGCTGAACAGACGGGTCATAGCCCTCCCGGCGAAGCCAATGGCGAGACCTGCACGGACGGAGTTCTCGCCAACGGCACCATACCGATGCGCGTCCCCACGACCTGATCAGGCAGGTGATTCCTCAACTACCTGGCCGTCCCCGGAACCCCTGGCCGGTCAAGAAGTGCACGAGTTGCTCACAGTTTGTACGGTTTTATTAGGGGGATTGACCTCATCGGGTGGTGGTTTTCGTGGCCGACGACTTCGATGGCCCAACGCTGGCGGCGGCGATCGCCCAGGTGCGAAGGGAGCTAGCGGAGGCACTGGCGGAAGGTGAGGGCCAGGCGGTGCGCTTCGGCATGGCAGGGGTGGAGCTGGAGTTCCTGGTAGAAGCGCGGAGAGTGGCTGGTGGCGATGCGGGGGTGCGATTCCATGTCGTTTCGCTTGGAGGGAAGGCGGAGCATCAGCGAACGGAGACAAACCGCGTGAAGGTCTCATTGCAGCCGGTCGGACAAGACGGGCAGCCCCTGAAGGTTTCAGCCGAGGTGGAAGGCCGGCCAGATGCGCGTCAGAGCGACGCACAGCCGACCGGCCTGGATGACGAGAAGTTGAAGTTGGGCGCTGGTGGGACCAGGCGGCCTGACAGCAGGCCATAGCGGGTCGCGTGCAGCAGTTGCCGGAGAGGTGAGCGGGATGGTTCGGGTCCCCGAGCGACTAGTGGAGGTGTGGGCCTCACCTGAAGCCGCAAGC
Source organism: Streptomyces olivochromogenes (assembly GCF_021538895.1). Lineage (GTDB taxonomy): Bacteria > Actinomycetota > Actinomycetes > Streptomycetales > Streptomycetaceae > Streptomyces > Streptomyces olivochromogenes_A. Next base: position 152,103 of record NZ_JADDRL010000002.1, on the reverse strand, counting down.
GTCGGCTCCTCGGGCTCCGGATGGGTGGTAGGCGATCGGGGCGTGCTCACAGCCTGGCACGTCGTACAAGTGTACGAAAAACTCCGAGAACTTGGAGAACTGGGCGGGGCACTCCAAACACGGCTGGGGACCGCCCAGGGAACCGAGGATTGGCGCGACTGCACGGTGCGATGGTCGGATCCCTGGCACGATGTCGCTCTGCTGGAAGTGGTTGACCCACGGTGGCATGCGCCGGAATGCCCGTGCGAACTCGCGGATATCGGTGACCACCCTCTGGCGTGCGATGTTGTGGGGTTTCCGGAATCGGAAGTGCGCCCGGAAGGTGATCGGGAGACCGAGCATGCCAGCGGGCGGTTGATGTCCGCGGGCGGCGCGCGGGGCGGGAGTGTCAGATTCGATGTCGATTCCACCAGCCCCGAAAGGCCTGAGTTGTGGCAGGGCATGTCCGGTGCCTTGGTCCGCGACGAGAGCGGCCGCCTTGTAGCGGTGATCACGGACGCGCACAAGGGTCGAGAGCGGCGGCGGTTGCTGGCCACGGCCATCACCGACATCACAGACACGGAGGGCTTCTCCGAGGCATTCCGTGATGTGGGTCAGGAGCCGCAGCTGGCGGAGGCGTTGGGCAGACCAGTCGCCACGTCTCCAGCTACGGCTACCTCCGAGGCCCTGCCCAACGGTTTCGGTGACTGGCCCTCCGCCGACGCCCTCTTCACCGGCCGCGCCGACAAACTGAAGTCGGCCCTTCGCCGCTTCCGTCATCGCGCCGTCCTCCCGGTGCACGGACCGCGTTACGCCGGAAAACAGGCGTTCGTCCGCGAGCTGTTGGCGACACGCCAGGTGAAGGACTCCGCGCCGGAAGGCAAACCCTGGCTACTGCTGGAGATCACCGTCACCAACGCCAGCGCCGAGTCCCCCGTCCTGGAAGCTTTGGCCTGCGCGCTCGACGTCCGCCTCCAAGACGTGAATCCGAACACCGAGGTCGACGATGGCGACCCTCGCCCCGGAATGATCATTGACCGTCTACGCGAGCACGCCCAGGGACGCACTCTGCTCATGGTCATCAACTGCGCGCGGCTGGGCTACGACCCCAGCCAGATCCACAGTGAGCTGGATCAGTTGCTCGCCCACCCCTACTTCCGGAACACGGCCGACATCATCATCTCCCGCGTGAAACTCGGCGACGTCCGCGGCGACGACCAACTCGACCTGCAGGTTGACGTTCAACTCGACGAACTCCAGCACGAAGAGGCTTCCGATCTCCTGACTGCCCTCATGGCCCAAGAGGGCGTGACAGTAGACGGCGACAACGTCATGAGCCGTATTCAAGACCGGCGCCTACGGCTCCCAGGCGTCCTCAGCCAAAGCACCACGAGCTACCTCAGGCGCAACGACATCGACGGCGCCCTACCCGACCCGGCGTCCTTGGCCGCTGCTCTGCTGGAGGGAGCCGCACCCAGCATGGCCAGGACCCTGCACGAAATAGACTGCCGCCTCACGTTTGCGCCCGACAGCACCAGCGGCACTCCCGAACCGCTCGCCACCCTCGCCGTCTGGGCTCTTGCCGACCAGATGCCCCTGCCCCAGCACGTCCTGGAGTCCTCCTCCGTCGGCTTTTCCCACCTCCTCCTGTCGCGCCTGGAACACGCACGCGTCCTTTCCCGCACCGAACCGGGACACGTCGTCCTGGGGCAGGCCAGCGAGCAGGCGCTGCGCTCCCTCCTCATTGCGGCGCTGACCCGCGATGAGGGCATGAACGATGACACTCCGCCCGTTCTCAACCCCGAGTACCTCGACCGTCTCTTCCCTGCTGAGCTGGACCTCCTAGAACTGGACCGACGCCTCTGCAAAGCAGCACGTCCGCTGCTGCTCACAGCCGGGAGCGCACTCGAAGACGACGAGAACGCAGACCCAGCATTCCAGGCCAAGCTCCGCTCGGCCCTCGGCTGGATCGAGGACGAAGGCGGCAACAGGCTCCCCAAACTGCACGAGACCCTTCGCCCCCTCGTACTCGGGCCAGCTGGCGATGCTCCCTACCTGCCAACGTCGCGGGACGCTCTTGAGCAGCCTCCCATTGCCCCCTTCGCTACCGGCCCCCTGGCCGACGCCTCGGCCGGCGAGGAAGACGTCAACCCACTCGCCGCGCTTGACCGCCTCTACCACACCGTGGCGTCCGTCACCCTGGCTGCGCGCGCCGGAGGCGCGGCTGCGGAGACCGGCGCAGGGTTCGTCGCTGCCGCAGAGGAGTTCTCCGCAGCACTCGGCGACTGCGATCCTGATCACGTTCCTCACAGCTTGCTGCGCTCCGTCGATGCCTCGCTGGCGCTCACCGGCAAGCGGCTCGGGCTGCGGGTGCGACTGCTCGACGTCCGTCGCGCTGCGCTCGACATAGTTCTCGCCGGCGCACGCCGACCGGGTCCCGGCCAAGCCAGCCGCATCACGCTCGCCGTGTCCTGGCTGCTCAACACGGCCGACACTCTGATCGACGCCGACCGGCTCGACGATGCCCGAGATCTCGTCCAGAAGGCGGATGAGTTGGTGGCCGGCGCCCTCCCGCGGGACAACATGGCGCGCAGCGTCCACACCCGGCTCCAACTCCACAGCCGTATCGCACGTGTACGAAGCCGTACCCTGCTCGACTCGACGGAGAGCCGCCAGGAGCTGGTCAACGTGGTGGGCAACGCCGTCGCCGGCCTGAAGTTCGCGCACGAACGGGGCGTACCACTGTCTCTCTGGTCCATGCGACTGTTCGAGTCGGCCCTTCTGCTTCTCCAACAGAGTTCCACCGATGAGGAGCTGGTGGAGACCCGCTCCCTCGTCCTGGGAACACTGGAACACTGTTGGGGCAACAGACACTCCTGGCCGTTGAACATCTGCGTCTCTGCGGCACGCTTCCTACGGAAGCTCCACGCCCGGTGCGACGACCCGGCCCTGAAGCAGACGGGCGCCAAAGAAGCCATAGAGCTGCTGGAGCATCTCCCGGAAGCGACTCCCCAGCCCACCTCCACGCCGGAGAGTGCCCTCTCCCCGGATGACCAGAACGCCGCCAAGGTCCTGAGCTCTTTGGCCCAGGCGTACGGGTTCCTCGCTCACGCCCTCCGCGAGAACCAGCGCATCGGTCCGGCCCGCGCCCGCCTGGAGAAGGCAGAAGAATACGCCCGTGCTGCGGTGGCGCTCGCCCCCTCCGCCTTCTCATACCAAGTCTGGCTCCGCCAGGTCCTGGACATACGGCGGTTCGCACCACGCACCGGAACGGCGAGCACGGAGGCGGAAACCCGACGGCACGCCTGCATCAAGGAGGTCCGTAGCTGGCTGTCAAAGGGCGACTCCCGGTCTCACGCCCACGCCCTACTCGACCTCAACTGCCTCGAATCCGACTGGGGTGAGCAAGGTAGCTTGCGCGGCGCCGCCCAGCAGCCCGGCGAAGACTTCCTGCGGCTGTCGGCAGGCGAACAACGGCGACGTATCGAACCGCTCTACCGCGAACGCCAGCCGAAGATCAATGCGCACCGGTACCGCTACGGCCCTTCAATCGAACTGTGCGCCCTGGAGACGCGGCTGGAGCGCGAATACCGGCGCTGGACAGGAATTATCGACTTCAAGCAGGCCAGACAGGACCAGAGGAACGGGATCGGCTCGGGCCCCCCAACTAGGGCACCACAGGTCGACAACACCCCGATCTTCACGATCTTCAGCCAAGCCACTGATCTGTGGCCCGGCGAAGCGCGGCTGATCGCCGCCGAGGCAGCGTTCCACCGCTACATCTGGAATTGTGATGAGGCCATCACCCTCTACGAGTACCTGGTTCACACCGCGCCCAACGGCGAGATCCGGCGCTTCGCCCGGCTGTCTGCCGCGGAGGCGCTACTGGCCGACGTGGAACACACCTCACCCGATAAGCGGCAGAACTGGTATCCACAACTCATCCGGGCGCAGACGCACCTCAACGCCATCCTCCGGCATGACGGCCGTGTCGGCCTGGCTGTCGTCCTCCGCGAACGGACCGCCATCCGGCTCGGCCAACCCGTGAACTGGGATCCCATCAACTCCGCCTTTGAAACCATCGTTGGCGACGACTACGCCGGGGCCGTCGGGTGCTTCCTGGACCGTCGGCGACACGGGCAGGAATCCGGCCCGCACCGAGTCAGCGACCAGGTACACATCACATACCAGGGCCCCGCCGAATCACCGGAACAACAGCGACTCCGCGACCTGTTCGACAAATCCGCAGCCGACTATGCAGTCTCTGAGGGCGCCCTCGTGACAGCGGATGCCTATGTGCACGATGAGGAAGACGAAGACCTCGATCAGGGAAATTCTGAACTTCTCGGAGAGCTACTACTGACGGACTTCACCAGCGTGCCGCTGCTGGACGGCCTCGGAAAGCTCTATCTGGACAGGGCCAACGAGCTGATCAGCAAACATCAGGCGCTGTGGGGATCCGACCCAGATCCCAGTTCCAGCATTGCTGTGGAAGCGGCAGACCACGCCCGACATGCCTACGACTGCTTCGACGCCTGCCGCGTTCTGCAAGACGCCCACGGCAACGAATCCATCGTGACGAAATTCGAACGCGGTCGCGCCATCACACTCGCGGCGAAATACCTCCACCGTCCGAATCCGTTCCCCTTCCCTTGGCTCCACGAAGCGCGGCCGCTGATCAAACAGGCGAACAGGCTGCTGGCAACAGCCCGGGACAACAGCGTAGGTGGGTTCAACGCCGTCTGCGCCCGATGGCTGTGGGAGAACCGGGATGTGCAGACACACCTAGGCCTCATAAGACCTCGTGACCCTTGAGGGCTACAGTCATACGCCAACACCTTTCGCTTTCCCAAGTCCGTGAATTGCAGCCGGCAAGAGGCACGCCTGTTGCCCTGGATGCACAGCGTGATCACGCCTGCGGCGCTGATCACACGCGGCCGGATCGACCAGCAGCTGGGGATGATCGCCAGCCTCGCGACGAGCGCCACAAGGCGTTTCGGCTGCTGATCGTGGTACTGGCGGCCGTCGATGAACGGCGCCGCGAGCGCTTCTGCTCCGAAGGATGCGGTCACTGGAATCCCACCTGACCGATCAGACCGGGCGGTCCTCACGGGGCGATAGGGCCGTTCTTCTTGTCTGGGTGTGCCGACAGGACGTAGCGGGGGTCGTGTCCGCAGGGAAACTATTCCTGTCGTGGCTGGGACGCGGAACGCGACTTCGGCACGGACCCGTCAGGTGGGCAGCCGCACCCCAGACCAATGATGCACTCACACCGTTCGCAGCGTTCTTCCTTCACAACCCCGCTCGTTCCCATGCCTTCTCATGCCTCGTCGACTTCGACCCTGTAGACAATCTTCCCGTCGAACTCCGCGAACCCGAGCGACTTGTAGAAGGCTCGGGCGCCCGGGTTGTCGCGGTCGGTCATCCACTCGACGCGGCTGCACCCGGAGCGGGCCGCAGCGATGGCACGCAACTCGTTCATGAGGCGTTCGCCGACTCTCTGCCGACGGAGCACATCACGGACGTACAGCTCCTTGAGGAAGAGGGAGTGGGTCGACCCCGCCGACGGCCACAGAAACGAATACGCGGCGAGTCCGACGATGTCCCCTGCCTCGTCCTCGACCAACAGGGCGGAAGCGAGGGGCGGTGAACCGAACAGGGCCTCCTCGACCTGGTCCTGGCGCTCGTCGAAAGGCTGGATATCGGCGTCGGCCGTGCTGTAGAACCGCTCAATCTCCTCGATCAGTTCGGCCAGTCCTCGGACGTCGCTCTTCTCGGCGGGCCGGATCGTCACGGTCATCGGCGTGCAACTCCTGTCGTTTGCGCTGTCGTGCATAGTGGCTACGAGGACCCGGCGGCAGAAGCCCCGAGCGCCCAGCCGTGCCGTTGTAGAGAACCCTGGACATGCCGTATGAGATACGCCAGGTCCGCGCAGTAGACGGACGGATTCTTGTATCCACGTGCCGCGCTGAAGCGGTGCGGCAGGTAGCCGCCGCCGCATACGGCCACCAGCGGACAGCGTTGGCACTCCTCGGAGAGGGCGGCCGTCCCGCTCTCCTGGCGATGCATCAGCTTGGGGTGGTGGACGGCCGCGTCGAAGGAGTCACTGAAGACGTCGAGCCCGAGCCAGGACTCGCCCTCCTCCACCGAGCGCAGGGTGTCCACGCCCTCGACGGAACCGTCGGACTCGATCACGACGCTGGCTGGCGGCGCGAGCCCGAGGGTCTCCACCGCACCGCGCGCGCCGGAGCTTAGCGCCACGATGTCCTCCAGCATGCGCACGCTGTGCCGGTACTCGGGCCGGGCAAGCCAGGCATCGTAGACGCGGCTCATCCACACCCCGTACTCCGGGACAGCGGGATCATTCCGATCCGGCGGCGCATCGTGGGTTCCGTGGGGCAGCCCGAAATCGATCACCGGAGGCTCGAACGACGCGAGGTAGTCGTGCACCTCCACGGGATCGTTCGCCAGGTCCACAACAGCGAGCAGCCCCGCGAACAGCCCAGGCCGGGACCTCAGCATCTGGATGCCCCGTACCGCCGAGGCCGCGCTCGATCGGGAGGCGTGCGTGAGGCGGTGCCGGTCGTTGGCGGCGGGCGGTCCGTCGAGGCTGACGCCCACCGTCACCCCGTACTGCTCGAAGAGGTCGAGCCACGTCTCCGACACGAGCGTCCCGTTGGTCTGCAACTCCAAGCGGACCTCGACGTCGGACGGGACGCCGTCCTTGAGCACGTCGAGAAGCTCCCCCAGGTGCCGGGGCCCGGCGAGTAGCGGCTCGCCACCATGCAGCACGACGTGGACGGTCCGCAGCCCGTACGTCGTCACATGGTCGGTGATCCTCCGAACCGCCGCCCGAGCCACCTCCACGCTCATCCGCGCCGGCAGGCTCCGCCACGCCCGGTCTTTGGAGTTGAAGACATAGCAATAGTCACAATCAATGTTGCATCGATTTGCGACCTTGAGGATGAAGGTATGGAACGGCGTATGAGGAGGCGTCGGTGTCATCAAGTAGCAGCGGCTACAGCGGCCACGGCCAGATCAGCGAAGCGGCGTGGGCGCCGTCCCCGATGCTGTTCGAGGCGGCCCGCTCGGCCGCCAGGCGGCGCTGCACGCGGGCGGCAACACGGTCCAGAACTTCGTGACGGGGTGTGGACTCCGAGGTATCCGGACCGGAGGCCGAAAGGGAGGGAACAGTCGTGCTGGGCGGCATTCAACGCTCCTCGTGATAGGTGTGCCGGGAGACCGGCGCTCTGCGATGGCGGTTGAAGCAACGGGCAGCTGAAGCTGTTGAGGTTATAGATCGGCTCGCAACGTAGCAGCGTCGCCACTCACCTCGGCATACGGAAACTGGTCACGTATTTCGCTCCAGCTCATCCCGTCTGCGACACCAAGAGTTGCTCGACGTCGTCGGCAGAAGCGTGCACGCCCAGCCGTCTATACACGGTGAGCGCTTCGCGCAGCATCTCCTCGGCTCGGGCCGGGCCGTCGATCGTCCAACGGCAGCGGCCGATCCCTTCCAACGCCCGTGCCTCTTCCAGCGGACAGCGGATCTCCTGAGCCAGAACCAGTGCCCGTTCGAAACGCGCGCGCCCGGCAGTCGGGTCACCGGACGTCCGCAGCAGTGCTCCCGAGTGGTTGAGCACCTCCGCCTCGCCACAGCGGTCGCCGAGATCGCGCAGGATCTCCAGGCTCTGCCGGAACGCCTCAACGGCACCGGCCTGCTGACCGGCGATCCCGCGGGCGACCCCCAGCTCGCTCAGCGAGGCGGCTTCGCCGCCACGGCCGCCGAGATCGCGATACGTGCCCAGAACCTCCTCGAGCACACGGATCGCAGTCGGAATGTCACCCGACAAACGGTCCAGCACCCCGAGGTGTCGGATGCTGTTCGCCCGGCCGAAGCGATCACCGAGCTCGGTGTAGTGCTCCAGCGCTTGGGTGTGGGCATCGCGAGCATCGTCGAGACTACCGGTGATCCGCTGCACCACACCCAACTCGTTGAGGGCGTAAGCCTGGTGGACTCGGTCGTCCAGCGCCTTGTAGATGTCGAACGCCTCGCGCTGCCGCTGGATGGCCAGGCCGTACTCGCCCATGAGGCAGTGGACGATGCCCAGGTCTCGCAGGGAGTTGGCCTCCCCCTGCCGGTCGCCGAGCTCACGGTAGATCGACAATGCTTCGGACTGGACCTCGACGGCCCCATCGAACCTGCTGGTCTGGCGCCGCACCATGCCAAGGTCAGCCAGCGCATTCGCCTGACCGAGCCGGTACCCGAGGTCGCGGTAGAGAGCGAGCGCCTCAGTCTGGGCGCGGGCCGAGGCGTCGTTGTCCGCGGTCAGGTACCAGACGATGCCCACCTGGTTCAGGGCATCCGCCTTGCCGCGCCGGTCCCCGACCGCGTCGTACTGCGTCACCGCCTCGTTCAGGGCCTCGGTCGCTTCGGGGTAGGAGGCCATGAAGCGCCGTACGACACCGAGTTCGGCAAGCGCGCCGGCCAGCGCCTGCTGGTCGCCGGTGTGCCGGGCGGCCTCGGCGGCGGTTCGGTGGAGTCCGACGGCCTGGTCCCAGGGTCCCGCCTGCCGCAGGAAAGGCGCCATGGCCGCGGCCAGACGGATCACGAGGTCGTACAGGGAGAGCTCGTTGGCCTGCCGGATGCAGGCCAGGATATTGGGACGCTCATTTTCCAGCCAGGCCAGGGCCGCTGTACGCGACTCCATACCCGGAGTCTCAACGTCCTCCGCGCCATCCGGCGGAGGCGGCACGATGGCGCCGCCGCGGACGATGTGCTCGTTCGCGACGGCCAGAGCTGCCAGGTGGTAGGTGCCCACACGTTGAACAGCCTGTACGTGGTCCATGCTGTCTCCTTCGTCAGCGAGACCGCGCGCATAGTCGCGTAGGAGATCGTGAAGCCTGTGACGGCTCCCCTGGTGTTCGTCGATCAGGTGGGCGTCGTAGAGCCCATCGAGCAGCTGACGGGCTACCGCCACCGAAACCGAGCCGAGGGCAGCCCCGACGTAGGCATCCAGTTCCGTACCCGGGTAGAAACCCAGGCACTGAAAGAAGTGCTGGCCTTCTGGTGAAAGGTCCCGATAGGACAGATCGAACGTCGCCGCGACCGCGCGCTCCCCGGCGCGAAGTTCTCCAAGCCTGTCCTGGGCCGCCACCAACCGCTCGTGCAGATCCTCGACGCTCCATGATGGATGGTGTCGCAGTCGGGCGGCGAGCAGTGACACCCCTAACGGGAGATAGCCGCACAGCCGCACCAGGTCATCAAGTACGTCCCGGTCGAGTGAGTCCGCTGCCCGCCCGCTGAGCCGTATGAACAGGTCCAACGCGTGATCCGGCGGCAGAGCTTCGACTGGCAGCACCACTTCCTCATGAACAGCCAGCCGCTTCCGGCTGGTCACCAGCACGAGACAGTCACTCCCGCCGGGAAGCAACGGCTCCAGCTGCGGGTAGCTTGCGGCGTTGTCGAGGATGAGCAGTGCCTTCTTGCCCGCGAGCCTGCTCCGCCACATGGCGGCCCGCGCCTGCGTGATCGCACCGACGTCCTCGCCAACAGGTATCTGCTGCGCCGGCACACCGGTGGCCGCCAGAAGTGACGCGAGAGCCTCGGTCGCCTGCACCGGGCTACGCCCTGTCGTGTATCCGTTCAGGTTGACGAAGAGCTGCCCGTCGGGGAACCGCTCGGAGAGCACATGTCCGGCGTGCACCGCGAACGTCGTCTTCCCCACTCCGGGCATCCCGTCGATGACGTGAACCAGTAGGGCTTCACCGGTCTCCTGCGCAGCACGCACGGAGCGCACCAGCGACTCCAGCTCGGCCGACCGATCGGTAAACGCCGTGGTGTCTCGCGGCAGCGACCGCAGCACCAGGGCAGCCCCGGGCGGACCTGAGCCGTCATCCGGGCGCGCTGTCGGCTCGGGGCTGTGCCCCGGCGCCCGGTGATCGTCCAGCGCAGTAAGTAACGCTGTCAGCCCGGCCGTGACCACCCCAAGGATGACGAACGACAGCCAGGGATGCGTCTGTAACCAGCCCAGCCATGAAGGCCAATGCGACTGTGCAGAAACGGCGTTCGTCACCAAACCCACGAGCATGGTGGTGATCGCGCCTCCGCCGGCGATGACGGCGACCATCGCGCCGCGCCGTGCTCTCACGAGCGCGTCACCAGGTCGGCTGCGCCATACCCAATAAGCCCCACTCCCCGGCCATCGGACCGGGGCAGCGCAGGCAGAGCGGACCTGAGCACGTAGGCAACCCCCAGAAAGAAATCCAACTGACCAAGCGGACCAGCCTCAATGTGCTTGGTCAAGGTCACCTATGCGCCATCGGACCTCCGGTCTGTCAGAGGACGACTGCCAGTCGTGCGGATGGCAGCCCCTTCGACCACTCGAAGGGGCTGCCATCGTCCAATAACGTGTCATTTACCGGAATGGGAAGGTTGTAATTCTTGTATCCCTCGTCAACGTGTGAGCCACTCCAGGTAGAGGTCCGTGAAGCGTGACCACGAAGCCTCCGAGTTGACGTCAGCTCTCCGGGACGCCGGTTGTGGACCATTCGTCGGCGAAGTGCTCCATCTGCTTCAGGACCAGCTCGACAGCCGCCGCACGCCTGTCCGGCGGGTAGCCGTGGCGGGCCAGCAGGCGCTTGATGGCGCTGCGGAGACCGGCGCGGACCGGTTCACGGGCGATCCAGTCGGGCTTGAGCTTCTTCTGGACCTCCGCGACGAGATCGCGGGCGATGCCTGCCAGGATTTCATCGCCCATGAGTTCCTGAGCCGTGCCGTGCTCGGCCACGGCGTCGTAGAAGGCGAGCTCGCGCCAGTTCAGCGGCGGATCGAACTTCTCGCCGCGCCGAGCGTCTTCGACCACCTCCTTGGCCATCTCAACCAGCTTGGCGATGAGTTCGGCACTCGTGTACTGCTGCCGCGTGTACCGGATCATCAGGTCCTGCAGACGGTCAGAGAAGGCCGTGCGGCGGACGATGTTGTGACGCGTGACCTCGCGCATCTTCTGCTCGATGAGCCGACGCAGCGCCTCCGCCGCGAGGTGAGGGGTGTCGCTGCCCTGGAGCTTGGCGACGAGCGCGTCGTTGAGGTGCGTCAGGTCGGCCATCTCCAGGCCCGCCTCGGCGAACAGGTCCGATATCCCGCCGGTCTCGACCACGGACGAGGTCAGCTGGGCGAGGTACAGCTCGACATCGCGGGCGACGGGTAGGCCGCGCGCCTCGCGCTCCGCCGCGTCGAGCTTGGCCATGTAGGCGCGGACTTCGACGAAAAATTGGATGTCCCGGCGCCAGGCCGGGTGGTCCGGGAAACGCTCGCCGATGTTCGTGGCACTGGCGGACAGCGCGTAGAAGCGCTCCAGGCGGTGGGAGTGCTCGCGGAAGCGCCGGCCGACGGTCTGGCGGGGGTCGTCGAGCTTCTCCGGGTCGTTGCCGGGAGTACGCGGGTTCCGGAGGTACTCGGCGGCCCCGCCGGCGGCGTTGACGAACGCCTTCGCAGTCGGCTGTTCAAGGCGCGCACGCCAGTTGAAACCACGCAGGATGTCGCTGAGGATGTCGTACTCGTTGCGCAGCTCGTCCAGCGCGCGGTCCAGGTCCTGGCCGAGAGTGCGGTCCTCCTGGTCGGCGTCCGTGTACTCGGCGATCGCCTTCTGCAGGTTCTCCGTCAGCGGCGCGTAGCCGACGAGCAGACCGTCCTCCTTGCCGCGGAAGCGGCGGTTGACCCGGGCGAGGGCCTGCATCAGGTTGGCGCCCTTGAGCGGGCGGTCCAGGTACATGGTGTGGACCGGCGGGGCGTCGAAGCCGGTCAGCAGCATGTTGTTGACGATGAGCAGCTCCAGCTCGTCGTCGGGGTCCTTGGCCCGGTTAATGACCGCCTTGCGCTGGCCGTCGGACAGCGCGTGGACGAGCAGGTGGTCCTCGTCCTTGCGGGAGTTCGAGGAGAAGACGATCTTCATCGCGCCCTTGGCGGGCTCGTCGCTGTGCCAGTCCGGCCGCAGCTCGCGCAGGGCGTCGTAAACCTTGACGCAGATCTCACGGGTCGCGCAGACGACCATCGCCTTGCTGGCTGCCCCGCCCTTTTCGGAGACGCCGACGAACGGCCGCATGCGCTCGCGCCGCTCCTCCCAGTGCGCCACCAGGTCCTCGGTGAGATCTCTGACACGCGCTGGCAAGCCGTACATGGCATTCATCGTGGCGACGGCAGTCTCGACCCGACGGCGTTCGGTGTCGTCGAGGCCGTCGGTGATGCGGTCGGCCTCCTCGTCGATCTTCGTCGGGTCGACGTCTTTGCCGAGGACGAGCTTGATGACCCGGCCCTCGTGGAAGACCTTGACTGTCGCGCCGTCGTCGGCGGCCCTCTTGAGGTCGTAGATGTCGATGTAACCGCCGAAGACCTGGCGGGTGTTGCGGTCGGCCTCAGAGATCGGCGTACCGGTGAAGGCGAGGAGCGTGGCGTGCGGGAGGGCGTCGCGGAGGTGGCGGGCGTAGCCGTCGAGGTTGTCGTAGTGGCTGCGGTGGGCCTCGTCGACGACGACCACGATGTTGCGCCGGTCGGAGAGCAGCGGGTGGTCGGCCCCCGACTCCTTCTCTTCCTTGGTCTTACCGAACTTCTGCAGGGTGGTGAAGAGGATGCCGCCGGTCCGCTTGGCCGCGAGCTCCTCCCGCAGCTTGGCCCGGGTCGCGACCTGGAGGGGCGTACCCGGGAGGATCTCACTCTCCAGGAAGGTGGAGTACAGCTGGTCGTCGAGGTCGTTGCGGTCGGTGATGACTACGACGGTCGGGTTCAGCAGGGCCGGGTCGCTCATCACCATCGCCGTGGTGAGCACCATCTCCTCGGACTTGCCCGAGCCCTGCGTGTGCCAGACGACACCGGCCTTCCCATCACCGGCTGCCGCTTCGCGCACCTTCTCCCCGGCCCGGGTCACCGCGAAGTACTGATGCGGCTTCGCGATGCGCTTCATCCGCTTGGACGGGACGAAGTTGATGAAGGACCGGCACAGGGAGAGGAAACGGAGCTGGGTGAACAGCCCGTGCAGCGCCAGGTTCTGACCCGAGTCGGCCACCCCGTCCCCGTCCGCGGTGAACGGGTCGACGCGAGCCCCGAACTCGTCCGTATTCCACGGCGCGAAGTGCTCGTACGGGGTGAAGGGCGTGCCGTACTTCGCCGTGATGCCGTCGGAGAGCAGCACCACCGCGTTGTAGCGGAAGGCGGTCGGGAACTCCTTCACGTACCGGGAGACCTGGGAGTGTGCGTCCTGGAGCCTGGCGCTCTCGTCTCCGGCGCGCTTCAACTCCAGCACGGCGAGCGGGAGTCCGTTGACGTACAGAACGATGTCAAAGCGGCGCCGCTTCTCGCCGTCGACGACGGTGACCTGGTTCAGCGCGCGGTACGTGTTCCCGTCCGGGTCCGTCAGGTCTACGAGGCGGACGGTCGGGCTGTGCTCGGCACCGAAGGCGTCCATGTAGACGACGGAGCGGATGCCGGTCGTCAGGTAACCGTGGGCGGTGCGGTTCTCCTCGTACGTGTCCTGCGACTCCGGGGTCGCTGCGGCGGTGACGGCGTCGCGCACGGCGTCCGGGGGCAGCTCAGGGTTGAGCCGCTCGATCGCCTCCCGGAGGTCGGGATAAAGGATCAGGTCGTCCCAGGACTTACGGTGCCCGGAGCCGGGCGCGAACTCGTTCCCGGAGGCCGGCACCCAGGCCAGCTCGGCGAGTTCATCGAGGGCAAGGATTTCCCAGTCGGCTTCCAGGGGGCGGTGGTTCTGGTTTCTTCTGCTTCCGCTCTCGCCATCGTGCGTCATGTGTGATCCTCGACAATCTTCTCGGCGTCTTTGACGCGAAGGCGGCCGGACATGAGCTGGGGGAGAAGGGTGGCACGGAGGTTGGCTAGGGTCAGGTTTTCCTGCTCCGCGAGCAGGGCGCGGTCCCAGAGAGGGCCAATCTCAGCGTGCAGCATCTGCAGAACATCGCGGTCCGGAACAGGTACCGCTTCATCCAAGTGCTTGCGCTGGATATGGCCCATGGTCGTCGCCTTGTCGGCAGCAATAGCCCGGAACTCATCAATCTTCCTATGGACTAGGTGATTGATCAGCCACTGCGGATACCCGTGCTTGGGGACGCATTTGAAGATGTGCTGGTTAATGACTGCCTCGGGACGGAACCAGCGTGCCACGGTCAGCGAACCCGACCAAGCAAACAGCACATCGCCCGGCTTGGCCACGTGCTGCTCAGGCACATCGATGTCGTTGTACACGGTAGAAGCGCCTGGACCCCCATTAATCTCTGCAATCCGCACCACCATGCGGCCAGTACCGGTGGCACCCTTGGTGAACGCACGACCGTTGACGAATTCGGCAGTGCCCGATAGGGGGCGCTCTGTGAATCCAGCAGGGTATTCCAACGTGGCGCGACGGAAGAGGGCGTTTGCTAGCGTGTCCGCCATGGCCGTGATGCGCTCATTGACGGCAATCTTGTCATCCAGTGACCCAATTACGGAGATAATCCCTTCACGTTCTTGACTCGATGGAAGAGGTACCGGGAGTACACGTACATCTTTGAGGTTGAGCGTGGCCTGCACTGTCGTGTTCAGGTGTTCCCTGATGTACTTCTGAGCATCCTCGGATTCGATAAAATACTGCAGCCACCTAGGAGAAATGTCCGAGACTGGCCGCAGTACTCCGATTGCCCTAGCTACGTTCCACCCGGCAAGCCGATCTGAAGCGATTGCCACCTGCCCCGTAGACCCAACCAGGGTCAAAAGGACCTCACCGCCTTGTAGGCGGGTTCTCGAATGTTTAACCTCGACGTTAGGAGACACGCGCAGGGGATCACTTGTATCGATTCTTCCATTACGCACATCCTTGACACGTACGATCGGCACGCCGGTCGCCTCAGCCGATCCCGGCTGCACAATTCCGTACGAGACCCCACTCTTCAACAAGGATTCGAGCGGGACCCTGTTCCACTCAGACATCGACCCTCCCCAACTGCACCCGGACCGTCTTCTCCAGCTCCGCCGACCTGTCGAACAGCCCGTACAACTCCTCCGTCAGCGCAGCGATCCGCTCCGCCACCGCCTCCGCCCCCTCTTCCTCCGCCTCAACAGCACCCACGTACCGCCCAGGCGTCAGCACGTACCCATGCTCCCGGACCATCGCGAGGTCGGCCGAGAAGCAGAACCCAGCCTCATCCGCGTATGTAAGCCCTGCCTCACGGGCCGACGCCGTTCCCCGCCACGCGTGGTAGACGCCAGCAATCTTCGCGAGGTCGACCTCCGTCAGCACACGCTCGGTCCGGTCCACCATCTCGCCCATGTTCCGGGCGTCGATGAACAGGATCTCGCCGCGCCGGTCGTCCAGGCGCTTCGCGCCCTGCGGGGACTTGTCCTTGGCCAGGAACCACAGGCAGGCCGGGATCTGCGTCGTGCGGAACAGCTGGGAGGGCATGGCGACCATGCAGGCCACCAGGTCGGCCTCGACCAGCGCTTGGCGGATCTCGCCCTCACCGCTCTGCTGGGAGCCCATGGAGCCGTTGGCCAGGACGATGCCGGCGGTGCCCCGTTCGCCCAGCTTGGAGATCATGTGCTGGAGCCACGCGTAGTTGGCGTTGCCCTTCGGCGGTACCCCGTACCTCCACCTCGGGTCGCCTTCGTCCCTCGCCCAGTCCTTGATGTTGAACGGGGGGTTGGCCATGACGAAGTCGGCCTTAAGGTCAGGGTGCTTGTCGTCGGCGAAGGTGTCGCCCCAGCGGGGGGCGAGGTTGCCGTCGATGCCGTGGATGGCGAGGTTCATCTTGCCCAGGCGCCAGGTGCGCTCGTTGAGTTCCTGGCCAAAGACCGAGATGTCGGCCTTGTGGGCACGCCCGGCATGGGCCTCGATGAACTTGGCCGCCTGGACGAACATGCCGCCCGAGCCGCACGCTGGGTCGTAGACCCGTCCTTCGTACGGCTCCAGGATCTCCACGATCAGCCGGACGACGGACTGCGGGGTGTAGAACTCACCGCCCCGCTTGCCCTCGGCCCGCGCGAAGTTGCCGAGGAAGTACTCGTACACCTCGCCCAACACGTCCTGTGCGGGCTTGTCGGCGCTGCCGCCGAAGCGGGCGTCGCTGATGAGGTCGACGAGTTCACCGAGACGCTTCTGATCGACGTTGTCACGGTTGAAGATCTTCGGCAGAACACCCGTGAGCGAGGCGTTCTCGCGCATGACCGCGTCCATCGCGTCGTCCAGAAGTTTGCCGACGCCCTGGCTCTTGGCGTGGGTGGCAATCCAAGTCCAACGGGCGGTCTCTGGCACCCAGAAGACGTGGGCACCGGTGTATTCGTCCCGGTCCTCCAGGAAGTCGTCCATCCGGTCCTCGGTGATGCCGTCATCGGCAAGTTCCGCGGCCAGCTCGGAGCGGCGCTCGTCGAAGGCGTCGGAGACGTACTTCAGGAAGATCAGGCCAAGGACGAACTCCTTGTACTGCGCGGCGTCGATGGAGCCGCGCAGCTTGTCAGCGGCCTTCCACAGGATCGCCTGGATCTCCTTGGCGGTGGAGGCGCTGAACAACTCCGCCTGATCGGTGGGTTTCTTCGCAGCGGTAGCCATGAGGCAGACCGTCTCCTTCAGTCGTCGGTTCCGGGGAGGTTCTGGAGCGTGAGCGTGCCGTCGGCGATGCCGGCGGCGGTGAGGCGGGCCAGGTCGTCGAGAGCGGCGGACTGCTCCCGCAGCAGGTGCGCGCGGGCCTCGATCTCCGCGAGCACGGCGTCGAAGCGCTCGGCCTCGCGCCTGCTCAGGTCGGGGATGAGGAGGTCCTCGATGCCTCGCGAGGCCCGCACCGCGCCGCTGGTGCGCGCGTACTCGGCTGCGGCCGCCCGCAGCAGTGCCGCGAGCACCCGTGGCAGCACCGGCGGGTCGGCGTCGGGGTGGACGCGGAGGATGCGTGCCGGGGCTGACACCAGAGACAGGCCCGCTTCGTCGACGTAGGCGCCGAAGCGGGGGCTCGTGGTGACGACGATGTCGCCCGGCTCGGTGAACAGGGCGTGTTCGTAGCCGGTGAGGAGCACTCCGCGGTCGATGCGGCGGCCGCCTGGGCGTGTGATGCCGAGGACCTCGTCGGGCGTGAGCACCGTGTAATGACCGTCTGTCGTAAAGTGCTCGTCGGCGAAACGGTGCCCGGGGCGTCGGCGCAGGCGCCGATCGTCGAGGAGCCGGCGGACGGTGGTGCGCCGCACCAGCTGGTCGTCGGGGCGCAGCACGGCTTGAGTACTCAGTGCCGAGCGCAGGTCGGCGCGCTGCCGGGCCTGCTCGTGCAGCTCCGTCAGGCGCTGCTCCAGGGCGCTGATGCGGACTGGACGCTCGATGACGCCCCGGGTGTGGCGGGCCATGGGCGTGCGGTGCTGGGTGGTGAAGGCGGCGCCTGGCCGGTCGTCGAGGTCCTTCGCGGGGACGATCACCGCGTGGCGGGGATCGTGGCGGCGGTCGCCGCGCCAGGGGGCGGCACGCCAGATGGCGATGTCCTCGGCGAGCACGTCAAGGACCGTGTCGGTGAGCGGCTGCGCGGAGTAGTCGGCGAGCAGGACCAGGCCCGTACGGTGTTCCGCCGAGGTGCGGGCCAGTACCCAGAGGGCGGTGCGGTAGCCGGGGCGGTAGGGCAACGCGCCGTCGGGGAGGCTCACTGCGGCCTTAAGTAGACCGTTCCGGAGGAAGGACCGGCGCAGGCGGTCGGCCTCGCTGTGCCGGGGGAACGCGCGGACGAGCACGTCGGCGGGGCCCAGGACGACGGCTGTTGAGCCTTCGTCGAGGTAGTCGGTGAGTGCCTGTACCTGTCCCAGGACGACCTGTGGGCTGCGATTCTCCCCCGGTTCGTAGGGGAGGACAGAGACCAGCAAATGGGGGTATCCCCAGTCGTCGGCGGGCAGGTCCTCCCCCTCGGTGACGCCGAGGTCGAACTCGTTCACTCCTCGGACGAGCATCCGGCGGCGGACCAGGCGGGCCTGCACCGGGTCGGGGTCGGCGGCGAGGTAGGTGTGGCCGGAGTCCTCGGCGGCCCGGGCGTGCAGGGCAGCGAGCAGGTCGCCGGAGCGTGCGTGCAGGGTGGCGACGACGGAGCCTTCGTCGAGGGTGTCGACGCCGGACAGGGCCGCGAGGGCGCGTACCACGGCTGGGGTGGGCTCGTCGGCGGCCAGGTCGTGGGAGCCGAGGCGGCGGCGGGCCTCCAGGACCCAGTCGAAAGCCTCGGCGGGGGTGTAGGCGGCCTCGGTCAGCTCGTCGACGAGATCGGCCAGGGCCTGGCCGGTGTGCTCCGGGTCCGGCACGGCACGCAGTTCGGCCGACAGAAACGTGTCCTCGGGGTCGAGGTCGGCGGCTTGGGCGAGAACCTCGTCCCAGCTCCGGCCCAAGAGGGGAGCGTCGAGCTGCCGACGCAGGCAGATCAGAGCGGTCAGTGCCCCCACGAGGACGGGGGCGGGCAGGGCGGGGGTGCGCCAGGCGACCAGGGTGTGCAGCGCCAGTTCGGCCCGCAGGTGACGAGGGTCGGCGTTGCCGCGGCCCGTCTTCGTCAGCCAATCGACAACTTCGCGGGCGTCGAACAGCTGGCGTCCGTCTTCGCGGGAGACGGGCGCTGGGAAGTCCGCGTGCCTGCGGCTCCAGGTAGTGGGGACGGGCCGCTGCACGTGCGCGAGGGCGGCGATTTCGGCGTATGTGATCCGCCATGCCGGCATCTCGGGCAGGATGTGGGATCCCGCTTCGAGCGCAGCGCTCATCGTCTCCACCACCCTTCCCGTACGGGCCTTGTCCTGTCGTCTCCGGAAGGAGATCCCTGAGCCGAAGCAGGTGGCAGAACCTTACTGCGGACGGACCGTGCTGCGACCAAGATGCTTGATAACCAGGGTTATCACCTTCATTCACTCACCCTGGCATCCACGAACGTCACCTTGGCCTCCGTTGACACACGACCCGCGTTGGGCTGCCCACGCAACAACCCGGAGGTCCCTGAGATGACTGGCACTCCCTCGATTCCGCCCGCCGCCCAGCCCGACGGGGCCGACCCGGCCACCAGCTGGGCCGCCATGTCGCCCCCGGTGCCGCCGCAACCGCCGGTCCAGAGGTTGTCCCGCCGAAAGGCCTGGCTCACTCACGGTGTGACGGCCTTCGTCGCGCTGATCTTCGGTGCCGCAATCGGCGGGAACGGAGAGTCGAGCAGTGCAACGGACTCCGCGCGGCCCGCACCCGCCGTCACCAAGACCGCCGGTGCCGCTGCGCCAAAGCCAGCCGTGACTGTCACCAAGGCGGCCAAGGAGACAGTCACCGCCAAGCCGAAGCCGACCAAGAAGCCCGGACCGCCCGACACCATCGAGGGCGACGGCCAGTACTTGGTCGGCGAAGACATCCAGGCCGGCACCTACAAGACGGCCGGACCCGAAAACGACAATTTCGGCCTCGGCTGCTACTGGGCCCGGACCAAGAACGCCTCCGGCGAAATGGGGGCGATCATCGCCAACGACAACATCACCGGCCAGTCGCGCGTAACGGTAAATAAGGGCGAGTACTTCGAGGCCAAGGGCTGTCTGAAGTGGGAGAGGGTCGGCTGACGCCACCCCTTGCGGTTCTCCCCTCACCAGGGCGGGCAGGGCTGTCGCGCTCACGGCGGCCTGCCCCCGCCCTGTTCCGAGTCCTGAAAGGAAGCACAGCGATGTCCGAATCTGAACCGCCTGCTCACGGCCCCGCCCCGGCCCCGGGTCCCGAACCCGTCGTACCGAACACCGCCCCGGCGCCAGCCCCGGTCCCGTCCGTGCCCACGTTCACGCCGGAGGAAGACCGTTCCCCTGCCGGAGCCTTGAGCCCTTCCCGCTGGGCGCGACTGCACCGGGGCACCGTCCTGGCCCTCGGCGTCGGCGCAGGAGCCGCAGCGATGGCGGCGTGTTGGCTGACCGTGTCTCTCATCGGCGGAGACACGGTAGGGGCGAAGGGTGGCAGTCCTTCGAAAACCGCCACGGCCGAGGAAACGAAGCCACCGGAACTGTTCGATACCGATGGCACGATCACGCTCACCGATGTCGGCGCGGGCCTCGACGACGGGGAGCCTTGCTCCGGCACCGGCGGCTACTCCGACATCGACCTCGGCACCCAGGTCAACGTCACCGATGCGGCGGGAACCCTGGTCGCCACCAGCTCCCTCGGTCTCGGGGAGAAGACTGAGGAGGGCTGCGCCTTTGCGTTCACGGTCGATGAGATCACCCCGGGCTCGAAGTTCTACACCGTCGAGGTGTCCCATCGCGGCGGTCTCACTCAGACCGAGGCCGAACTGCGCGCCGGCGGACTCGAATTCACGCTCGGCGACTGACAAAGGGGCGGCAGGAACAGCGCGATAGGCACGCGTCCAAGCGCCGCCTGTTCCGGCCTCTGTACCCAGACCGTCTCTGGGCACGGAGCCGCCGCCGGAACGACCAGGCCTGCGGGATCGAGCGCGAGCGCGCGGATTAACAACTCCCCTTTTCGCAGCAGAAGTTGATAACCCTAGTTATCAACTTCTACATGATGCACAACACCTGGTTCTCCCTATCGTTCCCGGTGTCGGATGCGACGCAGGAGTCACACCCTCCACGGTCGCAGCCGGTGTCCCGCCCTTCCTCCGCATCAGCACCGGACCCCGGGAGACACCCCATGACCGTGACGGAACAGCCCGAACAGAACGCGCTCCACCTCACCCGCCCCACCCAGCCGGCCCAGGTCGAGCAGCCCGTCCCCGTGGCCGAGCTGGTGCAGACCCGCCTGGCAGGGGCAGACCTCACCGAGGCCGTGAAGGTGATCCTCAAGGAGGCTCTGGGCGACGGCGAGACCCCGCAGGCCGCCCAGGCCGGCCGGATCTACCTCGAGTCCGTCGCCGTCACTCGGTTCCGCGGCATCGGCCCCCGTGCCTGGCTGAAGCTCAGCCCCCGGCCCGGCGTGAACCTCGTCGTCGGCCGTAACGGCTCCGGCAAGTCCAGCATCGCTGAGAGCATCGAAACGGCCTTCACCGGCACCAACCTGCGGTGGCACGGAAAGGACGCGACGCGCAGCCGCAACTGGCGCAACCTCCACGACACCAGCAAGCCGGAGATCGAGGTGAAGCTCGCAATCGAGGGTGACACCGGTCGCAGCACACTCACCCGGACGTGGAACGGCGAGGACTTCAATGACTCCGAGGCTGAACTCAAGCGGCCCGGGCACGGTCGTGTGGCCCTCGACCAGGCGGACTGGAGGCAGGCCCTGACGGACTACCGGCCCTTCCTGTCGTACGTCGACCTGGACCGCATGATCAGTGGCAAGCCGTCCGAGATGTACGACGCCATCGCCACCATCCTCGGCCTGGGGCAGCTCAACACTGCCGACAGTCGGCTCCGCGAGGAGGCCAAGGCGCTCGAGGACGCGGCGAAGGTGGCGAAGGCGGAGCTGCCGAGCCTCAAGGAGGGCTTGTACGAGCTCCAGGACGACGAGCGCGCGGTAGAGGCACTCGTGGCCATCGACTCAAAGGGAGCTCCCGACTTCGCGACCCTTGAAGCACTGGTCAGTGGTCTGCCCAACGCCGACGAGGGCCTGCTCGCCGAGCTGCGCGCCGAGGCCGACGTAAAGGGACCCGACATGGCACGGGTCGGCGCGGCTGTGGACCGGCTGCGCAAGGCCCTCGCCGACGTCGAGGACCTGCGCGGTACTGGCGCCGAAGACGCTCTGCAGCGTGCGGAACTCCTCGAGCGGGCGGTGGCACACAACGACCGCCACCCCGACGAGGCTTCATGTCCGGTGTGCCGGACCGACGGGATGCTGGACGCTACGTGGGCCACGGACGCCACCGCCCAGATCGCCGCACTGCGGCAGGAGGCGACGGCCGCCTCGGACGCGCGCAGCGAACTCCGGTCCGCCGCTCGGGCTGTACAGGACCTCGTCCACACGCCTGGGCGGATCCCCGTCGCCTTGACCGATCCCTGGGGCGCTTGGACCGCCTGCCGCAACATCAGCGATCCCGCCGAACTCGCCCGGCGTGCGCACGAATCCGCCGCGCCCCTGGCCGATGCCTGCGCCGCGGTCAAGGAGAGGGCTGGCAGGGAGCTGGAGAAGCGGGACGAACGCTGGCGCAGGCTCGTCACCCGCCTGGCGGGCTGGGCGGAAAAGGCTCGGACCGTAGAGGCGAACAGGGGTCGGCTGCGTGACCTCAAGAAGGCGAGCACTTGGATCAAGGCCCTGGCCGCCGAGCTGCGGGAGCAGCGCATGGAGGGCTTCGCCGACCAGTCGCAGCGGATCTGGGAAAAGCTCCGCCAGGAGAGCAACATCGACCTCAAGGCCGTGAGCCTGAAGGGCAGCGAGAAGGCCACCGTCCGCAAGCTCGTCATGGACGTCTCCGTCGACGGTCAGGAGGCCTCGGCGCTCAGCGTCATGAGCCAGGGCGAGCAGCACTCCCTCGCGCTGTCCCTGTTCCTGCCCCGGGCCGCCACCGCCGACAGCCCGTTCGGCTTCGTCATCATCGACGACCCCGTGCAGTCCATGGACCCGGCCAAGGTTCACGGACTCGCCCAGGTCCTGTCCGAACTCGGCAAGCACCGACAAGTCGTCGTGTTCACCCACGACACCCGGCTCCAGCGGGCTTTCGCCAGCCAGGAACTGCCGGTGACCGTGTTCGAGGTCGACCGGGGTACGTCGTCGAGGGTGACGGTCAAGCCCGTGACCGATCCGGTCGCGCAGGCGCTCGCCGACGCCATGGCCATCGTCAGCACCCCAGGCCTTCCGTCGGCGGCGCTGACCCACGTGCTGCCCAGCCTGTGCCGTATCGCCCTGGAAAACGCCCTTCTCGACGCTGCCTGGATCCGGCACCACCGCTCCGGCGGTTCCGAGCACGCACTGCAGGCTGCCGTCAGCGACGCCGACAAGTTCAGGAAGATCGCGGCGCTGGCCCTGTTCGGCGACATCGTGCGGACCGCCGACGTCGACCAGGAGCTGCGCACCCGCTACGGAGCGCAGGCGGCGTACCTCATCAAGCAGTGCCAGATGGGTGCCCATTCCGGAGGCGCACAGATCGCTGACGCGCGCCGATTTGTGAAGGACATCGAGGTCCTGGCGCAGAAGGTGCGCAAGCCGGAGGTGACCGCGTGATGACCGGTCCTGCCACCTCCGTCGAAGACCTCCTGCTGACGGCCGACCGGCTCCTCGCCGGCAACCTCGGCGCCACGGCCTCCGGCCGTCACCGCGGAGCGGCTCTGGCACTGCGGACCGCCCTGGAGATCGCGGTCGGCCAGATACTGGACGCTGCGGTGCCGGGGCTGTCCAGGACAACGGGGCGGGCCCGGATGCTCTGCCTGCGCTGCTACACCGCGGCGGAGACCGCCCGCCGGGCCAAGGCCGTCTGGTCTCACCTGTGTCTGGGGTGCCACTACCACCAGTACGAGATCGGCCCCACGCAGGACCAGGTCCTCGCCTGGCGGACGGAGGTCGGCGAGCTGGTCCGAGAATTGGGTCCCTGACTGGGTGTCATCAACCGATCTCTGATAGTTCTTTCGCCGGGGTACGGGCGCAGGCCCGTAGCGGCGCCCTTCGTTCGGGGCGTCGCGAGGGAGGGATGCGTATGAGCACCAACACACGTGACGAGATCATCGCCGTCGAGCAGAAGGCGGTGGACCACGCGTATGACTGCTATGCCGCGCGACTGGCTGAACTTACCGGGGGTTCGGTCGCCTCGGCCTCCGCCAGCGGCAAGGACAGCGTCGCCAACCGGATCGAAGCTGAAGAGCGGGCGGCGTCGTACGGCAGTCTCGGCAACGAATCCCTGGTCATCAGCCGTGTCGACGTACAGGACGAGCCCGACCCCTGGTACGTGGGACGACGTGGCGTCAGCGATCCCGCGACTGGCGACCGTGTGGTCCTGCTGTGGACGAGCCCGATGGCCAAGAAGTGGTTCGAAGTCCGGCCTGACGCCCCGGGCGAGGTTCTCCTGCGGAGGCAGTTGCGCTGCGCCCAGCGTGTCGTCGAGGACTACTTCGACGAGATCGCCCCCGCAGCCACCGTTCCGCAACCGCGGCCGGCGGCGGACGACGCAGAACCGGAAACGATGCCTGCGGTCCCCGCCACCGGCATCCAGAAGGGGGGAGTACCACGCCCGCCCATTTCCAGCCCCGTCCTCACCCCCGCCGACGTCGCACGCATCCAGCGCCAGAAGCCACTGCAGCCCGACGAGTTCCTGCTGCGCGAGCTCCAGCGCTCGCGCAGCGGCAACATGCGGGACATCGTCGAGACCATCCGCCGCGACCAGATGGATCTGGTCACCGGCTCGCCCTCCGACATCCTCGTCGTGCAGGGTGGCCCGGGCACCGGCAAGTCCGCGGTCGGTCTGCACCGCGTGACCTGGCTGGTCAACAACGAGCACTTCAAGGCCCAGGACATCCTCGTCATCGGCCCTCACCAGCGTTTCCTCGACTATGTCGGGCAGGTCCTGCCCACCCTCGGCACCCGAAACGTCAACGCCGTGCAGGTGACCCGCCTGTGGGACGGCGAGATCCTCGGTACTGACACACCCCAGGGGCGGGTCGTCAAGTCCGACGAACGCATGGCTGCCGTCCTGCGTCGGCGCGTTGAGCACGAGTGCCGCCCCGAGGCAATCGACGAGTTCACCACCACCCCCACTTACAAGGACGCCAAACCAGAGCTCACCGTCACTGCTGGCAGCACCACCCTGCGCATCCCGCGCTCGGAGGTCCTCGCCCTCTTGGAGGAAGTACGCGACGGCGACGGCTCCTTTCGTGAGCGACGCGACCGCTTCCGTAGCCTGCTCGTCGACCGCCTGCTACAGGAACTCATTGCAGTCGCCCCACGCCGCAGCCGCGGCGACACGATCCGCCGCGACCTGGAACGCAACCGCCAAGTGGAGCGCCTGATCGAACGCGTCTGGCAGTCGCCGGGTGCCAGGGAGACTCTGCGGACCCTCTACGACTCCCATGACCTCTTGCGCACCTGCGCCGACGGCATCCTCGACGCCGAGGAGGAGGCAGCCCTGCACCGCCCCAGGGCCGACAAGGCCGACGCCGACTCCTGGACCCTCGACGACCACGTCTGCCTCGAAGAACTGCGGTACCTCATCACCGGGGAGACCCCGCAACGGTACGGGCACATCGTCGTCGACGAAGCCCAGGACCTGACACCCATGCAGGCCCGCTCCCTGCGCCGACGCTCCGGGGTGAACGGCTCCATGACCGTTCTCGGCGACCTCGCCCAGGCCACAGGTCCCCACACCTACACCGACTGGGACCGCCTCGGCACCCTCCTTTCCGACCACGGCGACTGGCGCGTCGCAGAACTGAACACCAGCTACCGCGTACCCGCAGAAATCATGGACTTCGTCGCGCCACTGGCCCGCGCGGTTGCCCCCGCACTGCCCTACCCGCAGGCCGTGCGCGAATCCGGCGAGGACGCTGTCCGGACGTTGGCCACCGAGCCGTGGAAGCTACTCGACGACACTGTCGCCGAAGCCACCCGTCTCCTCGGCACCAGCGACGGGCACACGCTGCGCTCCGTCGCCGTCATCGTCCCCGACGACTCCGGCTGGCTCGACGAAATCAGCCGCCACCTGGATCAGGCCATCGGCATCACCAACCAACGGCGTGGGGCCGTGTCCGTCCTGGCCGCCGCCCAGGCCAAGGGCATGGAATACGACCACGTCCTCGTCATCGAACCCACCACCATCGCCACCCGCGGCCCTGCCGGCCTGCGCCAGCTCTATGTGGCCCTCACTCGTAGCACCCAGAGCCTGACGGTCTTCCACACCTCACCGCTCCCGGAGGCTCTCACGAACACCGACGGCACCACCGAGCCAGCACCCACCGAAGTCAGACCGGGCATGACAGACGATGACGTCCCCGAAATCGGTACCACCATCCGTGTCCGAGTGCTCGGCCGGACGCCCGGCGGTCGCTACAGGGTCAAAGCCCTGGCTCCCGCGGTTGACATTTCTTTGATTCTGACCGTCCGCCACGGCTCCGTTCCCCCTCATCCCGGCGCGGAACTGGACTGCTGGGTGTTCGCCCACGAGAAGAACCACTGTCTGCTCACCGCAGATCAGCGCGGGCGCCAGCCCATCTCGCCCACAATGGCCGAACGCTACGTGGCGGCGCTCGACGTTCTCGACGAGCTGACCAACGGAGACAGTACTGTTCCGGAGAACGCCCGCGAACGTCTCTCTGAGCTCAAGGGCATGGCCAACCGCGTCCTTCGCCGCGACCAGGCGGACTGGGTGGACGTGCGGCGTGTGCTCGGATCCCCGGACAAGCACCGCCTGAGCCTCCTACGTGACCTCGCGGCGAACACCAACCGCGCGCTCAAGGACAACAACCTGGACGTAAACCGACTCCGGGAGGAATTGGCACGCGCGGGCTGGATCCAGTCTCTGGCCGAGGCCCGGGAGGCGCTCCATCTCCGCCTGGCTTCCTCGGACGAACCGGAAACCGAGACTGCACCCGCTTCCACCGTCCAGCAGCCCGAGCAGAAGAAAGCCGATCCCATGACGCCCGTCACAGACATTCCCGCCACGCCGTCAACGCCCGCACAGAGTCTTCTGCACACCCTGGAGACTGCTGCGGCCGCCGACCGCACCTGCAAGAAGCACGAAGCGGTGCGCCACGCGCTGATGTCGGCCTTGCTCTGGGTGGACCTGCAACCAACCGAGTCTCCGGTCATCGATGTCAGCCGCATCGCTGAGGACGGCCACTTCCTCTACGAGGTTCTCGGAGCCGGTCGCTCCACCTACGCCGACCTCCGCTTGGGAGCCACCCGCCTCCTGGAGATCAATCACACCCTGCCCGCTCCTGCCGACCGCCTCCACCTGGTGCTGTCCGAGCCGCCCGCCGAGGATTGGTCGGCCGACACCTTGCATGGCGTCTTCGGCGTCCATGTCCTCTGGCGCACCCCCGACAGTTGGGGCGGCCTGAACGCGGATATCGCCCTGGGCTCGGGTCAGCCGTAGCACATCCCGGGAGAAGGAAAATTTCCCACCCGGAGGGGGCCTCGACTTTCCACGTTTTCGTTGATCGTCGTATGGGTGAAGGGGGCCTGGCCGCGCGGAGCTGGGCAGCAGAGAAGCATCGGATGACGATTAGGAATGACACATGCGGGACGCTGTCGCAATCACCCTGGTTGCTCTAGCAACTGCGGGTTGTGCCGTGTTGGCAACACTACTGATCCTCCGTCGGCGTCGGCTCAACATCGTCACGGCACCCGCGAACGAGAACCTTCAATCAAAGGCGCCCTCGGGCATGACCGGCATGATGTCGCCACCATCGCCCGTACCTGTCGTTGACTCCCAGGTTTTGGTCGTGCCAGGAACCAGCGACGATGAGGTGTACGTGTTCGGCGCGCCCGAGAATCTGGACTTGTTCGGCACAACGGTAGTCCAGACGCCAATGCAGCTCGGATCATGGGCCACTCAGATCAAGGCTGCCGTGGACGGCGTACAGACGTACCAGCAGATGGTCGGACGCCTCATGCTGGTCGACCCGGAGATGGCGGCCGCTATTCGCGCGGGCAGTGCGGCGAAGGACAAGGCGGGAGAGGTCCTCGCCCTCGTTCGAGGCAACAAGGGCAGGTTCCAGCATGTTGCGCGCCTCAAGGGGGTAGGTGGGCTCGCCGCAGCAGCGTCGATGACGAACGCTCTTTCCGCGATGGCGCTCCAGGCTCAGCTCGATCGGATCGAGAAACAGCTCACGACCATTTCCGAACAGGTGGGAAGCGTCCAGCGAAAACAGCTCCGCGAGTGGCATGCGGAAGCTCGCGCCACGCAACTCCAACTCGCGGAGGTCTACCAAACCGCGAGGAGCGCCGGGACCCTCTCGGAGACGAACTGGCGACAGATCGAGTCGAGCGGGATTCTGCTCCAGACACACCAGCTCCACGACATCGAACAACTCCGCGATGCAATCACGACGCTTGAGGACGTCGCGCGCGATCAAACTCTACGAGGTCGTGAACGGAGACTGACCAGCGCTATTGAAGGGATCCTCGCCGCCCGCGCAGCGCTTGAGGACTCGTCGCGGTCCTGGGCCCAGTTCTCCGCCCTGCGACTGTGGCGGATGACCATTGTTGACGATCCCACGCTCGAGCCGTACCGGGAGAAGCTGGCGGCGGATATCGCCCAGCAGGCCGCAACCCTCGACCCGCTCATCGCGCAGGCTGATGCCGCAGTCCGCCAGGTCGCAGACTTCCGATGGTGGCATCGTGTGCGGAATCCGATCGCTGCTCGACGACTGCCCGCGAAAGTCGAGGCTGCGCTGTCCGAGGTGAGCGAAATCGACTGGACACCACTCCGTCTGGAGCAATCACGCCGGAGGCTCGACCCTCCGAGGGAGGGCGGGAACCTGTCAAAGTGATCAAGGCAGGTGATCGTGTCTGCCCACCCGCCCAGGTCAGCCCACGAGCGGGAAGCCGCACCCTCCAACAGGCGTGGGCCACCGCCAGCAACAACGCCGGCGCGTGAGACCACAGACCTGTCAGAACATCGAAAGTCGAGGAGGAAGGGACGGCACCTGAATCTCGTCGAAACGACCGCGATGGAGGACAGCGGTCGCCTCGTCAGCATGTTCAGTCTCAGTGCTCTCGGCGTCGCCTGAAAGGTTCGGCCGCCGCCGGCAGGTGCCCAGCTCGCGGCCGCGAGGACGGCATATCAAGTTGCGGGCTGCTCAGGATCGGCGGTCGATTCGCCGGGCGGCCGCCTCGGTGACCTCCTCTGGGGTGTAGGCGCGCAGCAGGACATCCAGCGAGCGGTCCAGCCTTGCCCGGCGATCGGACCAGTCCCGGGCAAGGGCCTGTGCGACGGCCGCACTCAGGAAGTCCTCCGGAGTCTTGCCGGCCACGACGGCCTGTCCACAGACCCGTTCCCACACCTCGTCGGCCATGGGGATGCTCATGAGGTATTTGCCGTCGGGCCCAGGGAACATGCTGCACAGCACATCGATAGGCAGTGCGTGCTGTAGCCGCCGCCAGATCTTCTTCATGGCCCGGGGTTCGTTCTGCGCTGACACAAGCACGGCGAGGCGTTTGCGGTCTCCGGAGGCCGCCAAGGGCAGACGGCCCTCCTGCCGCGCGGTTCTCAGCTCGACGGTCCCGACCGCACGGGTCAGGGTGATCTCAACGGCATACATGGTCACTTGAGCACTCTCCTACTGTGGAGAAGATCCACTTCGATACGACAACGGGTCTCATTCGAGCGAGACCTCACCGTCGGGCAGCCAGCCCTCCCAATAGCCGTCCATGAGCAGCGGCAGCGTGTCCGGCTCCACCCGCACTCCTGCGTCCCGCAGTTGGGCCGTGCTCCACCAGCGCGCATCCGCGCCGAAGAGGACACGCACGTCCTCCAACCAGGCCTCGGAGGCAGGTCCGGCCAGTACGACGTACTCGACGCGTTGCCGCCCGCCGACGGCCGGAAGGACCCCGACCACCGGTGCGATCCGCAGACAGGGCAGGCCGGTCTCCCACCGCAGGTAGCGCACCGCGGTCCGGCGGTAGGGCTCGCCCGCACGCACGGGCACGGCTGGCACCGACCAGGCGTCCCCGCAGTGGAGTTGAGCGGGCGACAGCAGGAAGCGGTGTTCCGCCCGGTCGATGACGACGGGACGGACGACTGCGGCAGGAGCAGGAATGGAACGGGGCACGTATGTCACCCTGCATTCATGCCATTGGAATAGCACCCTGAAGTGTTCCATTCGGGTGCAGCGGGCAAGATCCGCCCTGTGCCATCCAGTGGATTAGATGCGATGTGCGTGCGGGAGCGCCTCCGCATCCAGTTCACTGGATATAGAGACCGGTCGGACCGAGCGGTGCCGGACAGGCCCATGCGCGGTGTGAACGCACAGGGCCAGCCCGAGACCGCTCGGCTCGGCCCTGTGCGGATGTCGAGGAGCGGATGGATGCGCTGTGGCCCGACCGGCTGAGCCTGGGAGACCAGGTCCGGTTCGACGGGCAGGTGTGCACGGTGACCGGCGTGTGCGGCGGGCGCGTCGCGCTGCTGGACAACCTCGGCGCCACCGAGCACGTCGACGTTGTCTCACTGCTGGCCTCGGAGGACTTCGCGTTCCTGGGGCAGGGCACAGGACCTCCGGAGCAGTCGGCGCCGCCCCTGCCGGAGGCGGCGCTGGAACGGGTCCACTGGTGGCGGCAGCACGTCACCGAGGTGATGACCGGTGTGCCGCACGACGCCCCGCCCGGCACCAAGCCGCTCCCGGCCTACGACCCGTCACGCCACACGCTGGCCGAGCGGGAAGAAGCCAAAGCAAGGGAGTTGGCCGACCTGGGCGTGCGCGGGGCTTCCTCGCGGACGGTGCAGCGCAAGCGGCAGCGTTATCAGCAGCAGGGACTGGCAGGCCTCGCCGATGGCCGGGCCGGGCGGTACGTGACCGACGAAGCCCAGCTGGATCCCCGGGTACGGACGACGGTCTGGGAGGTGCTCGCCACGCAACGGCCAGGAGACCCCCCGACGGCCAGGCATCTACACGATCAGGTGCTGGCCCGGCTGGCCGGGCCCATCGCGGCGGGCGAGCTGCCCAGGCCTTCCCGGGCCGCCGTCCGGCGGCTCGCCGTCGAGATGCTTGTCAGCGAAGGGAAGACGCGGCTCCGCCGGGGGAACGATGTGGCCGTGGGCGAGCGCGTTCATCTGGACACGGTCGAGCTGCCCCTGCCATCCGGCGGGGCAGACCCAAAGGAACGTCTCCGTCTGCTGGTCGCTCTGGACGAGGCGACCAGGCTCGTACTGGCGGCCGTCGTCCACAACGGGCACCGGCCGCCGCTGCACACGACGCTGCTTGCCCGGATGTGCTCGCCCCCGGACGTGTACGACGACTGGGGCGCCGTCCTGTCCGGACGGCTCCACGGCACGGAGCGGCGACACACGTCCTCTCTGATCGTCCGCCCGGCCAGCCTCGTCGCCGACGAGTCCAACGCTCCCGGCCTGCGGACACTGCGCGAAGCCTGCGCCCAACTGGGCATCCACGTGCGGTACGCGCAGCGTGTGCGGCCGACGGACCGCCAAGCTGTGGAGCGCACACTGGACCACTTCGCGTCCTTGTTCACCGACCATCTGCTGTCCACCTCCGGGCGGGCCGCGCACGAGGCCGGATGGCCGCTCGAGATGGTGCAAGACCTGCTCGACGCGTGGGTGACCCGTATTTGGCCGGACGCCCCCGTGCCCACCTCACCCGCAGGCGGAACGCACACGCCACGGACCCGTCACGAGACGCTGACCGCTTCAGCGGGATGGACACCGACGCCGTTTCCCCCGCAGGTTTTCCCGGCACTTCTTAACGTGTCCTGGAGAGTGGTCGGGCCCCAGGGGTTGCGGCTCGGCGGGCACACCTACAACGCCCCGGCCCTGGACCCACTGCGTTCCTCGGTGTCGCCCAGCGGAGGCCGCAGGTCCTTCGAGGTGCGCTGGGACCCGTACGACCTCCGCCGCGTGTGGCTGCGGTCCGCGGACGACGAGTGGATCACGGTTACCGCCATCTCTCCTGCTGCCCGGCCCGCCATCCAGACCATCCTGCATCACGCGCCGCTCGAACACACGGAGGTCTACGCCGCCACCGCCCGGCGGCAGCCGGACACGGCCGCCGACGAGAGCGCGCCCGGCCCCGTCTCGTGGGCTATGCCGTCCTGTCGTGACTGGGCGGTCTCCCCATTTTCGGACCTGGAGACCTGCTCACGCGCAGTACCGGACCATGTTCGCGTGGCCTATCACGCCAGGCTCCCGCTGCGCGTGCCGGGCGTCGTGTCCGCCGCTCAGCGGATCGAGGAGTTGCTGGACCTCAACCGGTACGGGGCAGGCGCCCGTCACGGAGTGCTGCTGCACGGGGTGTCCGGTACCGGCAAGACTACGGCCCTGCTGGAAGCAGCCCGCCGCTACACCGCCCAACTGCCTGGGAGCCCCTCGGAGGAACCAGGCGACTCCAGCATGCCGGTGATCTATGTCCGGCTGCCGCCTGCTACCTCGCCGCGGCTGCTTCTGGCCGAACTGGCGCGGAGTCTCGGCATCCCGCTGCGCGGCTCACCCACGACCGCCGACCTGGCGGTCCGGGTGAGCGAGGCGATGGCAGCCGCGCACACAAGCCTTGTCCTCATCGACGAGATCCAGCAACTTCGCAGTCCAGGCTGGTCGGACACGGCCGTGGCCGAGACTCTGGACTACCTGTGCGACCGCATCCCGGCGACGTTCGTCTTCGCCGGGATCGGCAGCCCCACATCTCTCGCCACAACGGTGACGTACACGCCGCACCGCCGGCTTCTGTCGGTACGCCTGGACCTCGTCCCCGAAGGCGAGATCTGGCAGGACGTCATCAGCCGGGCCGAGCACGCTCTGCGTCTGCATGCACACGAGCCTGGCACCCTGACCGCCCAGGCGAGCCTTCTCCACCAGCGCACCGGCGGCAACGTGGGCCAACTGGCTCTCCTCTTGCGCGCCGGAGCCGTCCGTGCCATTCACGAAGGCACCGAACAGCTGACAATTTCGTTGCTTTGCGAGCTGCCCCTTCCCAGGCGCGAGTAAAGCCTACTCCGAGACTCAAATATCCATACACAAAAGCGAATCATGAACATGCAGACGATAAAGAAGCGCTCTATAAGGCTTGCAGCCACCAAAAAGCCAACTGGTCCCCTAAAGGCCAGACAGCCAAGTGGCTTTGCCTCTACCGTGGTCCGCATGACGTACCAGGAGACTTTCCCAAGTCCCCCGGCTGACCTCGGGGACGAAGCGGAGCGTGCGGTCCGTCAGTACGACGCCCTGATCGAGAAATCCCAAGCGGCCATCGAAACGCTGAACGCGGCGCTGCGCGAGGAAACCGAGAAGTGCGAGGCGCTGATCGCTCACCGCGATGAGGCACAAGGCCTGGTGGGGATGCAGTTGCGCTTGTGGGCCATGCACGAACGCGCCAGAGAGCACGGTATCTGCACCGCCCAGGCCGCCCCTTCAGTGACGCTGCGCATCGTCCCGAACCCGCAGCTCCGGGAACCATCCGTATCGGACAGGAAGCCGCCCGCGCCTACCGAACCCGCTCCAACGCCAGCGGACGCGGGACCGCCATCAGCCGAGATCATCATCCGCAGCAAGAAACAGCAGGAAATCCTGAACATCATCGCCTCCCGCCTCGACATCGCCTGGGGCAGTGAGGACATCGCGAAAATCCTGGGCATCCCCAAAGAGGACCCTCGAGGGCGCAAGCGCCTGCGCAACTTCCTGCGGGCCCTGACCCTGGTCGGCGCCGTGGAGCGCATCACGCGCGAGGACGATCGGCACGTCTACTACCGCCCGCGTATGAACTGGAAGTTTGAATAGCTCAAGCCATTCCGCCCGCGACAAGCCATCCACGCAGCACTACTGCAGAATTGACCGCCGCCGCATAAAGCGATCCAGGTTGCCTCCTGGATCCGCGGCGACGGTCGTGACCAGCTACGGCCGTTTCCGACACTACCCGGCTCCGCCTGGGGGTGTCCGGCATTCGGCCATATTCCCCTGCCTCTTTCCCGAGGAGCCGAATGCTCATGCGAATTCACTGCGGAGGATTGCCCGGCTCGCGGCCGGGCCAGAGGTCCACCTCCAGCGCCTTCTCCAGGTTCGCGATCGTCAGAAGGTCGCACCACACCGCGCCGTCGAGCACCTGCACGATCGTCATCCGGGACACCCCGGTGCGCCGGGACACCTCGGCGACCGACCAGCCGTTGGCGTCGATCACCCGGCGCAGCCGGGCTGCCACCTCCTGCGCCACCCAGGCCCCATGGTGGCCACCGAGCACAGCGTGCGGCCAGATGCCCTCGACCACGTACGTGAGGGGCTTGAGTCGTCGCTTGTCTCCCTGGGGCACGTCGAAGAGTGTCGCCCATCCGGCCCTCCAGGCATGACAGTGTCCGCCACCTCCACGTCATGCTATTGGAATAGCACCCCTCCCGGGGTCTTTTCCTGGTGGAGAGTCACGATGGACGCGATCGAGCGCTACCGGCCTCAGTTTTCCGGCCCCATCTGGGACCGCGTCGGCCCCGACTGCCGCCGCGCGGTGGCCAAGGCCAAGCCGGCCACGCCGAAGGAGGCCCGCGACTGGCTCGGTGCCCTCGCGCACGCCGCCGCGCACGCGGACGCCTCCGGGCGTCCCACGAAGGCAGAGCACCTGCTCACCGCGGAGGCGATCGAGTGGTACCTAGCCACCGGCTGCCTGCACCTGGAGGAATCCTCCCGCTCCAACCGCCGCTGCCGCCTCAACAAACTCCGCCGCGCCCTGCTCGGCCCTGACCTGATCACCGGCAACCCGGCCGCATACTCCGGCTCGGACGCCTCCCGCCCGTACCCGAAGCCGGAACAGGCCCAGTTGTACGCCTCAGCCCGCGCCCAGCCCACCGACGAGCTGCGGTACGGCCTGCTGACATTGCTTGCCCTCGGCTTCGGCTGCGCCCTGGACTCACCCGAGATCATCCCGCTACGCACCCACGACGTACGTGAGGCACCCAACGGAGCGGTGGCCGTCGCCGTCCGCGGACCGCGCGCCCGCGTGGTGCTGTGCCGTACCGCCTGGGCCCCGGTCCTCACCGAGGCCACCGCCTGGGCCTCCCGGCCCGGCCAGGCCCGCTACCTCTTCCGTCCGAGCAGTCACACCCGCGGCACCAACACCGTCACCAACTTCCTCGCCCGCACCAAGAAGCCGCCCGGAATGCCGCCCCTGGTCATAGGCCGGGCCCGGGCCACCTGGCTCGTCGACGCCATCGAGGCCCGCATGCACCTGCCCACCCTGATGGCCGCCGCAGGCCTGGCCACCCTGCGCTCCATCGACCGGGTCCTGCCGCACGTCCGCAACCTCTCGCCCGACCAGGCCGCCGCCGCGCTCAAGGAGTTCTGACCATGACCAGCCGCCTCGCACGCCACACCCGTATCGCTCGCCTGCGCTCCCAGCGCGCACTCGTTCCCGACCTCGAAGCTGCCGAGATCCGCGACGAAGTGACCGGCTCCGGCCTGATCGAGGAGATCGAGCCGCTCGTTGCACGCCGCACCGGCTGCCCCTGCAAGCTCCCTGTCGAGGCCCTGCTGGTCGGCATGAGCCTGGCCTCCGCCCGCAACGGCGGCGTCGTCACCTTCACTGCGGTCACCGACCTGCTGTTCTTCTCCCTCTCCGAGCCAATGCGCGAGCAGCTCGGCCTACGCCGCTACCCCGACCACGACCGCGGCTTCGAAGCCGCCTACGCCACCGTCCGCCGCCGCCTGCACAGCATCCTCGGAGCGATCGATCCGTCCCCCCTCCCCAAAAACCACCGCCTGGCCCGCCGTCATGCCGAGAAACTCCTGGCCAAAGCCAACTCTGACGAACTCGCCCGGAAACGCACTCTCATGGTCAAGCTGGCCAACCTGATCCTGGCCATGTCCCTGCGGGAGGCGATGCCGCTCCTGGAAGACCGCTGGAACGGCTCGGTCTGCGTCGACGCCACCGTCATCGGCACCTACGCCAAGGGGCTCGCTCCGAACAGCCCTGTCACCGCCACCGACCCCGACGCCGCCTGGTACGTGCGCACCACCAAGCACAAGGACCCCCTCGCCCTCGACAACCTCGCGCCCGACCGGCAGGACAAGAAGGGCGCCAGGCTCCAGAGGAAGGCGGAACGCATCAAGAAGAGCCTGTTCGGCT
Source organism: Streptomyces olivochromogenes (assembly GCF_021538895.1). Classification (GTDB taxonomy): domain Bacteria; phylum Actinomycetota; class Actinomycetes; order Streptomycetales; family Streptomycetaceae; genus Streptomyces; species Streptomyces olivochromogenes_A. The sequence goes on along the minus strand of NZ_JADDRL010000002.1, from coordinate 116,492 downwards.
ACGACGCCTCCCTCGTCATCGCCCGCGACCCCAGCCACAACGGCGTCCCCCTGCCTGACGGCTCCGCCGACCCCGACGTCGTCCCGGCCCTGGTCATCGCCTTCTCCGTCGACAAGCCCAGCCACCGCCCCGGCCACGTCGCCGTCGAGGCTCTCCAGCAGATCGACGACAGCCTCCCGCGCGGCTACCTGGCGGGCGACCGCGCCTACAACGACCAGAAGCCGGAGAACTTCCAGCTCCCCATCCGCGCCATGGGCTACGAGCCTGTCTACGACTACGCGAAGGACCAGCTCGGCCTCCAGGCTGGCTTCGCCGGCGCCGAACTCGTCGAGGGCAACTGGTACTGCCCGTCCATGCCCCAGGAGCTCAAGGAAGCCACCAAGGACCTGATCAACGAGAAGATCGACAAGCAGACCTGGATCAACCGCATCCGCGCCCGAGCCGCCTACGTCTTCATGCCCAAGCAGCGCCCCGATGCCGAAGGCCACCGGCGCGTGATGTGCCCCGCCGAGGCCAACCGGACCCAATGCCCCCTCAAGGCCTACACCCTCGGCCGCGGCATCCACCTGCCCCTCGTCGACCCCGCTCCCAGCCCTGCGGGCTCACCTCCGTGCTGCAGCCAGAGGACCGTCACCGTCCCGCCGGAGGCAGGCGCCGGCCTCTGGCAGCCCCTCCAGTACGGCTCCGAAGCCTGGCAGCGGGTGTACTTCCGGCTACGCAACAGCGTCGAAGGCATCAACGGCTACGCCAAGGACCCCCTCTACGAGCGCCTCGAAGACGCCGGTACCCGCCGGATCCGCGGCATCGCCGCCCAGACCCTCCTGCTGGCCTTCCAGCTCGCACACGCCAACCGCCGCAAGCTCAGGGCCTGGGCCGACTCGATCGCCCTCCACGACGACCGACCGCGCCGCCGACCCACCCGCCGCCGCGAGACCAAGCCACTGGGCACATGGACTCCCAAGGGCTACGTCAACGAGCCCTAACCCCTGAGACCTTCCTCACAAGCCACCAGTAGCCCACCCTCGACGCAACCGAAGATCCACACCCGAAAACGGGACCGCCGACGGCCTCAGCCGTCGGCGGTCCACGTGTTTCTGGCCACACACAGCAGAACGGGCGGCATCGTGATCACGATGCCGCCCGTTCCGTCGGTGCAACCGGAGCACTTTCGTCGGTGCTCCATGGTGCGCGAGGGGGGAGTTGAACCCCCACGCCCTTGCGGGCACTGGAACCTGAATCCAGCGCGTCTGCCTATTCCGCCACCCGCGCATTGGGTGTGTCTTCCGGCTTGTCCCCGTTGGGGCGGCGCCTTCCGACATCGAGAACATTAGCACGGCCGACAGGGCGGGTTCACATCCCTTATGCCTGGCCGCAGGGCCCCCCGGACCGGCACCCTGGTGCATGTACCGAGCAGTGCTGGTTCACGTATCAACCTCGTACCGGTCACGGTCATCTCCCCAGGAGGCGGACCGGGTCCACAGTCAGGTGCGGGACACTGGTCATCGACCCCCTCTACGATCCTTGACGGGAGGAGTTCGAAGGGGAGCTCCTCGGGGAACCGGCTCATTGCCGGGCGCGTGGATACGATCAGTAAGCAGTACCAGGCAGAGCAGCACCGCACAGCAGCACCGCAGCAAGGCCCATCAGTACGGCAACGACGGAGGAGGTGCCCCATGGGAGTCCTGAAGAAGTTCGAGCAGCGTCTCGAAGGTCTGGTCAACGGCACCTTCGCCAAGGTGTTCAAGTCCGAGGTCCAGCCCGTCGAGATCGCCGGCGCGCTCCAGCGGGAGTGCGACAACAACGCGACCATCTGGAACCGCGAGCGCACCGTGGTCCCCAACGACTTCATCGTGGAGCTGAGCGCGCCGGACTTCGAGCGCCTCAGCCCCTACTCGGGCCAGCTCGGCGACGAGCTCGCCGGCATGGTGCGCGACTACGCGAAGCAGCAGCGCTACACCTTCATGGGCTCGATCAAGGTCAACCTGGAGAAGGCTGACGACCTGGACACGGGTCTGTACCGGGTTCGCAGCCGTACGCTCGCCTCCTCCACCAACCAGCAGGCCCCCTCCGCCGCCCCGCCCGGCCGGGGCGGCGCCCCGGGCGGCGGCTACGGCTACCCGCCGGCCGCGCCCGCCGCCGCGGCACCCCCGATGCCGTCCGCGCCGCCGCCCGGCGCTCGGCCCGGCGGCTACGGCTACCCGCAGCCCGCCGGTCAGCGCCCCGCGGCCGCACCGGCCGCCGGCGGCCGCACCCGCTACTGGATCGAGATCAACGGCGCCCGCCATCAGATCTCCCGCCCGACTCTGGTGCTGGGCCGCAGCACCGAAGCCGACGTGCGGATCGACGACCCCGGCGTCTCCCGCCGGCACTGTGAGATCCGGACCGGAACGCCCTCGACGATCCAGGATCTCGGGTCCACCAACGGCATCGTGGTGGACGGGCAGCACACCACCCGCGCTACGCTCCGCGACGGCTCGCGGATCGTCGTGGGCAGCAGCACCATCATTTACCGGCAAGCCGAAGGGTGAAGCGGGGGCAATGTCAGAGCTGACCCTCACGGTCATGCGGCTGGGTTTCCTGGCCGTACTGTGGCTGTTCGTGATCGTGGCCGTGCAGGTCATCCGCAGCGACCTGTTCGGTACGCGCGTCACCCAGCGCGGAGCGCGCAGGGAGGCGGCACGGCCGCAGCAGGCCGCCCGCCAGCAGCAGCAGTCCGCGCCCCCGCAGCAGCGTGGCCAGCAGGGCGGCGGCCGCCAGCGCCGCAACGCCCCCAGCAAGCTGGTCGTGAGCGAGGGCACCCTGACCGGCACCACCGTCGCGCTGCAGGGCCAGACCATCACCCTGGGCCGGGCGCACGACTCCACGATCGTGCTGGACGACGACTACGCCTCCAGCCGCCATGCCAGGATCTACCCGGACCGCGACGGCCAGTGGATCGTCGAGGATCTCGGCTCCACCAATGGCACGTACCTGGACCGGTCCCGGCTGACGACCCCCACACCGATCCCGCTGGGTGCGCCGATCCGCATCGGCAAGACAGTCATCGAGCTGCGGAAGTAGTACGACAATGAGCGAGCGGAGCGAGCACGCAGTGGCGGCCGGCACCCCGGGCCGCGGCGCGCTCCCGACCGGAGGGTGGGCACCGTGCGGATGTATCCGGAGCCGACTGGCGAGGTGCGCATGAGTCTGTCACTGCGCTTCGCCGCCGGATCGCACAAAGGCATGATCCGGGAGGGCAACGAGGACTCCGGCTACGCCGGTCCGCGGCTGCTCGCCATCGCCGACGGCATGGGCGGCCAGGCCGCGGGCGAGGTCGCCTCCTCCGAGGTGATCTCGACGCTCGTCACGCTCGACGACGACGTCCCCGGCTCGGACATCCTCACCTCCCTCGGCGCCGCCGTGCAGCGGGCGAACGACCAGCTGCGCGCCATGGTCGAGGAGGACCCGCAGCTGGAGGGCATGGGCACGACCCTGACCGCCCTGCTGTGGACCGGACAGCGGCTCGGCCTCGTCCACGTCGGCGACTCCCGCGCCTATCTGCTGCGCGACGGCGTGCTCACGCAGATCACGCAGGACCACACCTGGGTGCAGCGGCTCGTCGACGAGGGCCGGATCACCGAGGAAGAGGCCACCACGCACCCCCAGCGCTCCCTGCTGATGCGGGCGCTGGGCAGCGGCGACCACGTCGAGCCCGACCTGTCGATCCGCGAGGTCCGGGCCGGCGACCGCTATCTGATCTGCTCCGACGGCCTGTCCGGCGTCGTCTCCCACCAGACGATGGAGGAGACCCTCGCCAGCTACCAGGGCCCGCAGGAGACCGTGCAGGAGCTGATCCAGCTCGCGCTGCGCGGCGGCGGCCCCGACAACATCACGGTGATCATCGCCGACGTCCTCGACCTGGACACCGGTGACACCCTCGCCGGCCAGCTGTCCGACACCCCCGTGGTGGTCGGCGCGGTCGCCGAAAACCAGCACCACCTGCACGACAACGGCATCATGCAGACCCCGGCCGGCCGCGCCTCCCACCTCGGCCGCCAGGGCCACGGTCAGGGCGGCGGCGAGTTCGGCCCGCCCGGCAGCGGCGACACCACCGGCTACGTCCCGGCGGGCAGCTTCGGCGACTACTCCGACGAGGACTTCGTCAAGCCCCGCAAGGGCCGCAGGTGGCTGAAGAGATCCCTGTACGGCGGTCTCGCCCTCGCCGTCATCGGCGGCGGCCTGTACGGCGGCTACCGCTGGACGCAGACGCAGTACTACGTGGGCACCCAGGGCGAGCACGTCGCGCTGTACCGCGGCATCAGCCAGGATCTGGCCTGGGTGTCGCTGTCCAAGGTGGAGAAGGACCACCCCGAGATCGAACTCAAGTACCTGCCGCCCTACCAGCAGAAGCAGGTCAAGAACACGATCGCGGAGGGTGGCCTCGGCGACGCCCAGTCGAAGATCCAGGAGCTGTCGGTGCAGGCGTCCGCCTGCAAGAAGGAAGTCCAGCGCACCGCAGCCGAGAGCGACAAGAACGCCAAGACGGGCCAGGGCGAGGCCGGAGGCACCACGGGAACCACCCGTACCTCCCTCACGTCCAAGGCCTCGCCGACACCCAACTCGTCGGCCTCGAAGACGTCCCCGAAGCCCCCGTCCTCGAAGTCTCCGTCCTCGACCCCGTCCGCGACCGCGACTCCCAGCCCCGGCCCCACCCTCTCGGAGGATGAGCAGAAGGTCGTCTCGCTGTGCGGTAAGCAGTAGGCAAGCCGTGAGAGGCCCCGTCACACGATGAGCAGTACTACCAACACGTCGACGCACCACACGTCCACGATCGGTGCGATCGGAGCGCCGAGCCGGCGCAACACCGAGCTCGCGCTGCTGGTGTTCGCCGTGGTCATCCCGGTGTTCGCCTACGCCAACGTGGGCCTGGCCATCAACGACCAGGTGCCTGCCGGGCTGCTGGGGTACGGCCTCGGGCTCGGTCTGCTGGCCGGCGTCGCCCATCTCGCCGTACGGAAGTTCGCCCCGTACGCCGACCCGCTGCTGCTGCCGCTGGCCACCCTGCTCAACGGGCTCGGGCTCGTCGTCATCTGGCGCCTGGACCAGTCGAAGCTGTTGCAGTCACTGCCCAACTTCGCCCCGGCCGCGCCCCGCCAGCTGCTGTACACCGCGCTCGGCATCGCCATGTTCGCCGCGGTGCTGTTCTTCCTCAAGGACCACCGGGTCCTCCAGCGCTACACGTACATCTCGATGTTCGGCGCCCTGGTCCTGCTCATGCTGCCGCTGGTCCCGGGGCTCGGGGCCAACATCTACGGCGCCAAGATCTGGATCAACATCCCCGGCCTCGGCTCCCTGCAGCCGGGCGAGTTCGCGAAGATCGTCCTGGCCGTCTTCTTCGCCGGCTACCTGATGGTGAAGCGCGACGCACTGGCCCTCGCCAGCCGCCGCTTCATGGGCCTGTACCTGCCGCGCGGCCGCGACCTCGGCCCGATCCTGGTCGTCTGGGCGATCTCGATCCTCATCCTGGTCTTCGAGACCGACCTCGGTACGTCGCTGCTGTTCTTCGGAATGTTCGTCATCATGCTGTACGTCGCCACCGAGCGGACCAGCTGGATCGTCTTCGGTCTGCTGATGTCCGCGGTCGGCGCGGTCGGCGTGGCGAGCTTCGAGCCGCACGTCAAGAGTCGCGTCGACTCCTGGCTCGACCCGATGCGGGAGTTCACGCTCAGCCGCCAGGGCGTCGCCGGTCACTCCGAGCAGCTGCAGCAGGCGCTGTGGGCGTTCGGTTCCGGCGGCACCCTCGGCACCGGCTGGGGCCAGGGCCACTCGGACCTCATCCGGTTCGCCGCCAACTCCGACTTCATCCTCGCCACCTTCGGTGAGGAGCTCGGCCTGGCCGGCATCATGGCCATCCTGCTGATCTACGGCCTGATCGTGGAACGCGGCGTGCGCACCGCCCTCGCCGCCCGCGACCCGTTCGGCAAGCTGCTCGCCGTCGGCCTGTCCGGGGCCTTCGCCCTCCAGGTCTTCGTCGTGGCCGGCGGTGTGATGGGGCTTATCCCGCTGACCGGTATGACGATGCCGTTCGTGGCGTACGGCGGTTCCTCCGTGCTGGCCAACTGGGCGCTGATCGGCATCCTGATCCGGATCAGCGACACGGCCCGCCGCCCGGCGCCCGCCCCCGCCAGCAACCCCGACGCCGAGATGACCCAGGTGGTCCGCCCGTGAACAAGCCCCTGCGCCGGATCGCGATCTTCTGCGGTCTCCTGGTCCTCACGCTGCTCATCCGCGACAACTGGCTCCAGTACGTCAAGGCCGACAACCTCAGGGAAGACCCCAAGAACCGCCGAGTCACCATCGCCCGCTACTCCACCCCGCGCGGCGACATCGTCGTCGACGGCGACCCGATCACCGGGTCCACCGAGTCGAGCAAGACCGGCCTGAACGACCTGAAGTACAAGCGCACGTACAAGAACGGCCCCATGTGGTCCCCGGTCACCGGGTACGCCTCGCAGGCCTTCGGCGCCAACCAGCTGGAGTCCATCGAGGACGGCATCCTCACCGGCGACGACGACCGGCTCTTCTTCCGCAACACCCTCGACATGATCACCGGCAAGGAGCGGCAGGGCGGCAACATCGTCACGACCCTGAACGCCGCCGCGCAGAAGGCCGCGTACAACGGCCTGAAGGCCCAGGGCGGCAAGGGCGCGGCGGTCGCCATCGAGCCGTCCACCGGCAAGATCCTGGCGCTGGCCTCGTACCCGTCGTACGACCCGTCCGTCTTCGCCGGCAACAGCAACGACGACGCCAAGGCCTGGAAGGACCTGCAGAAGAAGTACAACCCCAACGACCCGATGCTGAACCGGGCGCTGCGCGAGACCTACCCGCCGGGCTCCACCTTCAAGGTGGTCACGGCCGCGGCCGCGCTGGAGAACGGGCTGTACAAGACGGCGGACGAGAACACGAAGTCCCCGCTGCCCTGGACCATGCCGGGCACCACGACCCAGCTGAAGAACGAGGGCAGCATCCCCTGCAAGAACGCGACCATGCGGATCGCGCTGCGCTACTCCTGCAACACCGTCTTCGGCAAGATCGGCGCCGACCTCGGCAACGACAAGATGCTGGCCGAGGCGAAGAAGTTCGGCTTCGACGCCGAGCAGTTCACCCCGATCCGCTCCAGCTCCTCGGTGTTCTCCGACGACATGAACCAGTCGCAGACCGCCCTGTCCTCGATCGGTCAGTACAACACCGCCGCGACCCCGCTCCAGATGGCCATGGTCGCCTCCGCGGTCGCCAACGGCGGCAAGCTGATGAAGCCGTACATGGTCGACAAGCTCCAGTCGTCGAACCTCGACACCCTCACGCAGACCGAGCCGCAGGAGCTCAGCCAGCCGCTGACCTCCGAGAACGCCCAGATCCTGCAGTCGATGATGGAGACGGTCGTCAAGGAGGGCACGGGCACCAAGGCCCAGATCAGCGGCGCCACCGTGGGTGGTAAGACCGGTACCGCCCAGCACGGTGTGGAGAACAGTGAGAATCCTTACGCGTGGTTCATCTCCTATGCCAGGCTTTCCGACGGCAGCGCACCGGTCGCCGTGGCCGTCGTGATCGAGGACGACCAGGCCAACCGTGACGACATCTCCGGTGGTGGCCTGGCCGCGCCGATCGCGAAGAGCGTGATGGAGGCGGTCATCAACGCCAAGAAGTGACCCCGCTCACGTCCCCTTCACATCGGTGCACGTTGCGATACCGGTCCTGTATCGGGTGACGGGCTTGGCCAGGTCACACAGAGCTAGCCGGGTACGGTAGGCCCGGACGGCAGCCTCCGGCCGCACAGACGTGACGGCCGGGACCGACGGAGAGGGCTGGTAGGTAGCTATGGAAGAGCCGCGTCGCCTCGGCGGCCGGTACGAGCTGGGCCAGGTGCTCGGACGTGGTGGCATGGCGGAGGTCTACCTCGCGCATGACACCCGCCTCGGCCGCACCGTGGCTGTGAAGACGCTGCGCGCGGACCTCGCGCGTGATCCGTCCTTCCAGGCCCGCTTCCGCCGGGAGGCCCAGTCGGCCGCCTCGCTCAACCATCCCGCGATCGTGGCGGTCTACGACACGGGCGAGGACTACATCGACGGGGTCTCGATCCCGTACATCGTGATGGAGTACGTCGACGGCTCCACGCTCCGTGAACTGCTTCACAGCGGCCGCAAGCTGCTGCCCGAGCGGGCCATGGAGATGACCATCGGCATCCTCCAAGGCCTGGAGTACGCCCACCGCAACGGCATCGTCCACCGCGACATCAAGCCGGCCAACGTCATGCTGACGCGCAACGGCCAGGTCAAGGTGATGGACTTCGGCATCGCCCGCGCCATGGGCGACTCCGGCATGACGATGACGCAGACGGCCGCGGTGATCGGCACGGCCCAGTACCTCTCGCCGGAGCAGGCGAAGGGCGAGCAGGTCGACGCCCGCTCGGACCTGTACTCGACGGGCTGCCTGCTCTACGAGCTGCTGACGGTGCGCCCGCCGTTCGTGGGCGACTCCCCCGTGGCCGTGGCCTACCAGCACGTCCGCGAGGAACCGCAGGCCCCGAGCGTCTTCGACCCCGAGATCACGACCGAGATGGACGCCATCGTCCTCAAGGCGCTGGTCAAGGACCCGAACTACCGCTACCAGTCCGCCGACGAGATGCGCCAGGACATCGAGGCCTGCCTCGACGGCCAGCCGGTCGCGGCGACGGCGGCGATGGGCTCCGTCGGCTACGGCGGCTACCCCGACGACCAGCCGACCACCGCGCTGCGCGCGGACGCGGCCGGCGGCGCCACGACCATGCTCCCGCCGATGAACCCCGACGACGGCAGCTATGGCTACGACGACCGCCCGGACCGCCGCCGTCAGAAGAAGTCCAACACCTCCACGATCCTCCTGGTGGTCGCGGGCGTCCTGGTCCTGGTCGGCGCGATCCTGATCGGGAAGTACGCGTTCAGCGGGAACAACGGGGGGGACAAGCCCTTCGCCGCTCCGAACTTCGTCGATCACACCGTGGACGACGCCAAGCGGATGGCCGAGAACGTCGACCTGAACGTCACGGTCACCCGCAAGCCCTGCGACAAGCAGCCGAAGAACACGGTCTGCTCGCAGGACCCGAGGCCGGGCAAGGACGTGAACAAGGGCGACACCGTCAAGCTGGTGGTGTCGACCGGGGCCCCCAAGGTCCTGGTTCCTGATGTGAAGGGTCTGACCTACGACAAGGCGGAGGCCCAGCTCAAGGCCAAGGGCTTCCAGGTCGAGAAGGACACGCAGGTCTCCGACCAGACCCCCGGCGTGGTCATCGGCCAGGACCCGGCGGGCGACACCGAGCGCGAGAAGGGCTCGACCATCACGCTCACCGTCGCCAAGGCCGAGGACAAGGCCACCGTCCCCAACGTGCTCGGCAGGTCCTGTGACGAGGCCAAGGCCCAGATGACGGCCAACAACCTGGTCGGCAACTGCGTCGAGGTCGAGCCCAGCGACGATTCCCAGATCGGCAAGGTCATCTCGACCGACCCGCAGGCGGGCACCCAGCTCGCCAAGAACACCCAGGTGACGATCAACGTCGGCAAGACCCAGCAGCAGCAGACGCAGGTGCCGAACGTCGTCGGTCAGACCGTGAAGAACGCGCGGAAGATCCTGCAGCAGTTCGGCTTCAACAACGTCCAGTTCGCCGACGGCAGCTCGCAGGACGACAACGCGCTGGTGAGCCAGCAGGACCCGGGCGCGGGCAACCCGGCCGACCCCGCCGGCACGACCGTCACGCTCACGACCGTGAGCTTCGGTGGCAACAACAACGGTGGCGGCAACAACGGCGGCACCAACATCTTCGGCGGCGTGGGCGGCTGACGCCCGGGCCTCACGGAAAGGCCCCGGTCCCCTCCTGGAGGGGGCCGGGGCCTTTTCGTCAGGGCTCAGATCCGGATCAGTTCGCTTCCGGATCGGCTCACGTCCGGGTCAGCGCAGTTCCTCCGGTGGTGTCCGCTTGCTGTCCACCTTGTCCACGCGGACCAGCTCGCCCCAGACGACGTAGCGGTAGCGGGACGTGTACACCGGCGTGCACGTCGTAAGCGTGATGTAGTGGCCCGGCTTCTTCTTGTCGGATTCCTTCGGGACCTGGGCGAGGACCTGGACGTTGTACTTCGAGGTCTCGGGGAGGACGTCGTAGACCTTGTAGACGTACCACTTGTCCCGCGTCTCGAAGATGATCGGGTCGCCCACCTCGACCTTGTCGATGTTGTGGAACTTGGCGCCGTGGCCGTCGCGGTGGGCGGCCAGGGTGAAGTTGCCCTTCTTGCCGGAGGTCGGGAGCGCGGACTTGATCGGCTCCGTGTAGTAGCCGGCCACACCGTCGTTCAGGATCTCCGTCGAGGTGCCCTTCTCGACCAGCACCTCGCCGTTCTTCATCGAGGGCACGTGCAGGAAGCCGATGCCGTCCTTGGTGTCCAGCGCGCCGGGACCGCTGTCGGCCCAGTCGTCGCGGACCTTGTCGGACTGCCGGTGCGCCGCGCGGTCGGCGACGACGTTCGTCCACCACAGGGAGTAGACGACGAACAGGCCGAGCACCAGGCCCGCCGTGATGAGGAGTTCACCGAAGACGCTGACCGCGGCGGCGATCCTGCCGGTGCCCCGGCGCCCCGGGGCCGGCCCCGAACCGCGCGCGGACGTCTGTTCTTCGGTGCCATCGGCGGTCGCTGCCACTGTTCATCTGCCCTTACTCGACGAGCGCATCCGGCTTGCCCTTGCTGCGCGGCCGTTCCTCGACCATCTTGCCCCAGACGATCAGCCGGTACTTGCTCGTGAACTCCGGCGTGCAGGTCGTCAGGGTGATGTAGCGACCCGGCGCGGTGAATCCCGACCCCCTGGGGACCGGGTCCAGCACGCTGGTGTTGCTCGGCGCCGTCACCGGCAGCATCGAGGTCATCTTGTAGACGTAGTACGTGTCCTGCGTCTCCACCACGACCGCGTCGCCCGGCTTGAGCCGGTTGATGTAGCGGAACGGTTCACCGTGCGTGTTGCGGTGCGCGGCCAGCCCGAAGTTGCCCGTCTTCGCCGAGGGCATCGCGGTCTTCAGCCTGCCCTCGCCGTAGTGGCCGACCATGCCCTTGTCGAGCACGTTCTTGTTGCTGACGCCCTCCGCTATCGGCGCCACCACGTCCAGCGCCGGAATGTGCAGGATGGCGAAACCCTGCCCCGGTTCGAAGACCCCGGGGGCCCGTTTCCCGCTCGCCCAGTCGTTCTCGAGGCTGCTCGTCTCCTTGCCCGCCTGCGCGTGCGCCCGCACGTTCGTCCACCACAGCTGGTAGGTGACGAACAGCAGCAGCAGCACACCGGTGGTGATGAAGACCTCGCCTATCGCCCGGCTGGCGAGCACCGCCGGGCTCGGCTTGCGCGCCCGCGCCTGCCGCCGGGCCTCCACCCGGGAGAGCGGCGCCTGGGACCGGGTCCCCCGCGCGGGCGTCTCCTGCGGGGACATCTCCCGCGCGCCGCCGCCGTGGCGTCCGCCGCGCCGCTTGGCGGCCTTTCTGCGGGCCGCTCGGCCGCCCGGTGTGACTCCGGTGGCGGATGGGACCGACGAGGCCCCAGAGGCGGCTCCAGCGGCCGTCATGGACGCATCGGCGCCCGGTGTCGGATCGGGGATCCGCAGGGCGACCGTCTCCTCGTCGATCGGCGCCTGGTACGGCTCCCCGTACACCGCCTCGGGCTCCCCCTGCCCGTACCAGTCCCCAAGCGCACCGGAAGCCCCGTACGACTGATCCCCGTACGAGGCATCGGTCTTGCGCTCCGGGCGCAGCGCGGTCACGCCGTGGCCCTGCCCACCACCGGGGCGAGCCCCGCCGACCTCGCCACCGCGTCCTGGTACCCGCACTCCACCAGCCAGTTGGCCAGCATCCGGTGGCCGTGCTCGGTCAGCACCGACTCGGGGTGGAACTGCACGCCCTCGACGAGTAGTTCGCGGTGACGCAGGCCCATGATGATGCCGTCGTGCGTACGGGCCGTGACTTCGAGCTCCGGCGGGACCGTGTCCGGCTCGGCGGCCAGCGAGTGGTAGCGCGTCGCCGTGAACGGCGACGGCAGCCCGGCGAAGACGCCCTTGCCCTCGTGCTCGACCAGCGAGGTCTTGCCGTGCAGCAGCTCCGGGGCGCGGTCCACCACACCGCCGTACGCCACCTGCATCGACTGCATGCCGAGGCAGACGCCGAAGACCGGGACACCGGTGTCGGCGCAGTGGCGGACCATGTCCACGCAGACGCCGGCGTGCTCCGGGGTGCCGGGGCCCGGCGACAGCAGCACGCCGTCGAAGCCGTCCTGGGCGTGCGCCGTCGACACCTCGTCGTTGCGCAGCACCTCGCACTCGGCGCCCAGCTGGTACAGGTACTGGACCAGGTTGAAGACGAAGCTGTCGTAGTTGTCGACGACGAGAATCCGCGCACTCACTGGTTGTCCACCGTCACATCGTTGAAGGGCAGCAGCGGTTCGGCCCACGGGAAGACGTACTGGAACAGGGCGTAGATCACGAACAGGACCAGCACGAGTGCGATCAGCGCCCTCACCCACACATTGCCCGGCAGATGCCGCCAGATCCAGCCGTACATGCCGTCCCTTCCGTCGTGCCACGGCACCTGACTCACGCCGTACGGCACCAGACTAACGGCGTAGAGCCTTCGGTTTGCCTGTCTCCACAGGCTGTGTGGAGTCCAGATGTGCCCAGACGATCAGCCGGTGGCTGTGCCCCCATTCCGGATCGCACGTGGTCAGTGTGAGATAGCGGCCCGGGCGCGTATACCCCGACTTACGTGGGACAGGGTCAATCACTTCAACGTCGCTCGGAACTGTTTTGTAGGGCCCTTTGTCGATCCGATACGTGAACCAGGTCGTCCCGTCCGTCAGCACCACCGCGTCACCCGGCCGCAGCCTGGGGAAGTCCTTGAACGGGTCACCGTACGTGCGCCGGTGTCCGGCGATCGCGAAGTTGCCCCGCTGGCCCAGCCGGGCGGTGCGGGCGTAGTGGGCGAGGCCCTTCTTCAGCACGTCCGTGCCGGTGCCTTCGAGCACGGGTTTGTTCCACGTGAAACCGAGCCGCGGGATGTACATGATCGCGAACGGCTTGTCGTAGTGGTACGGCGCCGGCTCCTGGGGAGCGGCCGAGGCCCCGGGACCGCCGGCCGTGTGCCCCACACGGCCCTGCGCCCACTGCTGTTGCAACTGGTCGATCTGGTCGTTCATGACGCTGTCGGCCTGCACGCCGGTCCAGAACAGCACGTAGACCACGAACAGCACGATCAGGGTGCCGGCGGTGATGCAGAGCTCGCTGACGGTCCTGACGATCACGCGCACCGGCGGCTCCTGGGCGGGCTGGCTACTGCACGGGCTTCGCGTAGTGCAGATCCACTGTGCCCGAGTAGCCGGGCAGAGTCACCGTCCCGTTCTCGGCGACTTTCCAGCCCAGCCCGTAGACGTTGACGTACACCATGTAGTTCTGGATCGCCGGGCTCTTCGCGAGCGCCTTCTGCAGCGCGTCCGGGTCGCCGACCGCCGTGATCTTGTACGGCGGTGAGTAGACCCGGCCCTGGAGGATCAGGGTGTTGCCCACGCAGCGCACCGCGCTGGTGGAGATCAGCCGCTGGTCCATGACCTTGATGCCCCGGGCGCCGCCCTGCCACAGCGCGTTCACCACCGCCTGGAGGTCCTGCTGGTGGATGACGAGGTAGTCGGGCTGCGGCTCGGGGTAGCCGGGGAGCTTGGCGGTGGCGTTCGGCGGGGCGTCGTTCAGCGTGACCGTGATCGCCTTGCCGGTCAGCTTCTGGGTGCCCGCGTTCTTCTCCAGCGCGGCCAGCTTCTTGTCCTGGGCGTCGGAGCTGCCGTCGTCCTGCTCGGCGAGCGACTCCACGTTGTCGCGCAGGGTCGCGTTGGACTCGTCGAGCCCCTTGTTCTTGTGGCTGCGCTCCTGGATCAGGTCGGAGAGCTTCAGCAACGAGGCGTCCGTACGGATGTCGGTGCCCTTGGCCGTGTTGAAACTCGTGAAGAAGATGAGACCGGCCAGGGCGAAGACGGCACCCGTGAGAAACCGCACCGGCCGGACACGGGGCCTGCGGTCGGGGGCGGAACCCATTGAATCCGTCCCGGGGGAGTCGGCAGAATTGCTCAACGTACCCTTATCTCCTTCGGCGCCGCGGAAGCACTACGCTAACGGACGCCCGGGGGAGCACTCAGTGTCCCCTTGTACGCTGCCCCGGAGCCCGACCAGTTCCCTGCGCGGCCACGCAGCGCATCGACAGGAGAGACCCTCGTGCCGAAGTCACGTATCCGCAAGAAGGCCGACTACACGCCGCCGCCGGCGAAGCAGACGACCGCGATCAAGCTGAACAACCGTGCCTGGGTCGCGCCCGTCATGCTGGCCATGTTCCTCATCGGTCTGGCCTGGATCGTCGTCTTCTATGTGACCGACGGTTCGCTGCCCATCGACAAGCTGGACAACTGGAACATCGTGGTCGGCTTCGGCTTCATCGCGGCGGGATTCGGCGTCTCCACTCAGTGGAAGTAGTGACCGCCTGCGGGTGAACACACCTCTGCCCAGGGGTATCCGCTGAGTTATCCACAGCCTCGACGAGATTTCCACAATCAGCTTGGGGAAAAGAAACGACGATCTGTGGATAACCCGCCGGGTGTTGACGCCGGTACGACTGACACACCGGCCTGCACGAACCCTTGCGCCCCCTGCCTGACCTGGGAAAACACACCTGAGCGGCAGGGGGCACACCTGTATCCGCACGGTATGCACAAGATCCGCCACAGGCTGTGGACAACGGTTCGATATCAGGTGAGCTGAGCGGTCCTGACGAGGGTCAGGGCCACGGTCACGACCAGGATCAGCGCACAGGTGCCGAACTGGATCAGGGCCCGGTTCTTGCGCGGGGCGTGGACCATGGCGTAGCCCGCCACGACACCCGCGACCAGGCCGCCGATGTGGGCCTGCCACGCGATGCCGCTCCAGCTGAAGGTGAAGATGAGGTTGATCACCAGCAGGGCGATGATCGGGCGCATGTCGTAGTCGAGCCGGCGCAGGAGGATGGCGGTGGCTCCGAAGAGACCCCAGATCGCGCCGGAGGCACCGAGTGAGGCCTGAGACGGCGCGGCCAGCAGATAGGTCAGGGCGCCGCCCGCCAGACCCGAGACCAGGTAGAGCGTGAGATAGCGGGCCCGGCCGAGGGCGGCTTCCAGCGGGCCGCCGATCCACCACAGGCTCAGCATGTTGAAGGCGATGTGCCAGATGGCTTCGTGGGTGAACATCGACGTCACCAGGCGGTACCACTCGCCCTCCGCGACACCCATGGTCGGGGTGAAGGGCTTCGGCGGCCACGTGCCGACGAGCAGCAGATGGTCCAGGAGCGAGGACTGGACGCGCACCGCGATGAACACCGCGATGTTGATCCCGATGAGGATCTTGGTGACCAGCCGCGGATCGGCGCTGACCGTGCCGCCCGCGAGCGTACGGGGCTGGGAGGCGGCCGGGGGGTGACTCGTGCCGGAGCCGCCACGGACGCAGTCGGGGCACTGGAAGCCCACGGAGGCGCTGACCATGCAGTCGGGGCAGATCGGACGGTCACAGCGGGTGCAGTGGACGCCGGTCTCGCGGTCCGGGTGCCGATAGCACACGGGCACGCTCCGGGCGTCCCGTGCGCTGTTCGCGGCCTGGTCCATGAGATCCCCTCGGTGGTCGTGGCCGGCGGCGTGCGTCATGACACCGCCCCGCTCATCCTTACGGACGAGCGGGGCGTTTGGTTCCCTCCGGGAGAAACCGGCGAGCCGCCGGACGGCCGGCGCGCACTCCCGGGCTCAGCGGTCGCGCTTTTCGATCACGACCGACTCGATGACGACATCCTTGACGGGCCGGTCGTTGGGGCGGGTGGTCGGCACATTGGAGACGGCGTCCACGACCTTCTGGCTGGCCGGGTCGACGACCTCGCCAAAGATGGTGTGCTTGCGGTTCAGCCACGTGGTGGGACCCACGGTGATGAAGAACTGCGAGCCGTTGGTGCCCGGGCCCGCGTTGGCCATGGCGAGCAGGTACGGCTTGTTGAAGGAGAGGTCGGGGTGGAACTCGTCCTCGAACTCGTAACCGGGGCCGCCGATGCCCGTGCCCAGCGGGTCGCCGCCCTGGATCATGAAGCCGCTGATCACACGGTGGAGGACGGTGCCGTCGTAGAGCTTGTCCGTGCTCCGCACGCCGGTCGCCGGGTGCTCCCACTCACGCTCACCCTGGGCGAGCTCGACGAAGTTCTTGACCGTCTTCGGCGCGTGGTTCGGAAAGAGCCGGATCTCGATGTCGCCGTGGTTGGTCTTCAGGGTGGCGTAAAGCTGCTCGGCCACGGTGTGCCTTCCGTCGTCCTTGTGTGATCCCACGATCCTCGCACGGTCCGCCTCGCACGTCCCCGGGCCATGCCCCGACAGGGCGCATCCTCACGAATCGCTTGCGGAAAACCGGGCGAGTCCCCTCGCGACGGGAGCGCACGACGGCGATCCGTGGCATTGTCGTCGACGAGCGCCTTGCCCCGTATTACCCGTATGCCCGCCCTCGGGTGCCCCGCCGACGGTTGGCAGGCATGATCCGTAAAAGGGTGGAAAGTCGAATTACCGTACGCCACCGAGGAGGAGGATCCCGTGACCCGCATCGAGAGCGTGCGCGCCGCGACCGGCTCGGCGAAGGACAGCGTGCTGCACGCCGCGGAAGTGGTGGCGCCCTACGCCGACACGGCCAAGGAGCGTGCCGCGCAATACGCGCAAGAGGCACGCGTACGGCTCGCGCCCATGGTGTCGCAGGCCGCCGAACAGGCCCGCGTCCAGTACGACGCCCGTCTCGCGCCGCGTCTGGAACAGGCGCGCTCCCATGTACCGCCGAAGGTCGACCAGGCGGCGCACGACGCCGCCGTCATGACCCGGAAGGCCGCCCAGCAGGCCGCCGACTACTCCCGGCCGAAGATCGAGCAGGCCGTGGCCGCCGCAGGACCGATGCGCGAGGAGGCCGTCGCTCGCGGCGCCGCCGCGCTGGCGGCGCTGCGCGGCCAGGTGACGCCCGAGGAGATCCACAGGCTGGTCCGCAAGCACGAGCGGCGGGCCAAGGCCGGCCGCGTCGTGAAGGTGCTGGCCGTGCTGGGTGCCCTCGCGGGCGGTGCCTTCGTCGTTTGGCAGTGGTGGGACAAGCAGGCCAACCCCGACTGGCTGGTCGAGCCGCCCGCCCCGACCGAGGTGCCCGAGTCCGGCCGGCTCGGCTCGGTGGACAGCAGCCCCCTCGATCCCGAGGTGCAGGCGAAGGAGGCCGAGGAGCGGGCCGCGAAGGACGACAAGGACCATCCCTGACGTCGGGGGCTGAACGTGCGCGCGGGGGCAGGTGACTTGATGGTCTCCTGCCCCGTGGCGATGTCGCACGTCGATATCTCACGGCGATGTTTCACGTGGAACCGTGGACCGTCCGACGACCGGCAAGACGGACGGGGTGGTGGCGATACGGAGGGGGGCGGACGGCGCGGACGGTGCTGTGGCGACCCTGTCGGTCTCCCCGGCCGTGACGACCTCGGCGTTCTCCGTGGTCGCCGCCCACCAATCGGCGCCGTCCTCGATGGCGCGCAGCAGCACACCCTCCCTGATGGCCCAGGGACAGACGGTGACCCGGCGCAGGCCCATCAGTTTCATGGCGGTGTGCCCGACCAGGGCACCGGCCAGGCTCTGCGCGGCGCGGGGCGCGGAGATCCCCGGCAGCTGGGCGCGCTCGGCGGCGGGCAGGGCGGCGAGGACGCCGATGGTCTCGCGCAGGTCCTTGCGGAGCATGTGGCGCTGCACGAACGGGCCGTGCCGCCCGGGAGCGGCCCCGCACACGCGCGCCAGCTGCTGGAAGGTGCGTGAGGTCACGGCGGCGGTGCGCGGACCTTCCCAGCGGACCCGGGCGGCGGCGTCCCGCAGCTCGTGACGGACCCTGCGGCGCAGCTCCTTCAGCTCGGCCTGGGCCGGCGGGTCCTGGGCACCCAGGAACTCCCGGGTCAGACGGCTCGCGCCGAGCGGCAGGGAGACGGCGAAGTCGGGCAGCCGGCCGCGCCCGAAGGCCACGTCCAGCGAGCCGCCCCCGATGTCGAGGAGGGCGAGGGGCCCGGCCCGCCAGCCCATCCAGCGACGGGCCGCCAGGAAGGTCAGCTGGGCCTCCGTCTCCCCGGGCAGGGTGCACATCCGGATGCCCGTCTCCGCCCGGACCCGCTCCAGCACCTCCTGCCGGTTGGGCGCGTTGCGCACCACGGCGGTCGCGAAGGCCAGCGGACCCGTCGCTCTCCATTGCCGGGCGGTGTCGCCCGCCGCGGCCACCGCCTTGACCAGCCGGGAGACCGCATCCTCCTCGATGGTCCCGTCGGGCCCGAGGTGTTCGGACAGGCGCAGCCGCCACTTCGCCGTGTGCACCGGCAGCGGAACACCGCCCTCGGCGTCCGCCACCACCAACCGGACCGTGTTCGAGCCCGCATCCACCACACTCAGCCGCATGGCCTGGGACTACCCCGTCCGCTCCGAAACACCCAAGGGCGCCCGGAGGGCGCGGGAATCGGCCATCCGGCGGCACTGGTTTGCTGTCGTAAAACCGACTGACTGATCGGTCTGGTGATGGTGCGTCACCGCGAGCCACGGTCGGCGATCGAACCGTTGCAGACGGGACGATAGACAGGAATCGGCCTCCGGCGGCCTACCCGCACCCGGCCCACCGGACCCCGACGACACCGCGGCTGCGGACCGCCCCGGGACCGCCCCGGACCTCCCCGGCCCGCCATGGACCGCCGTGAACGAGGGCCGCTCGCCCGCCGAGTTCCGTGCCCACATGCGCCGAGTCGCCGCCCGTCCGCCGCGGCCCGACCCCTGCCCACGCCCACGGCCGCCGTGACCTCGCGATCGCACCGACCACGGGAGCACCGGGGCGGACGCGCTCCGGAACGAAAAACCCCTCCAACCGCGTTTCCGCAGGTCAGAGGGGTATCTGAGAGTGGAGCCTAGGGGAGTCGAACCCCTGACATCTGCCATGCAAAGACAGCGCTCTACCAACTGAGCTAAGGCCCCATGAGGGAAGCCACCGCCGGAAGAACCGCACTCCGGAGGACGCCGCAGACCAGACTACCGGGTCACCCCGGGGATCTCGCAAAAAAGTTGGGGGTCCCCGTGGACGACCACTCTCCGTAAGATGCTCGACGTGGTTCGCTAGAGCGAACCACGTTTTGGGGAAGCGATGGGGAGACGCAATGGACGCCGCACAGCAGGAAGCCACCGCAAGAGCGCGGGAGCTGCAGCGGAACTGGTACGGAGAGCCGTTGGGGGCGCTCTTCCGTAAGCTCATCGACGATCTTGGTCTCAACCAGGCTCGTCTCGCGGCGGTGCTGGGCCTGTCCGCGCCGATGCTCTCGCAGCTGATGAGCGGCCAGCGCGCGAAGATCGGTAATCCCGCCGTGGTCCAGCGGGTGCAGCTGCTGCAGGACCTGGCGGCACAGGTCTCGGACGGCAGCGTCAGCGCGGCCGAGGCGACCGACCGCATGGAGGAGATCAAGAAGTCGCAGGGGGGCTCCGTGCTCAGCAACACCACGCACACGACGAGCAGTTCGGGGGCACCCACGGTCAAGCGGGTGGTCCGCGAGATCCAGTCGCTGCTGCGCTCGGTGGCCGCCGCCGGCGACATCATCGACGCGGCCGACACCCTCGCCCCGAGCCATCCGGAACTGGCAGAGTTCCTCCGGGTGTACGGCGCGGGCCGCACCTCCGACGCCGTCACGCACTACCAGTCCCACCAGAGCTGAGTCCCCGTCCGGTCCGTCGGAGGGGGTCCGGCGGACCGGGACCGGGACGAGCGGGGGATGCGCGGGGGCGCGGAGGGGTCGTATCGCTCATCACGGGGGAAGCAAGGGGAGGCAAGGGGGTAACCGAGGGGGAGGAGCGACGCACAGCCATGGGTGAGGTCTTCGCCGGCCGGTACGAACTGGTCGACCCGATCGGCCGGGGCGGGGTCGGCGCCGTCTGGCGCGCCTGGGACCACCGCCGCCGCCGCTATGTGGCCGCCAAGGTGCTCCAGCAGCGCGATGCCCACTCGCTCCTGCGCTTCGTACGGGAGCAGGCGCTGCGCATCGACCACCCCCATGTACTCGCACCGGCCAGCTGGGCCGCCGACGACGACCAGGTCCTGTTCACCATGGACCTGGTCGGCGGCGGTTCGCTGGTCCACCTGGTCGGGGACTACGGCCCGCTGCCGCCCTCGTTCGTCTGCCTCCTGCTCGACCAGCTGCTGTCGGGGCTCTCCGCCGTGCACGCCGAAGGCGTGGTGCACCGGGACATCAAGCCCGCCAACATCCTGCTCGAAGCCACCGGTACCGGCCGCCCGCGGCTGCGTCTGTCCGACTTCGGCATCGCGATGCGGCTGGGCGAACCGCGGCTGACGGAGACCAACCTCGTGGTGGGGACGCCCGGTTACCTCGCGCCCGAGCAGATGCTGGGCGCCGAACCGGACTTCCCCGCCGACCTGTTCGCCGTGGGCCTGGTCGCCCTGTATCTCCTGGAGGGCGCCAAGCCCGACGCCAAGGCACTGGTCGAGTACTTCGCCGAACACGGCACACCGGGTGCCCCCAAGGGCATCCCCGAACCGCTGTGGCAGGTCGTGGCCATGCTGCTCCAGCCGGATCCGCACGCGCGCTTCCGCACCGCGACAGGGGCGCGCAAGGCGCTCGCCTCGGCGGTGGAACTGCTCCCGGAGCCGGGCCCCGACGACGAATTGATCGAGATATTCGACCAACTGGGGCCGCTTCCACCGGGCTTCGCCCCTTCCGGACCCCTGCAGCGGGCTTCTGGAGTGGATTCGGGAGTGCTCAGGCAGGCGGACGCCGGGGCGGAGACGGGGACGGACGACGCTCCGGACGCAGGCCACGCCGTCCCCCGAGCCGGAGGCGACGCCGGGGCGGCCTCCGCCGGCGCGACGGACACCGGCACGGGAAGCGCCACCGGCACCGGAAGCACCGCCGGGCAGGCGGCAGTTGAGCAGCGGCAGAACACCGCCCCGCGCCACGGCACCGGCCCACAGTCCTCGCGGCCTCCGTCGCCGTCGCTGCCGCCCATGTCCGACACGGGCAGCTTCCCGCTGCCGCCGCCGCAGCCGCCCCTGCCCCGGCACCAGCCGGAAACGCCCACCCCGCAGACGTACGCCCACGCCGTGGAGCACACCTACCCCCTGCGCACGGTCGCTCCGCAACCGCACAGCACGCCCTGGACGCAGGCTCCGACCCCGGCGCCGCAGCAGCAGCAGGGTGATCCCTCCACCGCTTCGTACACCGCGCAGGAAATCCCCCGGCACCCCGCCCGACGCCGCACGCACCGCGCCGCCCGTTCCGCCCGCCCCGGTCCTCCGGCCAAGGCGGCGATCCCGATCCTGCTGCTCGCGCTGGCCTGTTACGCCGTGGGCTTCTGGGCACTGACCCGCATCTGAGCGCTCGCGCGGCGCCGGGCCGTCACCGTCCACACCAGGAGCACGACGAGCAGCGCGGTGCCGGTCCCGATGCCGCCCACCGCGAGCGCCTTCATCGCGCCGCTGTCGTCGCCCGGGGCACCGTCCGGGGCGGCGCCCGCCGCGCCCGCCGCCCGGTCCTGGTCCGTCACCTCGAACAGGCCTCGCGGCGCGGACCGCCCGGAGTATCCCGGGGCGGCCTGCGCGGTGCCGCTGACCCGTACCCGCAGCGTCAGCCCGTGCGGCCCCTGCCCGAACGTGTCGGCCATCTGGCCGTTGAGGTGCACGACGAGGTAGTAGCCGCCGGCGAAGCGCATGGTCCGCACCTTGTCGATGACCGTGTACCGGTTGCGGTACGCGACCGGCGGCAGGGGATCGACGGCGGCCGCCGTCGGCCGGCCGGAGTAGCTGCGGGCCACGTCGTCGACGTCCGCGCGGACGGGGTTGTACACGGACAGGCCGAGTGCGCCGCTGACATAACCGCCGTCGGCGCTCGAACCGTCCAGTTCGGCGGTGGCGTACAGCTGTTGGCCCCAGTCGACCGGCACCCGGTAGAAGAGCGTCTGTCCGGGCGCGATGCCGGTCCGCCAGACGCCTTGTCCCAGCGTCCGTGCCGTGGCGAAGCCCGCTCCGCCGTCGCGGCGTCGCGGCTCGCCGGTGACGGCCTCGGGCGAGGCGGAGTTCCAGACCTCGGGAGCCTTGGTGGGCCCGGTCCTCGCCGGCGGCGGCTCGGTGACCGGCGCGAGCTCCAGGCCCCAGGCGTCCGACCCGGATCCGGTCGCGTCCCGCCGCTCGACCCGTACGTAGTACGTGCCGCCTGCCCGGCAGCTCGCCCTGCTGGTCTCGCGCATTCCGAGCGCCGTGACGGGGCGGGGGCTCAGTCCGGCGCCGAAGCCGGCGCTGGTGAGCGAGCAGGGGGCGCCGGCGGCGTTCTGCACCGACACCTTGATGCCGTCGGTGGCGGCGACCTTGGCTTCGGCGGGGGGTACGGCGGTGACCGGGACGTACGCGGTCGAGGTGGTGTCGAGTTCGACGCGGTAGTAGAGCGTGGCGTTGCGCCGGATGGAGCTTCGGTAGGTCTCGCCCGGCTTCAGCGCTGTGGCGTCGGCGGTGGTCGCCGCCCCGTCGACGGGCCGGTCGTCCTCGTCGTAGGCAAAGGTGCTGTCGTCGTGGGCAAAGGCGCTGTCCCCGCGGGCCGAGGTGCCGGCGCCGTAGGTAGGGGAGCCGACTAATACACCCGCCGCCGCCGTCGCGCCACTCGTCGGCAGTGTCCCGACCGTGGACAGCACCGCGCCGACCACGGCGGCCCGCCACCACGCCGTACGCCGCCTCATCACGCGTCACCCCTCGTCGTCGTACACCCGCTGCCGTAACCGCGCAGTACCGGAACGTGGCCATCCTGCCCCGCCCGTCCCGGCGCCACCCGCGCATTTCGCGCAGGCGTCCGAAACGCCCGACTCACCCCCGCGGTCCACGCCCCGGGAAACACAAAACCCCGACCGCGAGGGCGGTCGGGGTCTGATCAGATTCCGGTATCGGTACTCACGAACCCGTGGGCACGGAGTCAGTCGCCTCCGTCCACAGATCCTGCTCGGCGCGATCCGCCTGGATCTGGCGGTACACGAGGAGCCCGCCGATGGCGGCCAGTGCGACCAGGAGAAGCTTCTTCACCGCGCGACCTCGTCTTTCCTTGACGTAGGGGACCTCTGGCGCCCGACTATACACACCGACCGATATCCAACGGTGACCTGCGTCGGAGCCCAACTCCCGCCCCGCACCGGCGCCGTGGGCGCCACCCATGCCGTCCGATCGGAGGGTGATCACACCTCCACGGAGGGTCACTTTCCCCCCTCTTCGCCCCGTGTCGCCTGATTATCAGAAATTTACGGCTTCCTTGCGTACATCCGAGTGGTGTTGATCTGAACTTCGACGCGCCACGGGCTCAGGTCCACCACTTCGCGGCCCCCATACACATGATGAGCAAAGTACGCAAATCGCCCGACCCGAAAGTGAGGGGCCATGGCCCGGAACAAGGTCATGAAGCTGTGGACCGCCATCGTCACCGCCTTCCTCGCGCTGTGCACGGCGCTGGGACTCGTCACCGCGACCAGCACGACCGCAGTAGCGCAGAGCGAGACACCGCGCAACCGGATCGCGTACCCGACGCTCCCGACGATGTCCCACTGGTCCTGGCCACCGTCCTGGTCCCACGCCATGGCCCTGCCGCCCACGATGAAGCAACGCATCGGAGCCGAGGCCCACGGAAAGTCCCCCAGCTGCCGCCACCGCCCCGACGCCGAGGCCACGGAGGCGGACGTCCCGGCCGAAGTCACGGCACCGCTGACCTGCTGACGGCGGGACGCGACACCCCACGACCACGACGTAACGGCGAACTTGCGTACCAGCGTTACGGACGACGAAGACCCCCGGCCACGGACGGCCGGGGGTCTTCGTACGAGTCGTCAAGATTTCTTGAGGAGTCGTAGGCTGAGGCCACAGTTGTCGCCGACGGAGCGGTGGGCACCAGTGCCGAAGGCCTACGAGGAGATCGCGGACGACCTCCGCCGCTCCATCCGGGACGGCACGCGCGAGCCCGGTGACCGGCTGCCGTCCGAGGCGGACCTGGCGCGGCACTACGGCCGGAGTCTGCCGACGGTGCAGAGCGCGCTGCGGGTGCTGAGCGAGGAAGGCCTGATCGACAAGCGGCACGGCCTCGGCACCTTCGTGCGCCGCCCCCGCACCCTCACGGTCCGCGGCAACGGCAGGCATCAGTGGGAGAAGAACCGCGCGCGGCAGCCGAAGACGGTCCGGGCCCGGACCGGAGTCACCGAGCACGACACGGGTCTGTGCCGTGACGACCTCGTCTTCTCGGCGCGCTACCGCGAGGTCGAGGCGTCCGAGGAGCTGGCCGGCCCGTTCGGCGTGCCCGTGGGCACCCCGTTGCTCGAACGGACGTACAGGACCCGCTGCGCGACCGAGACCGCGCCCCTGAACCTGATCACCTCCTACCTGGTCCGGGACATGATCGCGGCCAACCCCGATCTCCTGGACGAGACGAAGGAACCCTGGCCGGGCGGCACCCAGCACCAGCTCTCCACCGTCGGCATCGAGCTCGACCGGATCGAGGAGCGCTGCACCGCCCGCCCCCCGACGCCGGAGGAGGCGAAGGCCCTGGAGCTGTCCGCGGGCACGTCGGTGATCCTCCTGCGCAAGACCTCGTACGACATCGACGGCCGCGTGGTCGACCTCTCCCTCGTCACGCTGCCCGGCGACCGTACGGAGCTGGTGTTCACCACGTGTCTGGAAAGGTGGTGAGTGCCGCCGTGAACCGGCGCGTCGTCATCGTCACCGCCGTGCACGCCCCCTCGGCCCCGTTCCTGCCGGAGGCGTACAAGTCCCTGTGCGAGCAGCGGCTGCCGAACGGCTGGGAGTGGCACTGGCTCGTCCAGGAGGACGGCAGGACGGACGAGGTCCGGCCGTACGTCCCCGACGACGTGCGGGTGACCTTCCGGCAGGGCCGCCAGGACCGTCCCGGCGGACCCGGCATCGCCCGGACGCTCGCCCTGGCGCACGCCGACGGCGAGTACGTCCGGCTCCTGGACGCCGACGACCAGCTCACCCCGGGCGCCCTCGCCCGCGACCTGGCCGTGCTCGAAGCCGATCCCGGCATCGGGTGGACGACGTCCCGGGCGCTGGACCTGCTGCCCGACGGTTCGACGGTGGGCTTCCCGGACGACCCGGACGACGGCCCCGTCGAGCGCGGGGCCGTGCTCGACTACTGGCGGGCGCACGGCTTCCTCGCCCAGGTCCACCCCGCGACCCTGTGCGTCCGCCGCGACCTGCTGCTCGCCCTCGGCGGCTGGATGGCCCTGCCCGCCTCCGAGGACACCGGCCTGCTGCTCGCGCTGAACGCCGTGAGCCGGGGCTGGTTCACCCGCGAGGCGGGGCTGCTCTACCGCAAGTGGGAGGGGCAGGTCACCGGGCAGCCCTCGCACGTCGATCCGGTGGAGCGCGAGGCACGCATGGCGGTCGTCGAGGCCAGGGCACGGGCCCTGGCCCACCTCCACTGGACCTATCCGGCTCGGTGAGCCCGGTGCTCAGCCGTTCCCGGTGATCCCTATGGCCCCGGTGATCCTTATGGCCTGGGACGGGCAGCGCTCGGCCGCCTCGCGCACCAGCGGGTCCTCGCCACTGTCCTCGCGGCCGGCCCGGACGACGCCGTAGTCGTCCTCGAAGGCGAACACGGACGGCGCGCGGTGGACGCACTCGGCGGAGCCGTAACAGAGGCCGGGGTCGACGGAGACCTTCATGCGTGCTCCCTTCCCAGGGGCGGCCCCGGCTACTCGAAGGGCAGCTCCAGCATGCGGATCGCGTTGCCCCGCAGCAGCTTGTAGGCCACGTCCGGGGACAGGCCGCCCACGTGCTCCTGCGCGACGCGCTTGGTCTCCGGCCAGGTGGAGTCGACGTGCGGGTAGTCCGTCTCGAAGGTCGCGTTGTCCACGCCCACGGTCTCGATCGCCTCGATGCCGTGCTTGTCGCGGAAGAAGCAGCAGAAGATCTGCCGGTAGTAGTACGTCGACGGCGGCTCCGGGATCAGGTCCTTCACCCCGCCCCAGGCCCGGTGCTCCTCCCACACGTCGTCGGCGCGCTCCAGGGCGTACGGGATCCAGCCCATCTGGCCCTCGCTGTAGGCGAGTTTGAGCCGCGGGAACTTCACCAGCACCCCGGAGAAGAGGAAGTCCATCATCGACGCCATGGCGTTGTTGAAGCTCAGCGAGGCCTGCACGGCGGGCGGCGCGTCCGGGGAGGCCGCCGGCATCTGCGACGAGGACCCGATGTGCATGTTGACCACGGTCCCGGTCTCCTCGCAGGCCGCGAAGAACGGGTCCCAGTAGCCGGAGTGGATCGACGGCAGCCCCAGGTACGTCGGGATCTCGCTGAAGGTCACGGCCCGTACGCCCCGCTCCGCGTTGCGCCGGATCTCGGCGACGGCCAGGGAGACGTCCCACAGCGGGATGAGGCACAGCGGGATGAGCCGGCCGCCGCTGTCGCCGCACCACTCCTCGACCATCCAGTCGTTGTAGGCGCGCACGCAGGCCAGGCCGACCTCCTTGTCCTTGGCCTCCGCGAAGGTCTGCCCGCAAAAACGCGGGAACGTGGGGAAGCAGAGCGAGGCCTCGACGTGGTTGATGTCCATGTCCGCCAGCCGCGCCTTCGGGTCCCAGCAGCCCCGCCGCATCTGCTCCCGGGTGATGCCGTCGAGCGTCATCTCGTCACGCGAGAAGCCGACGGCGGCGATGATGCGCTTGTACGGGAAGAGCTCCCCCTCGTACTCCCACCAGTCGGTGATCTGGCCGTCCGGGTCCGTGGAGAACCGGTACTTCCCGCCGATGTACTGAAGGTCGCCGATGCCCGCGGTGAGCGGCTTCGGGCCCCTGTCGCGGTACTTGGCCGGAAGCCACGTCTCGAAGAGGTGCGCGGGCTCGATGACGTGGTCGTCCACGCTGATGACCCTGGGCAGATCCTCCGCGTCCGTCGGGATGGTTGCCATGCCTACCCCCTGCTGTCTGCCGGGACTCCGGTCAATCTGACGGTCCATCAGATTTCAGGCTAGGGGGAGAAGGCGGCCCCAGCAAGGGGCGGACCTTCTCTGGCCTCTTCGCCGCCGGCGTGCCACCCTGCCCGCGCCCGGTGCTCGTCCCGACAGGTGAGGAGACGGCGATGGCCGAACCCGAAGACGTACGGACCGCGACCTCGGCGCACGCCCTCAGGGCGATCCACGCCGCCCGCGCACGCAGCGCGCAGGAACGCGCCGCGGCCACGTGCCGGCACGCCGGAATCGGCCCGGACGCGGCCGAGACCGTGCCGAAGAGCCCCGTCGGCCGGGCCGCCCACGCGCTGCTGCTGTCCGCCGCCTCGCTCGACGCCCTCACCGGCCGGACCCCCGACCCCGCCGCGGACGCCCGCTGCGCCCGCAACGCGGCCGCCGCGGCGGCATTGGCGGCCCAGGTCGCCCACGCGGCCCAGCCGCCGGACGGCGCCACCAAGGCGACCGAGGCCCTACGCACGGCCCTCGCCGCCTCCCAGGCAGCCGCGGTCGCCGCCGGCGGAACGGCGGGCGGCAGGAACACGACCCTGAACACGGCGGCCGACGAGGCGGAAACACGGGCGGGCATGGCCGCTCGGGAGGCGGGCTGGACGGGGTGACGGGGGCTGCGCCGCTCGGGAGGGGGCCGGTCCGGGTGACGGAGGCTGCGCCGCTCGGGAGGGGGCCGGTCCGGGTGACAGGGGCTGCACCCCCGGAAGACGGCCGGACTCAGTGACGGGGCCTGCACCGCCCGGGAGGCAGGCCGGACTTGGTGACGGGGGCCTGCGCCACTCGGGAAGCAGACCGGACTTGGTGACGGGGGCCTGCGCCACTCGGGAAGCAGACCGGCCGACGCAGGGGTGAGCCTCTCGGGAAGCGGACCGGATCGGCTGACGCGGACCCTGCGCCTCTCAGGATGCGCGCCGGGCCAAGTGATGTGACCCGGCGCCGTTCGGTACCGGTCCCTCCCCACGTGGGGACCGGTACCGAACGGCGCGGGCGCCGGGGATCCGTGCCGTGAAATAACGGCACGGATCGGGGAGAGGCCAAACCCGTGGTCGGCGGACAGCGGTCCGGCGGGACCGGTTGTCGCACGGGTCCGTCCAGCCCGCGCGACGAGACCCTCGCCACCCGTCTCGTGGCTTCGGCGGAAGCTGTCCGAGAACGAGTGGCGTCGTGCGGCGCCGCGTCGAACGCTGTGCTGGTGGCCTGTCCGGGTGCCGCTCGGCGGAGCGGCGACTGCATCGAGATCCTGCCAGTTTTGGCTCTCCAGGAGGAGGATCCGGTCCCGAAGACACGGGCTTTACCGCAGGTCAGCCGTATAAAGTGAGTTTTCCGGTCCGGATGTCCAGGTGCGGCGGGAAGTTAGGGGTGGACACCTTGAGTTCCGACTCAGGGACACGCACGGCCTTCGCGGAACGTCTCGCGCTGCTGTACAAGGAGGCCGGCAACCCTCCCCTCAAGCGCGTGGCCGAGGCCGTCGAGCGGCTCCACCGGGTCGACGAGCGGGGCCGTCCGGTCCGAGTCTCCGCCCAGCGGATCAGCGACTGGCGGCGGGCGAAGAACGTACCCGCCCAGTTCGCCGCGCTCGCGGCGGTGCTGCACGTCCTGATCCCCCCGGCCCGGCGCGCCCGCCCCACCCCGGTGTCGGCCGGCCTGTACGACCTGACCCAGTGGCAGCGCCTGTGGGAGCGCGCGGTGGCCGACCCCGTGGTCGGCGGCGCGGCCACGGAGGAAGAGGAGCACACCCCGGCCGAGCCCACGGCCGTGCCCGGTGTCTGTCCCTACCGCGGGCTGGCCTCCTACCGCAGGCAGGACGCCCGCTGGTTCTTCGGCCGGGAGCGCAGCACGGACGCCCTCGTCGCCCAGCTCCGCGCGGTGCGGCGCACGGGCGGCCTGGTCATGCTCGTGGGCGCCTCGGGAGCCGGGAAGTCCTCCCTGCTCAGCGCCGGTCTGCTGCCCGCCGTGCAGCGCGGGGCGCTCGGCGAGGACGAGGGCCCGGCCCGGGTGGTGGTGCAGCTCGTACCGGGGGCGGATCCTCTCGCGGAACTGACCCGCCTGATCCCCGAACTGGCCGATGCCCTGACCGACCCCGAAGGGGCCGGGTTCGCGGAGGCGGTGCGGAAGGCCGTCACCACCTGGGCGCGGCGCGCGTCGCCCTCCACCAGCCGTCCGGTCCTGATCGTGGACCAGTTCGAGGAGGCGTTCACCCTCTGCTCCGACGAGACGAGCCGACGCACCCTCGTACGGCTCCTGCACGCCGCCTGCTCACCGGCCGACCCGGCCGACCCGGCCCCCGTGCTCGTGGTCCTCGGCATACGGGCCGACTTCTACGACCAGTGCTTGCGCCACCCCGAACTCGCCGACGCGCTGCAGCACCGGCACATGGTCCTCGGCCCGCTGACCACCGCCGAGCTGCGCGAGGCGGTGACCGGCCCGGCCAAGGCCGTGGGCGTGGAGCTCGAACCCGGGCTGGCGGAGCTGATCGTCCGCGAGGTGAGCGCCGACGGCCCGCGCGGCGCCCACGACGCGGGCGTGCTGCCGCTCCTGTCCCACGCCCTGCTCGCCACCTGGCAGCGCCGCAAGGCGGGCCGGCTGACGGTGGCCGGCTATCGCGCGGCGGGCGGTATCCAGGGAGCCGTGGCGGCGACCGCCGAGCGTGCCTGGTCCGATCTCGACCCGGCGGCCCGCACGGCCGCCCGTCTGCTGCTGCTCAGGCTGGTCCGGCTCGGCGAGGACACCCAGGCCACCCGGCGCCGGGGTACCCGCCGCCGACTGGCAGCCGAGTCGACCGACCCGGACAAGACCGAGGAGTCCCTCGAAGCGCTGGTCCGCGCCCGTCTGGTGACGCTGGACGCGGAGACCGTGGAGATCACCCACGAGGCACTGCTGCACGCCTGGCCCCGGCTGCGTGGCTGGATCGACGAGGACCGCAACGGCAACCTGCTGCGCCAGCGGCTGGAGGAGGACGGCCGGGCCTGGGAGAACTCCGACCGTGACACGTCCCTGCTCTACCGGGGCTCCCGGCTGGAGCAGGCCCACACCTGGGCGAAGTCGGCCGGGGACACCTTCCTGACCCGCGGCGCGGTGGAGTTCCTGGCCGCCTCGGTCCGGCTGCGCCGGCGCAGCGTCTGGCTCAGCCGGGGCGCGGTGTCGGCGCTGGTCGTCCTGGCGCTGCTGGCCGTCGGCTCGGCGGTGATCGCCCGGCAGCAGCGCGACGACGCCGTGTTCCAGCAGGTGGTGGCCGAGGCCGACCGCGTCCAGTACACGGATCCGTCGCTGTCCGCCCAGCTCGACCTGGTGGCTCACCGGCTGCGGCCCGGCGACGAGGGGACCAACAACCGCCTGGTCTCGATCGTGAACGCGCCGCTGGCCACCCCGCTCCTCGGCCACACCGGCGCCGTCTACCTCACCACGTTCAGCCCGGACGGCCGCCTGCTGGCCACCGCCAGCTACGACCACACCGTCCGCCTGTGGAACGTCGCGGACCCGACCCACCCCACACCACTGGGTGGACCCCTGACCGGCCACACCAGCTGGGTGAGCACCGCGGTCTTCAGCCCCGACGGCCACACCCTGGCCAGCGCCTCGGACGACGGCACGGTCCGGCTGTGGGACGTGACCGACCCCGGCCGTCCGCGCCCGCTCGGCACACCCCTGACCGGCCACGCCGGCACGGTCTATCTGCTCGCCTTCAGCCCGGACGGCCACACCCTCGCGGGCGCCGCCGAGGACCACACCGTCCACCTGTGGGACGTACGCGAGCCGGCCAGGCCGACCGCGCTCGGCAAGCTGACCGGCCACTCGGCCGCCGTGCGCTGCGTGGCGTTCAGCCCCGACGGGCAGACGCTGGCCGCCGGCGGCGACGACAACACGATCCGGCTGTGGAGCGTGGCCGACCCCGCCCACCCGAGGTCCGTCGGCCAGGCGCTGACCGGCCACACGGGCACCGTGCACTCCGTGGCGTTCAGCCCCGACGGCGGCACGCTCGCCAGCGGCAGCGCCGACGACACCATCCGGCTGTGGAAGGTCGCCGACCCCCGGCACGCGACTCGGCTCGGCGCCCCGCTCACCGGTCACACCGGTCCGATCTGGTCGGTGGCCTTCAGCCCCGACGGCACCATGCTCGCCGCCGGCAGCGCGGACAGCACGGCCAGCCTGTGGAACGTACGCAACCCGGCCTATCCCTCGCAGGTCGGCGAGCCCCTCGCGGGCGGCAGCGGCGAGATGTACGCCGTGGGCTTCAGCCCGGACGGGCGCACCCTCGCCACCGGCAGCGGCGACAACAAGGTCCGGCTGTGGTCGATCCCGACGTCGGACATGATCGGCCGCATAGGGGCGTTCCGCCCGGACGGCCGTGTGCTCGCCACGGCCGCCCGCGACGGGCGGGTCCGGCTGTGGGACGTACGCAACCCGGTCCGGCCCGTCCTGCTGAACAGGCCCTTCATGCCCGGGGAGGGCGATCTGCGGTCCCTGGTGTTCTCCCCGGACGGGCGCACCCTCGCGGTGCTGACGGGGAGCCGCGGGGTGCAGCTGTGGGACGTCGGCGATCCGGCCCGCCCCGTGGCCTCCGGCCCGCCGGTCACGCTGCGGACCCGGTTCGCGGGCCCCGACGCGCTGGCGTTCAGCCCGGACGGGCGCACCCTTGCGACCGCCTTCGACGACCGCACCATCCAGCTGTGGAACGTCGGCGACCCCTCCCGTCTCCTCCCGCTGGGCGCGCCGCTCACCGGGCACACGGGGTACGTCGACACCCTCGTCTTCAGCCCGGACGGCAGCACCCTCGCCAGTGGCAGCGCCGACACCACCGTCCGGCTGTGGGACGTGACCGACCCACGTCGCACCACGCTCCTCGGCAGGCCCCTCAAGGGGCATCTGGCTCCCGTCAACGCGCTCGCCTACAGCCAGGACGGCCGCACGCTGGCCAGCGGCGGCGACGACGGCACGGTCCGGCTGTGGGACGTCACCGATCCCGCGCGGGCGACCCGGCTGGGCCGCACGCTCACCGGCCACACCGAGGCGGTCGTGTCGCTGACGTTCCGGCAGGACGGCCGCACGCTGGCCAGCGGCGGCAACGACGACACGGTCCGGCTGTGGAACGTCACCGACCCGGCCGACGCCTCCCCGATCGGACAGTCGATGAGCCCGAACGCCAGGACGGGCAACTTCCTGTCGTTCAGTCCCAACAGCCACCTGCTCGGGGTGTCCAGCGGCGCCGACACCGTCCGGCTGTGGAACCTCGACACCGACCGGGCGATCGACCGCATCTGCTCGATCACCCGGGGCGTCCTGACACCGGAGAAGTGGCACGAGTACCTGCCCCGGCTGTCGTACGAGCCGCCCTGCCCGAAGTGACGGCAGGTACGCGTGGAGCGTTCACCCCAGACAGCGCTTGCGTGATCCCGATCACAACTCGCCGTCACAGCCGAGCAGTCGACTCCCGCCGCGGATCCAGCCTTGTTACTGTGGCCACAAGCCCGATCGCTGGTGCATCCCCCGTCGCTAGCGGTCGGGCGTTTTCATGCCCTGAGGCAGTGCCTGCGCCGTCGCCCGCGTGACCGCGGTGACGTGAGGGCCCGGTGTGTCTAATGATCCGGATCAGGAAAAAGAGAATGCGCCGTGGCATTCCCTTGCTTGTGATGCTGTCCACCCTGGCCGTTCTGGCCTGCCCCACATCGGCGTCCGCCGAAGACACCCCCGCGACGCTGGAGGTGACGGGGGGCGGCCTCGGCATCACAGTGCCGCAGGGACCGGTCGACCTCGGCACGGTCACCGTCAGCTCCACCCCGCAGTCGGTCACCAATCAACTCGGCAACGTCACCGTGACTGACCAGCGCGGCGGCACCGCGGGCTGGACCACCACGGCACAGGCAGTGGACTTCATCGGTCCCAGCAACACCACGATCTCGGTCTCCGCGCCGAACTCCAGCACGTACCACGCTCCCCAGGCGAGCGTCATCGGCACCGCCACGGCCACCTGGAACCCGACGATCTCGATCACGGTCCCCGCGAACTCGCTCGCGGGCACGTACACCTCGACCATCACGCATTCCGTGGCGTGACCTGACGGCACCCCACCGAGGCTCTCCTGTGCACAAGTACATTCCGGCTTCAGCGCTGTGCCTGCTGGCGTTCGCCGGGACCATCGGCGCCCCTCCGTCCGCAGCCGCAGCACCCCGGGTCGCGACGGAGGGCACTGACGGTCGAGGCAGCTTCTTCGTGCGGCTCGTCGACGTTCCCGCGTCCCTGGTCGACGACACCCGGGCGCGCCAGTACATCATCGACGACCTGCGTCCCGGCACGACCATCCACCGACGCGTGGAAGTGGCGAACACCTCCGACGAACCGGCGCGCGTGACGATGTATCCCAGCGCGGCAAGCATCAGGCACGGTTCGTTCATCGGAGCATTCGGAAGACACAAGAACGAACTCACCTCCTGGACGTCGCTGGACAGGAAGCGGCTGAAGGTGCCGGCCCACTCCACGGCCCGCACGTCCGTGACGATCCGTGTGCCCAGCGACGCGGCGCCGGGCGAGAGGTACGGCGTCGTCCGGGCGCAGGTGTCCGGAGGACACGGCCCCGGCGTCACCTTGGTCAACCGCGCCGGGATCCGGCTGTATCTCTCCGTGGGCGGCCACAATCCGCCGCCGACCAAATTCAAGGTGGACACGATGACCGCCGAACGCGACCGGCTCGGGCGTGCCGTCGTCAAGGCCCACGTTCACAACACCGGCGGCCGTGCTCTGGACTTGAGCGGAACCCTCGATCTGGCCAAGGTGACAGGAAGTATCAACGCCGGTCCTTACCCGGTTCAGCTCGGCACCACCCTCGCGCCCGGCCAGCCCGAGACGGTGACGATGCTGGTCACCGACCAAGTGGCCGATGGCCCCTGGAAGGCCACGCTCCACCTCAAGAGCGGTCTGTACGAGGAGACCTACAGCGCCCGCATCACTTTCCCACGGCACAGTGGTCAGGGGCGTCCTGCCCGGGCACACGCCGTTGCCGACGGCAGATCCCTGGCCTTCTACGGAGGAGCGACCGGGCTGGTCCTGGCCGGCGCGATCCCCGTCG
Organism: Streptomyces olivochromogenes; assembly: GCF_021538895.1. Classification (GTDB taxonomy): domain Bacteria; phylum Actinomycetota; class Actinomycetes; order Streptomycetales; family Streptomycetaceae; genus Streptomyces; species Streptomyces olivochromogenes_A. The sequence goes on along the minus strand of NZ_JADDRL010000002.1, from coordinate 82,322 downwards.
CTCTGCTGCTGCGGCGTCGGAGGCGGCATCAAAGGTCACGTGAGGAAGCCGGTCGCCCCACTCATCGGATGAGGTCGGCCGCAGATGTAAAAAGACCCTCGATCCTGATGGACCGGGGGTCTTTTTATTGGTGGGGCTAACAGGATTTGAACCTGTGGCCTCATCCTTATCAGGGATGCGCTCTAACCAACTGAGCTATAGCCCCGCCGCGCTCTGCGGTGTGTCCCGCGCGCTGACTCCTGAAGATTAGCGCACGACCGGGTCAGTCCCAAAATCGGTTGTCGGGGGGCCGTCAACAGAGGTTTGAACTGCCAGGACGCGGTACGTCACTCGTCCTCGGCCAGGGTCAGCTCGACGCCGCCCACGAAGCCCGCGGAGAGGTTGTAGATGAACGCGCCCAGCGTGGCCAGGGCCGTCGCGAGGACGACGTCGATGACCGCGATGATCGACGTGAACATCAGGACGTGCGGGAGCGAGAGGAAGGCCTGGAGGTCGAAGCCGTTCGCCTCGTTCGAACCGGTCGCCTCCGAGATCGTGCCGCCGACCGTCGAGAAGACGCCCATCGCGTCCATGACCATCCACAGCACCGCGGACGCGACGATCGTGCAGATGCCGAGCGCGATGGAGAGCAGGAAGCTCACCTTCATGACCGACCACGGGTCGGCCTTGGCCACGCGCAGCCGCGCCTTGCGGGTGCGGGGCGCGGTCTTCACGCCGGTGCGCGGGCGGCGTACGCCGCCCGCCGCGGTCTGCGCCGGGTAGGCCTGCGGCGGGTGGTAGGGCCCGGCGTGCTGCTGCGACTGGCGCTCACCGGGCAGCGGCGAGCCGTGCTGCGCCTCGGCGCCCCCGGCCACCGGCTGGGTCTGGGCGCCCGGAGCGGCGGGGCCCGCCCCAGCCGCGTACTGCTGGGCCTGCGAGCCTCGGGTGTCCGTCACGGTTCCCCCTTGGGATCCCTGCTGGTGAGGAGAGGGCGAGTCGGTGGACTTGATCGCCTTCAGTTGGGTCGTGTGTGAGTCCATCGCCTGCGCGGCGGAGCCACGGCCGTTGCCGTCCGTATTGTTGCCGGACGACATGCCGGTCATACCGGCATGTCCGGCATCCGTGGCTCCGCTCACGCTGACTCACTCCTCGTGCTACTCGGACGAGGGCGCGTCACCCTCGTCCGTGCCGACGGCCGGGCCACCCTCGGCGGTCTCGTCGACGGCGATGTCGCCGTCGACCTCCTCCGCCTCGCGACCCGCCTCGGCGTTACGTGCGATACCGACCACGGCATCGCGCTTGCCCAGGTTGATCAGTTGGACGCCCATGGTGTCACGGCCCGTCTCCCTGACCTCGTTGACTCGCGTACGAATCACACCGCCGGACAGCGTGATGGCGAGGATCTCATCGGTCTCCTCGACCACCAGCGCGCCGACGAGCGAGCCGCGGTCCTCCACGATCTTGGCGGCCTTGATACCCAGGCCACCGCGACCCTGGACGCGGTACTCGTCGACGGGGGTCCGCTTCGCGTACCCGCCGTCCGTGGCAGTGAACACGAACGTACCGGGTCGAACAACATTCATCGAGAGAAGTTCATCGCCCTCACGGAAACTCATGCCCTTGACACCCGAGGTGGCACGGCCCATCGGCCGCAGGGACTCGTCCGTGGCAGTGAACCTGATCGACTGCGCCTTCTTGCTGATCAGCAGCAGATCGTCATCGGCCGAAACGAGCTCGGCTCCGATCAGTTCGTCGTCGGAACCGTCCTCCCGCTCCCGCAGGTTGATGGCGATGACACCGCCCGAGCGCGGGGAGTCGTAATCCTTCAGCGAGGTCTTCTTGACCAGGCCCGCCTTGGTGGCCAGCACCAGGTACGGCGCCGCCTCGTAGTCGCGGATCGCGAGGATCTCGGCGATCGCCTCGTCCGGCTGGAAGGCGAGCAGGTTGGCCACGTGCTGGCCGCGCGCGTCCCGGCCGGCGTCGGGCAGCTCGTACGCCTTCGCCCGGTACACCCGGCCCTTGTTCGTGAAGAACAGCAGCCAGTGGTGCGTGGTGGAGACGAAGAAGTGGTCGACGATGTCGTCTTCCTTCAGCTTCGTGCCGCGCACACCCTTGCCGCCGCGCTTCTGCGCCCGGTAGTCGACGGTCTTGGTGCGCTTCACGTAGCCGCCGCGCGAGACGGTGACGACGATGTCCTCCTCGGCGATCAGGTCCTCGATGGACATGTCACCGTCGTAGGGCACCAGCATCGTCTTGCGGTCCTCGCCGAACTTCTCGACGATCGCGGCCAGCTCGGCGCTGACGATGCCGCGCTGGCGGACCGGCGAGGCCAGGATCGCGTTGTATTCGGTGATCTTCGCCTGGAGCTCGTCGTGCTCCTGGATGATCTTCTGGCGCTCCAGGGCGGCCAGTCGCCGCAGCTGCATCTCCAGGATGGCGTTGGCCTGGATCTCGTCGATCTCCAGGAGCTCCATCAGGCCCGTACGCGCGATCTCGACCGTGTCACTCGCCCGGATCAACGCGATGACCTCGTCGATGGCGTCCAGCGCCTTCAGCAGACCGCGCAGGATGTGCGCGCGCTCCTCGGCCTTGCGCAGCCTGAAGCGCGTCCGGCGGACGACGACCTCGATCTGGTGCGTCACCCAGTGCCGGATGAACGCGTCCAGGGACAGCGTGCGCGGCACGCCGTCGACCAGCGCCAGCATGTTGGCGCCGAAGTTCGTCTGCAGGTCGGTGTGCTTGTACAGGTTGTTCAGGACGACCTTGGCGACCGCGTCCCGCTTCAGGACGATCACCAGGCGCTGGCCCGTACGGGACGACGTCTCGTCGCGGACGTCCGCGATGCCGCCGATCTTGCCGTCCTTCACCAGGTCGGCGATCTTCTGCGCGAGGTTGTCGGGGTTGACCTGGTACGGCAGCTCCGTGACCACCAGGCACTGGCGGTTCTGGATCTCCTCGACCTCGACGACCGCGCGCATGGTGATCGAGCCGCGGCCCGTACGGTAGGCCTCCTCGATGCCCTTGCGGCCCACGACGAGCGCGCCGGTCGGGAAGTCGGGGCCCTTGATGCGCTCGATCAGCGCGTCCAGGAGCTCCTCGTGCGAGGCCTCCGGGTTCTCCAGGCACCACTGGGCACCGGCCGCGACCTCGCGCAGGTTGTGCGACGGGATGTTGGTCGCCATGCCGACCGCGATACCGGCGGAGCCGTTGATCAGCAGGTTCGGGAAGCGGGAGGGCAGGACGGTCGGCTCCTGGGAGCGGCCGTCGTAGTTGTCCGTGAAGTCGACGGTCTCCTCGTCGATGTCGCGGACCATCTCCATCGACAGCGGCGCCATCTTGCACTCGGTGTAGCGCATGGCGGCCGCCGGGTCGTTGCCCGGGGAGCCGAAGTTGCCGTTGGAGTCGACGAGCGGCATCCGCATCGCCCACGGCTGCGCGAGGCGGACCAGCGCGTCGTAGATCGAGGAGTCGCCGTGCGGGTGGTAGTTGCCCATGACGTCGCCGACCACGCGGGCGCACTTGTAGAAGCCGCGCTCGGGGCGGTAGCCGCCGTCGTACATGGCGTACAGGACGCGTCGGTGGACGGGCTTGAGACCGTCGCGGACGTCGGGCAGCGCACGGGACACGATGACGGACATCGCGTAGTCGAGGTACGAGCGCTGCATCTCCGTTTCGAGCCCGACGGGCTCGACGCGCACGGTGACCTCGGTGCCCTCGGTCTCAGGAGTGTCTGGAGTGTTCTCGTCGGCCATTGCTGGTGAAGATCCTTCCTGGTGCGGTCAGCTGAGACCGACTCAGATGTCGAGGAAGCGGACGTCCTTGGCGTTGCGCTGGATGAACGCGCGGCGGGCCTCGACGTCCTCGCCCATGAGGACCGAGAACAGGTCGTCGGCCTGGGCGGCGTCGTCGAGGGTGACCTGGCCGAGGACGCGGTGCTCGATGTCCATGGTGGTCACGCGCAGCTCCTCGGCGTTCATCTCGCCGAGACCCTTGAAGCGCTGGATCGAGTCCTCCTTGATGCGCTTGCCGCGCTGGCGGCCCATCTCGATCAGCGCGTCGCGCTCGCGGTCGGAGTACGCGTACTCGACCTCGTCCCGGCCCCACTTGATCTTGTAGAGCGGGGGACGGGACAGGAACACGTGTCCGGCCTCGACCAGCGGCCGCATGAAGCGGAACAGGAAGGTCAGCAGCAGGGTGTTGATGTGCTGGCCGTCGACGTCGGCGTCCGCCATCAGGATGATCTTGTGATAGCGGAGCTTCTCGATGTCGAAGTCCTCGTGCACACCCGTGCCGAAGGCGGAGATCAGCGCCTGGATCTCCTGGTTCTGCAGGATCTTGTCGATCCGCGCCTTCTCGACGTTGAGGATCTTGCCTCGGATCGGGAGGATCGCCTGGTACTGCGGGTTGCGGCCGGACTTGGCCGAGCCACCGGCGGAGTCACCCTCGACGATGAAGATCTCGCACTTGGTCGGGTCGTTGGACTGGCAGTCCGAGAGCTTGCCCGGCAGGGACGCGCTCTCCAGCAGACCCTTGCGGCGGGTGAGGTCACGGGCCTTGCGGGCCGCCACGCGCGCGGTGGCCGCCTGGATGCCCTTGCGGACGATGTCCGCGGCCTCGTTCGGGTTGCGGTCCAGCCAGTCGTTGAGGTGCTCGTAGACCGCCTTCTGGACGAAGGTCTTCGCCTCCGTGTTGCCCAGCTTGGTCTTGGTCTGGCCCTCGAACTGGGGCTCGCTCAGCTTGACCGAGATGATCGCGGTCAGACCCTCACGGATGTCGTCACCGGTGAGGTTGTCGTCCTTCTCACGCAGCAGCTTCTTGTCGCGCGCGTACTTGTTGATGAGCGAGGTCAGGGCCGCGCGGAAGCCCTCCTCGTGCGTACCGCCCTCGTGGGTGTGGATGATGTTGGCGAAGGAGTACACGCCCTCGCTGTAGCCGCTGTTCCACTGCATCGCGACTTCGAGGGACAGGCTCTTGTCCTTGTCCTCGCCCTCGAGGTCGATCACGGTGGGGTGGACCGCGTCTCCCTTGCGGGAGTTGAGGTACTTCACGAAGTCGACGATGCCGCCCTCGTAGTGGTACGTGACGGTCTTGACCTCGTCCTTCTCGTCCGCACCCGCCTCGTCCGCCCCGGCGGTGGCCTTCGCCGACTCGCGCTCGTCAGTGAGTTTGATCGTCAAACCCTTGTTGAGGAACGCCATCTCCTGGAAGCGCCGCGAGAGCGTCTCGAAGGAGTACTCGGTGGTCTCGAAGATGTCCGGGTCGGCCCAGAAGGTGACCGAGGTGCCGGTCTCGTCCGTGGCCTCGTGCTGGGCGAGGGGGGCCGTCGGGACGCCGAGCTTGTAGTCCTGCGTCCAGCGGTGGCCGTCCGTCCTGATCTCGACGGACACCTTGGTCGACAGGGCGTTCACGACGGAGACGCCGACGCCGTGCAGACCGCCGGAGACCGCGTAACCGCCGCCGCCGAACTTGCCGCCCGCGTGCAGCACGGTCAGCACGACCTCGACGGCCGGCTTGCCCTCGGAGGGCACGATGCCCACCGGGATGCCTCGGCCGTTGTCGACGACCCGGACGCCGCCGTCGGCGAGGATCGTGATGTCGATCGTGTCCGCGTGGCCGGCCAGCGCCTCGTCGACGGAGTTGTCCACGACCTCGTACACCAGGTGGTGCAGACCGCGCTCGCCGGTGGAGCCGATGTACATACCGGGTCGCTTGCGGACCGCGTCCAGCCCTTCGAGGACGGTGATGGCGCTGGCGTCGTACGAGGTGGTGACCTCGCCGTTCGACGAGTTCACCGCGCCGTCGGCGCCGGCGTCGGTGGACGGGATGTTCTCGTTGGGGTTGCCGGAATCGGCCACGAAGCGCCCTTTCTGGCACTGGCACAGCACGAGCCTGGCTCCTGGGGGCGCCCCCTTTGGGGGAGGTTGCCGGAGCGGCTGCGGCATGTTGCGTTGGTAAGCCTTGATCAGCGTTGCTCAGCTTTTCCCGGACGGTCCCCACGAGTGGGGCGGGATTGGCTTCCAGTCTACCGGTAGCGCCGACAGTGATGGGGGTTTGCCGGTACCTGAGTCCCCATGTGCCGCCCTGAACCGGTCCCGATTGGGTCCCGATATACGGATGGGGGCTCCAAGAGGCTCACAGCGGCACTCAGCGCTTCGGGCTGTCAACCCTTGGCTACTCCGGGGTCAGGTCCGGATTCGCAACCGCGTGCGGTTGTACGCCGGGGGCACACGCAGGGCTCACGGAGCTCTCGCCGCGTGACGTACATCACCCGTAGGTGTCGCCGGGACCCGTGCTTCCAGGGGCGCGCAAGGGGCCGTAGCGGCGGGTGGGGCCACTGGGGCCGTGCACCTTGATCACCCGCACCGTGCCGTGCCCGAGGTCCTCGTTGAGCCGGGCGACCAGCGCGGGGGCCAGCAGCCGCAGCTGCGTCGCCCACGCCGTGGAGTCGCACTGCACGACCAGGACCCGCTCGTCCTCGTCGTACCGCTGCGGCACGCAGTGCTTGGCGAGGTCCTCCCCGACGATCTGCGGCCAGCGGCCCATGACCCCGCCCACCGCGGCCGGGGTCTCCCAGCCCCGCTCGGTGATCAGCCGGTTGATCGCGGAGCCGAGCGCCATCGGGTCGCGCCCGTCGGCGCGCGCGCCGGAGCGCAGGCCGCCGCGGCGCGCCTGCTTCTTCTGCTGCGCCGCGTCCCCACGCGCGCGTGCCTGCTCCCGCGCCGCGCGCAGCGCCACGCGCGCGAGATCGACACCGGACGGCTCCGGCGCCTTCCCGGGGGTGGGTTCCGGGCCGCTCATACGCGCTCCACCGTCCCCTCGGACACCACGTACCGCGCCCCGGTGAGGACGCGCGGTACGTCGTCGCCGACCGCGGCGGTCACCAGCACCTGCTCACCGGGCGCGACCAGCTCGGCCAGCCGCTCCCGGCGGCGGGCGTCCAGCTCGGCGAAGACGTCGTCGAGGATCAGCACCGGCTCGTTGCCCTCCGCACGCAGCAGGTCGTACGACGCCAGCCGCAGCGCCAGCGCGTACGACCAGGACTCGCCGTGGGAGGCATAGCCCTTGGCGGGCAGCTGACCGAGCTTGAGCACCAGATCGTCCCGGTGCGGGCCGACGAGCGTGACGCCCCGCTCGATCTCCTGCTTGCGGGCCTCGGCGAGCGCGGCCATCAGCTGGGCGTACAGATCCTCGCGCGTGTGGGCCTCACCGGGCGCCGACGGCTTGTACTCCAGGGCGACGGGGCCGCCGCCCGGGGCCAGCTGCTCGTACGCCTTGTCGGCCAGCGGCTGGATCGCGGCGATCAGGTCCAGGCGCTGGGCGAGCAGCTCGGCGCCCGCCCGCGCGAGGTGCTGGTCCCACACGTCGAGCGTCGACAGGTCCATCGAGCGGCCACCGTGCCGGCGGGCCAGCGCGGCCGTCTTCAGCAGCGTGTTGCGCTGCTTGAGCACCCGCTCGTAGTCGGAGCGCACGCCCGCCATGCGCGGGGAGCGGGCGGTGATCAGCTCGTCCAGGAGGCGCCGCCGCTCACCGGGGTCGCCCTTGACCAGGGCGAGATCCTCGGGCGCGAACAGCACGGTCCGTACGATCCCCAGCACGTCACGCGGTCTGACCTGCGAGGACCTGTTGATCCGGGCGCGGTTGGCCTTGCCGGGGTTCAGCTCCAGCTCGACCAGCTGCTGCCGCTCGCCCTGCCTGACCTGCGCCCGGATGATCGCCTGGTCGGCGCCCATGCGGACCAGGGGGGCGTCGGAGGCGACGCGGTGGCTGCCGAGGCTGGCGAGGTAGCCGATCGCCTCGACGAGATTGGTCTTTCCCTGCCCGTTCGGGCCGACGAAGGCGGTGACGCCCGGGTCGAGCGGGACCTCGACCCGGGCGTACGAGCGGAAGTCGGCCAGCGACAGATGCGTGACGTGCATGGTCGTTCGCCGACCTCCCCCAGGGTTGTGGATCGCCGGGCGACCCTGTGGATTACTTCTTCTCTACGGCGTGGCCGCCGAACTGGTTGCGCAGCGCGGCGATCATCTTCATCTGCGGCGAGTCCTCCTGGCGGGAGGCGAACCGCGCGAACAGCGAGGCGGTGATCGCGGGCAGCGGCACCGCGTTGTCTATGGCGGCCTCCACAGTCCACCGGCCCTCGCCGGAGTCCTGTGCATAACCCTTCAGCTGCTCCAGGTGCTCGTCCTCGGCGAGGGCGTTCACCGCGAGGTCGAGCAGCCAGGAGCGGATGACCGTGCCCTCCTGCCAGGAGCGGAAGACCTCGCGGACGTCCGTGACGGAGTCGACCTTCTCCAGGAGCTCCCAGCCCTCGGCATAGGCCTGCATCATCGCGTACTCGATGCCGTTGTGGACCATCTTCGCGAAGTGCCCCGCGCCGACCTTGCCGGCGTGCACCGCGCCGAAGTCGCCCTCCGGCTTGAGCGCGTCGAAGACCGGCTGCACCTTGGCGACGTTCTCCGCGTCGCCGCCGTACATCAGCGCATAGCCGTTCTCCAGGCCCCAGACGCCGCCGGAGACGCCGCAGTCGACGAAGCCGATGCCCTGGGCGGCCAGCTCCTCGGCGTGCTTCTCGTCGTCCGTCCAGCGGGAGTTGCCGCCGTCCACGACCACGTCACCGGGCTCCAGGAGCTTGGCGAGCTCGTCGACCGTGGTCTGGGTGGCCTCGCCGGCCGGGACCATCACCCAGACCACGCGGGGGCCGGAGAGCTTGCCCACAAGCTCTTCCAGGCTGTGGACATCGGCGAGGTCCGCGTTGCGGTCGTACCCGATGACGGTGTGGCCGGCGCGGCGGATCCGCTCGCGCATGTTGCCGCCCATCTTGCCGAGGCCGACGAGACCGAGCTCCATCAGTTGGTTCCTTAGGTTGCTGTGTGACGTGTGCGGCACGTTCGTACCTGCGTCCGAGCCTAAACCCGGACGCTCACGCACATCTGTGGGCATACGCGCTCATGCGTATGCCCTCACCTGCGGGTTCGTCCGACGGAGGGCGGCCCGGCTCAGCCGCTGAGGCGGACCGGCATGATCAGGTACTTGTATGCGTCGTCCGCCTCCGCGTCCACCGCGGGCTTGCCGCTGAGCAGCGCGGGCTTGGTGGACGTGGTGAACGACAGCTGGGCCACCGGGGAGTCGATGGCGCTCAGGCCGTCCAGCAGGAAGGTCGGGTTGAAGGCGATCGAGATGTCGTCGCCGTCCAGCTGCGCGTCGACCCTTTCCACAGCCTGTGCGTCGTCGCTGGAGCCGGCCTCCAGGATGAGCACGCCCTGCTCGAAGCTCAGCCGCACCGGGGTGTTCCGCTCGGCGACCAGGGCCACACGCTTGACGGCCTCCACGAAGGGGGCGGTCTCGATCACTGCGACGGAGTTGAACTCGGTCGGGAACAGCGTGCGGTACTTCGGGAGGTCGCCCTCCAGCAGGCGGGTCGTGGTCCGCCGTCCGGCGCCCTCGAAACCGATCAGGCCCTCGCCCGCGCCCGAACCGGACAGCGCCAGGATCACGCTGTCGCCGCTGGTGAGCGCCTTGGCCGTGTCCAGGAGCGTCTTGGCGGGCACCAGGGCGACCGCGGAGGCGTCCGGGTTCTCCGGCTTCCACAGGAACTCGCGGACCGCGAAGCGGTAGCGGTCGGTGGAGGCCAGGGTGACCGTGTCGCCCTCGATCTCGATGCGCACACCGGTGAGGACGGGCAGCGTGTCGTCACGGCCGGCGGCGATGGCGACCTGCTGGACTGCGGAGGAGAAGACCTCGCCGGGGACGGTGCCGGTCGCGTTCGGCATCTGGGGCAGCGCCGGGTACTCCTCCACAGGCAGCGTGTGGAGGGTGAAGCGCGAGGAGCCGCAGACCACCGTCGCCCGTACACCGTCTGTGGAAATCTCGACCGGGCGGTTGGGGAGAGCGCGGCAGATGTCGGCGAGCAGGCGGCCGGAGACGAGGACCGTGCCCTCCTCCTCGACCTCCGCGTCGACGGAGACGCGCGCGGAGACCTCGTAGTCGAAGCTCGACAGGCTCAGCTGGCCTTCCTCGGCCTTCAGCAGGAGGCCGGCGAGGACAGGCGCCGGCGGCCGGGCCGGAAGGCTGCGCGCCGCCCAGGCCACTGCCTCCGCGAGTACGTCGCGTTCCACCCGGATCTTCACCGTAAGCCGCCTCCTGCTGTTGCTTCTGAGCCCTACGACCCGGTGTCACCGCCCACTGCGACGGGCAGAACACCGGGGACCAGTCTGACGCACCGCACTGACAGTAGGTGCCTGTCGGGGTCAAGTCGTGCCGAGGGGCGGTCGGGCTCGAAACAGCGAGTTGTGCACAGGCCCCGCTTCGAAACGGATTCCGCACTCTCTCTGGTCGGGAGTAGTAGTAGGGCCTGTGGATACCGTGGATAACCACGTTTGCCCAGCTCAGCGCGGAAATTTTGTCCACCGACCCTGTGGGTGACGCCGGTGGACAACTGGGGGTCTCTGTGGAGAACAAGAAGTTCTGCACACTCCGCCCACAGCCCGAGGGCACTTCTCCCCAGCTGCGTCCCCAGGTTTACCCACGTTTCCCACACCCCAACCAGGCACCTTGGTGTGACGGCTTTCACTCGACGCGGTGATCAGGTGCGTCGCGTTGCCGAACAGTGGACAGCCATGTGGAGAAGACACGGTTCACTGGGGACAACCGCCCCCAGCCTGTGGGCTACCGGTGGACAACTTCGTGCACAGCCTGTGGATCTCCGCTTTGTCCACAGTCTGTGGAGATCCTTCGTCCACGATTCCACAGGGTCCTGAGCTGGGCTGACAGCTCCTCAACAGCCAGCCTGTGGACGGAGATCGGGACAACTTCGCAGTCCCCAGGATGTGGACGGAAGAAAGTCACCGAATCTGTGGAGAGCGGCCGTAACCCGGCAGGTATTCGAACAGCCGGTGGCCGCGGAACGACGGGTCGCTCCGCGGGAGAGCGGCGGAGGAGGGGATGCGGCGGGCCTCGGGAGGGGCCAGGGACGCCCTCCGGGGGCTACGAGAGACGGCCTCGCGGAGGGATGACCGGACACGTGGGCCGGCGCGGCGGCGGGCGTCGTGCCGGAACGACCGAGGGCGCCTCCGGGATCTGTTCCCGGAGGCGCCCTCGGCGTCGTCCGCTCGGCTCTCGGCGCCCGTGCCTGGGCCTGGGCCGTCAGCCGTTCTTGATGCGGTTGGTCAGCTCGGTGACCTGGTTGTAGATGGAGCGCCGCTCGGCCATCAGCGCGCGGATCTTGCGGTCGGCGTGCATGACGGTCGTGTGGTCGCGGCCGCCGAACTGCGCGCCGATCTTCGGCAGCGACAGATCGGTGAGCTCACGGCACAGGTACATGGCGATCTGGCGGGCCGTGACCAGCTGGCGGCCGCGCGAGCTGCCGCACAGGTCCTCGACCGTGAGACCGAAGTAGTCGGCCGTCGCCGCCATGATGGCCGTCGCGGTGATCTCCGGCGTCGAGTCCTCGCCGCCGGGGATCAGGTCCTTGAGGACGATCTCGGTCAGGCCCAGGTCCACCGGCTGCCGGTTGAGTGACGCGAACGCCGTCACCCGGATCAGCGCGCCCTCCAGCTCGCGGATGTTGCGCGAGATGCGGGAGGCGATGAACTCCAGTACCTCCGGCGGGGCGTTGAGCTGCTCCTGCACCGCCTTCTTGCGCAGGATCGCGATCCGCGTCTCCAGCTCGGGCGGCTGGACGTCGGTGATCAGACCCCACTCGAAACGGTTCCGCAGCCGGTCCTCCAGCGTCACCAGCTGCTTGGGCGGCCGGTCGCTGGAGAGCACGATCTGCTTGTTGGCGTTGTGGAGCGTGTTGAAGGTGTGGAAGAACTCCTCCTGCGTCGACTCCTTGTCCGCCAGGAACTGGATGTCGTCCACGAGAAGGATGTCCATCTCGCGGTAGCGCTTGCGGAAGCTGTCGCCCTTGCCGTCGCGGATGGAGTTGATGAACTCGTTGGTGAACTCCTCGGAGCTCACGTAGCGCACGCGCGTGCCCGGGTAGAGGCTGCGCGCGTAGTGCCCGATCGCGTGCAGCAGGTGCGTCTTGCCGAGGCCCGACTCCCCGTAGATGAAGAGGGGGTTGTACGCCTTGGCGGGCGCCTCGGCGACGGCGACCGCGGCCGCGTGCGCGAAGCGGTTGGACGCGCCGATCACGAACGTGTCGAAGAGGTACTTCGGGTTCAGCCGCGCGGTCGGCTCACCGGGACCGGGCGCCGGCGCGGGCTTCGCGGCCAGCGGACCGGGCGCGCCGGGCGTCGGCCCGCCGGTGCCCGCCGGACCGCCGCGGTGCATGTGACCGGGGCCGGACGGCGGCTCGGGCAGCTCGCGGCGGGACGGGTCGCGCTGGTCGTAGTCGACGCGGGACGGGTCGTACTCGGAGCGCTGGCCGTCGTACGACGGACGCTCCATCGGCTGCGGCCGGTAGTCCTGGCCCGGGGAGCCGTACGCGTCGTTCCCCGGCCCGTACGCGTCCTGCGACGGCGTCCGGTAGGAGTCGCGCGACGGCGAGCCGTAGGAATCCTGGGACCCGTAGGAGTCCTGGGGCGGCGAGGCGTAGGGGTCGCGCTCGGGGAAGCCGAGCCGCTGCTGCTGCCAGCTGTACTCGTCCTGCTGGGGCCGGTACTCGTCCTGCTGCGGCCGCGGCCAGGCGCCGGGCTCGGGGCGCTGGTACTCGGAGGGGTAGGCGGGCCGGGCCGTGGGGAGTTGGTCGGCGCGGCCCGCCGGGTCGCCGCCCTGGTGCTGGTCGGCGCGGTGACGGCCGTATCCCTCGTACTGCCCGGAGGGGAGTTCGGGCTCCTCGTAGCGCGGCTTCGGCCGCAGCTGGGGCGCCGGCGGGGCCGGGGGCTCGCCGGCGGAGTCGTCGACGGTGATCGCGATGCGGATCGGGCGGCCGCACTCGCGGCTCAGGGTCTCGCTGACGATCGGGGCGAGACGGCCCTCCAGTACGCCCTTCGCGAATTCGTTCGGTACGGCGAGCAGGGCGGTGTCCGCGACCAGCGCGAGCGGCTGGCAGCGCCGGATCCAGTGCTCGTCCTTCGACTCGACACCCTGACCGCGACCCTCTCCGAGGAGCTGCTCCAGTACTCGTGGCCACACTGCGGCAAGATCGGCAGGTACGTCAGCCACAGGGCACGCTCTCTCACAGGTCCCACGAACGTGTGGTTGTGGGACGGATCGGGATGTAAATCGGGTGGACGGGCGGGAGGAACCCCGCTCGGCCGGGGATAAGGGAACGAATCGGAGTCCAGCCACGGTAGTCAGCGCGGCGGGTGCGGTTCAAGTTGTTGTCCCCAGCCTGTGGATAGTGTCTCTCCGTGACCCCCGGTTTGACCGGATGGCGTAGCCCCGCGTACCGTAACCAGGTCGAGTTGTCGATGGCTGCTGCCGCCTGCCTCCGATGGGCACAGATCACTGAAGGTGATCGGGAAGCGGTGCACTCGGGCGTGACGCGAGCTACTCGTGGGCGCACGGTGACAGCCAGGACGGCACCCCGCCACCACCGATTGATTTCTGGAGCCCCCGAGTGAGCAAGCGCACTTTCCAGCCGAACAACCGTCGTCGGGCGAAGACCCACGGCTTCCGCCTGCGGATGCGTACCCGTGCGGGCCGCGCGATTCTCGCGAACCGTCGTGCCAAGGGTCGCGCCAGCCTGTCCGCCTGATCCCGATCAGGTCATGACATCGTGCTGCCCACCGAGAACCGGCTGAGGCGGCGCGAGGACTTCGCGACCGCGGTACGGCGAGGGCGCCGGGCAGGCCGCCCGCTCCTCGTCGTCCACTTTCGTAGCGGTGCCACGGACCCGCACGCGCCAGGGGAGAGCGCTCCCCCGACGCGTGCGGGTTTCGTCGTGAGCAAGGCAGTGGGTGGCGCGGTCGTACGCAATGCGGTGAAGCGCAGACTGCGCCATCTGATGCGTGACCGAGTCGCCCTGTTTCCCCCCGGTAGCCTGGTAGTCGTACGGGCGCTACCCGGAGCGGGCGACGCCGACCATGCACAGCTGGCCCAAGACCTTGATGCCGCCCTTCAACGGCTACTGGGAGGGGGCGCGCGATGAAGTACCCGCTGCTGGCACTGATCAAGCTGTACCAGTGGACGATCAGCCCGTTGTTGGGCCCGGTGTGCAAGTACTACCCGTCGTGTTCGCACTACGGGTACACGGCCATCGACCGGCACGGTGCGATCAAGGGAACGGCACTCACTGCCTGGCGCATCCTCCGGTGCAATCCGTGGTCGCTCGGCGGTGTGGACCATGTTCCGCCGCGTAAGCGCCCGCGGTGGCACGAAATGCTGCGCGACGCCTGGCGTGCACGCAAGGGCGGGCCCTCCGCCGCCGAATCGGCCATCGAAGAGATTCCGTCTTCGAGCCCGGCCGCTGAGACCCCGTCCCATGCCCAAGGAGCATGATTAGTGGACACGATTGCCAGCCTCTTCAGCTTCATCACGACACCTGTCTCCTGGGTCATCGTCCAGTTCCACACGGTGTACGGCGCCATCTTCGGCCCCGACACCGGATGGGCCTGGGGCCTGTCCATCGTGTCCCTGGTGATTCTGATTCGTATCTGCCTGATCCCGCTCTTCGTGAAGCAGATCAAGGCGACCCGGGCCATGCAGACGCTGCAGCCCGAGATGAAGAAGATCCAGGAGCGCTACAAGAACGACAAGCAGCGCCAGTCCGAAGAGATGATGAAGCTGTACAAGGACGCGGGCACCAACCCGCTCTCCTCGTGCCTTCCCATCCTGGCGCAGTCCCCGTTCTTCTTCGCCCTGTACCACGTGCTCAACGGCATCGCCTCGGGCGACACCGTCGGGGTCATCAACCAGAGCCTGCTGGAGAGCGCGCAGAAGGCGCACATCTTCGGTGCTCCGCTGGCCTCGAAGTTCCTGGACAGCGCTGACACGGCCACCAAGCTCGGCGCCTCGCTGACGGACATCCGCGTCGTCACCGCCATCATGATCGTCCTGATGTCGGGGTCGCAGTTCTACACGCAGCGTCAGCTGATGACGAAGAACGTCGACACGACGGTGAAGACCCCGTTCATGCAGCAGCAGAAGATGCTGATGTACGTCTTCCCGATCATGTTCGCCTTCTTCGGTATCCGCTTCCCGGTCGGTGTCCTCGTCTACTGGCTGACCACCAACGTGTGGACCATGGGCCAGCAGATGTACGTCATCCACAACAACCCGACCCCGGGTTCCAAGGCCCAGGCCGCTTACCTGGAGCGCCTGACCAAGCACGTCACGAGCCACGGCAAGACCCGCCGGCGGAGCGAGAAGACCATCGTCAAGGCGATCGTCGCCAAGGGCCGTGACCGCAACGACGCCGAGCGTCAGTTCATCAACGCCCTGAGCAAGGCCGGCCTCGCGGCCCAGGCCGACGGCACCGTGGTGAAGGGCGAGGCCCAGGTCGCCGCCCAGACCGAGGACGGTGCGGCAGCCCCCAGGCGCCAGCAGCCCAAGCGTCAGACCAAGTCGCAGCGTCAGTCGGGTGGCCCGAAGCAGGCCGATGACTCCACGCCGACGACGTCGCTGGAGAAGTCCGACGAGCCGCAGGACGACAAGCCCGCCGCTCAGCAGGCTTCGAAGTCCGGCTCCGGTGCCCGCAGCAAGGCCCAGTCCGGTCAGCGCAAGGGGCCGCAGCGGCCCAAGTCCCCGTCCAAGAAGTAAGAAGGAGTCCATCCCGTGACGGAAGGCACCACCTCCGCCGCTGCCGAGGGTGCAGACACCCTGTCCCGCCTGGAGCAGGAGGGCGAGATCGCGGCGGACTACCTTGAGGGTCTGCTGGATATCGCCGACCTCGACGGCGATATCGACATGGACGTCGAGGCCGACCGGGCCTCTGTGTCGATCATCAGCGACACGGGCGGCCGTGACCTGCAGAAGCTGGTCGGCCGTGACGGCGAGGTGCTGGAGGCGCTGCAGGAGCTGACGCGCCTGGCCGTGCACCGGGAGACCGGCGACCGCAGCCGGCTGATGCTGGACATCGCGGGCTACCGCGCCAAGAAGCGCGCCGAGCTGTCCGAGCTGGGCGCCAAGGCCGCCGCCGACGTCAAGAACACCGGTGAGCCCGTGAAGCTCAAGCCGATGACTCCGTTCGAGCGCAAGGTCGTGCACGACGCGGTCAAGGCCGCGGGGCTGCGCAGCGAGTCGGAGGGCGAGGAGCCGCAGCGCTTCGTCGTCGTACTTCCCGCTTGATCGGTCCTTACGATCCACCGGCCCCGTCTGCCCGCAGGCGGGGCCGAACTTTGTCAGCCTGGTAGTTCTGGTGGTCGGCGCTCGGTGCGTCGGCGCTGTACGGAAGGACGGTCCCCGTGACGGAGGCAGCGGAGCTCCCCCCTGCGCCCGAGCAGGCGCGGGAAGTGTTTGGCGATCGCTTCGCCGATGCGGTCCGCTACGCGGAGCTGCTCGCCGAGGCAGGCGTGCAGCGCGGTCTGATCGGCCCACGCGAAGTGCCCCGTCTGTGGGAGCGCCATCTACTGAACTGCGCGGTGCTCTCGGAGGTCGTCCCCGAGGGGGTGACCGTGTGCGACGTCGGCTCGGGCGCCGGGCTGCCGGGGATTCCCCTGGCCCTCGTCCGGGAGGACCTGAAGATCACCTTGCTGGAACCGCTGCTGCGGCGTACCAACTTCCTCACCGAGGTCGTCGAGCTGCTGGGCCTGGAGCACGTCACCGTCGTGCGTGGGCGCGCCGAGGAGGTCATGGGCTCGCTGCCGCCGGTGCATGTGGTGACCGCGCGAGCCGTGGCCCCGCTGGACCGGCTGGCCACCTGGGGGATCCCGCTGCTGCGCCCGTACGGCGAGATGCTGGCGCTCAAGGGGGACACCGCCGAGGAGGAGCTCAAGAGCGCGGCTACCGCGCTGAGCAAGCTCGGAGCGGTGGAGACATCCGTCCTTCACGTCGGTGAGGGCATCGTCGATCCTCTGTCCACGGTGGTGCGGGTCGAGGTCGGGGAGAGCCCCGGTGGTGTGAGGTTCGCCGCAAAGCGGGCGAAGGCCGCCCGTACGGGGCGCATGCGCCGCCGGCGTTGAGCGCTCCGCTTGAGACGTACTCCACACAAGCTGTCAAACCGACGCATCCCGGAGTGTCGCGAAGGCCGGGCAGCGGCCGCTGTGCATCGTGTTTCACGTGAAACGTCGCTCACTGCTGCACGGCATCATCAGCCGCGGCCGCGCTGCCGCCGAACCACGCGACCGCAGGCCTCTTGGGTCACTCGGAGAGGCAACAGAGTTGTCCACAGAGGTGGATTTCTCCACACAACAACAGGCCTCACTGGTTCACGACCCCGAAGACATGGGAGGCTCTGTTCATTGCGAGCCTGAAGTCGAGGAGAGTGAATCCGTGCGGTCCGACGCCAACATCGCGGGACCGATGACCGATCCGGTCCCCGGTCCCCGTACCGAGTCGATGGGGGCGGATGTTTCACGTGAAACACCGCCTCCGATGGACGACACTCCCATCGGTCGTGCTGCCCAACTGGCCGTGGAGGCTCTGGGCCGTGCCGGCGAAGGCCTTCCACGTCCCGAGCAGACCCGGGTCATGGTGGTCGCCAACCAGAAGGGTGGCGTCGGCAAGACGACGACTACGGTCAACCTCGCCGCTTCACTGGCTCTCCATGGCGCCCGTGTCCTGGTGATCGACCTCGACCCGCAGGGCAACGCGTCCACGGCCCTGGGGATCGACCATCACGCCGAAGTGCCATCCATCTACGACGTATTGGTCGATAGCAGACCCCTGTCCGAGGTCGTCCAGCCGGTCCCCGATGTCGAAGGCCTCTTCTGCGCCCCCGCCACGATCGATCTCGCCGGTGCGGAGATCGAGCTGGTGTCCCTGGTGGCGCGAGAGAGCCGGCTTGAGAGGGCCATTCAGGCCTACGAGCAGCCGCTGGACTACATCCTCATCGACTGTCCGCCCTCGCTCGGCCTGCTGACGGTCAACGCACTCGTGGCGGGCCAGGAGGTCCTCATCCCGATCCAGTGCGAGTACTACGCGCTGGAGGGCCTGGGGCAGCTGCTGCGCAACGTCGACCTGGTGCGCGGTCACCTCAACCCGGCCCTGCACGTGTCGACCATCCTGCTCACCATGTACGACGGTCGTACGCGTCTTGCCTCCCAGGTCGCGGATGAGGTACGCAGTCACTTCGGCGACGAGGTCCTGCGGACGAGCATTCCCCGGTCGGTCCGTATCTCCGAGGCGCCGAGCTACGGGCAGACGGTGCTGACTTACGATCCTGGATCGAGCGGTGCCCTCTCCTACCTTGAGGCGGCACGAGAAATCGCGCTGAAGGGCGTCGGTGTCAGCTACGACCCGACACAGGCCCACATCGGCGCCCAGAGCAACCCGAGCATGGTGGAGGGGATTCAGTGAGCGAGCGACGGAGGGGTTTGGGCCGTGGACTCGGCGCACTGATCCCCGCTGCCCCGACCGAGAAGACTCCGGCTTCGGCCCCGCTGGGGAGCGCGGCGTCCGCTGCTCCCGTGGCGGTCCCGGCTCCGGTGCTGACGACCGATCGTGGGGTCGCAGCGGCCAAGGTGGCCACGCTGCCGTCCGTGCTGCAGGAGACCGAGGAGGTGTCGGTGAACGGCGTCGTGGAGGCGCCTGCGGCCCCCATGGGCGCCCACTTCGCCGAGATCGCCCTCGACTCCATCACGCCGAACCCGCGCCAGCCGCGTGAGGTCTTCGACGAGGACGCGCTGCAGGAGCTGGTCACCTCCATCAAGGAGGTCGGTCTTCTCCAGCCCGTCGTCGTACGGCAGCTCGGCCCCGCCCGCTACGAGCTCATCATGGGCGAGCGCCGCTGGCGGGCCTGCCGCGAGGCCGGCCTCGAAGCCATCCCGGCGATCGTGCGGGCCACGGACGACGAGAAGCTCCTTCTGGACGCCCTGCTGGAGAACCTGCACCGCGCCCAGCTGAACCCGCTGGAAGAGGCCGCCGCCTACGACCAGCTGCTGAAGGACTTCAACTGCACGCACGACCAGCTGGCGGACCGCATCGGCCGGTCCCGGCCGCAGGTCTCGAACACCCTGCGTCTGCTGAAGCTCTCGCCGGCGGTCCAGCGCCGCGTCGCCGCCGGTGTGCTGTCCGCCGGTCACGCGCGGGCTCTGCTCTCCGTCGAGGACTCGGAGGAGCAGGACCGGCTGGCCCACCGCATCGTGGCCGAGGGACTCTCGGTGCGCGCCGTCGAGGAGATCGTGACCCTGATGGGCTCGCGTCCCCAGACGGCACAGCGCTCGAAGGGGCCGCGTGCCGGTGCCCGGGTCTCCCCGGCGCTGAACGAGCTCGCGACGCGTCTGTCGGACCGCTTCGAGACCCGGGTGAAGGTCGACCTCGGTCAGAAGAAGGGCAAGATCACCGTCGAGTTCGCCTCCATGGAGGACCTGGAGCGGATCCTCGGCTCTCTCGCCCCGGGCGAGGGACCGGTCCTGCAGAAGGGCCTGCACGAGGGGCAGACGGAGGAGTCCGAGGACTGAGCCTCGGTCGGCTCTGATCGGTCCACGCCGAACGGCTTCGCCCGATCGGCCGGAGGAGAGCGGATCGTGTCCGGTGTGTACCGGAACACGGTCCGCTCTTTGCTTTTAGTCGGTATCGATGGAATCGCTTGGTGGATACGATGCGAGCGGGTATGGCGCATCCACCTGGCAGCAACCTCTGAGTGGGAGGCGGGGGCCATGCGATCGATGAGCCGCACCGGACTGGTGGGGGCGGGCCTCGGGCTGGGCGCGGTCGGCGGGTTCGTCGGCAGTCTGCTCAGAGAGCGCAGCGCACTGACAGCCGCTCGCGGGGCTACGGGCATAGGAAGCGAGGAACAGCCTTCATGGGGCGCCGGCTTGTACCGCTCACGCTGGACAACCTTCAGGACCTTCCCAACCGCTGTCGCTCGTGTGTCTTCTGGGAGCTCGACCCCGTCAGCGGCGAGGCCGCGGTAAGGGCGGGCACACCCGCCCTGGAGAAGGAGTCCTGGATCTCCGCGGTCCTGCTGGACTGGGGATCCTGCGGCCGTGTGGTCTACGTCGACGACGCACCGGTGGGCTTCGTGCTCTACGCCCCGCCCGCCTACGTTCCCCGCTCCACGGCGTTCCCCACGAGTCCCGTCTCATCGGACGCCGTGCAGCTGATCACCGGCTTCATCCTGCCCGGCTATCAGGGCCAGGGGCTCGGCCGGGTGATGGTCCAGACGGTGGCGAAGGATCTGCTGCGACGCGGATTCAAGGCCATCGAGGCGTTCGGTGACGCCCGCTGGAAGGAGCCCGCCTGTCTGCTGCCCGCCGACCACCTCCTGGCCGTGGGCTTCAAGACCGTCCGGCAGCATCCCAAGCACCCGCGGCTGCGGCTGGAGCTGCGGTCGACGCTCTCCTGGAAGGAAGACGTGGAGCTGGCGATCGACCGGCTGCTGGGAGCCGTACAGAAGGAACCAGTGCTGCGCCCCCTCTAGGCCGCAGCCCCTCAAAGCGAATGGGCCAACCCGGTCGGGTTGGCCCATTCGTGTTTCACGTGAAACGTCACTCGGCGATGAACTCCGCCAGGTCGCGCTCGATCGCGGCCTTGGGCTTGGCGCCGACGATGGTCTTCGCGACCTCGCCGCCCTGGTACACGTTCAGGGTCGGGATGGACATGACGCCGTACTTGGCAGCCGTACCCGGGTTCTCGTCGATGTTGAGCTTGACGATCTCGATCTTGTCGCCGTGCTCGGCCGCGATGGCCTCCAGCGAGGGAGCGATCTGGCGGCACGGACCGCACCAGGCGGCCCAGAAGTCCACCAGGACGGGCTTGTCGCTCTTGAGGACATCCTGCTCGAAGGAATCGTCGGTCACATTCTTCAGGGTGCCGGCCACGGCGGGCTCCTTAACTTGATCGTGCGGTGAGGCGGAAGGGGGTCAGACAGAGGTCTTCTCGGGCTCGGCGTTCTCCTCGTCCGCCAGGGCGGAGAGGAAGCGCTCGGCGTCGAGAGCGGCGGAGCAGCCGGTGCCGGCCGCGGTGATCGCCTGGCGGTAGGTGTGGTCGACCACGTCACCGGCGGCGAAGACACCCGTGAGGTTGGTGCGGGTGGAGGGCGAGGCGACCTTCAGGTAGCCCTCCTCGTCCAGGTCGAGCTGGCCCTTGAACAGCTCGGTGCGCGGGTCGTGGCCGATCGCGATGAACAGACCCGTCACCGGCAGGTCGGAGAGCTCACCGGTCTTGACGTTGCGGAGCTTCAGACCGGACAGCTTCTGCTCGCCCTGGACCTCCGCGACCTCGCTGTCCCAGACGAACTTGATCTTCGGGTCGGCGAAGGCGCGCTCCTGCATCGCCTTGGAGGCGCGCAGGCTGTCCCGGCGGTGGACGATCGTCACGGACTTGGCGAACCGCGAGAGGAAGGTGGCTTCCTCCATCGCGGTGTCACCGCCACCGATCACGGCGATGTCCTGGTCCTTGAAGAAGAAGCCGTCACAGGTGGCACACCAGGAGACACCACGGCCGGAGAGCGCGTCCTCGTTCGGCAGGCCCAGCTTGCGGTGCTGCGAGCCGGTGGTGACGATGACGGCCTTCGCCTTGTGGACCGTGCCCGCGGTGTCCGTGACGGTCTTGATCTCACCGCTCAGGTCGACGGAGACGACGTCGTCGGGGACCAGCTCGGCGCCGAAGCGCTCGGCCTGGGCGCGCATGTTGTCCATGAGGTCGGGGCCCATGATGCCGTCGCGGAAGCCCGGGAAGTTCTCCACCTCGGTGGTGTTCATCAGGGCACCGCCCGCCGTGACAGCCCCCTCGAACACCAGAGGCTTCAGCGACGCGCGCGCGGTGTAGAGCGCCGCCGTGTAGCCGGCGGGCCCGGAGCCGATGATGATCACGTTACGGACGTCGCTCACGGCTTGATTCCTCGTCTCTGCTCTGTGTCAGTCGACAGGTGTGAGTCCCTTCCGGGACTCTCACCCCACCCAACGGATCCTACGGGGCCCGCATTCCCGCTGTGTCCGGGCGCACGGGGGACGTCACACCGCACGGATATCCGGCTGGGGACGAGGGAAAGGAAGTCGCGCCGCGGGGACCCGGATCAGGGGCGTGCGAAGGACTGCTTCAGCAGTACCTTGCCGGGCGAGACGGGCTGCTGGTTCATGCAGGCGGCGTCGACGACGTAGGCGGTGACCCGGGTGGTGTCCGTGGCATCGGGCAGCACGACGAGGTACGCCTCCTTCCCGTCGTACATCCCCGTCTTGGCGCCGAGGACCTCACCCTTGCCGTT
The DNA here is from genome assembly GCF_021538895.1 of Streptomyces olivochromogenes. Taxonomy (GTDB): domain Bacteria; phylum Actinomycetota; class Actinomycetes; order Streptomycetales; family Streptomycetaceae; genus Streptomyces; species Streptomyces olivochromogenes_A. Next base: position 60,154 of record NZ_JADDRL010000002.1, on the reverse strand, counting down.
GAGGCCGTCCCGGACACAGTCCGGGATCGGGACGGAGGGCTGGATCAGGGTGTTCGCGGTCGCGGTCGATCCTGGACCGTCCGTCTCGGACTCGATGCCCACGTGCGGCCTCTGGCTGCCGGAAGCGCGCGGCGAGCTCTTCTTCGTGGTGAGGAGATCCGTGACCTGCCCCTTGAGGGGGCTGCCGGAAAAGGTGGCGCTGGTCTGCTCGCCGTGTGCCGTCGTATGGGACGTGTCGTCGCTCAGGGACTGCAGGAACAGGGTTCCGGCCCCCAGGACGGCAGCGGTGAGGACGGCGCCCAGGACGGCCGTCCTGCGGCGGCGGCCGCGTCCCCGATCCTTGCGTCCCGGGCCGGTGGTCGCGTGCGGGCGTCCGGCAGGCCGGTCGACCGGAGCCGATGTTTCACGTGAAACACGAGCATCGCCGCCCTCGGCGGACAGCCCGGAGGAAGCGGAGACCGAGGCCGGTGCGTCCACGGACTCCGGCGCGGTGGCGCTCAGCAGTGCCTCGGCGGCGAGGGCGGCATCGATACGGCCCGCGATGTCGGCGGGCATGGGTGCCGGGCCCGGCATGGTGCCCAGCAGGCCCCGGATCTCCTCCAGAGAGGCATGGACGTCCGTGCACAGTTCGCACTCGTCCAGATGACGCCGTACCTCGCTGCTGCGCGTGGGCGGGAGCAGGCCTTCGGTGAGGTCGGAGATCTCGGCGACGTCCGGGTGCCCGGTCGTGTCCGTCGTGGAAGTCACGCTCGCCCACCTCCGCCCTTCACTGCGGCTGAATCGCTCGGCCCTGTCCCGTGTGAACCTCCGTGGCGAGGTCCCGCTGCCGGTGGGACGGATGTCCCCGGCGCCCGGTTCCGTGCCGGGTCCTCCTTCTTCTCGTCACCGGAGATTTCCGGCCGTAGATGGGAGATGAGTGGGAGCAGTTTGGCTCTGCCCCGAGCGCAGCGGCTCTTCACCGTGCCCGTCGGGACGTCGAGGATGCGAGCCGCCTCGGCGACGGGGTAGCCCTGCATGTCCACCAGGACCAGGGCCGCCCGCTGGTCGTGCGGAAGGGTGCCCAGGGCTTCCAGGAGCTGGCGGTGCAGATCGTTCCGCTCGGCGGGTGCCTCGGCCGACTCGTGCGGCTCCAGCAGCTGCTCCAGACGCTCGGTGTCGTCCACGGGAGCCGTCTTCCGGGAGGCCGCCTTGCGGGCGCGGTCCAGGCAGGCGTTCACCGTGATCCGGTGCAGCCAGGTCGTGACGGCCGACTGGCCCCGGAAGGTGTGGGCTGCCCGGTACGCGGACACGAGGGCGTCCTGGACCGCGTCAGCGGCCTCCTCCCGGTCCCCCAGCGTCCGCAGCGCCACTGCCCAGAGCCGATCCCGGTGCCTCCGCACGATCTCACCGAAGGCGTCGGGATCCCCCTCGACGTGACGGGCGAGCAGATCCTCGTCCTTTGCGTCGCCGTATCCGGCGGCATCTGCCATCGGCCCCTCCCTGGGGGCAACCTAGCTGGTCACCTTGATGTCCGCCACTCTGCCTCGGTAGGTGCCCTCGTCGGGCTGCAAGGGCAGCTTGGTGAGCCACACCAGGAGGTACCGGGTCTTGACGGTCTTGCCGGGCTTGAGCACCACCGACTGCCCCGACCCCTGGGCCACCTGCGTGAAGGAGTCGAACGACGAGGGCTGGGAGTTCGCGTCCGGGCCCGCGGAACGGAGCTCGACCGCCGTGTCCCCCATGAAGGTAACCGTCACCTTGCCGACGTCCTGGACCTTGCCGAGGTCCAGGATGACGCCGAGGCCCGGCTTCAGGTTGCCGAAATTCGCACCCTTGTAGAAGTCCGTCTGCCAGTACGTGGCCGTGCTGCCGTCGTAGACCTTGCTTATGTCGGCCGGCTTCTCGGACTTGTCCCCGAACGGGTCGAAGTCGTGGGCGCTTGCGATGGCGATCGGCTGACTGGCCGGCTTCTTCGGGGTCTTGTCGCCGCCGTCCGACGTCTGCGTCTTGTTCGTGTCGTCGGACTTGTTGCTCTGGTTCATCAGGGCGTCCGCGAGCTGCCAGCTGCCGAGGCCCAGAGCGGCGATCAGGAGGGCGGAGACCGCCCACTTGAGGGCCTTGCCCGTCCGGCTCTGCAGCGGCGGTGGAGGGGGCGTGAGGGGCTGCGTGACGCCGGGGTGCGGGGCCGGGCGGCCGTAGGTGCCCTGCTGGTACGTCGTGCGCTGGTACTCCGGCGGTGCCGTGAACGCCGGCTCCGGCGGGCGGATGCGCGGCATCTCGCCGATCGCCTTCACCAGCTCCTCCGGCGTGGTGCACGCGGACTCGTGCCGGGAGGCGGTGGCGCCGTCGTTGACGAGCGCGCGCATCGCGAGCTCGGACAGGCCGCGGTGGACACCCGCTCGCACCTGGTCCGGCGCGATGAGCCCGATGTCCTTGGGCAGTCCGGACAGGCCGTAGGCGTCGCTCTCGTACGGCCACCGCTGGGTCAGCGCGGCGTACAGCAGGGCGCCGATCGCCTCGGTGTCGGCGCGCTGGGGGGTGTCGGAGCTGATGCCGCGCAGCGCGGCGTTCACGGCCAGGCCGCGGATGCGCCACTGACCGGTCGAAGCCCGCAGTACGGCATTGGGGTTGAGCCGCAGATGCGCGAGGCCCTCGCGGTGGGCGGCGGCCATGGCGGAGGACACCTGGCTCACCATCTGGTAGGCGTCGTGCGGCTCCATCGTCCCGGAGGAGAGCAGGGTGCTCAACTCGGTCGCGTCGGGCAGCCACTCGTGGACGACATAGACGAGGTCGTTCTCCTCGACGGCATCCAGGACCTGGACGAAGCGCGGGTCGCCCAGCAGCGCGGAGGACCGGGCCGCGGCCAGTACCGAACGCGCCCGCACGTGTTCCGCGGGCAGGACATGGACGCCTACGGCGCGACGGAGTTTCTCGTCGACCGCTCGCCAACTGCTGAATCCGTCCAGACGGGTGACGCACTCCTCCAGGCGGTAGCGCCTGGCGAGCTTGTGACCACTGTGCAGTTCGGGAGGTGAGGCCGTACCGGGACCGTCCGTCCCGCCGCTCCCCTGTGCCTCGTCGCTGTCCGTGTCCCGCTCCGGGTTCTGGGCCACCCCGTCGGCCGTGGACTGGTCCGCCTTGGCGGTCAGCGGCTCGTCACCGCTGTTGTCTGCCACGTCGACGGCAGCCGTGCTGCGTTCCGCCACCGTCGTCCCTGCCTCCCCATCCGTTGCACGCTGTCCGACGCCGAAACCAATTGTGCCCACAGTCTGCCGCTATGCACGACACGCGGCGGCGGACGATGGTTGTGCGCTTACCCCCGCCTCAGCGCCCCAGACGCCCGCGCACCATGCCGACGAGGGAGTTGAGCTCCTCGATGCGCATGCGGCGCGCCGCGACGAAGAAGATGCCGAGCAGGAGCGCTCCGCCGACCACCAGCGCCGCGAAGGAGCCGATGACGCCCTGACCGAGGCTGTGTCCGATCCCGTAGCACGCCGCGCCACTGAGCAGGGCGGCCGGGACCGAGGCGATGCACAGCCGGGCGTACGTCCGCAGCACCCGGGAGCCGTCGAGGTCGCCGCCCAGCCGCTTGCTCAGGCGCTTCCAGGCGACGCCCACGCCGATCGCGTAGGCGAGGCCGTACGCGGCGGCCATGCCGATCACCGCCCAGCGGGCCGGGAGCAGGAAGTAACAGAGCACCGAGGCGCTCGCGTTGACGGCGGCCACGATGACGGTGTTGTAGAAGGGCGTGCGCGTGTCCTCGTAGGCGTAGAAGGCCCGCAGGACGACGTACTGCACGGAGTACGGGACCAGGCCGAGGCCGAAGGCCATCAGCATGAAGCCCATGTTGGTCGCCTCGTTGGTGCCCGAGGAGCCGAAGATCAGCGTGCACATCGGGATGCCGAGAGCCAGGAAGCCGAACGCGATGGGCACGATCGCCACCGCGGTCGTCCGCAGTCCCTGCGAGATGTCGTCGCGGACCGCGCCCGCGTCGTCCTCGGCCGCCGAGCGCGAGATGCGCGGCAGCAGGGCCGCCATCAGCGAGACCGTGATGATGGCCTGTGGCAAGCCCCAGATCAGCTGGGCGTTGGCGTAGGCGGCGAAGCCGGTGCCGTCGACGGGCGAGGCCTTGCCGGCCGCGGTGGAGAGCTGGGTGACGACGATCGCGCCGGCCTGGTTGGCGAGGACGAACAGGATCGTCCACTTGGCGAGCGTCGCGGCCTTGCCGAGGCCGTGTCCTCTCCAGTCGAAGCGCGGGCGGAGCCGGAAGCCGGTCTCCCGCAGGTACGGAATCATCGCCAGGGCCTGGACGACGAGTCCGAGGAGGATGCCGATCCCGAGGAGCCGCTGCCCCTCGATCGGAATGGTCGTCACCTTCATGCCGGAGTCGGCGGCGGTGCCGTACACCCAGATGAACATGCCGAGCGTCACGATGATGACGACGTTGTTCAGGACCGGAGTCCACATCATCGCGCCGAATTTCCCACGCGCGTTGAGGATCTGACCCATCACCACGTGGATGCCCATGAAGAAGATCGAGGGCAGGAAGTAACGGACGAAGGTGATGCCGACCTGGTTCGCGGCTGGATCGCCCGCCACTGACGGGGACAGCAGGTGGATCAGCACGGGTGCGACGAGGATTCCGAGTGCCGTGAGCGCACCGAGCGCCACCATCACCAGCGTCAGCAGCCGGTTGGCGTACGCCTCGCCGCCGTCCTCGTCCTCCTTCATGGCCCGCACGAGCTGCGGCACGAAGACGGAGTTGAGACCGCCGCCGACGGTCAGGATGTAGATCATCGTCGGCAGCTGGTAGGCCACCTGGAAGGTGTCACCGAGCAGGCCGACGCCCAGCGCGGAGACGATCAGCGCGGAGCGGATGAAGCCGGTGAGCCGGGACACCATCGTGCCCGCCGCCATCACGGCGCTGGACTTCAGCAGGCCCGAGGCCCGCCCGCCCTTCCTCGCCGCGGGCGCGGCGTGCGCCGCGGGAGCGGACGTGGAGTCGGAGGAGGGGGCCGGGGCGGACGGTGGCACCGACGTGGGGCCGCCGGGACCGGCGGGACCGCCCGCCGAGGGCGCGCTCGCGGGATACGGGGCAGCGGCCTGCGGAGCCGGCGCGTGCTGCGGAGGCATGTGGTGAGGAGCCGCGTACTGCTGCGGGGCGGCCGGGTACTGGCCCACAGGGCCCTGGGCGCCACCCGGCGCGGCGGCGGGACCCGGTACCGCGCGGGGATCGGCGGGCGGGAGTCCGCCGCCCTGCTGCTGGTCCCGGAAGAGGTGCGCGAAGGCGTCCGGCTCGTGGTGCTCCTCGCCGGAGTGCGTGACCAGGTCGTCGACGCCCACGAACTGGGTCGTACGGGGGTTGTCGCCGTACGGCAGGTAGTTCGTCGGCCGCTCGGGCTCCGGCGGCGGGGTCTGGGCCCACACGTGCGGGTCGGGGGCGTAGGACGATTGCTCCGGCTGCCCGTACAGCGGCTGCTGCGGCTGGTACGTGCCCGGGGGCGGCGGGGGGTGCGAGGCACGGTCGTACAGCGCCTCGGCGACCGGGTCCTGGGCGGAGAGGTCGTGCGCCCGGTAGGGGTCCTGGTCGTAGGCGTCCTGGAGGTACATGTCCGCCGCGTGCTGCGGCGGTACCTGGCCAGGCTCGGGAGCCGGCTCGGGGTAGCCCGAGCCGGCCGCGGCCTGGCCGCGGTCACCGTCGTACGGCGCGTTCATGGTTACCCCACCTCATCGTCCCCGGGCCCACCGGCCACGACATCGCTCAACGGTCCACTCTCTCACCCGTCCCGGACGGGTCGGCGCTTTCCGGTGCGGTGTCCGGTGTCGGGTCACTCGGCTGCTCCGGGTCGTCTGCCCCGGACGCGGCGTCCAACTCTTCCTTCGGACGCTCCGAGGGGGCTTCGGGGTTCTGCGGACCGTCGTCCGTGTCCTGCCCGGACTCGTCGGGACCGTCCTCGGTCGCCGCCCGGGCGGCCGCGCGCTTGCGCTGGGTGTACATCCGGAAGCCGGCGAGGACAAGCAGCAGGACACCGCCGCCGATGACCAGCATCACGGTGGGCGTGACCTCGGTCACCTTCACGTCGAACCTGACCGGTGTGCCGTACTCCTGGCCGTCCTGCGTGAACAGCTGGGCGATCACCGTCACGCGGCCGTTGGCGTTGGCCGAGGTGGGGAACTTCACCGACTGGCTGTGCCCGCCGGAGACGGTGACGGGCTGCTCCGTGTAGGGCTGGCCGCCGATCTCCAGACGGGTCGGCATGGTCGAGGTGAGCCGCAGGACGAGGTGGTCGACGCCCTGGACCAGGTTGTTCTGGACGGTCACCGGGATGGTGGCGCTGCGGCCGGACAGCTTCGTCTCGGACTTGTCGATCAGCTTGACCTGGTCGGCGAGTTGGTCGAGATACGTCTCCACTCCCAGCCGGAACCGGTCCGCCTCGACGATCCGGCCCCGCCACGCCGTCGACATCTCACGGTTCATGGCCCGCCCGAAGGGGGTGACCACCCGGGACTCGTCGGTGAGGATCACCTGGAAGTTGTCGAGCTTGTCCTGCGTCCGCGCGATCTGCTCGAAGGCCGCCCGGGGCAGCTCCTGCTTGCGCAGCGACGAGGGGTACGCGGAGGTGGAGGGGATCCGCGTGGTCGCGCCCGGGTCGGGCTTGGCCTTGGCGGTCGAGGTGAGCTCCTGGGACAGCGTCCAGTTGTTGTCCTGGAGCGCCGTGATCCCCTGGGCCATCGCCTGGGCCTGGCTGGCCGACGGCATGCGCTGCGGGGCGATGACGATGCTGCGCTGCTGGTCCGTCTGGAGGTTCAGGGCCAGGCTCTGGGCCAGGAACCGCTGGACGGCGAGGGTGGCCGAGCCCGCCTTCGTCAGGTCGCCCTCGAACGCCTCGGACAGCCGCGCGTCCGCGACCACCGCGCTCGTACCGCCGCCGATGGGGCGGGCCGCGGAGGGCGTGTAGGACAGACCGCCGGTCTCCTGGAAGCTGTCGCTGCGGGCGATCACCTTGTCGGCGCCCGCGGAGGTGGCGACCTTGATGATCGAGGGGTCCACCGCGCCGTCCACGGGCCAGGCGAAGTCCGTGCTCGGTGTGACGTGGAGCACTGTCCTGACGGTGGTGGCCGCGACGTCGGTGGCGTCCTTGAGGTGGCTCAGGGAGCCGGTGACGCTGGTGCCGTTGTGGGCGAGGGAGGCGAGGTCCGGGTCGGCGAAGGGCAGGGCGACGACCTCCTTGTCCGCCACGGCCTTCTGCAGGTCGGCCAGGAACTGCTTGGCCACCGCCTGGTGCGTGCCGGCCGTCGTGGTGTCGTTGTCGCCCTGCAGGCGGTAGCTGCGGGTCATCGCGTCCACGGAGGCCAGCAGGTCGGGATCGATCACCCAGGTGACGTCGAGTTCCCTGCCCAGCGCCAGCATCTGCGCCAGGCGGCCGCCCGGGGAGATGTCCTTGGCGAGGTCGTCGTTGAGGAAGACCGGCGTCTGCTGCTCACCGGCGCCCGTCTTCGCCGTCATGTGGACGGTGGAGATGAGCGGCCACAGGTACGTCGCCTTCGTCTTGGTGTCCGCCTCCTCCGGCTGCCACGGCAGGAAGGTCCGCTGGATGCCCAGCACCTGCTCCCACGGCTGTGCGGCGGTCTGGCCGGACAGCGAGACACCGAACTCGTAGACACCGTCCTGGCCGAGGTCGAGCTTGTCGACCGGGACGGAGATGCTGAAGTGCTGGGCGACGCCCGGGGCGAGCTTGGCGAACTTCTCCACGTACTTGCCGCCCACCTCGTTGCCGACGGAGGCCTGCAGATCGTCGGAGCGCCGGGCGATGCCGTCGATGGCCGAGCGGGTGCCCAGCGGGGCGCCCACACGCAGCCCCACGTGGGCGCCGGTGACCGACTGCTTGCCGTTGTTGGTCACCGTGCCGGAGACGGTCAGCGTGTCCCCGTCCGTGGGGACGTTCGGGCTGAGCGTGTCCAGGGAGACGGAGACCGGGTCGGAGTCCGAGGAAGCGGCCTGCGCCGACATCGCGGCGGGCAGCTGGAGTATGCCGGCCAGCAGAGGGGCTCCGGCGAGGAGTGCTCCGGCCCGCCGCAGCCAGCGGCGGGCAGGTGAGGGACTCGTCCCCAGGAAGTCTGCCGCCTCGGCCACGCGCTCGCCCGTCCCTCGTCGTCAGTGGTCGTCGGAATGTGCGTCCCCGCATGGTAACGAGGTGCGCCGAGGGGAAGTGCCGCGGTCCGCCCCACAAGATCGGGGGGACACCGGCCGTCCGCCCCGTATGTTCATTATCAAGGGGAAAGCCGCCCTAGGGCACTGTGATGTGGCTTATGGCGGTACGGGACGAGAAGTGCGTGCACGTTTAATGGGGGCGCTCCCGGCCGGGCGGGCCACGTACCCTCTTCTGTTGTGCCGAACGCCAACGAAGAGACTCCCTCTGCCCTGAGCCAGGTGCAGCAGCGCGCGGTGAGCGAGCTGCTGCGGGTGGCCCCCGTCGCCGACGACCTCGCCCGCCGTTTCCAGGAGGCCGGGTTCTCGCTCGCCCTGGTCGGCGGCTCGGTCCGGGACGCGCTGCTCGGCCGGCTCGGCAACGACCTGGACTTCACCACCGACGCCCGCCCCGAGGCCGTACTGAAGATCGTGCGGCCGTGGGCGGACGCGGTGTGGGAAGTCGGGATCGCCTTCGGCACCGTCGGCGCGCAGAAAGACGGCTACCAGATCGAGATCACGACCTACCGCTCCGAGGCGTACGACCGCACCTCGCGCAAGCCGGAGGTCTCGTACGGCGACTCCATCGAGGAGGATCTCGTCCGGCGTGACTTCACCGTCAACGCGATGGCCGTGGCCCTGCCGGAGAAGGAGTTCATCGATCCGCACGGCGGCCTTGAGGACCTGGCGGCGCGGGTGCTGCGCACCCCGGGCACGCCCGAGGAGTCCTTCTCGGACGATCCCCTGCGGATGATGCGGGCCGCCCGCTTCGCCGCCCAACTCGACTTCGAGGTGGCTCCCGAGGTCGTCGCGGCGATGAAGGACATGGCCGGTCGCCTTGAGATCGTCTCGGCGGAGCGCATCCGTGACGAACTGAACAAGCTGATCCTGTCCTCGAACCCGCGCAAGGGCCTCACGCTCCTGGTCGACACCGACCTGGCCGCCCATGTGCTGCCCGAGCTGCCGGCGCTGCGCCTGGAGAGCGACGAGCACCACCGGCACAAGGATGTGTACGAGCACACGCTGATCGTCCTGGAGCAGGCGATCGCCCTGGAGGAGGACGGTCCCGACCTGACCCTCCGCCTGGCTGCGCTGCTGCACGACATCGGCAAGCCGCGCACGCGTCGCTTCGAGAAGGACGGTCGCGTCTCCTTCCACCACCACGAGGTGGTCGGGGCGAAGATGACCAAGAAGCGCATGACGGCGCTGAAGTACTCCAACGAGCTGGTGAAGGACGTCTCACACCTGGTGGAACTCCACCTGCGCTTCCACGGCTACGGCACGGGCGAGTGGACGGACTCCGCGGTCCGGCGCTATGTGCGTGACGCCGGCCCGCTTCTCACCCGCCTCCACAAGCTCACCCGCTCCGACTGCACCACGCGCAACAAGCGCAAGGCGGCGGCGCTGTCGCGGGCGTACGACGGCCTTGAGGATCGCATCGCCGAGCTCCAGCAGCAGGAGGAACTCGACGCGATCCGCCCGGACCTCGACGGAAACCAGATCATGGACATCCTGGGCGTCGGCCCCGGCCCGGTGGTGGGCAAGGCCTACAAGCACCTGCTGGAGCTCCGCCTGGAGCACGGGCCGATGGAGCACGACGCCGCGGTGACGGCGCTCAAGGAGTGGTGGGCCGAGCAGGGCTGAGGCCACGAAAAACGGGGTCATGTTTCACGTGAAACATGACCCCGGGCAGAGTGCACTAAGGGGGATGTTTCACGTGAAACATCCCCCTCGGAGTGGGTGGCGCTACTTGTTGTTCCCGAGGCAGAGGACGAACGAGTCGCTGCCTTCCTTCCACTCAAGGGCCGCGGTCGTCCCCTTCACCGACTGGCAGGCGAGCTGGGACACGCTGGTGCTGCCGTCCTTCTTGAGCACCTTGTAGTCCGCCTTGGAGTCGCTGCAGTCCAGCTGCTTGATCTCCGGGGAGGTGTCGCTTCCCGTGTTCGTCAGGCAGTCGCCGACAGCCAGCTTCTTGCTGTCGTCGTCGTTGTTCAGGTAGTAGCCACCTGCCACGACGGCGAGACCGAGGATGATGCCGCCTATGCGCAGGTACTGCCTGACGCTCCGCTTCGGCTTCTGCGGCGGCATCGGGGCGGTCGGGGCGCCGGGCTGGGGAGGGTAGGGCGCCTGACCCTGCTGGGGGTAGCCGCCCTGCGGCGGGTACGGAGCCTGGCCCTGGGGCGGCGGAGTCGTCACTTTGGGGTCCCCCTAGAACGTGGGTGCGCATGGCGCGAGATAAGACCCACGTAAGTTAGCGGCTCCCGCTGACAACCCTGTAACCCAGAAGGACTCTGTTTCCTTGATGTGACACTTACCGGAGTCCAAAGGGGGCCATAGCCACCGCAACCGCCACCTTCAGCTGTCGCGCCTACACGTTGTGCAGGTAGTAGTTGGTGAGCTTGCCGTAGACGTTGGCCTGCATCCACTGCTTCTTGTCGACCTGAAAGACGGCCCCCCGGAACACCGCGCTTCCCTCCCAGATGACCGAGGCCTCGGCGTTGTGGCCGCGACTGCAGTGACCGTGCCGCTGGCACCAGCTCCAGTCACTCAGCCACTTCTTGGGCCTGTCGTGGGAGAGGTTGATGGCACCGCTGAGGTTCTTCTTGCTGGCTTCGGCGTCGATCGCCTTCGTGATGTCGCGCCCGTTGCTGTAGAACTTCACCGACAGGTTGAGCTTGATGATCTTTATGCCCAGGGCCTTGATGTAGGTGGTGTAGGTAACCTCGTGATTTCCCTTGGGCAGGGGGTGCGAAGCGGCGGAAATGCCGCTGATGGTTCCCTCCTGTCCGACGATGACATCGCCTCCGTGCAGCGAAACCTTACTGCCAGTGTTTCGGGAGGACACGGAAATCCCGGCCCCCTGGTCCGAGGTCTTGTCGAGGAGCGCCTTGAGTACAGCCGGATCGTGCAGGTAGCCGACGAACTTGTTCTGGTCCGCCGGCGAAAGACGCTGGAATTGCTTGAGGGCGTCGGCGGAACCCTCTTCGTGGGAGTGGCGCAGGTAGTTGGCGTATGCCGCCGGAGTGGCAGCAGGGTCGTTGTACTTGGCCACGGCCGGGTGGGCCCCGGTGGCGGAAGCCTGCGCCGCCGTCCCGGCGAGAATACCGACAGTGCCGAGTGCGGCGGCAATTCCGCGCATGGTGCGAGTCTTCATGTAGTTTCCCCGTTTTCAGAAATTCCTCGTCGTGCTCGGGCTGGTCGTTTGCCCGGCACTGAATGACATCCTTGTAGTTCGACTTCCCCGGGAGCAAGGGAATTGAGGTTCATCAGAGGGAAGCGAGCAGCTGTTCAGGGTGTGCTTCCGGAGTCACTCCGATGTCGATCCGATTCGGCGCGCGTCAAACCGGAACATAAAGGTGGCCACCACTGCATAGACAACGGCGACCGTGATCACCAGGACCGTCGAGCGGCCGTCCGGGGGGAGCATCAGGGCGGCCACCGCCGCGGCGCCGACGAAGGCGACGTTGAAGAGGACGTCGTACACGGAGAAGATCCGGCCCCGGAAGGCGTCGTCCACGCAGGACTGGACGATCGTGTCCGTGGAGATCTTCGCTCCCTGGGTGGTCAGGCCCAGGACGAAGGCGGCGATCAGCATGGGGGCGGTGGCGAAGGGCAGACCGAGGGCGGGTTCCAGGATCGCGGCCGCCGCGGCGCACACAGCGATCCAGCGGCGTGGACCGAGCCGGCCCGCCGCCCAGGGCGTCACGACGGCCGCCGCGAGGAAGCCGGCCCCCGAGAGCGCCAACGCCACTCCCAGGAGGCGGAGCCCCTCGTCGGGGCCTGAGGAGAGGGCGTACCGGCAGAGCATCAGCACCATGACCAACAGCGCGCCGTAGCAGAAGCGCATCAGGGTCATCGCGAACAGTGCCCACGCGGCCTCCCGGCGTTCCGGTCCGGCGAGGTGCCGTATGCCCGACACGAGGTCGCGGGCGGTTCCCACGAGCGCCGCACGCAGCCGCGGACGCAGCATGGCCTGGTCCGGGCCCAGCAGTTCCGGGCGCATGGTGAGCGATGCGAGCGCCGCACTCAGATAGAGGAGAGCGGCGAGCAGTACGACGGCCGCGTCGGTGTCCGCCACCACCAGACGTACGGCCAGGGCGAGTCCGCCGCCGGCGGTCGCGGCGAGCGTTCCGGCGGTCGGGGACACGGAGTTGGCCATCACCAGCCGCTCGGCGTCCACCACCCGCGGCAGGGCGGCGGACAGACCCGCGAGGATGAACCGATTGACGGCGGTCACGCACAGCGCGGAGAGATAGAAGAGCCAGTCCGGGACCGAGGCGACCATCAGCACGGCGGTCGCCACCGCCATCACCGCGCGCAGCAGATTGCCGTAGAGGAAGACCTGGCGACGCCGCCAGCGGTCCAGCAGGACGCCCGCGAACGGTCCGACGAGGGAGTACGGAAGCAGCAGCACCGCCATCGCCGAGGCGATCGCGGTGGGCGAGGTCTGTTTCTCGGGGGAGAAGACGACGTACGTGGCGAGAGCGATCTGGTAGACGCCGTCGGCGCCCTGGGAGAGCAGGCGTACGGAGAGCAGGCGTCGGAAGTCCCTGAGGCGCAGCAGGACGCGCAGGTCGCGGACGACAGGCATGAGGCACAGCCTCACACACGGGGAGGGTCCCCGGGTCGTAGAACCCGGGGACCCTCACAGCCCTGGCAGGAGCGTTCTCGGACGAGCGCCGGATTTAGCGCTCGACCTCGCCGCGGATGAACTTCTCGACGTTCTCGCGGGCCTCGTCGTCGAAGTACTGGACCGGCGGGGACTTCATGAAGTACGAGGAGGCCGAGAGGATCGGGCCACCGATGCCGCGGTCCTTGGCGATCTTCGCGGCGCGCACGGCGTCGATGATGACACCCGCGGAGTTCGGGGAGTCCCAGACCTCCAGCTTGTACTCCAGGTTCAGCGGGACGTCACCGAAGGCGCGACCCTCCAGACGGACGTACGCCCACTTGCGGTCGTCCAGCCAGGCCACGTAGTCCGACGGGCCGATGTGGACGTTCTTCTCGCCCAGCTCACGGTCGGGGATCTGGGAGGTGACGGCCTGCGTCTTGGAGATCTTCTTGGACTCCAGGCGCTCGCGCTCGAGCATGTTCTTGAAGTCCATGTTGCCGCCGACGTTCAGCTGCATCGTGCGGTCCAGGATGACACCCCGGTCCTCGAACAGCTTCGCCATGACGCGGTGCGTGATGGTGGCGCCGACCTGCGACTTGATGTCGTCACCGACGATCGGCACGCCCGCCTCGGTGAACTTGTCCGCCCACTCCTTGGTGCCGGCGATGAAGACCGGGAGGGCGTTGACGAAGGCGACCTTGGCGTCGATGGCGCACTGGGCGTAGAACTTCGCCGCGGCCTCGGAGCCGACGGGCAGGTAGCAGACGAGGACGTCGACCTGCTTGTCCTTCAGGACCTGGACGACGTCGACCGGCTCGGCCTCGGACTCCTCGATGGTCTGGCGGTAGTACTTGCCGAGGCCGTCGAGGGTGTGGCCGCGCTGGACGGTGACACCGGTGTTGGGCACGTCGCAGATCTTGATGGTGTTGTTCTCGGAGGCGCCGATGGCGTCCGCGAGGTCGAGGCCGACCTTCTTCGCGTCGACGTCGAAGGCGGCGACGAAGTCGACGTCACGCACGTGGTAGTCGCCGAACTGCACGTGCATCAGGCCGGGGACCTTGGACGCCGGGTCGGCGTCCTTGTAGTACTCGACTCCCTGCACCAGCGACGCGGCGCAGTTGCCGACGCCGACGATGGCTACGCGAACCGAACCCATTCCGGTTGCTCCCTGTGTGTACGAGTGAGGCCCTGAGTGGGCTTCACGTGGCGGTGTCGCCGGGCGTATCCGTCCCAGGGGTGTCCCCAGGACGGGGCAGGCCGCCCGTCGATCCATTGGTGGTGTCCTGCTGAGCGGACCCCCCGGAAGCGGAACCCTTGAGGTCCCTCCCGGCCCGCTCGCTCTCGATGAGCTCGTTCAGCCAGCGCACTTCGCGCTCCACGGACTCCATTCCGTGGCGCTGGAGCTCAAGCGTGTAGTCGTCGAGGCGCTCCCGGGTGCGTGCCAGCGAGGCGCGCATCTTTTCGAGGCGCTCCTCCAGCCGGCTGCGGCGGCCCTCCAGTACGCGCATGCGTACGTCGCGTGACGTCTGCCCGAAGAAGGCGAAGCGGGCGGCGAAGTGCTCGTCCTCGTACGCGTCGGGGCCCGTCTGCGAGAGCAGTTCCTCGAAGTGTTCCTTACCATCCGCGGTCAATCGGTAGACGATCTTCGCGCGGCGCCCCGCGAGGGGGGCGGCGTGGGCGTCCTCGTGGGAGCTCCCCGATTCCTCGATCAACCAGCCGTTGGCGACCAGCGTCTTGAGGCAGGGGTAGAGCGTCCCGTAGCTGAACGCACGGAATACGCCCAGTGACGTATTGAGTCGTTTGCGCAGCTCATAGCCGTGCATGGGTGATTCGCGGAGAAGGCCGAGTACGGCGAACTCAAGAATCCCGGCCCGCCGGCTCATGGTCGCCTCCTCTCGCCCTTATCTCGCGCTGATGTATCGACTCGATACATCACGACGATAGAACGGCCTTCCGGATGCGACAAGAGGGGGGACGGTGAACGGGATCACATCACCGATTCGTGGGAGGTGAGTTGCCCGATTTGGGGTGAAGTTCGGAGCTAGGCGGGTTTTGACGGTGCGTAGTCTGTGCGGCATGGATACCGCCGGGAACCAAGTGACGCCTGGGGGCGTCCTCGTCCCCGGTGCAGTACGGGTGAATGCAGAACCGACCACATCCGTACTTCGGGGGGACCGGAAACCAGCCGCCGTTTCCAGGCGCGCACGGGTGCGCCTGCCCGAGGAGTAATCGTTCGATGAGCGAGCACCGTCGCAAACCGCCGCAGCCGCAGGGAGGCGGACGTGCCGCGGCCCGACGCGGCCAGTCGTCCGGCTCGTCCCCCGGCCGCCGCGCGGCACCGCGAGGCGCCACCGGGTCTCCTTCCGACTCCTACGGGTCGGACTCCCAGGGCTCGGGAGGTGCAGAGCAGTACGGCAGCCGTGCCGAGGCGCGGCGTGCGGCACAGAGAAGCGGAGGGAGCCGCCGCAGAGCGGCCGACAATGTGGGGCCGGGCGGCAGGCGCGGCGGTCCGGGCGGACCGACCGGGCCCGGGCGCGGCAGGGGTCGCGCGACCGCACCCGGAAAGAAGCGGTTCATCGACTACCCCCGGACGGGCAGGTTCGGATGGCGCCGCTGGGTGCCCTCCTGGAAGCTCGTCACCGGACTGTTCGTCGGCTTCGTCGGCAGCCTCGTCGCCATGGTCGGCGTCGGTTACGCCATGGTCTCGATCCCCAACGAGAACGACGCGGCCCAGTCCCAGAACAACGTCTACTACTGGTCCGACGACACCCAGATGGTCGCCACCGGCACCGGTACGAACCGTCAGAACGTCACCATCGACCAGATCCCCAAGGCCATGCAGTGGGCGGTGATCTCGGCCGAGAACAAGAGCTTCTACACGGACTCCGGCGTCGACCCCATGGGTATCGCGCGCGCCCTGGTCAACATGGCGCGCGGCGGTCAGACCCAGGGTGGTTCCACGATCACCCAGCAGTTCGTCAAGAACACCTACCTGAGCCAGGACCAGACGCTGTCCCGGAAGTTCAAGGAGATGTTCATCTCCATCAAGGTGGGGACGAAGCTCAAGAAGGAGCAGATCCTTCAGGGCTACCTGAACACCTCGTACTACGGCCGCGGCGCCTACGGCATCCAGGCCGCCGCGCAGACCTACTACGGCAAGGACGCGGTCGACCTCACGCCGAGCGAGTGCGCCGTTCTCGCCGCGCTGCTCAAGGGTCCGACGTACTACGACCCGGCCGGCAACCAGGACCTCGACAGTGCGGCGACCCCCAAGGCCAACCGCACGCGCTCCCAGGAGCGCTGGAGCTGGATCCTCGGCGAGATGCACAAGGACAAGCGCATCACCGACGAGCAGTACCAGAAGGCCATCGCGAAGTACCCCGTGCCTCAGGGCCGCAAGGCGACCAAGGGCATGACCGGCCAGATCAGCTACCTGGCCGACACGGCGAAGAAGTACGTCCTGGCCCACTCCCACATCACGGAGGCGGAGTTCGACAAGGGCGGCTTCCAGATCTACACGACCTTCGACAAGAAGAAGGTCAACGCCCTGAGCGCTGCCGTGAAGAAGATCGAGAAGCAGCGCCTCAACCCGAAGCGCCAGCTCGACAAGTACGTCCAGTTCGGTGCGGCGTCGGTGGTGCCCAATGACGGCGCGATCGTCGCGCTCTACGGCGGCGCGGGCTACGAGAACAACCACTTCACCAACAACGCCGACACCTCCGGTGTCCCCGTCGGTTCGACGTGGAAGCCGTTCGTGCTCGCGGCGGCCATGCAGTACGGCACCTACCAGTCGGACGGTGTCGGTGTCTCGCCGCTGAGCAAGTACAACGGCAATGACCATCTCAAGGTCAGAAACCAGGACGGTACATTCGTCCTGAACAAGGACAACTCGGTCTTCTATCAGAACAACGAGAGCAACCACCGCTGGGGCTACATCACCCTGCGCAAGGCGATGGAGCAGTCCATCAACACGCCGTTCGTCCAGCTCGGCTGGGACGTGGGGATGTCCCACGTGAAGGACGTGGCCAAGCGGTCCGGCATCCTGGACGGCAGCTTCGCCACGCTCAACCCGTCCTTCGCGCTCGGCACCTCGACCCCCAGCGCGATCCGTATGGCTGACGCCTACTCGACCTTCGCCGCTTCCGGCAAGCACACGGAGCCGTACTCGGTCACCAAGGTCAAGCAGGACGGGCAGGATCTGTCCGGCTTCACCAAGCCCAAGTCGACCCAGGCGATGCCGACGGATGTGGCGAACAACGTGACGGACACGCTCCAGAACGTCATCCAGAACGGTACGGGTCAGAATGCCAAGGTCCTGGGCCGTACGGCGGCCGGTAAGACCGGTACCACCGACAGCAACAAGTCGGCCTGGTTCGTCGGCTACACCCAGCAGCTGTCGACGTCCGTCGCGATGTTCCGCGAGAACCCCAAGGACCACGAGCTGCTCTCCATGAACGGCACGGCGGGCGTCGCGTCCATCCACGGTGGTGACATTCCGACGTCCGTGTGGACCGAGTACATGAAGGCCGCGCTCAAGGGGAAGTCCGACCCCGGCTTCCCGGACGCCGAGAAGATCGGTGAGATCACCGACGAGGCGGGCGCTCCCTCCCCGACTCCGTCCATCACCATCACGCCGAGCCAGACGCCCAGCGACACGCCGAGCCCCACGCCCAGTGAGACGGAGACGTCGCCGTCGCCCACGCCCAGCGACACCTGCAATGGCGGCCTGGGCAACTGGAAGTGCGACAACAGCGGAGGCCAGGACGGTGGCAGCACGGGTGGAGTCACCCCCTCTCCGACGGCCACCGATACGAGTGGAACGAGTACGAGAGGTAACGGGAACGGAGGCATCTTCGCCGGGCAGAACGGCTAGCCGAGGCCTCGGCCGATGAGCGGTCATATCGCCCGCCATGGGTGTTTCACGTGAAACACGGGCCGCCGCACCCCACCGGGTGCGGCGGCCCTCGGCGTTTTCTCAGACAGGTACGGCAGGATGTGGCCCATGCCCAGTGCAGAAACGACGCCCGCGAGCGTGCACGAGCCGGAACCGGTGCGGCCGACCCGCGAGGACGAGATCGCCGCGGCCGGCAGCGAGCTGATCGGCGGCCCCATCGGGCGGCGCGCCCTGCTCGGGACGTCCTGGTGGACCCCCGTACGGATCGTCACGCTGGTGGCGATCGGCATGTTCGCCCTCGGCCTGGTCCAGAAGCTGCCCTGCTACGACGGCGGCTGGTTCTTCGGTGCCAGTTCGCAGTACACGCACGCGTGCTACTCGGACATCCCGCACCTCTACCAGGGGCGCGGCTTCGCCGACGGACGCGTGCCGTACTTCGACAAGCTCCCCGGCGACATGGAGTACCTCGAATACCCGGTGCTCACCGGTGTGTTCATGCAGGTCGCCGGCTGGCTCACGCCCCATAGCGGCAGCATCCAGCACCAGGAGCAGTGGTACTGGTTCGTCAACGCCGGGCTGCTGATGGCGTGCGCCGCCGTGATCGTGGTCTGTGTGAGCCGTACGCACGCCCGGCGGCCCTGGGACGGCCTGCTGGTCGCCCTGGCGCCCGCCTTCGCGCTCACCGCCACCATCAACTGGGACCTGCTGGCGGTCGCTCTGACGGCCGCGGCGATGCTGATGTGGGCGAGAGGCCGTTCCCTCGCGTTCGGCGTCCTGCTGGGCCTTGCAACGGCCGCCAAGCTGTATCCGGTGCTGCTGCTCGGCCCGCTGCTCGTGCTGTGCTGGCGCGCGGGCAAGTGGCGGGACTTCGGCAAGGCCCTGGGCGGCGCGGCGCTCGCCTGGCTCGTGGTGAACCTGCCGGTGATGATGTTCGCCTTCGAGGGCTGGTCGAAGTTCTACACGTTCAGTCAGGAGCGGGGCGTGGACTTCGGGTCCCTCTGGCTGATCTGGGCGCAGAACACGAGCAACCCGCCCTCCACCGACACCGTCAACATGCTCGCCACGCTGCTGATGCTGCTGTGCTGCGCGGGTATCGCGGCGGTCACCTTCACCGCCCCGCGCCGGCCCCGCTTCGCCCAGCTCGCGTTCCTGATCGTGGCGGCCTTCATCCTCACCAACAAGGTCTACTCGCCCCAGTACGTGCTGTGGCTGGTGCCGCTGGCGGTGCTGGCCCGGCCGAAGTGGCGGGACTTCCTGATCTGGCAGCTGTGCGAGGTGGCGTACTTCCTGGGGATCTGGATGTACCTCGCCTACACGACCAGCGGAGACGCCCACAAGGGTCTGCCCACCCACGGTTACCACTGGGCCATCGCGGTGCACCTGCTGGGCACGCTCTACCTGTGCGCGATGGTCGTGCGGGACATCCTCATGCCGGAGCGGGACG
Source organism: Streptomyces olivochromogenes (assembly GCF_021538895.1). GTDB lineage: Bacteria > Actinomycetota > Actinomycetes > Streptomycetales > Streptomycetaceae > Streptomyces > Streptomyces olivochromogenes_A. The sequence goes on along the minus strand of NZ_JADDRL010000002.1, from coordinate 41,037 downwards.
TGGTGCGCCGGTCCGGCGACGACGACCCGTCGGGCGGGGTGCTCGACGGTGCCGAGGACGTCTTCGTCCTCGGTGCGGCGGCCCATCCCCCGCGCCACGCCGCCCACTTCGACGGTCCCCCGGTAGAGTGGGGCAGCCAGGGGCAGGGCCCCTCCCACGACCGTTCGCTCTGAGCGAACAAGGGTCGCCGCCGACCGGCCCAGGACACGGAAAAGGCCGTACACGGGAGAACCGTGTACGGCCTTTCGGCTGCCAGAAGGCTTCTCAGCGGTCCACGATCCGGTCGAACTGGGTGGTGGTGTGCCGCAGATGGGCCACCAGCTCCTCGCCGACCTTCGGCTCGGGCGCGTCCGCCGGCACGAACAGGATCGACACCTGCATGTGCGGCGGCTCCGCGAACCAGCGCTGCTTGCCGCCCCAGACGAACGGAGAAAGGTTCCGGTTCACCGTGGCCAGGCCGGCCCGCGCGACGCCCTTGGCGCGCGGCATGACGCCGTGCAGGGCCTTCGGGGCCTCCAGGCCCACTCCGTGCGACGTGCCGCCCGCCACGACCACCAGATAGCCGTCGGAGGCCGCCTTCTGCTGGCGGTAGCCGAAGCGGTCGCCCTTGGCGACGCGGGTGACATCCAGGACGGCGCCGCGGTACTCGGTGGCGTCGTGGTCCCCCAGCCACAGCCGCGTGCCGATGCGGGCGCGGAACCGGGTCTGCGGGAACTGCTGCTGCAGCCGGGCGAGTTCGTCGGCCTTGAGGTGGCTGACGAACATCGTGTGCAGCGGCAGCCGGGCCGCGCGCAGCCGGTCCATCCAGCCGATGACCTCCTCGACGGCGTCCGAGCCGTCGGTGCGGTCCAGCGGCAGGTGGATGGCGAAGCCCTCCAGCCGGATGTTCTCTATGGCGGAGTGCAGCTGCGGAAGGTCCTGCTCACTGATGCCGTGCCGCTTCATCGTGGACATCACCTCGATGACCACACGGGCACCCACGAGGCCGTACACGCCGTCGATGGACGACACCGAGCGGATGACCCGGTCGGGCAGCGGAACGGGCTCCTCGCCGCGCCGGTAGGGCGTCAGCACCAGCAGGTCGCCGCCGAACCAGTCCTTGATGCGCGCGGCCTCGTACGTCGTGCCGACGGCGAGGACGTCCGAGCCCAGCCGCGTGGCCTCCTCGGCCAGCCGTTCGTGCCCGAAGCCGTAGCCGTTGCCCTTGCAGACCGGGACGAGTGCCGGGAACTGCTCCTGCACGTGCTTGTGGTGCGCCCGCCAGCGCGCGGTGTCGACGTAGAGCGTGAGCGCCATGGCCGGACCTGGAACCTTTCTGGTGGCTGCGGTGTGTCAGAGGTATGGAATCACTGAATGTGACGTCAGCGGCGCGACATGTAGATGTCGAGCGCCTTGTGGAGCAGCTTGTTCAGCGGGAAGTCCCACTCGCCGAGGTATTCGGCGGCCTGCCCACCGGTGCCCACCTTGAACTGGATCAGGCCGAAGAGGTGGTCGGTCTCGTCGAGCGAGTCGGAGATGCCGCGCAGGTCGTAGACGGTGGCGCCGAGCGCGTAGGCGTCGCGCAGCATCCGCCACTGCATCGCGTTCGAGGGCCGGACCTCACGGCCGATGTTGTCGGAGGCGCCGTAGGAGTACCAGACGTGTCCGCCGACGATCAGCATCGTCGCTGCTGAAAGGTTCACGCCGTTGTGGCGGGCGAAGTACAGCCGCATGCGGTTGGGGTCCTCGGTGTTGAGGGCCGACCACATGCGCTGGAAGTACGACAGCGGGCGCGGCCGGAAGTGGTCGCGCACGGCCGTGATCTCGTACAGCCGCTGCCACTCCTCCAGGTCCTGGTAGCCGCCCTGGACGACCTCGACACCGGCCTTCTCGGCCTTCTTGATGTTGCGGCGCCACAGCTGGTTGAAGTTCTTGTGGACCTCTTCCAGGGAGCGGTTGGCCAGCGGCACCTGGAAGACGTAGCGGGGCTGCACGTCACCGAAGCCGGCACCGCCGTCCTCGCCCTGCTGCCAGCCCATGCGGCGCAGCTTGTCCGCCACCTCGAAGGCGCGCGGCTCGATGAAGTCGGCCTCGATGTCGCGCAGGCGCTTCACGTCCGGGTCCTGGATGCCCTGCTTGATGGAGTTGGCCTCCCAGCGCCGGATGATCACCGGCGGGCCCATCTTCACGGAGAAGGCGCCCTGCTGCTTCAGGTGGGCCAGCATCGGCTGGATCCAGTCGTCCAGATTCGGCGCGAACCAGTTGATGACCGGACCCTCGGGAAGGTAGGCGAGGTAGCGCTTGATCTTGGGCAGCTGGCGGTAGAGGACCAGGCCCGCGCCGACCATCTCGCCGGTGCGGTCGTCGAACCAGCCCAGGCTCTCGGAGCGCCACTCCGCCTTGACATCGGCCCAGGCCGGGACCTGCATGTGGCTCGCCGCTGGCAGGCTCTGGATGTAGGCCAGATGCTGCTCGCGGCTGATGGTCCTCAGGGTCAGGCTCATGTCGGGGCGCTCCTCGGGCTGGTGTGTCCCCATGGGTACAGGGGCTCCGGCTCTCGCGCCGAAGCCTACTGCGCCGTGCGAGCGCCCCGACTGGGCGTACGAGACCTTCGCCCCGGCTTGCCGACCGCCAGGGCGTTCGAGGGTGTTCTATCGATGTTCGGAGGAGTCTGTCCGGACGGTCAACCGATTCCGCCGAACAGACCGCCGTGTGCCATGCCGAGGTAGAAGCCGACAGCCGAGGCACCGAGACCCAGGATCAGACCGAGGCGCTCACGCGTGGTCTCCGAGATCCACTGTCCGTACGCGCCGGTGAAGATCCCCACCAGGCCCGTCCAGGAGCTGAGCAGGTGGAGACTGTCGAACATCGCCGTGATGAAGGACGTCAACCCCAGAACCAGCGTCACCACGGTCAGCGCGTCCTGGAGCGGATGGGGTTTGCCGTCCGTCGCGAGGAAGGATCCGGCGGTGTTGGGTCGCAATGCCTGTTGTGCCATGGGGCACCTCCTGCGGAAGGCGGCGCATCGTAGCGCCTTACACACCCGACGTGTACAGACTGACGGTCCTTGCCGCCGGATTTCAACCGGAAGCCGGTGTGCGGGTACTCTGTACCGTCTGCACGGGTGTCTGCCCAGGCCGCGACAGGGACTCCCCACGGGAGTCCCGATTGTCAGTGGCGGCTGTTTTACTCAGACACTGTTGCGTACGCATCACAACCCTCCTGCCACGGAACGACCGTGGCCGCTGAGTCCAAAGGAGGTGGGTTCCACATGCGTCACTACGAGGTGATGGTCATCCTCGACCCCGATCTGGAGGAGCGCGCTGTCGCCCCCCTGATCGAGAACTTCCTCTCCGTCGTCCGTGAGGGCAACGGCAAGGTGGAGAAGGTCGACACCTGGGGCCGTCGTCGTCTCTCGTACGAGATCAAGAAGAAGCCCGAGGGCATCTACTCGGTCATCGACCTGCAGGCCGAGCCTGCGGTCGTCAAGGAGCTCGACCGCCAGATGAACCTGAACGAGTCGGTCCTCCGGACCAAGGTCCTCCGCCCCGAGACCCACTGAGCTCTCCCGCTCAGCTGATCTCGGGATTCGAGTAGCAGCAAGCAGCCAGCAGCAAACCCGCCGAGAGGTTCCCCCATGGCAGGCGAGACCGTCATCACGGTCGTCGGCAATCTTGTCGACGACCCCGAGCTGCGCTTCACCCCGTCCGGTGCGGCGGTCGCGAAGTTCCGCGTCGCGTCCACTCCCCGCACCTTCGACCGCCAGACGAACGAGTGGAAGGACGGCGAGAGCCTCTTCCTCACCTGCTCGGTCTGGCGTCAGGCGGCGGAGAACGTCGCCGAGTCGCTCCAGCGAGGCATGCGCGTCATCGTGCAGGGCCGGCTGAAGCAGCGGTCCTACGAGGACCGCGAGGGCGTCAAGCGCACGGTCTACGAACTGGACGTCGAGGAAGTCGGCGCCAGCCTGCGCAACGCCACGGCCAAGGTCACCAAGACCGCCGGTGGTGGCGCTCGCGGTGGCCAGGGCGGTTACGGCGGCGGTGGCGGCGGCCAGCAGGGCGGCGGCTGGGGCGGCGGCTCCGGTGGCGGCCAGCAGGGCGGCGGCGCTCCGGCCGACGACCCGTGGGCGACCGGCGCTCCCGCCGGCGGCGGCCAGCAGGGCGCCGGCCAGCAGGGCGGCGGCTGGGGCGGTGGCTCCGGCGGCGGCGGTGGCGGTGGCGGCTACTCGGACGAGCCCCCCTTCTAGGTCTTCGGACCGGGGGCGGGGCATACCCAAACTTCTTGATCACACAGGAGAAACACCATGGCGAAGCCGCCTGTGCGCAAGCCGAAGAAGAAGGTCTGCGCTTTCTGCAAGGACAAGGTCACGTACGTGGACTACAAGGACACGAACATGCTGCGGAAGTTCATTTCCGACCGCGGCAAGATCCGTGCCCGCCGCGTGACCGGCAACTGCACGCAGCACCAGCGTGACGTCGCCACGGCCGTCAAGAACAGCCGTGAGATGGCGCTGCTGCCCTACACGTCCACCGCGCGATAAGGGAAGGGTGACCGACACATGAAGATCATCCTCACCCACGAGGTCTCTGGCCTCGGTGCCGCTGGCGACGTCGTTGACGTCAAGGACGGTTACGCTCGCAACTACCTGATCCCGCGGAAGTTCGCTATCCGCTGGACCAAGGGTGGCGAGAAGGACGTCGAGCAGATCCGTCGTGCTCGCAAGATCCACGAGATTCAGACCATCGAGCAGGCCAACGTTGTGAAGGCCCAGCTCGAAGGTGTGAAGGTCCGCCTGGCCGTCCGCTCGGGCGACTCCGGCCGTCTCTTCGGTTCCGTCACCCCGGCCGACGTCGCCTCCGCGATCAAGGCTTCCGGTGGCCCCGAGGTCGACAAGCGCCGCATCGAGCTCGGCTCGCCGATCAAGACCCTGGGCGCCCACGAGACGTCCGTGCGTCTGCACCCCGAGGTTGCCGCCAAGGTCAGCATCGAGGTCGTCGCGGCCTGATCGCTGCGCTCTGCTTGAGCAGTTGCAAGGGGGCCGCACCCTTCCCGGGTGCGGCCCCCTTCGCATGACTGCAGACGGTTGCGGAGTGCGTGGCTGGCGGCTGTGCAGCGAGCCTGTTTCACGTGAAACGGGACGGCCGGCGGTGTTTCACGTGAAACGATCAGCGGGTCGCGCCGGTCACGATCCAGCGGCCTGAGCGTGCGCGCAGCCAGAGCGTGAGCATCCGCACGGTCATCATCAGCGTCATGGCGGCCCAGAGAGCGGTGAGTCCACCGCCGAGGGCGGGGACGAGGAGCGCCACCGGAGCGAAGACCGCGAGCGTCACCAGCATGGCCCCCGCGAGATACGGCCCGTCTCCCGCGCCCATGAGGACGCCGTCGAGGACGAAGACCACACCGCAGATCGGCTGGGAGAGCGCCACCATGAGCAGCGCGGGCACCGCGGCGCCCTTCACCACGGAGTCACTGGTGAACAGAGGCAGAAAGACCGGGCGGGAGGCGATCACCAGCAGCCCGAGGAGCACGCCCACGGCCATGCCCCACTGGACCATGCGCCGGCAGGCGTCGCGGGCGCCCTGGGCATCGTCCGCGCCGAGGTAGCGCCCGATGATGGCCTGGCCGGCGATGGCGATGGCGTCGAGGGCGAAGGCCAGCAGGCTCCACAGGGACAGGATGATCTGGTGGGCGGCGATGTCGGCGTCTCCGAGGCGCGCCGCGACGCCCGTGGCGATCATGAGGATCGCCCGCAGCGAGAGCGTGCGTACCAGCAGCGGGACGCCGGCTTGTGCGGAGGACCGTATCCCGGCGGCATCGGGACGCAGCGAGGCCCCGTGTTCCCGGGCTCCCCGGACCACCACGGCGAGATAGACCGCCGCCATGCCGCACTGGGCGATGACCGTGCCCCAGGCGGAGCCGGCGATGCCGAGACCGGCACCGTAGACGAGCCCCACGTTGAGGACGGCGTTGGCGACGAAGCCGGCCACGGCGACATACAGCGGAGTCCTGGTGTTCTGGAGCCCGCGCAGTACACCGGTCGCGGCGAGCACGACCAGCATCGCCGGGATGCCCAGGGACGAGATGCGCAGATAGGTCGTGGCGTACGGGGCCGCGGTGTGCGAGGCGCCGAAGAGAGCGACGAGGTGTGGCGCCAGGGGCAGGACGTCAACGATGACGGCGGCGCCGAGTAGCAGCGCCAGCCAGATGCCGTCCATGCCCTGGCGGATGGCTGCTGGGAGGTCACCGGCGCCTACGCGCCGGGCCACGGCGGCCGTCGTGGCGTAGGCGAGGAAGACGAAGACGCTCACCGCGGTCGTCAGGAGGGCCGAGGCCACACCTAGGCCGGCGAGCTGGGCCGTGCCGAGATGGCCGACGATCGCACTGTCGGCCATGACGAACAGGGGCTCGGCGACGAGTGCGCCGAAGGCCGGGACGGCCAGTGCGACGATCTCGCGGTCGTGCTGTCTGGGGGTGGCCTTGGGGATCACGGGAGCCTGTGGCATGAGCACTAATCTAATCGTCCACAGGTAAGAGGTGCAAACCGCCTCTGCTCCTTACTCTCGGTCGTCTGCCGCGCGGGCTCGCGCGCCGTTCGACGTGATCTTGGTCCGACTGGGGAAGTTTTTCTTCTGCACAGCCGGTGGACGATGAAAGCCCAGGTCAGAGCGATCCGAAGGCGAGTGTCGAGGGCTTGTTCACAGGGCTGTCCACCGGGTCGTGCACAGGTTTTGCCAGGTTCTCCACAGCATCCGGGCCGTCGTCCACATGGCCTGTGGATAACCAGATTGGCTGACGCCTCCGAGGGGCCTACCGTGGTCCGGCGCCCGCTCCTTGTGTCGGCCTCGGAAACGTCACACAACTGACGTGCAAGAACCGGAGTTGGGCCTCTCAATTTGTCAGTGCCGTGCCGTAGAAAAGAGGGGCACGGCGAGGTCCGCTCGGCGGACGGGAGGGGGTTGCTCGGTGAGCATTTCCGAGCCCTTGGACGACCCGTGGGCCGACAACGGACCCAGTGATCGTCTGCCGTCCTCCCGCCGGGGCGGGGACTTCGGACGCCGTGGCGAACAGCACGACCGGGGCCGGGAGAACGGGGACTGGGACGGCGGAGGTTCGTCCTTCGAGCGGGTTCCCCCACAGGACCTGGACGCCGAGCAGTCCGTGCTCGGCGGCATGCTGCTCTCCAAGGACGCGATCGCCGACGTCGTCGAGGTCCTCAAGGGGCACGACTTCTACAAGCCCGCCCACGAGACGATCTACCAGGCGATCCTCGACGTCTACGCCAAGGGCGAGCCGGCCGACCCCATCACGATCGCCGCCGAGCTCACCAAGCGCGGCGAGATCAACAAGGTCGGCGGAGCCTCGTATCTGCACACGCTCGTCCAGACCGTGCCGACGGCGGCGAACGCCGAGTACTACGCGGAGATCGTCCACGAACGGGCCGTCCTGCGCCGCCTGGTGGAAGCCGGCACCCGCATCACCCAGATGGGATACGCGGCCGACGGCGATGTCGACGAGATCGTCAACAGTGCCCAGGCCGAGATCTACGCCGTCACCGAGCAGCGCACCAGCGAGGACTACCTGCCGCTCGGCGACATCATGGAGGGCGCCCTCGACGAGATCGAGGCGATCGGCTCGCGCAGCGGGGAGATGACGGGTGTGCCCACGGGCTTCACCGACTTCGACTCCCTCACCAACGGCCTGCACCCGGGCCAGATGATCGTCATCGCGGCGCGTCCCGCCATGGGTAAGTCCACGCTGGCGCTGGACTTCGCGCGGGCGGCCTCCATCAAGAACAACCTGCCGAGTGTCATCTTCTCGCTCGAAATGGGCCGCAACGAGATTGCGATGCGTCTGCTGTCCGCCGAGGCCCGCGTCGCCCTGCACCACATGCGCTCCGGCACGATGACCGACGAGGACTGGACCCGGCTCGCCCGCCGGATGCCCGACGTCTCGGCCGCCCCGCTCTACATCGACGACTCCCCGAACCTGTCGATGATGGAGATCCGCGCCAAGTGCCGCCGCCTCAAGCAGCGCAACGACCTCAAGCTCGTCGTGATCGACTACCTCCAGCTGATGCAGAGCGGCGGTTCCAAGCGCGCCGAGAGCCGTCAGCAGGAGGTCTCGGACATGTCCCGTAACCTGAAGCTGCTCGCCAAGGAGCTGGAGGTCCCGGTCATCGCGCTCTCGCAGCTGAACCGTGGCCCCGAACAGCGCACCGACAAGAAGCCGATGGTCTCCGACCTGCGTGAGTCCGGCTCCATCGAGCAGGACGCCGACATGGTCATCCTGCTGCACCGCGAGGACGCGTACGAGAAGGAGTCCCCGCGCGCGGGCGAGGCCGACCTGATCGTCGCCAAGCACCGTAACGGCCCGACCGCGACGATCACGGTGGCCTTCCAGGGCCACTACTCACGCTTCGTGGACATGGCGCAGACCTGATCCGCGCGCCCCGGTCCCGTCCCGGGGAAAGTCGGGCCCCCGCAGGAAAGTCCCGCCCCGGGGGAAATGAGCTCGACGCATGCCGTCCCACCCGGTGGACTGGGGCCATGACGACATCGCAAGAAGAGCTGCTCCCCGCCACGCGGCGGGCCCTGTTGCATCGCATCGCCGTGGCGCAGGCCGAGGGGCGGGCGCCGTCGCTGGTCGCGGCCGTCGTGCGGGACGGGCGGGCCGTGTGGCACGGGGCGCGGACCTCGGTGGAGGGGCACGGCCCGGACGAGAACGTGCAGTACAGGATCGGGTCGATCACCAAGACCTTCACCGCCGTCCTCGTGCTGCGGCTGCGCGACGAGGGAGTGCTCGACCTCGCCGACCCCTTGGAGAAGCATCTGCCGGGCACCGGTGCGGGGGAGGCCACCGTCGCCGAGCTGCTGGCGCACACGAGCGGGCTGGCGGCGGAGTCGCCCGGGCCGTGGTGGGAGCGCACTCCGGGGTCGCTGCGTCCTGAGCTCTCCGACGTCCTCGGTGAGAAGCCCTTCCTGCACCCCGTCGGCCGGCGCCACCACTATTCGAACCCCGGGTTCACGTTGCTGGGTGCGCTGGTCGAGGAGCTCAGGGGCGCGCCCTGGGAGGAGGTCCTGCAGCGCGAGGTGCTCGAACCGCTGGGCCTGAGCCGTACGAGCGCGCAGCCCCGTGCTCCGCATGCGGGCGGCTGGGCCGTGCATCCGTGGGCCGATGTCATGCAGCCCGAGCCCGCCGAGGATCTGGGGAGGATGGCCCCCGCCGGTCAGCTCTGGTCCACCACGGGGGACTTGGCGCGGTTCGCCGTCTTCCTGGCCAAGGGTGACGACCGCGTGCTGAGCGCCGAGTCCGTGCGGGAGATGCGGACGCCCGCCGCTCCGGCCGAGGCCGCGGATGTGGTGGACGGTGTCTCGTACGGGCTCGGTATGCAGATCCAGCACCGGAACGGGCGGCTGCTCGTGGGGCATTCGGGGTCGCTGCCGGGCTTCCTGGCGAATCTCACCATCAGTGTGGCGGACGACGTCGCGGCCGTGGTCCTGGCCAACTGCACCTCGGGGCCGCCGCTGTCCGTCGTCGGCGCGGATCTCGTCCGCATCGTCGCCGAGGCCGAGCCGCGGATTCCGGAGCCGTGGCGGCCACTGTCCGATGCCGATCCGTCCGTAGTGGAGTTGGCGGGGCAGTGGTACTGGGGGACGTACGCCTTCGGGCTGCGGGTGACGGCAGACGGGCTCATCTCCCTGGGGCCGCTGTCCGGCAACGGGCGCAGCTCGCGTTTCCGGGCCAACGGTGACGGCACCTGGACGGGGCTGGAGGGCTACTACGCCGGAGAGCTCCTGCGGGCCGTACGGCGGCCGGACGGGACCGTGAGCCACCTCGACCTCGGGTCGTTCGTGTTCACGCGTCAGCCGTACGAGGAGGGCGCCCCGGTGCCGGGCGGCGTGGACCCGCAGGGGTGGCGCGGGATCGGCTAGCGGATCCGCATCAGGGAGCGGCATGTTTCACGTGAAACACGCCGCTCCTCTCTGTTGTCAGAGCTGGAGCTTGAAGCCCGCGTGTGAGGCGGTGAAGCCGAGCCGCTCATAGAAGCGGTGGGCGTCGGTGCGCGTGTTGTCGGAGGTCAGCTGGACCAACTGGCAGCCCTGGCGCCGGGATTCCTGGATCGCCCACTCGATGAGCTGGGTGCCCAGGCCGCTGCCGCGCTCGTCCGCGTGGATGCGGACACCCTCGATGATCGACCGGGTGGCGCCGCGCCGCGACAGCCCGGGAATGACCGTGAGCTGGAGCGTGCCGGCGACGCGGCCCTCGCGGACGGCGACGACCAGATGCTGGTTCGGATCGGCGCTGAGCCGTTCCAGGGCGGTCAGGTACGGAGTCAGGTCGTCCGGCGACTCGCGCTGTGCGCCCAGGGGGTCGTCGGCGAGCATGCCGACGACAGCGGGGATGTCGTCGGCGACGGCGGGGCGTATGTCGAGGTCTCCCATGCCCGCACTCTAGGCGGGGACGTGGAGCGACTCCACGACCCGGACCAGTGGGGCGAGTTCGGGGTTCTTGGCCGCCTCGTCGAGGGCCTCGCGCAGGGCGGCGTCATTGGTGGGACGCGCCTCGCCGAGCAGTTGGAGGCCCGCCTCGGTGACGTTCGTGTAGATGCCGCGGCGGTCGGTGGGGCACAGGTAGCGCTCCAGGAGGCCGCGGTCCTCAAGGCGGGTCACCAGTCGGGTGGTGGCGCTCTGGCTGAGGACGACCGCGTCGGCGACCTGCTTCATCTGCAGATGGCCGCCCTCGCCGTCGTGCTGCCGGCTGAGCACGTCCAGCAGGGAGTACTCGCGCACGCTCAGGTCGTGCTTCGTCTGCAGGGCCCGCTCGATGTGGGCCTCGATCCTCCCGTGCAGCAGGGAGAGGGCGCACCAGCCCTGGGCGAGGGCGGTGAGCGCGGGGTCCGTCGCTGTCATTGGCGTTTCCTCCGTCCCGGGGCGGCTGTGACCAGGATAGGGCAACACCGCAATAGCCCGCATTTGCCTATAGCCCGCGTCTGCAATTATTGTGGACGGAGGCAAAGCGCTCGTGCAATCTTCTGGGAAGGTGTACCCCACATGCCTCTCGCGCTCCTGGCCCTCGCGATCGGGGCCTTCGGCATCGGAACGACCGAATTCGTGATCATGGGTTTGCTGCCCGAGGTCGCGGGTGACTTCGGCGTCTCCATCCCGACCGCGGGCCTGCTCGTGACCGGCTACGCGCTCGGCGTGGTGATCGGCGCTCCGCTGATGACCGTGCTCGGCACCAAGGTCTCGCGCAAGCGGATGCTGATGCTGCTGATGGGCCTGTTCATCGCCGGAAACCTGCTCTCCGCCGTCGCCCCCGCCTTCGCGATCATGCTCCTCGGACGTGTGATCGCCTCCCTCGCCCACGGCGCCTTCTTCGGCATCGGCTCGGTCGTCGCCGCCGAACTGGTCGCCCCGGACAAGAAGGCCGGAGCCATCGCGATGATGTTCACCGGCCTGACCGTCGCCAACGTCGTCGGTGTCCCGCTGGGCACGCTCGTCGGGCAGCACGTCGGCTGGCGCGTGACCTTCGGCATCGTCGCCGCCCTCGGCGTGGTCGGCCTCGCGGGCATCGCCAAGCTGGTCCCCGAGCTGCCCCGGGCCGAGGGCGTGCACCTGCGCCACGAGCTGGCCGCCTTCAAGAACGCGCAGGTCCTGCTCGCCATGGCGATGACCGTCCTCGGCTTCGGCGGCGTCTTCGCGGCCATCACCTACATCGCGCCGATGATGACCCACGTCGCCGGCTACGCCGACGGCTCCGTCACCTGGCTGCTGGTCCTCTTCGGCCTCGGCATGGTCGGCGGGAACCTCGTCGGCGGCCGGTTCGCCGACCGCGCCCTGATGCCCATGCTGTACGTCTCCCTGGGCGCCCTCGCCGTCGTGCTCGCGCTCTTCACGCTCACCGCGCACAACAAGATCGCGGCAGCGGTGACCATCGCCCTGATCGGCGCCCTGGGCTTCGCGACCGTCCCGCCGCTGCAAAAGCGCGTCCTCGATCAGGCGCACGGCGCTCCCACCCTGGCGTCGGCCGTGAACATCGGCGCCTTCAACCTGGGCAACGCGCTCTCCGCCTGGCTCGGCGGCATCGTGATCGCCGCGGGCCTCGGCTACACCGCCCCCAACTGGGTGGGCGCCGCCCTCGCCGCCGCCGCCCTCGTCCTTGCCGTCCTCTCGGCCGCCCTGGAGCGCCGCGCCACCCTCCCCAGCGCCGTGGTGGCAGGCGGGGCGCCCACCGAGCCGCGGACGGCCGTCCACCGCTGAGTCACGCCGTCTCCGGCCGCTGTGCGGCTGCCCCGACCACTCCGCCTCGCCCCCCGACCACTACGCCCCCGCCTCACCCAGCACGCCCGCTGCCGGACCGCCCGGCGGCACAGAAGGAGACCTGCCCCGCATGAGCACCACCACCGCTGTCGCCCCGCTCACCACCCAGGACGCCGAGATCCTCGTCACCGCGGCCCGCCGCGCGGCGGAGGCCGCCGGGGTCACCGTCAGCGTCACCGTCCTGGACGCGGGCGGCCATCTGCTCGCCTTCCGGCGGGACGACCGGGCCGTGCTGATCTCGGGGGAGACCAGCACCCGCAAGGCCTACACCGCACTCCAGCTGAATGCCCCCACCGCCGACCTCGTCGACGCCGTCCAGCCCGGCGGCCTCTTCCACACCCTGCCCACCGCGCTCGACCGGCCGCTGCTGTTCATCGCGGGCGGTATCCCGGTCCACCGTGACGGCCGGCTGATCGGCGCGATCGGGGTCGGCGGCGGCGCTCCGGAGCAGGACCACGGCTTCGCTCTCGCCGCCGTGGAGACGCTCGCCTGAGCCGACGTGACGTCAGCGACAAGGCCGGCCCCGCCGCAGCGGGAGCCGGCCTTCGTCGTGGGGAGCCCGCGGGTCAACGCCCCCGCACAGGGCTGGTGACCGCCCGGCAGGCTCCTCAGGCCGCTGCCACGGTCACCGGGGCGAACCGCCGGGTCCAGTCGCCGGGCAGCTCGGTGACGCCGTACGTCATCACGGCGTTGCTGCCCACGGATGCCAGGCCCCGCTCCTTCGCCCAGGCCAGCAGTTCCTCGTGGCGTACATCGATGTCGGTGCGCAGCCGGCGGTCGGTGTGGGCGGCGAGCGAGGCGATGAGTGCCTGTGCGGTCTCGGTGTCCCGCGCGATCAGCGGCCCGACCACATGGGTGTCCATGTTGGGCCAGGCGGCCGCGTACCCGGTGATCCGGCCGTTCTCCTCGGCGACGCGCAGCTGGTCGGCGAAGGCGGGCAGCCGCGTGACGATGTGCGTGCGATCGGTGCCGAACACCTCCTCGTCGAGCCGCAGGATCGAGCCGAGGTCCTCGGCCGTGGCCGCGCGCGTCCCTGTCCGGGGCTCCGGCCCTCCCGGGCTGAAGTGGCCGCGGACCATCTCGGCCCGGCCGGTGACCTTGAAGCCGAGCTCCTCGTACAGCGGGCGGCCGTACGGCGTGGCGTGCAGCGTCAGCGGCGTGGTCCCCATGTCGGCGACGACGTGGCGCATCAGCCGCCGTCCGATGCCCCGGCGGGCGTGTTGCTCGGCGACCAGGACCATGCCGATGGCGCCCAGAGCCGGACGGTCCCGTCGGCCGTACTCCGTAACGACACAGGCGGCGACGAGGCCGCCGTCGGGATCGTCGATGCCGTAGCCCTTCCCGGCCGTGAGGAGGAAGCCCCACTTGTGTTCCTCGCGCGGCCACCCCCGATCCTCTGACAAGTCGGCGCAGGCGGTGCGATCGCGAGGCGTCAGACGGCGAATGGGCAGAGCAGCGAGGGAAGGAGTCGGCACGCAGGTCAGGCTGTCCGACCAGCACCCATGGCGTCCACCTGTTTCAGGGCAGACGTACGTGCTTTTGGCCATGTCGTGGCCATCCGTACAGCGGATGGACGGGTGCAGGTTGTTTCACGTGAAACATCCGAGTCCCCGCGCCCGACAGTGAAGACGGTGGCACTCGTTCACCCGGTTCCGTTGATCCGGGGGAGTTCTCGACTCCGCGGCCGGCTGTCGGTGAAGTGGCTTACGGCGCCGGGCAATTGAAGGAGTTGGCGGTTCGCGTTTCGTACCACTCGTGGGGGAGCAAGGGGGGACTTGTGCGCACGGCGTCGGCCGGTAGGGTCGACTCCGGTTCACGTCCGGGGTGAGGCGCAGATGCCCCGTGCGTGCTGAGAACAGGGCAATGCGGCCTGACGGGACGGAGTGATCGAAGACCCGAATTTCCGGGTATGCGGCCGGGGCACACCTTCAGGGTGCGATGCTGCGGGGTGAGTGCGGCCCGATGGGCCGTCAGCCGGAACGGGAACGTCAAGCCGTCAGCGGGGGAAAGCAGGCACTCTCCGATCCAGGAGGTGCGCAGACCGACCGAAAGATGTTCGAGGCGAGGCACACCATGGACGCTCCGACCACCACGTCGGCGGACAACGGCACGGCCGGCGGGGGAGGCTGGTTCACACCCCGGAAGGTGCCGCCGGACGCGCCGCCGACCAGTGATCGGGAAGCGGCCGAGGAACGCCGTCCGGGCGAGGAGCGAATACCGCCGACCGGCCCCCCAGTCCATGCGCCTGCCGTCGCGCAGGCTCCTCCCGCCACGGGGGCTCCTCCCGCCGCGCCGCCGGCTGCTCCCGCTGCCCCACAGGGAGCCTTTGCCGCCCCGCGGGCCACCCCGCTCCACGAACAGCGGGTGCCTCCCCAGCGCGCCGCCCCCGCCCACGAGGAGGGCTCTCCGGACGCCATCCTCATCCGCCGCACCATGGCCGAGGTCGCTCCCGTCGCCGACAAGGTCACCTCGTACTTCTACGCCCTCCTCTTCGTCCGCTACCCCGATCTGAGGCCCCTCTTCCCGGCCGCGATGGACACCCAGCGGGACCGCTTGCTCAAGGCGCTGCTCACCGCGGCCGAGCACATCGACAACACCCCCGTACTCGTCGACTACCTGCGCAACCTCGGGCGCGGCCACCGCAAGTACGGAACGCGGGCCGAGCACTACCCGGCCGTCGGCGAATGCCTCATCGGCGCCCTCAGCAAGTACGCCTCCGCCGTCTGGAGTGCGGAGATGGAGGCGGCCTGGGTGCGGGCGTACACGACGATGTCGCAGGTGATGATCGACGCGGCGGCCGCGGACGAACTGCGGGCCCCTGCCTGGTGGTACGCGGAGGTCGTCACCCATGACCTCAGGACGCCGGACGTCGCGGTCCTCACCGTCCGCCCCGATCAGCCCTATCCCTTTCTTGCCGGGCAGTACACGAGCGTGGAGACGCCCTGGTGGCCGCGGATCTGGCGGCACTACTCCTTCGCCTCCACGCCCCGCTCCGACGGGCTGCTGACGTTCCATGTGAAGGCCGTTCCGGCGGGCTGGGTCTCCAACGCGCTGGTGCACCGCGCCCGCCCGGGTGACGTCATCCGTCTCGGCCCGCCATCCGGTTCGATGACCGTCGACCACAGCACCGACAGCGGACTGCTCTGCCTGGGCGGCGGTACCGGCATCGCCCCCATCAAGGCGCTGGTCGAGGACGTGGCCGAGCACGGCGAACGCCGCCAGGTCGAGGTGTTCTACGGCGCCCGCACCGACCACGACCTCTACGACATCGACACGATGCTCCGGCTCCAGCAGTCGCATCCCTGGCTCTCGGTGCGCGCGATCATCGACCAGCAGGCGCACCTCCAGCTCCCGGACGCGGTACGCGCGTACGGCCCGTGGAACGAGTACGACGCCTTTGTCTCCGGCCCGCCCGGGATGATCCGCAGCGGTGTCGACGTCCTGCGGGACGTCGGCATCCCGTCGCACCGCATACGGCACGACTCGGTCGAGGAACTGGTCGTCGTCGGGGAGTGAGCGGTCAGCCGAGGTCGGGGGCGTGCATGGCGCGTACCCCCTCGATGTTGCCGTCCAGGTAGTGCCGCAGCGACAGGGGCACGAGGTGGACGGAGGCGATGCCGACCCGGGTGAACGGCACACGGACGATCTCGTACTCGCCTGCGGGCTCGTCGACTTCGGGACCGTGGCGCAGGGACGGGTCCATGGACTCCAGCCGGCAGACGAAGAAGTGCTGCACCTTCACGCCGGTCGCGCCGCCGTCCTCACCGATGTGCTCCACGGTGTCCACGAAGCAGGGCACCACATCGGTGATCTTGGCGCCGAGTTCCTCGTGCACCTCGCGGTGCAGGGCATCGACGACGGTCGTGTCCTCCGGGTCGACTCCGCCACCGGGCGTGACCCAGTAGGGATCGACACCGGGCTTGGTGCGCTTGATCAGAATCAGGTCGTCGCCGTCCAGGAGAACGGCGCGTGCGGTGCGCTTGACCACGGGTCGGACGGTCATGGATGAAATGTGGCCCGGCTGGTTCCACGTGAAACATCACATAGCGCCACCTGACCACCACATGGGGTGACCTGGCCGATCGGGGGCGCTCAGCACCAGTCCGCGGCCGCCCGTTGGAGCCACTCGTGGGCCCGCGCGATGTGCGGCATGGCCAGCGTGCCGGTGCGCACCACCAGGAAGTACGTCCGCAGCGGCGGCACCGCCGGGTCGTGCAGGGCCATGACGTCGCCGGAGGCGAGGGCTGGAGCGCACAGATAGCGGGGCAGTACCGCCACTCCAGCGCCCGTGATGGCACACGCGAGGACCGCGCGCAGGTCGGGCACGATGACGGTGCCCGAGGCGGCCGGTCGGGAGTCGAACACGGAGGCCCAGTAGCGGGAGACGAAGGGCAGCGACTCGTGGACCTCGACGACGGGGAGGTTCTCCAGGGCGGGCGCGCCCTTGCGGCGCAGCGCCTCGGGGCCGATCTGCTTGGCCCAGCGCGGGGCGGCCACGAGCACATGCTCCTCGTCGCAGAGCGCAGTCGCCGTGAGCAGGGCGCCGCGCGGGCGGGCCGTGCTGATGGCCAGATCATGATGTCCGGCAGCTAGTCCCTCCAGGGTCTCCTCGGCGTTCCCGAAGGAGGCGCGCAACGCGAAGCGGTCGTCGCCGGTGAGTTCCGTGAGGGCGGGCAGGGCGCGTTCGGCGGTGAACTCGGGCGGGCCGGCCAGATGCAGGGTCCGTAGCGAGGAGTCGTCGTCCAGTCCGGTCTCCGCTATCTCCACCAGGGCGTCGAGATGGGGTGCGGCCTTGTGGGCGAGTTCGTCGCCGATGGTCGTGGGCGTCACGCCGCGGGCCTGCCGCAGGAACAGCGGGCGGCCCAGCTGTCTTTCCAGGGTGCGGATCTGGGAGGTGACGGCCGGCTGTGAAAGGCCGAGAAGCGCGGCGGCGCGGGTGAAGGAGCCGGCCCGGTGCACGGTCACGAAGGTCCGCAGCAAGGCCAGATCCATGGTGTGCTCTCCCCTCCCCTGCCCTTCCCCGGCCCTCAGGCAGGGCCCAACTATAAATAAGTCGATAGGTTTCTGTCGCTACAGTGATTGGACACTGACACAGAGTCAACTAGCCTTGTTCGCGCGGTTCTTCGCGCGCGGAACCGGGACGGTCCGAGCCACGAGGGGGGAGGCTCGGACCGTCCGTTATGCGTAGCCGGAGCCCCGGTCGACGTTCGTCATCCGGTCACTCCGCCGACGCGTCGAGCGCGCGGAGCACATCGGCCACGAGGTCCTCGGGATCCTCCGCGCCGACCGACAGCCGGATGAAGCCCTCCGCGACGGCGTCCCCGCCCCAGCGGCCGCGCCGCTCGGCCGTGGAGCGCACCCCGCCGAAGCTCGTCGCGTCGTCCACGAGCCGCACCGCGTCGAGAAAACGCTCGGCACGCGCGCGCGTGGGCAGTGTGAAGGAGACCACGCAGCCGTAGCGCAGCATCTGCCGCGAGGCCGTCCCGTGCGCGGGATCGTCGGGCAGCCCGGGATGGCGCAGCCCGCTCACCTCGGGCCGTTCCCGCAGGGCCTGGGCGAGAACGAGGGCGGTGGCGTTCTGCCGGTCCACCCGCAATTGGAGCGTGGCGAGGGAACGGTGCGCGAGCCACGCCTCCATGGGCCCGGCGATCGCCCCGACGATCTTGCGCCAGCGTCGTACGGCGGCCATGGCCTCGGCGTCGCGACCGGTGACGTATCCCAGGAGGACGTCCCCGTGCCCGGTGAGCTGTTTGGTGCCGCTGGCCACGGAGAAGTCGGCGCCCAGCGCCAGGGGGCGCTGCCCGAGCGGCGTCGCGAGCGTGTTGTCGACGGCGACCAGGGCGCCACCCGCGTGAGCCGCCTCGACGAGCCGCCTGATGTCGCAGACGTCGAGTCCGGGGTTCGACGGCGA
The DNA here is from genome assembly GCF_021538895.1 of Streptomyces olivochromogenes. Taxonomy (GTDB): domain Bacteria; phylum Actinomycetota; class Actinomycetes; order Streptomycetales; family Streptomycetaceae; genus Streptomyces; species Streptomyces olivochromogenes_A. The sequence continues at coordinate 22,827 of NZ_JADDRL010000002.1, read as the reverse complement.
CTCGATCCACAGCAGCTTCGCCCCGTCGAGCACCTGGAGCTGGGCGTCGCCACCGGTTGGCGCGGTGCGCACCTCGATGCCGAACGCCTCCAGCTGGGCGCGCAGCAGGGGCAGCACCTGGTAGCCGTCGGAGGGCAGCACGACCGCGTCACCGGCGCGCAGCTGCGAGAACAGGACGGAGGCGATGGCAGCCACCCCGGAGGCGAACACCAGCGTCTCGACGCCGTCCTGGCCGGGCGCCTCCAGCTCGCCGATGGCGCGCTCCAGCAGGGTCCAGGTGGGGTTGTCGTCGCGGCCGTACGCGTACGGCCCCGTCACCTCGCCCGGGAGGTGGAAGTGGGCCGCGAACACCGGCCCGGGCAGGGTCGGCTCGTGCTTGACCGGCTCGGGCAGCCCGGCACGCACCGCGCGGGTGCCGTCGCCGATGCCCGGGAGGAAGCCGCTCTCCGTGCCCCTGCCCGCGTCGTCGTCCGCGGCCCAGTCGCTCATGCCGCCCGTCCCTCCAGGTGCTCGCGCACGGCGGCGAGCAGTCCCTCGCTCGCCGCCTCCACCATCTCAAGGCACTCCTGGAAGCCGTCCAGACCGCCGTAGTACGGATCCGGTACGTCGAGGTCGTCGGCCGCCGTGGGGTCGTACGAGCGCAGCAGCCGCACCTTCCGCGCGTCCTCCTCCGTCGGCGCCAGGCGACGCAGCGCCTTGAGGTGGCCGGAGTCGAGGGCGACCACCAGGTCACGGCCGGCGAACCAGGACGCCTGGAACTGCCGTGCCGTGTGGTCGCCGGTGTATCCGTGCTCCTCCAGGACGGCCACGGTGCGCGGATCGGCGCCGTCGCCCTCGTGCCAGCCGCCGGTACCGGCGCTGTCGACCTCGACCAGGTCCTCCAGGCCCGCCTCCGCCACACGCGCGCGGAGGACGGACTCGGCCATCGGGGAGCGGCAGATGTTGCCGGTACAGACGAAGCAGACGCGGTAGGCCATCGGGTGCTCAGTCCTCGTCGGGCAGGACGACGTTCAGTGCCCAGGACACGATCGAGATGATCAGGCCACCGACGACCGCGGTCCAGAAGCCCTCGACATGGAAGCTCAGGTCGAGCTTGCCGCACACCCACGAGGTCAGCAGCAGCATCAGGGCGTTGACCACCAGGGTGATCAGGCCGAGAGTGAGGATGAACAGCGGGAAGGTCAGCACCTTCACGATCGGCTTGACCAGCCAGTTCACCACGCCGAAGATCACGGCGACGACTATCAGCGTGCCGATCTTCTTGCCCGTGCTGTCACCCGTCAGGGTGATCTTGTCCAGCAGCCATACGGCGACCGCCAGGGCGCCCGCGTTGGCGATCGTCTTGACTACGAAATTCTTCATGTGTCTGATCGTGGCAGACGAGACGGTCGACGAGCAGTGGGGCGAGGGCAGCAAGTGCGATGAAGTCATTCCGGCTGGACGAACTGGAGGCGGAGCGAGCCGCCAATGAGGGTGCTTACCTGCAGTTTCTGCGCGAGCGGAACATGTCGGTCGGCCTCTACGCCCTGAACGCGGGCGAACACGACCCGCAGACGCCCCACAACCAGGACGAGGTCTACTTCGTCGTGAGCGGCCGCGCAGCGATCACGGTGGGGCTGGAGACCACCCAGGTGGCGCGCGGCAGCGTGGTGTACGTGCCGGCCGGGGTCGCCCACAAGTTCCACCACATCAGCGAGGACCTGAGGGTCCTGGTGATCTTCTCTCCGCCCGAAGCCTGATCCCGTTCCTCAGGGTTCCCTAGGGGAACGGTCAGGGGAGGACAAGGGATGCGGAGCCCCCGCCGGGCCCCCTGGCGGCCCTAGCATCGAGTGCAGGACATCGAAACCATTCGAGAACGCACGAGAAAGCAGAGGACGAGGGCAATGCGAGAGATCTTCGCGGGACTGCCGTGGTGGGTGAAGTGGGTCGCGGTGCCGGTCATCGCCCTGGTCGTGTTCGGCAGCCTGATAGCCACGGTGGTCGGCTTCGTGATCGGCCTGCTCTTCAAGGCACTGATCTTCGTGGCCCTGGTCGGCGGACTGGTGTACGTCGTGCGGAAGTTCATGTCGAACTCGTCGTCGCGCAGCGACTGGTGAGAGCCGTGGGAAACCGGTGACGGTAACAGGAATCACCGGTTCCCTCGCGCGAGGGAAGTTTTCCGGGCACGCCGCCGGACCGCGGCGGCAGGCCGTTAAAGTCCGGAACTCGCCGCGGGGTTCAGCCCCGCGGGCGGCGTACACCCCCACCCGTGCTCTTTCGCACGGGCTGCCCCCTCGCGCTTCGGGAGTGACCCTTGGCCACGGCTGACACGGCACCCGCAGTACCGCACGCACCTCCCCCGCAGCCGCGCTCCGCCCCACGCCCCGTGCGGCGGCCGCCCTCCACGGCGGTCCCCGAACAGCCGAACTCGGCGACCCTCATCGGATCCGTGCAGCGCGCGATGCGCCTGCTGGAATCGGTCGCCGAGCACGAGCACGGCGCTCCCGCCAAGCAATTGGCCCGCGAGACGGGCCTCGCCCTCCCGACGGCCTACCACCTGCTGCGGACCCTGGTGCACGAGGGCTATCTCCGTCGGGACAAGGGCCTGTTCTTCCTCGGTGAGGCAACCGAGCGGCTGGGCAGCAGCGGCGCGCAGCAGAAACGTCGCGGCACCGTCGCCGACGCGCTCGCCCAGTGGCGTGATTCGATCGGTGCGCCCGTCTACTACGCGATGTACCGCGAAGGCGAGATCGAGGTCGTCTGCGTCTCCGACTCGCCGGGCACTCCGGCGGTCGAGGAGTGGGCCGACTTCCGCGAGACCGCGCACGCGCACGCGATCGGGCAGTGCCTGCTGTCCCAGCTGGACGAGGACGCCCGCCGCGACCACCTCGCCCGCTATCCCGTGCAGCCCCTCACCCCGTACACGGTTCGTGACGGACACGCCCTGCTGCGGCGCATGCAGCGGATGCGGCGGATGGAGCCCGTGACGGAGCGGCAGGAGTACGCGCTGGGGACGGTCTGCGCGGCGATCCCGATCACCATGGGCGCCGTCGCGGCCACCGTGGCCATCTCCCTGCCCTCCCACCAGGCCGACCGGCTGCTGCCCGCGGCCCAGCGGCTGCAGACCGAGATCGGGGCGCATCTGGGGTCACTGGCGCTCTCTATCAGTATCTGAAAACTCACTCCTTGTGATCTCTCGTGTACTTTCAGCAAGATTTGACCAGTGTCACAGGGATCATTCCCGGCCAGTCGGTGTCATATGACGGGGTAGGCGATGCGCGAGTCCGTACAGGCAGAGGTCATGATGAGCTTTCTCGTCTCCGAGGAGCTCTCCTTCCGCATTCCGGTGGAATTGCGCTACGAGACCTGTGATCCCTATGCCGTGCGGCTGACCTTCCATCTCCCCGGAGACGCACCGGTGACCTGGGCGTTCGGGCGCGAGCTGCTGATCGACGGGGTGGGGCGGCCGTGCGGGGACGGCGATGTGCACATCGCGCCCACCGACCCCGACTCGCTGGGCGAGGTGCTGATCAGGCTTCAGGTGGGCAGCGACCAGGCGTTGTTCCGCTCCTCCACGCCACCGCTCGTGGCCTTCCTGGACCGTACGGACAAGCTGGTGCCGCTCGGCCAGGAGGGGGCGCTCGCCGATTTCGACGCCCATCTCGACGAGGCGCTGTGCCGCATCCTGGCCGAGGAGCAGAGCGCCGGCTGAGACGGGGCGGCAGTGAGCGCGGGGCGCCCCGCAGCGTCGCCGAGGACCGTGCAGTAACGCTTCTCCGCGCGGCCGGTCAGGTCGGCCGAGGTCACTTCTTCCGGCGCCGGCCCCTGCCGCCCCGCGCGGCCGCCGGCTGGGCCTCCAGGGGCCTTGCCGGCTCCTGCCCCGGCCGGTCGGCCGACACCACGAGCGCGGCGAGCGCCGTGGTGACCGGGACCGAGGCGACCAGGCCGATCGAGCCCACCAGCGTCCGCACGATCTCCTCCGCCACCAGCTCGCTGTTCGCGACCGCCCCCACGCTGCTCTGCGCGATCGAGAAGAGCAGCAGCAGCGGCAACGCGGCACCGGCATAGGCGAGGACGAGGGTGTTCACGACCGAGGCAATGTGGTCACGGCCGATGCGGATGCCCGCCCGGTACAGCCCGCGCCAGCCCATGGTCGGATTGGCCTCGTGCAGCTCCCAGACGGCGGATGTCTGAGTGACGGTCACGTCGTCCAGGACGCCGAGCGAACCGATGATGACGCCGGCCAGCAGCAGACCGCTCATGTCGATCGACGGGTACAGCCCGTGGATGAGGCCGGTGTTGTCGTCCGTGTTGCCCGTCAGCGCGGCCCAGTCGATGAACTCCGAGCCGAGGATGCCGATCAACAGGAGCGAGACCAGGGTGCCGAGCACCGCGACCGACGTCCGGGCCGACAGCCCGTGACAGGTGTAGAGCGCGATCAGCATGATGGCGCTCGACCCCACGACGGCCACCAGCAGCGGATTCGAGCCCTGCAGGATCGCGGGCAGGATGAAGAGCGTCAGCACCATGAAGCTGACGGCCAGTGCGACCAGCGCCATGACGCCGCGCAACCGGCCCACCGCCACGACGGCGAGCGCGAAGATGCCGGCGAGCAGCGCCATCGGGAACTTCCGGTTCACGTCGGCGACCGAGTACTGCAGGTCCTTCGGCGCCGAAGGCTCGTACGCGACCACGACCTTCTCGCCTTCGTGCAACTGCCGTGACTGGTCGGGCTGCACGATCTCCGTGAACGTACGGCCCTGGTCCTTGCCGGTGTCGACCCGGACCGTGGCCTTCTTGCAGGTGCCGCCCGCCTCCTGCTGAGCGGAGTTGCCCTCGGCGGTGGAGGTGTCGCCGGTCGGGGTTTCCCCCGAGGCGTTCACCGACTTGCAGCTCACCTCGACGACCCGGGTCACCGTGGCCTGCTGGGTCTGCCGGTCGAAACCGACCCCGGTGCGCTTGTGCGACGGGGCTCCGCCGGGCCAGAGCACCACGAGCCCGACCACCACCGCCACCGTGAACGGGATCAGGATGGCCGCGATGACCTTGCGCAGGTGCTTGGAGACCGGCGCGGCGGGTCCATGGCTGTGACTGTGCGAGTGGCCGTGGCCGCCGCCGGATCCGGAGCCCTGACCCGGCCCCTGACCGTGCCCGTGGTCAGGTCCGTGGCCGTGCCCGTGGCGGGGGTCCTGACCGTGCCCGTGGTCGGGCCCCTGATCGTGCCCGAAGTCCGCTCCGTGGCCGTATTCATGGTCATGGCCGTCACCGGCGCCGCGGGCATCCCGGCCGCGTCCGGCGCCCTGTCCGGAGCCGGGCCGGCGCGGCGGCTCGGGTGGCGGGTACGGGTACTGCTGTGTCGTGGTCACCGCCAGATCATCGCAAGAACGGCAGGGGCCCTCTGTTCACCGCGCCCGAATTGACGCTAGCGTGGAGGCACCTTTGCACACGCGGGAGCTCGGAGCACCGGGCTGAGAGGACGCTGACCTCCGTATTCGCGCTGTTTCACGTGGAACGAGTGATGTTTCACATGAAACACCGGCACACGGAATCCGCTGCGTCGACCGCCGAACCTGTTACCGGGTAATGCCGGCGTAGGGAGTAGGTCTCATGACCATCAAGGACGCACGCACGCCTGCCTCCACGCAGAACGCGACCACCGCGAACGACGGGGAGGCCGGGAAGTCCATCGGCTGGCACAAGGCGTACGTCGAGGGTTCGCGCCCCGACCTGCGCGTGCCGGTTCGTCAGGTGCACCTCACCAACGGGCAGTCGGTCACGTTGTACGACACCTCCGGCCCATACACCGATCCACTCGTCGAGACCGATGTCCGCAGGGGCCTGCCGCCGCTGCGGGAGAACTGGATCATCGCCCGCGGCGACACCGAGGAGTACGCGGGCCGTCCCGTCCGTCCCGAGGACGACGGGATCAAGCACACCTCGCCGCGTGGCGGCCTGCGCAACCTCGACGCGGTCTTCCCGGGGCGGCCGCGCCAGCCGCGCCGCGGCCGCCCCGGCGAGGCCGTCACGCAGCTGGCCTACGCCCGCCGGGGCGAGATCACGCCCGAGATGGAGTACGTGGCCGTCCGCGAGAACGTCTCTGCCGAGGTGGTCCGCGAGGAGATCGCGGCGGGACGGGCCGTGCTGCCGGCCAACGTCAACCACCCGGAGATCGAGCCGATGATCATCGGCAAGCGGTTCCTGGTGAAGGTCAACGCCAACATCGGCAACTCAGCGGTGACGTCCTCCATCGAGGAGGAGGTCGAGAAGATGACCTGGGCGACCCGCTGGGGCGCCGACACGGTCATGGACCTGTCCACCGGCCGCAACATCCACACCACGCGCGAGTGGGTGCTCCGCAACTCCCCCGTCCCCATCGGCACGGTGCCGCTCTACCAGGCCCTGGAGAAGGTCGACGGCAGGGCCGAGGAACTGACCTGGGAGATCTACAAGGACACGGTCATCGAGCAGGCCGAGCAGGGCGTGGACTACATGACCGTCCACGCGGGAGTCCGTCTCCCGTACGTCCCGCTCACCGCGAACCGCAAGACCGGCATCGTCTCCCGCGGCGGCTCGATCATGGCGGCGTGGTGCCTCGCGCACCACAAGGAGTCGTTCCTGTACGAGAACTTCGAGGAGCTCTGCGAGATCCTCGCCGCGTACGACGTCACGTACTCGCTGGGCGACGGCCTGCGCCCGGGTTCGATCGCGGACGCCAACGACGAGGCGCAGTTCGCCGAGTTGCGCACGCTCGGGGAACTCAACCGGATCGCGAAGCGTTTCAATGTTCAGACCATGATCGAGGGCCCGGGCCATGTCCCGATGCACAAGATCAAGGAGAACATCGACCTTCAGCAGGAGATCTGCGATGAAGCTCCGTTCTATACGCTCGGCCCGCTGACGACGGACGTCGCGCCGGCGTACGACCACATCACCTCCGGCATCGGTGCCGCGATGATCGCCTGGTGGGGCACGGCCATGCTCTGCTACGTCACGCCCAAGGAGCACTTGGGCCTGCCCAACCGTGACGACGTCAAGACCGGCGTCATCACCTACAAGATCGCCGCCCACGCAGCCGACCTCGCCAAGGGGCACCCAGGTGCGCAGGAGTGGGACGACGCGCTGTCGGACGCCCGCTTCGAGTTCCGGTGGGAGGACCAGTTCAACCTCGCCCTGGACCCGGACACGGCAAGGGAGTTCCACGACGAGACGCTCCCGGCGGAGCCTGCCAAGACGGCCCACTTCTGCTCGATGTGCGGGCCGAAGTTCTGCTCCATGAAGATCTCCCAGGACATCCGTCGTGAACACGGCGGCAGCCGGGGGGAGATCGAGGAGGGCATGGCTCAGAAGTCGAAGGAGTTCGCTGCGGCGGGCAACCGGGTGTACCTGCCGATCGCGGACTGAGCCGGGCCTACGCCTACGAGCGGTACTCGACGACGGCGGGCCGGGGCGGAGGCCGGTTGCCCGACCTGCGCCCCCGGTGGGGGCGCAAGCCGGGGGGTTATTCCGGCAGGTGCTCCGGGCCTCCGAAGTCCGGACTCGTGTAGTCCGGGCTGCTGAAGCTCGGGCGCGGGCCCGGGGTGGTGCCGTCGTCGGGGCTGCTGAAGCCCGGACGGCCGTAGCCGAGGCGCGGCATGCGGCTGGTCGGCGTCGGCGGGGCCGTTTGCTGCAGTGCGGTCGTGCCCGGGTCGGCGAGCGCGTCCCGCAGGAACGGCATGATGCCGCGCTCCAGTAGCGCATCGCGCCAGGCTTCCCTGGCCCGGTTCACTTCCGCGTTCGCCGCGCCGTAGGCTCCGGCCTCCAGCGAGGGGCTGTTGCGCAGGGCGGTGAGCAGCAGCCCCACGGCGGCGATGAGGGTCGCGGCGGCGGCCACGGCGCCGAAGACCCAGCCGGCGGTCAGCATCGTCTGGGCGAAGGCCGGCGCGGGGTCGATCATCTTCAATATGTAGCCGACGAGCAGGAAGATCGCCGCGGCGGTTCCGGCAAGGACGGGAGCGAGGACCGCGACGATGGCGACGGCGCCCGCGCCGGCGGTCTCGGCGGCCTCGCCGAGGGAGGTGGCGAGCCCCATCGCGCCCGAGCCCGGCTCACCGGAGCCGGGGGCGCGGGTCGAGGACGGGGTGGACGGCGCCGGCTGGCGCAGTTCCTCGCGAACCTTCACGTAGTGCTGGTACTCGGTCGCCGCGGCCGCCGTGATGAGTGCGGTGGCGTTGAGCGCCATGGTGCGCAGCTGTTCGGGATTGAGCCGCTGTCCCATAGCGGCCAGTTCCGGTCGGTTTGGTGCGGAGCGCAGCGCCTCATCGAGGATCCGCTCGTATTCTTGGCGGTCCTCGCTGTGCAGGTGCTGCGGAACGCTGTTCATGTGCATCCCCCGATGCTCCGTAGGGCTTGGGGCTCGCACGCCGGCGAGCCGTCGGGCAGAAACGGAGGGGAGCCTGCTACGGATAAGCCGATGGTAGAGCCGCGACGGCACGCGGTGACAGGGGGTTGCCGGAAATTGGGTGCTGGCCTGCGCGTACGCCGTCGTGAGACGCCTGCCCGTTGAACGCTCAGATATCCAGGGGCAGTTGCTGGACCAGCAGTTTTCCGGCCATGGTCACTCCGCCGTCCATCGCGATGGCGAGCCCGTCGGCGTAGACGTGCGGTCCCTCGACCAGGGGGCCGCTGCCCTCCTCGTCGTCCTCGGAGCCGACCTCGCCCAGGAGGTACGGGATGGGGCTGTGACCGTGAACGATGCGCGTGCCGCCGTACATATCGAGGAGGGAGCGCACGGCGTCGGCTCCGCCCTCGTCGCGGAAGGAGAAGCGCTTGGTGAACTTGCGGAACAGATCCCAGACCTCGTCCGCGTCGTTGCGGGTGATGGTCTCGCGGACGGTGTCGTTGACCGCCTCGATCGAGTCGCCGTAGTCGAGGTAGGCCGTGGTGTCGGAGTGCACGAGCAGATAGCCGTCGACCTCCTCGACGGCGTCCAGGCGGGCCATCCACTGGAGGTGGTGGTCCTGGAGGCGGTCCATGTCGGTCTTCTGGCCGCCGTTGAGCAGCCAGGCGGCCTGGAAGGTCGCGGTGCCCGCACCGGAGTTGACGGGGGTGTCGCCGAACCGCTTGGCACCGAGCAGCAGCAGCTCGTGGTTGCCCATGAGCGCCTTGCAGTAGCCGCCGGCCGCGGCGGCCTCGGCGGACAGCCGCATCACGAGCTCGATGACGCCGATGCCGTCCGGGCCGCGGTCGGTGAAGTCGCCGAGGAACCACAGCCGGGTGGTGCCCGCGCACCACTGGCCCTCCGAGTCGATCAGATCCTTCTCCTGGAGGGCGGCGACCAGTTCGTCGAGATAGCCGTGCACGTCCCCGACGACGTACAGCGGACCCGGCCCGGTGACGGGCTGCGGGGCCGCGGCGGCGGCAGGCTCGACCGGGACCCGAAGCGTGTCACCCCGATTGATGACGGGCAGGTCGCGCTGGGTGGGCGTGTACCCCTCCGGGTAGCCCTCCTCGACGGGGGCGACCGTGTCGCCGGGGTGCGTGCTCTGGGCGTACGGACCGGTCTCGTGGACGTACCCGGGTACCCGGAAGTCGCGCAACGTAGCCGTCCGCTCCACCTCGGGTCCCTGACCGGCCCCCTGAGTCATCCGACCCCTCCACCATCGCGCCGCAGCTGCACCGCTTCGGACTGCCTGGTCGCAGCGGCCCGCGGTGTCGTGGGCCCATCATAGGAATGCGGATCGCGCCATGTGATGACCCAGGGGTGGTGAATCAGAGCAAGACTCCAGTTCAACGCGGCTTTCGCCCCGTTTGGGCAGGGGTTTCGCGGCCTGATGACGGTCCGGTGACCATCTGACCGGTCGGCCGGACGGCCGATCCGCCCCTCCCTCTCCCGCGTGGCCCGCGCGCTACTTCTCCTCCGGAACGCGCGGCGGGCTGACCGTCGTGCGCGGCGGACGACGCTGCGAGGACGTGCGCACGATCAGTTCGGTCGGTATCACCTGCTCGACCGGGTGGTCCGAGTCGACCCCCTCGATGGCGTCGATGAGGAGCTGGACCACCGCCGTGCCGATGCGGCGCGGCTTGAGGGAGAGCGTGGTGATGGGCGGCTCGGTGTTGGCGTACACCGTGGACTCGCTGCAGCACACCAGCAGCAGGTCGTCCGGGACGCGCAGCCCGTAGCGGCGGGCGGCGGCCAGCAGATCGGTGCCGTTGGGGTCGAACAGGCCGTAGACGGCGTCGGGGCGGTCCGGGCGGGCCAGCAGCCGGTCGGCGGCCACGGCGCCCGCGCACGGGTCGTGCGCCGGGTAGGCCTCGTACACCGGGTCCTGGCCGACCCGTTCGCACCAGCGCAGGTACGCCGTGGTCGACAGACGGGTGTACGTGTCCGTCGTCGTCCCGGTGAGCAGGCCGATGCGGCGGGCGCCCGCGTCGGCGAGGTGGTCCAGGATGCCGAGGACGGCCGCCTCGTGGTCGTTGTCGACCCAGGCCGTGACGGGGAGCGAGCCGGCCGGGCGGCCGTCGGAGACGACCGGGAGGCCCTGCCGGACCAGTTCGCTGACCACCGGGTCCTGGTCGGAGGGGTCGATGACCACCGTGCCGTCCAGGGCCACGTTGGACCACACGTCGTGGCGTGAGGTCGCGGGCAGGATGACGAGGGCGTAGCCGCGGGCCAGCGCGGCGGAGGTGGCGGCCCGGGCCATCTCGGCGAAGTACGCGAACTCCGTGAAGGTGAAAGGTTCATCCCCGTACGTCGTCACGGTCAGGCCGATGAGTCCCGACTTCCCCGTGCGGAGGGTGCGGGCGGCGGCCGAGGGGCGATACCCCAGCCGGTCGGCGACCTCACGGACATGGCGCCGGGTGGCGTCCGGGAGCCGGCCCTTGCCGTTGAGGGCGTCGGAGACGGTCGTGATGGAGACCCCGGCGGCGGCGGCCACGTCTCTGATGCCCGCCCGACCCGGTCGGCTGCCTCGACGTGAGGTTTCCGCGCGGCTCACCTGGTGCTTCCCTGCTGCTGTCATGGCGAGCCGATAGTAGGGCTCATGCGGTGGGGTAGTGCGGACGCATATGCACGCGTTGACAGGCACGTTTCTGCATGGTCAAAGAGGGTCAACTGCCTTAGAAAGAAAGTCAGTTGAACGCTTCAATGGCAAGACGTGACTTGTCGGCACGCATGGGCCTGCCACCTGTCCGATGTCTCGAAGAGGTCTCAACTCACCTTCACGGGTGATGCGCGCCAGGGCGTGAGCCACCGGCGCGTAGATATATGTGCGACGCGCCCCCCGATTGATACGGCTTCGTGGGGTGATGCCCGTGATGCCGGTGGGACATATGAGGTTTGCGTCTCACTTTTCTCGGCGCTCCTCACCTGTACGCACGCGCGCCGAATCCTCATAAGGTGAGCAGTATTGGAAGCCGGCGGCGCTGACGGTCCGCCGGTGGTCGCGAGGAGGACTGCGGTGAGCGAGACGAGCCCCAAGCTGCGCGCCGAGCTGGAGGGTATCCCCACCTACAAGCCGGGCAAGCCCGCCGCGGCCGACGGCCCGGTCGCCTACAAGCTGTCCTCCAACGAGAACCCGTATCCGCCGCTGCCCGGGGTCATGGAGAGCGTGACCGCCAGCGCCGCGTCCTTCAACCGCTACCCGGACATGGCGTGCACCGGGCTGATGAACGAGCTGTCGGAGCGCTTCGGCGTCCCGGTCTCCCACCTGTCCACCGGCACCGGCTCCGTCGGCGTGGCCCAGCAGCTCGTCCAGGCCACCAGCGGCCCCGGCGACGAGGTCATCTACGCCTGGCGGTCCTTCGAGGCGTACCCGATCATCACCCAGATCAGTGGCGCGCGATCGGTGCGGGTGCCGCTCACCCCGGGCGATGTGCACGACCTGGACGCGATGGCGGACGCGATCACCGACCGGACCCGGCTGATCTTCGTCTGCAACCCCAACAACCCGACCGGCACGGTCGTACGGCGGGCCGAGCTGGAACGGTTCCTCGACCGAGTGCCCCGCGATGTCCTGGTGGTGCTGGACGAGGCCTACCGGGAGTTCATCCGCGACCCCGAGGTGCCGGACGGCGTGGAGCTCTACCGCAACCGGCCGAACGTCTGCGTCCTGCGCACGTTCTCGAAGGCGTACGGCCTGGCCGGGCTGCGCGTCGGCTTCGCGATCGGGCACGAGCCGGTGGCGGCGGCGCTGCGCAAGACGGCGGTGCCGTTCGGCGTGAGCCAGATCGCGCAGGAGGCGGCCATCGCCTCGCTGCGTGCCGAGGACGAACTGCTCGGCCGGGTCGGCTCGCTCGTGTGCGAGCGCAATCGCGTGGTCGACGGGTTGCGCGCCCAGGGCTGGACGGTGCCCGAGACCCAGGCCAACTTCGTCTGGCTGCGGCTGGGGGAGCGCACGGCCGCCTTCGCGGAGGCCTGTGAGCGGCACGGGGTCGTGGTCCGGCCGTTCCCCGGCGAGGGTGTGCGGGTGACGATCGGCGAGAACGAGGCGAACGACATCTTCCTGAAGGTCTCCGAGGGGTTCCGCAAGGAGTTCTGACGGGGCCTCGGCTCGTGGCCGAGTGAGCCCTGCTCGGCCACGAGTTCCACCCGTACGGGGTCGCCGTCGCGAACCGTCTCCGGGAGCCGGGCGTCGCCGTCGGTCCGGAAGGCCACCGTGCCCGGCGCGACGACCTGCTGGGCGTCCGTTTCACGTGGAACGGACACGCCTGTGTCGAAGTGGACCTCCGCGCCCCAGGTGCGCTGAAGTGGCGGGAAAGCCTTCCGGCTCCGGAAGTGCCGCGGCGACCTCCGTCGGCATGGGCCCACCGCCTCCCACCTGCGAGGACCCGTCGGTCCGCATGAGGGACCCCCCCGCCCCTCCAACGTCGAACGAGTATGCGTCATAATTGCTTGTGAATGTGAACGCGTTCACAAGCGTGTCCCGATTGCTCCAGTGATGCGTGCGACAAAAGGGGCAAACTGCCGCCGATCCCCGGCGGAGTAAGGAGACTGGCGACGTGGAGTTGGCTTTGGCGCCGGAGACACTGGCGCGCTGGCAGTTCGGCATCACCACCGTCTACCACTTCCTGTTCGTGCCCCTGACGATCTCGTTGGCCGCCCTCACGGCCGGTCTGCAGACGGCATGGGTGCGCACGGAGAACGAGAAGTACCTCAGAGCGACGAAGTTCTGGGGCAAGCTCTTCCTGATCAACATCGCGATGGGTGTCGTCACCGGCATCGTGCAGGAGTTCCAGTTCGGCATGAACTGGTCGGACTACTCGCGCTTCGTCGGCGACATCTTCGGCGCTCCCCTCGCCTTCGAGGCACTGATCGCCTTCTTCTTCGAGTCCACCTTCATCGGCCTGTGGATCTTCGGCTGGGACAAGCTGCCGAAGAAGATCCACCTCGCCTGCATCTGGATGGTCTCGATCGGCACGATCCTGTCGGCGTACTTCATCCTCGCGGCCAACTCGTGGATGCAGCACCCCGTCGGCTACAAGATCGACAAGGTCAGGGGCCGTGCGGAGCTCACCGACTTCTGGGCGGTGCTGACCCAGAACACCGCGCTCAGCCAGGTCTTCCACACCCTGTCGGCGGCGTTCCTGACCGGTGGCGCGTTCATGGTCGGCATCGCCGCCTACCACCTGGCCCGCAAGAAGCACGTCCGCGAGATGAAGACCTCGCTGCGGCTCGGCCTGGTGACCGTGGTCATCGCCGGCCTGCTCACGGCGGTCAGCGGTGACGTCCTCGGCAAGGTCATGTTCAAGCAACAGCCGATGAAGATGGCCGCTGCCGAGGCCCTGTGGGACGGCGAGGACTCCGCACCGTTCTCGATCTTCGCCTACGGCGACGTGGAGAAGGGCCACAACAGCGTGGCCATCGAGATACCCGGCGTGCTGTCGTTCCTCGCCAACGACGACTTCACCTCGTACGTCCCCGGCATCAACGACGTCAACAAGGCCGAGCAGCAGAAGTTCGGGCCCGGCGACTACCGGCCCAACATCCCCGTCACGTTCTGGGGCTTCCGCTGGATGATCGGCTTCGGCATGTCGTCCTTCGCGCTCGGCCTGGCCGGACTGTGGCTGACCCGCAAGAGGTTCATGCTGCCGCAGCATCTGCGGGTCGGTGAGGACGAGGTGCCGCACCTGGTGCTGTTCAAGAACAAGGCGCTCAGCCCGAAGCTCACCACCTGGTACTGGCGCATCGCGATCTGGACCCTGGCCTTCCCGCTGATCGCCAACTCCTGGGGCTGGATCTTCACCGAGATGGGCCGCCAGCCGTGGGTCGTCTACGGCGTCCTGCAGACCCGGGACGCGGTCTCGCCCGGCGTCTCCCAGGGCGAGGTCCTCACCTCGATGATCGTCCTCACGTCGCTGTACGCCATCCTCGCCGTCGTCGAGATCAAGCTGCTGGTCAAGTACGTCAAGGCCGGCCCGCCCGAGCTCACGGAGGCCGACCTCAACCCGCCCACGAAGATCGGCGGCGACTCCCGTGACGCCGACAAGCCGATGGCCTTCTCGTACTAGGCCGAGGGAGCTGCACAGTCATGGAACTGCACGACGTCTGGTTCGTCCTGATCGCCGTCCTGTGGACCGGCTACTTCTTCCTGGAGGGCTTCGACTTCGGGGTCGGCATCCTCACCAAGCTGCTGGCCCGGGACCGGGCCGAGAAGCGGGTGCTGATCAACACCATCGGCCCCGTCTGGGACGGCAACGAGGTCTGGCTGCTCACGGCCGGCGGCGCGACCTTCGCGGCCTTCCCCGAGTGGTACGCCACCCTCTTCTCCGGCTTCTACCTGCCTCTGCTGGTCATCCTGGTCTGCCTCATCGTCCGGGGTGTCGCCTTCGAGTACCGGGCGAAGCGGCCCGAGGAGAACTGGCAGCGCAACTGGGAGACCGCGATCTTCTGGAGTTCGCTGATCCCCTCGTTCCTGTGGGGTGTCGCCTTCGGCAACATCGTGCGGGGCGTGAAGATCGACCAGCACTTCGAGTACGTCGGCACCTTCTGGGACCTGCTCAATCCGTACGCGCTCCTCGGCGGTCTGGTGACGCTGACGCTGTTCACCTTCCACGGTGCGGTGTTCACCGCGCTCAAGACGGTCGGGGACATCCGGGAGCGGGCGCGGAAGCTGGCGACCCGGGTCGGCATCGTCACGGCGGCGGTGGCGCTGGTCTTCCTGGTCTGGACGCAGGTCGACAACGGTGACGCCAAGAGCCTGGTCGCCCTGGTCGTAGCGGTCGTCGCCCTGATCGCCGCTCTCCTGGCGAATCAGGCGGGCCGCGAGGGCTGGTCGTTCGCCCTGTCCGGCATCACCATCGTGGCCGCCGTGGCGATGCTCTTCCTGTCGCTCTTCCCGAACGTCATGCCGTCGTCGCTCAACGAGCACTGGAGCCTTACCGTCACCAACGCCTCGTCGAGCCCGTACACCCTGAAGATCATGACTTGGTGCGCGGCGGTCGCCACGCCGCTCGTGCTGCTCTACCAGGGATGGACGTACTGGGTGTTCCGCAAGCGGATCGGCACACAGCACATCGCCGAACCCGCACACTGAGTCCGTCGGGGGTGTGTTTCACGTGAAACACACCCCCTGGACCGAAGGGCATGTTTCACGTGAAACCAATCGATCCGCGCCTTTTGCGGTACGCCCGCGCCACGCGCCTCTTCCTGGTCGCGGTCGTCGGCCTGGGGGCCGTCGGGGCAGGTCTGGTCATCGCCCAGGCGATGCTCATCGCCGATGTCGTGGTCGGGGCGTTCCAGCACGGCCAGTCGGTGGCTGAACTCCGCACTCCCCTGCTGCTGTTGGCCGCCGTGGCGGTGGGTCGATCGGTTGTCGCGTGGCTCACCGAACTCGCGGCCCATCGCGCGAGCGCGGCCGTGAAGTCGGAGCTGCGGGGGCGGCTGCTGGACCGGGCCACGGCGCTCGGGCCGGGCTGGCTGAGCGGGCAGCGGACCGGCTCGCTGGTCACCCTCGCCACCCGGGGCGTGGACGCGCTCGACGACTACTTCTCTCGCTATCTGCCGCAGTTGGGGCTCGCGGTGGTCGTGCCGGTCGCCGTGCTCGCGCGGATCGTCACCGAGGACTGGGTGTCGGCGGCGATCATCGTCGGGACGCTGCCGCTCATCCCGTTGTTCATGGTGCTGATCGGCTGGGCCACCCAGTCCCGGATGGACCGTCAGTGGCGCTTGCTCTCCCGGCTGTCCGGGCACTTCCTCGACGTGGTCGCGGGCCTGCCCACGCTCAAGGTGTTCGGGCGGGCCAAGGCGCAGGCCGAGTCGATCCGGCGCATCACCGCCGAGTACCGGCAGGCGACGATGCGGACTCTGCGGATCGCCTTCCTCTCCTCCTTCGCGCTGGAACTGCTCGCCACGCTGTCCGTCGCGCTCGTCGCGGTGACGATCGGAATGCGGCTCGTCCACGGCGACATGGACCTGTACGTCGGGCTGGTCATCCTGGTGCTGGCGCCCGAGGCGTATCTGCCGCTGCGCCAGGTGGGGGCGCAGTACCACGCGGCGGCGGAAGGACTCGCGGCCGCAGAGGAGATCTTCGCCGTACTGGAGACGCCGGTTGCGCCCTCCGGCTCCGACGCGGTGCCCGCGGGCGCGCCGGCCTTCGAAGGCGTGACGGTCCGGTACCCCGAGCGGTCGTCCGACGCCGTGACGGACGTGTCCTTCGCCGTCGAGCCGGGCGAGACGGTGGCACTGGTCGGGCCGAGCGGCGCGGGCAAGTCGACGCTGCTGAACGTCCTGCTGGGCTTCGTCCGGCCCAGCGAGGGCCGGGTGCGGATCGGGGGAGTCGATCTCGCGGACATCGACCTGGAGCAGTGGCGCTCGCGGATCGCCTGGGTGCCGCAGCGCCCGCATCTGTACGCCGGGACGATCGCGGAGAACGTACGGCTCGCGCGGCCCGAGGCGGACGACGACGCCGTGCGGCGGGCGCTCGCCGACGCGGGGGCGCTGGAGTTCGTGGACGCGCTGCCTGAGGGTGCCGGGACCGTGCTCGGCGAGGACGGGGCCGGGCTCTCCGCCGGGCAGCGGCAACGGCTGGCGCTGGTGCGGGCGTTCCTCGCCGACCGGCCCGTGCTGCTGCTGGACGAGCCGACGGCCGCGCTGGACGCGGCGACCGAGGCCGAGGTCGTGGCGGCGGTCCGACGGCTCGCGGTGGGGCGGACGGTCCTGCTGGTGGCCCACCGGCCGGCGCTGCTGGGCGTCGCGGACCGCGTGGTGCGCCTCCAGGGGGCCTCTCCCGCCCCCACGGCCCTCTCCGGTGAACTTGCTGCTTCCCCCGCGCCCTTCGCGGCCGAGGGGCGCCTGGAGGCCGACGGGGATCTGAGCGTGGCTGCGGCCGACGAGACCGCGGGCGTCCCGGCCGCGGCGGCGGACGGCGACGGTGTCCGGGGCGATGGTGTGCCGGGTGCGGTGACCGGTGGCGGCGGCCGCGGCGGGACACGGCGGGGTGTCCTCGCCCGGGTGCGGGGCATGTCCGGCCCCCGGCGCGGGCGGCTCGTCCTCGCGCTACTGCTCGGCAGTCTCGCGCTCGGCTCCGCCGTGGGGCTGATGGCCACCTCCGGGTGGCTCATCTCGCGGGCCGCGCAGCAGCCGCCCGTGCTGTATCTGATGGTGGCCGTGACGGCGACGCGGGCCTTCGGGATCGGGCGTGCCGTGTTCCGGTACGCGGAGCGGCTGGTGTCGCACGACGCCGTGCTGCGGATGCTGGCCGACACCCGGGTCGCCGTGTACCGGCGGCTGGAGCGGCTGGCCCCCGCCGGGCTCCGTACGGCCCGCCGGGGCGACCTGCTCTCGCGGCTGGTGGCCGATGTGGACGCGCTGCAGGACTACTGGCTGCGCTGGCTGCTGCCGGCCGGGGTCGCGGTCACGGTCTCGGCCGCGTCCGTCGGTTTCACGGCCTGGCTGCTGCCCGAGGCCGGGGCCGCGCTCGCGGCGGGCCTGCTCGCGGCCGGAGTCGGCGTACCGCTGCTGACGGCCACCGTGGCCAGGCGCGCCGAGCGGCGCCTCGCGCCCGCCCGAGGAGTGCTCGCGACGCGGGTGACCGGCCTCCTCACCGGCACCGCCGAGCTGACGGTCGCCGGCGCCCTGCCCGCCCGTACGGACGAAGCACGGCGGGCCGACGGCACGCTCACCCGGATCGCCTCGCGTGCCGCCACCGCCACGGCGCTCGGCGACGGGCTCACCGCGCTGATCTCCGGACTGACCGTGGCGGCCGCCGCGCTGCTGGGCGTCCAGGGGGTCGCCGAAGGCCGGTTGAGCGGTGTGGCCCTGGCCGTGGTCGTCCTCACCCCGCTGGCCGCGTTCGAGGCCGTGCTCGGGCTGCCGCTCGCCGTGCGCTACCGGCAGCGGGTGCACCGGAGCGCCGAGCGCGTGTACGAGGTCCTGGACGCCCCCGAGCCCGTACGGGAACCGGAGCTGCCGCGGCAGGCGCCGGCGTCGCCGTTCCCGGTCGTCCTGAAGGCACTCACCGCCCGGCACGCCGGTCAGGACCGGGCGGCACTGGCCGGGCTCGACCTGACGCTGGCGCAGGGGCGCCGCGTCGCCGTGGTCGGACCCTCCGGCTCCGGCAAGACGACGCTCGCCCAGGCGCTGCTGCGGTTCCTCGACCCCGAGGCCGGCTCCTACACGCTGGCCGGCGTGGACGCGTTCGCGTTGGACGGTGACGACGTGCGGCGGCTGGTCGGGCTGTGCGCGCAGGACGCGCACCTCTTCGACAGCTCCGTGCGCGAGAACCTGCTGCTCGCCAAGAAGAGCGCCACGGAGGCCGAGTTGCGCGACGCGCTGGCGCGGGCCCGGCTGCTCGACTGGGCGGACGGGCTGCCCGACGGGCTCGACACGCTCGTCGGCGAGCACGGAGCCCGGTTGTCCGGAGGACAGCGGCAGCGGCTGGCACTCGCCCGCGCGTTGCTCGCCGACTTCCCGGTCCTCGTGCTCGACGAGCCCGCCGAACACCTGGACCTGCCCACGGCCGACGCGCTCACCGCCGATCTGCTGGCCGCCACCGAGGGCCGTACGACACTGCTCATCACGCACCGGCTCGCCGGGCTCGACGCCGTGGACGAGGTGATCGTGCTCGACGCGGGGCGGGTCGTGCAGCGGGGGCCGTACGCCGAACTGGCCGCCGTGGACGGGCCGCTGCGCGCGATGGCGCAGCGGGAGGCGGAGGCGGAGCAGCTGGTCGCCGCCGGCTGAACCGTACGGCCCCGAGCGGGCCGCGGTGGGGGCGCCGAGACGGTCGGCGGACCCGGCCGGGCGGGCGGACTACAGGCGGGTCGCCAGCAGCTGCTCGATGACGACCGCCACGCCGTCCTCGTTGTTGGCCACCGTCCGTCCCGACGCGGCGGCGATCACGTCCGGGTGCGCGTTGCCCATCGCGTACGACTGGCCCGCCCAGGTCAACATCTCGACGTCGTTGGGCATGTCCCCGAAGGCCACGACCTCCTCGTGCGAGATGCCGCGTTCGGCGCAGCACAGGGCGAGCGTGCTGGCCTTGGAGACGCCGGGGCCGCTGATCTCCAGCAGGGCGCTGGGGCTGGAGCGGGTGACGGTCGCGCGGTCGCCGATGGCGAGCCGGGCGAGGGTGAGGAAGGCGTCGGGGTCGAGGTCGGGGTGGTAGGCGAGGATCTTGAGCACGGGCTCGCCGGCGCCCGGACCGTCGTCCGCGAGGAGTCGCTCCGCGGGCAGCAGGTGGTCGGGTATCTCCATGTGCAGCTTGGGATAGGCCGGTTCCTGGTGGAAGCCGTACGTCTGCTCGACCGCGTACACCGTGCCGGGCGCCACGTCGCGCAGCAGCCGTACGGCGTCCAGCGCGTTGTCCCGGGCCAGTTCGCGCACCTTCACGAACCGGTGGGCGCCGGGCCCGCCGTGCAGGTCCACCACGGCGGCGCCGTTGCCGCAGATCGCCAGGCCGTGGCCGTGGACGTGGTCGCTGACGACGTCCATCCAGCGGGCCGGGCGGCCGGTGACGAAGAAGACCTCGATGCCCGCCTCCTCCGCGGCCGCCAGCGCGGCGACCGTTCGCGGGGAGACCGACTTGTCGTCGCGCAGCAGGGTGCCGTCCAGATCGGTGGCGATCAGTCGCGGCGGGACGGCGGGGGCCGGGGTCTCGGACGTTCGGGTCGCTGAGGTCACCGGGTCATTCTCGCGCATATGCCAGCACGCCCGTGCGGGAGACCGCACAGATGAGACACAGATGACGCGCGGCCGAGGACAGGGCGGCCGCGCGCCGATGTGCCGGGGCTTGTGCGGGGGTCAACGCAGCTGCGCGGGAGCCTCCATGGCGATCTGCTCGAAGACCTTCTCGTCCGCGGCGAAGTCCGAGTCGGGGATCGGCCAGTGGATCACGAGCTCGGTGAAGCCCAGTTCCTGGTGCCGGCCCGCGAAGTCCACGAACGCGTCCAGGGACTCCAGCGGCCGGCTCCGGTCCGGGGTGAAGCCGGTGAGCAGGATCTTGTCGAGCTCGTTCACGTCCCGGCCGAGCGCGGCACAGGTCTCGGCGAGCTTCTCGGCCTGTCCGCGCAGCGCCTGGACCGACTGCTCCGGCGTGCCGTTCTCGTAGAGCCTGGGGTCGCCGGTGGTCACCCACGCCTGTCCGTGCCGCGCGGCGAGCCGGAGCCCGCGCGGGCCGGTGGCGGCCACCGCGAAGGGCAGCCGGGGGCGCTGCACGCAGCCCGGTATGTTGCGCGCCTCGTGCGCCGAGTAGTACGTGCCCTCGCACGACACGGAGTCCTCGGTCAGCAGCCGGTCCAGCAGCGGCACGAACTCCGCGAGCCGGTCGGCGCGCTCGCGCGGGGTCCAGGGGTCCTCGCCGCCCTTCAACAGGGCCGTGGCGTCGAAGCCGGTGCCGCCCGCGCCGATGCCCAGGGTGACGCGGCCGCCGGAGATGTCGTCGAGGGAGATCAGCTCCTTGGCGAGGGTCACCGGGTGGCGGAAGTTCGGCGAGGTCACGAGGGTGCCGAGGCGAAGCTGCTCGGTGGCGGCCGCGGCGGCGGTCAGCGTGGGGATCGCGCCGAACCACGGGCCGTCGCGGAAGCTGCGCCAGGACAGGTGGTCGTAGGTGTACGCGGTGTGGAAGCCGAGCTGCTCGGCGCGGATCCAGGCCGCACGGCCGCCTTCGTTCCAGCGGCGGTACGGGAGGATCACGGTGCTCAGGCGCAGACTCATGCCGTCGAGACTAAGGGGAGGCCCCGGCATCGGGCGAAAACGGTCACCGTGCGCGGGCGCTCGGACACGGGGTGCGGTGGATCGGCGGCCCGGATGAGGATCGGCGCCGTGCACGCGGCGGCATGTGCGCCGGCACGGCGTGGTCGCGATCACACCCCGGGCAGGGTCAGCGCGGCTCGGGGAACCGCAGGTACCGGGGTGGTACGGCCTTCGTCAGCCACACTCCGTTCGCGCTGACGTGGAAGACGTGGCCGTCGCGATGCATGGCGGCGGCGTCGACGGAGAGGACGACGGGGCGGCCGCGGCGGGCGCCGACGCGGGTCGCGGTCTCGCGGTCGGCCGAGAGGTGCACGTCGTGCCGGCTCATGGGCCGCAGGCCCTCGGCGCGGATCGCGTCCAGACTGCGGGCCACGGTCCCGTGGTAGAGGTACGGCGGCGGGGTCGCCGGGGGCAGGCCGAGGTCGACCTCGACGCTGTGGCCCTGGCTGGCGCGGATCCGGGTGCCCTCGATCGCGAACCGCTTCTTGTCGTTGGCGGCCACCACGTGGTCGAGTTCGGCGCGTGTGAAGCGGAACCCGTGCGCGGCGGCCGCGGCCATCAGCGTGTCGATCTCCACCCAGCCGCCCTCGTCGAGGGTGAGGCCGATGCGTTCGGGTTGGTGGCGCAGGTGTTTCGAGAGGTACTTCGACACCGTCACGGTGCGTCTTTCGTTCATCCCACCAGGGTGCCGGGAGAGACGCGGATCACGCACATTATTTTGGCCCCGAGGTTTGGTCCACAGCCAAGTGCGGTTATCCACAGGGGAATTGACGAGGTTGTGGACAAGTCGTGTGCGGTTCAGGGTGTTTCGTCAAGATCATTGTGACTGACGTGCGTTGCCGCCAGGTCGTCCAACATCCGTGCGCGAACCTCCCGTTCGGTGGCCAGCGCGACGAATGTCGCGGCCCGGCCGGGACCAACCAGCTTCTCCACGGCGTGCATTGTCTCGGCCGGGAGCGGCACGGAGCGGGTCTGTGCCAGGGGTTCCGGCGTCTCCCCCGTGCCGAGTCGCCGGCGCAGGTGCCGGGTGGCGAACAGGCGCATCGCGCGGGCCAGTTCGGCGTCGACGGTCTGCTGCGCGAGGGGGCGCAGGCGGCGGACGAGGGAGGCCGCTTCGGCCGCGTCGGCGTCGGTGCGGTGGTGGGGACCGTCGAGGTAGCGGGCGAAGACGTGCTCGGTGGTGAACTCCAGGAAACGGGCGGCTATGTGCTCCACCTGGACCCTCAACTCCCGCAGGTGGCCCGCGATCGCGCTGAGCGGAACCCCTGATGCGTGCAACTCCACCGCCACGGCCAGCTCTTGCGGGCTGGGTACGAGGAAGGAGTCCGGGTCTCCCGGGACGGGTTCCAGTACGCCGAGCTCGACCGCCTCGGCCACGGCGGCGGCGTCGGGGGTGCCGCCGAAGCGGGCGTCCAGTTCGGCGCGGGAGACGCGGGACGGCTCCTCGTCGGTCCACGGGCCCTCGACCTCGGTGACCAGCCCGAGCACGCCTGCCAGGCCGCGGCCGGTGTCCCAGGCCTCCAGGAGTTCCTTGATGGAGGCGAGGGTGTAGCCGCGGTCGAGGAGGTCGGCGATCTGGCGGAGGCGGGTGATGTGGGCGTCGGAGTAGACGTTGGCCCGGCCCCGGCGTTCGGGGCGGGGGAGCAGGCCGCGGTCCTGGTAGGCGCGGATGTTCCGCACCG
>NZ_JADDRL010000199.1 GCF_021538895.1 Streptomyces olivochromogenes | reverse complement strand
ACAACTCCCCCAGCGCTCCATCAACCGCAACGAAGCCCGTCGCCTGCTCGCGGGCATCAGGCTCCGCTGCAGTTCACGGAACGCGCGGCGGACCGTCAGACGGCGGGCGAGGCCGGGCGCGGCGTAGGCGGTGACGACAAGCGCGGCCACGGTGGTGAACGTGGCGAGGGGGCCCATCCAGCAGGAGACGAGCAGAGCAGTGCCGGTCAGCAGCAGGACAGCGAGGGTCACGGCGAGGACCTGGTCGCGGGCGTCGTGCATCGGATCCCCCTCCTCGTGTGTGGTCACTTGCGCTTCAGGCAGCCGGCCGGCACCTGTCCGCCCGGGACGATCCGCCAGATGCTGCCGCCTCCGCACTCGCGGTACTCGCTGCCCCCGCCCCGGCCAACCGCGACAACGCACGACGTCACCGTCTCCCCCTTCCCGAGGTAGCGCACGAACGGCGAGCCGGGCGTGGCCACCGGGCCGTCGTTCCACGCGGGCCTGCGCACCGCCGCCCTCTGGACGGCCGTCCACTTCGCGGAGCACGGCGTCGCCGCTGCTGCGGTGGCGGTGAAGTGCGGGGCGGAGAGCATGGTGGCGAGGACGGCGGCGGCCACCGTGATGAGCAGGCATCGGGGCGTAGGCATATGCCGTCAACCCCGGGGATCGCAGGGCCGGTCACGGCCGCGCGCCGAAGATCACCCGCCCCAGACCGCCGGGCAGCTTGTCTGCCCGGCAGCGCGCGGCGGCCCCGCCGACGCGCAACACCCTGGAAGGCCGCCCGGCCCGATCCCCGGCCGCTCCACCACCACACCCCCAACCTCCCCTTCCCTTCTTCTTTTTCCTGGGATGGGTCGTTGGTGGGGGTGCAGAGGGGGATGTCGGGGTCCCCGACTATGCCAAAAGGGCGTGGTGACCTGCGGATACTCCGTCAGGCGCCGGATAGGTGCGGACGGTTGTTGGCGGGGTTGTCGGCAGGGTCCCCGGTGGGGTTGCGGGCGTGGTCGGGGGCGGGGTTATCGCATCGTGACGCTGGTCGGGCCTTCACGGTCGGGGTTCTGGTCGGGGCCGGCTGCTGCCGTGGACGTACGAGCGGCGCCGGAGAAGACCGGCGCGGCAGCGTACGTGAAGGGCAACGATGTTGAACGTGGACGCCGGTGGCGGGGACCGGCTCGCCTTGGCAGTGCTGGCGCAGTACCGGATGACCACGACGGAGCAGATGCATCTGACGATTGCGCCCGAGGTGCGGATCGAGCAGACCCGGCGAAGGCTGGCCAAGCTCCGCAGTGAGGGCCTGGTCGACCGCGTCACCCTGCCGCAGGCCGGCCGGACGCGGGTGTGGTTCGCCACCCAGTACGGCGCGGACGTCGCCTCCGAGTGGCCCGAGCTGCGGGAGCGGCGGCCGCCGAGGCTGATCGCGGACCGGACCGCGGCCCGGCTGCGGGCGGGGCATGCGCTGACGGTGACGGAGACCGGGCTGGCGTTTGTGCAGGATGCGCGTCGCCGGGGTGATGAGTGCCGGCCGCTGGACTGGATCCCCGAGGTGCACCACCCTCTCGGGGGCGGCGAGGCTGTCATCCCGGACGCGCTGCTGTACTACCGCGCCTGCGACGACGGCGGGTCGATGCTGCGGGCTTTCGTGGAGGTCGACCGGGCCACCATGGGGCCCGAGCGCCTGGCCGCGAAGCTGACCGCTTACGCCCGCCTCCACGACTACGTGCCCGCACCTGTGCCCGGGCGTCCCCGGACCGCTGCCGGGCAGCAGCAGCTGCTGGAGGAGGACTGGCGGCGGCGCTATCCGCTGTTTCCGCGGCTGCTGTTCGTCCTGGACGGCACCGGCCCGGCCGGTGTCGAGAACCGCATCCGCGCCCTTCGCGCAGCAGCCTCGCAACTGCCCCCGTACGGCTTCCTACGCGACGTGCCCGTCCTGGTGGCCCCTCTGGTCAACCTGCTCCAGGACGGCCCGTCAGCGCCTGTGTGGAGTCTCGTGCAGGCCCCCGGCACCACAGTCGCCTGGACTCACTCCCGGCACCCGTGAGCTGGTTCTGGTCACCGAGGCTAGACAGCACTGGTGACCCTCTCAGTGGGGCGGATGATACTGAACATATGACGCGCGGTGACGGGTACGGAGACCTCCCCAGCCAGCCCGGGGACGGACAAGGATCACCGCAGGCGGTCGAGTACGCGCAGGACGGGGCCTGGGTCATCGCCGTCCCCGGCGCCTGGGACCTCAACTCCCTCGCCCCGCTCACCGCAACGATGGAGAAAGCCGCGGCAGCCCATGCGCTTCTCGTCGTGGACGCATCAGCCGTCACCTTCGCGGACTCCTCGTTCCTGAACCTGCTGCTCAGCATCCACAACTCCGGCACCACCACCCTCCGCCTGGCCGTACCCGCACCACAGCTGCAGCGCGTCCTGCAGCTCACCGGAGCCGACACCGTCCTCGACATCCGAGCAACCGTCCACGACGCCACCACCCCCTAACACCCGGCCCTGCGCAGTCGCAGCGCACACCGCACGTGCAGCGACTGCGCACATGCGAGAAAGGGCCCCACCACGGCTCCCGGCACCCCGACCACAGACCCGACCACAGCAGCTCACAGCGTTACGCAGCCCCATGCACGCCGCCCGGCACCTGATTGCGCAGCCGGCGCGCAGTCCGCGCGAACGAGTGCGCAGCGGCCGCGTGCAAGACCGAGCCGGTGACCTCGGAGCCTTGCACGGGTCATCGCCCTGCGCTCTGGACGATCCCGAACACCACAGCGGCCAGAACGCCGGCAGCCGCCAGACCGACCGTCAGCGGCATCCCCAACGCCGGGCGGCGGTAGGCCACGTAGACCAGGCCGCCGACCACGATCAGGCCGACCAGGACCAGGAGCAGCACGACGAGCAGCGCCAGCGCAGACATGGAAGATTCCCCCTCGGGATCAAGCACACGGGGAATCCCGCGTGCGAATGGGTGACAGGGCACAGCGCCCTGGTGGCCCTTAGGTGCCGGCAGGGATGCCGGACAGGGCGGAGACAGAGTGCGAGTTGCTGGGGTTAGCCCCGCAACCGGCTCTGAACAGCATTCGCCGGTGATCCCGCGTCTCGCGGTCAGGCGGAACGGAAGGGGTCTCGGGGCGCTGCGGCTGTGCTGACTCTTCGCAGTCCCGAGCCCGTATTCAATAGTTCCCGGCACCCTCGCACGCGGTCCTGCGCCCTTGAATGCGCGCTGCCGCCCCGCCACAGCACCGGAAAAGCAGACACCTCCCTCCGGCTACCTGCGGAGGGAGGTGTCGGCGTACACGGCCGGCTTGCCCACGGTGCCTCACCTGCACAAACAGGCGCCCGCGCGATGAGGGGGCTGCAACTCTCGGTGCAAGTCCCGGTGCAACGGTGGAGCCCACCCTCCAGCCCCCTAAGGGCCCTACCAAGGAAGCAACCCACCGAGGCTGTACAGGACTCGCCGGTGGGCCGGGTCCGGTAGCAGCTGGGCAAGCCTGTCCGATACTGGGCAAGCCCCAATCCGTCGGGCTTGCCCGGCTGTTGCGGGACCCCGACCACGGGATGCCAGGGAGGCGTACCACGGGCCCGACCAAGCCCCGCAACCCCCGACCATGGCAGGTCAGCGCGGCACTGCCAGCGGGCGAACAGGAAGGCGGCCCCGGGGCCGGGCGGGGTTACCGGGGCCGCAAGCGGAGCGAATCCTGCCCGGAGGCCACCAGGCCGGACCCGCACACGCGTCACGGGGGGCAACGCGCCCGATGGCGACGGGTCACGGGCCCGGTCAGGCGTCCGTGTCGGCGTGCCAGGCATGTACTACGCGCTCGCCTTGGGCGGTCTGCTCCTGGAGCGTGATGACCGCGCCCGGCAGGCTGCGGTAGGAGCCGATCCACGACGCGAACATCCGCTGGCAGCACGCGCTACTGCCTTGAAGGTAGCGAGGGGGCGGGTTGCACCTGCTGGAGTGCCGCGGCTGCCGGAAGCAGCGGACCCTGCCCAGCCGCTACCGCATCGAGGTCGTCCGGGCGTACCTGGAGACGACCGAACACCATGGCGGCTGCCAACGCCGACCATTAGCCCAGAACACGGCGCTCGCACACGGCATCCACCAGTTCGAGCTGGAGTGCTGGTGGCACGAGACCACGTGGCCCAGAGGTTTCACCGTGCCTGAGACAGCAGCACCCGTACGGAACTTCGTCGACCAGGCCATCGGTGCTGTAAGAAGCCTGCGGCTCGAACTTCACCCGGTGGACGGCACTGAAATCATCACCCCTACCGTGATCCAGATTCGCGGCGACAAGGCGAACTTCCGGCCCTGACCGTGGCAGTCGACCGGAAGGCACCGGATGGACTCCGAGTGCTGGAGGAGGTGCGGTTCGAGCCGAGCCCATTCGTCCTCTGGAAGATAACCACGCCCCGCTTCAAGCGGAACGACGCATCCCCGGACGAGTCACTCGACCCGTCCAAGACGGCAGAGGCCGTTCGCAGTTGAGGGTCATGGTGCGGCGTCGCGTCGCTTCATTTGCCAGAACGTGCGTTCACGCGAGTCCAGGATCGACAGCAGGGGGGCGTCAATGCCAAGACGAACCGCCGTTTGGTGAATGGCCTCGCGCAGGTACGGACGCACTATCGGCGTGGCAACGACTTTCGCGAATTCTGACACCACCTCGGGAGGAACGCTGACCTGTTCCGGAGTCCGGAAGACGGCCGCAACATCTGCGATCAGGCGGCCTTGACCGGTAACGACCAGGGCCCGCAATCGGATGTCGATGGTGTCGCCTTCGAGGCGCTGCATCAGCTCGATCTCAGCGGTGTCGTCGTCTGGTGCCACGTCGTCACGGCATCCTGTGCTGGCGCGCGAAAATCCGTCGAGCCGGCGTCCGGACACCTCGTAGTAAAGGATGTCCACTAGTTCCGCCGTGCTCTGCAGTTCATTCACCGTGGCCAGAACGCGTGCCACTTGGCTGCTCATGCCGCGGACCGCCTGCCTGCCACAGCAACGGACTCTTCCTGGTGCGCGACTGCCTGCCAGCCGGCGTCCGAAGGACGCTCTTCCACCACCATCGTCTTGACGCGGACGCACAGCCCAACCGCCCGGGCGTACCGCATCACCGTACTGAGGCGCGGGTCGCCGCCCAGGCGCTCAAAGTCGGATACGGCCGACTGCGTGGTCTCCATCGCTTCGGCGACCTGCGTCTGCGAGATCTTCCGGCGCTTGCGGTGCTGTACCAACGTCTCGATGAGTTTCATGACCCGCTCGGTGTCATCAAGCGCGTCCTGTGTACGAGCATCAGCCAGATCGATCCCGAGCATGTCAGCGAGGTACTCATCCACGGTGTCCCCCTTCCCCTGCTAGCCGAGTATCGCCTAAAACCGATATCAATTCAACGCGTCAGGTCGTTGATCGTCACGTTTTGACCTGATTTGCCACTCGTTCAGGCGCTTACGGGCAGTCTCGATATCGGTTGGATCGGTTGCGATGCCCTGCGTGGACTTCTTGTTCACGAACTTCACAGCGAGCAGGACGTTGGCTGCCTCGACCTCGCCGTAGAAGAGCCGGAAGATCCGCTCCCCGCAGTCCAGCCTCAGCTCCAGCAGCCCCCCACGCAGGTCCTTGCGGTCCTTGGCTAGGAGCTCGCCCCGCTGCGCCCGCTCCATCAGCCGGCCCAGCTTGGCCTTCTCATCCCTGGTGAGCTGGCACTTGAACATCTCCTTGCGTACAACATCCGCCCCCACGGATGTCTGGTAGAACTCCCAGCGCTGTGTCACGTGCCCGCTCCCCCTCCCTGCGGTGGCAGGGCGTATCTGCCGAGGCCCAAAACTGTTGCAGACAGTAAGCGGACGATCCCTTTGATATTTAAGCTGCGAGAACCCCTCCGGCTGCCGCTAGGCACAAAGGTTTCGGCTGCTCAGCGAGGGAGTGAGCCGACCTCAGGAGCACTCAAGGACGGCAAGAGGTACTGGGAATCTGATCAGCACGATCACCCTTACGGGTGAGAGTGAGGCTCAGCAGCGCACCGGGGCGGCGTACCGGTGCACAAGCTCGGCATCAGTCTGCGCCATCGCGGCACATCGCACTCCGTGCCGCGCACGCCGCAGCGGGAACGCCAACAACACAACGACGGAGACGGGCCCAGTGCTAAGAGCAGCCGACGGGGACCAGTCCCTGGCCGCGACCGCTGGCCTTGATCCGGTACACAGTTACCAACATGACCGGGCGGAGACTGTGCACCTGCCGCACCTCAGACACTTCGCGGCTTGCGCCCCGCAGTCTTCTTCGCGGTCGTCTTCTTCGCCGTGGTCTTCTTGGTTGGCGGCTTCTTCGCGGCCGCCTTCTTCTTCGGCGTCGGCAGCTCGTGCACCTCGGCCGGCTCACCGCGGGTGGCCTTCGCCTGCTCAACGCTCGCGCTCAGTGCGGCCATCAGGTCAAGCACCTGGGCCGACTGCTCCGGCTCGGGTACCTGCGGCAGCGGCATCTCCTCCCGCTTCGCCTCGATGATCCGCGCCAGGGCCTCCGTGTACTCGTCGCGGAACTCCTCGCCTTCGAGATCGTCGCGGGCCAAGGTGTCCATGAGAGCGAGCGCACCTTCGATCTCCCGCTCATCGACGTCGACGGACGGCGGGTACAGCTCCTGCGGGGAGCGGATCTCGTCCGGCCAGCGCATGGCGTGCAGGACCAGCGCGTCCTCCCTCACACGCAGCAGGCCCAGGCGTTCCCGGCCGCTCCACGCGTACTTGGCCACGGCCACCTTGCCGGAGCGGCCGAGCGCCTGGACGAGCAGCTTGTACGGCTTCGCCGCGACCTGCCCGCTCGGCTGCAGGTAGTACCCCTCCCCGATCCGCAGCGGGTCGACGGTCTCCAGCGGCACGAACCCCTGGATCTCGATCGCCTTCGCCGTCGGCAGCGGCAGGTTCCGCAGTTCCTCATCGGTGATCGGGATGACCTGGGTGCGGGTCAGCTCGTAGCCCTTGCCGATCTCGTCCTGGGTGACCTCGCGGTCCTCCAGCTCGCACACCCTGCGCACCCGAACCCGGCCCATGTCCCGCAGGTGGTACTGGTGGAAGCGAATGCTGTGGTCCTCCGTCGCGCTGACCACGTTGATCGGCACCGTGACCAGACCGAACGAGATGGCGCCGGACCAGATGGTTCGGGGCATGACGACCTCCGCAGTGCGCCCCGAGCACACTCAGCCTAGAAGCCGGGGCCAGCACCGGGCACCCGAGAACCGGCCCAGTGTTCTGGCGCCTGCTTCGAGGCTGTGGGGGTCGCACAGGGCATCACTGTCGTTGCTGCGGAAAGGCGTCGCTGGGATCACCGTCCGTCGGCTGACCCGCCTCCCGTGTGCCGGACAGGCCGACTGCTGTGGCTGTGGTCGCGGAAGTCGGCGATCGCGGTCCTCATCTTGTCTGCGGCGTCCCACTCTGCGTGGTAGTCGCCGGTGGGTGTGCGCCAGGCGCGCACCAGGCGGTCGGCAACCTCGGCGACGTCGTCCGGGCGCGCGAAGATCCGGCGCAGTGGGGTGAGCGGCCGGTGCGGTCCTTGGATGCGGGGGTTGGCGCCGAGCGGCGTGTACGCCCAGCCGGTCTCTTCAGTCCAGGTCATCCGGAGACCGCCGATGCCGTGGGTGCGGCTGACGTCCCAGGCGAGCATCAGGTACATCGTCTCGCCGTGCTCACGGCCCATCGAGCCGGCCCGGATCTTGCCCGGCGCAATGCCACGCGCGGTGAGGGCTTCGTCGACGGCCTGCGCGTAGGGCCAGTGCGGCAGTGTGCAGCTCGTCCCCGGCGGATCAAGCAGCATCTCTTCGCCTCCCCGGGGCGGACCGTGAGGTCATGACGCGTGGGGGAAGGTCGCGGCGGGGCCGACCGCGGTGGGGCCGAACTTGGCGCGGATGCGGTCCATGGCGGCCTCGGCGACCAGACGGGCCTCGCGGGCATGGTCGAGGCTGATCTGCTCGGCGACCTGGCCGGCGTCGATGAGGTCCTCGCCTTTGAGGGCCAGGCCGGTCAGGCGGCCGCGCTGCAGGCCGGCGGCGTCCATCAGCTGATAGGCGAGGGATCGCAGGTCCTCGTCGTGCGCGGACGCCTCTCGCAAGCGGCGGGTCTTCTCCCAGCTGGTACCGCCCGCGAACCGCAGGGTCAGGGTGAGCGCGCGGGCCGCCTGGTCGCGACTGCGGAGCAGCACGCCGAGTTGGACGACCAGGTCGAGCAGGGCGGCGCGGACGGCGGCCCCGTCCAGGGTGTGGCGGTCGAAGGTGTGCCGCACGGTCGCGGAGGCGGGCAGGGCGCGAGGGACGACAGGGCGCGGGTCGATCCCGCGGGCCCGGTCGGCGGCGATGCGTCCGGCGCGGCCGCCGAGCAGACGCTGCACGGTGGCGGGCGGGACAGCGGCGAGCAGGCCGACGCTGTGAATGCCGTAATCGCGCAGCGCGGCCGCCTGACGGGGGCCAATGCCATGCAAGGCGTCCACCGGCAGCTGGGCGAGCCAGTCGGCGGCGTGCTCGGGCGCAATCGCGAGGACCCCGCCCGGAGCGGTGATCTGTCCGGAGGCAGTCGCCGCGACCGTGATGGTCGGGCCCATGCCCACACGGACGTCGACACCCAGGTGGGAGATGGCCCGCACGCGCAGGACTTCGCCGAGCCGCCGGCCGTCGACCCCGTGATAGCGCAACGCCCCCTTGAGCTAGACCAGAGCCGCAGAAGGCGGCAGCGCCTGCACGACCGGAGACAGGTCCGCCAGAAGCTCCAGAACCTGCCGGTAGGTCTCCTCCGGCAACCGGTCCGGGCAGCGCACATGCATCACCAACGACTGCCCAACCTGCGGCGTCTCCACGTTCACCAAGGTCCACCTCCCACCCCCTCACGTTATCGAACATAAAATCGAACACGCGAGTGCGCGAGCGCATCGACCGGTGTGACGGAGCACGACAGTTTGCGAGTGATCGTTTAGAACTCGCTGGTCAGCGCCATGACGGTGCACCGCAGTTTGCGAGGTTGGAGCACGACACCTTGCGAGTGCTGGCGACCGAACGACTCGCATCGGCGACAAAACCCCAGGTCAGGCGAGCGTTCCTGGCGGCTCGCAAACTACCGTGCACCACTCGCAAACTACGGTGCTCCGTCACAACCGGGACGAGGCCTGCTGTTGTGGCTGAGCACCGGATCTGTTCAATGAGCACTGGACCTGTGCAGCCGTATCCGGCTCGTGCTCAGCGGCAGCTGCCGCCCGCGGCGCCAGTGCCTTTGGGCGCGGGAAGCAGCCCGATCCTGCGGGACTAACGTCGTGATCATGAACCTGAACCTGTACGGCGACGCCATACCCGAGGGACTGTCC
>NZ_JADDRL010000198.1 GCF_021538895.1 Streptomyces olivochromogenes | reverse complement strand
GAGTTTCCGGTTCAGGCTAGGAGCGGGCTGCCGGCCCCGCGAGCCGGCCGGCGCGGACGGGGGACACCGAGGGCGCGCCGGCCGCGGTCGGTTCAGTCCGCCGAGTCGTCTTCCGGGCGTGGGTGGGGGTCGTGGGGTGCGGGCTTGGGGCGGGTCCGGGTCCAGGACGGGTCTGCCCAGCGCACGCCCGGCACCGGGTTCGCGCCGCGCGGCCGCAGGGCGAAGGGCAGGGGGCGCGGTGCGCGCGGGTCAGGGAGCGGAGACGGGTCCATCAGGTGAGAGTCCTTCGGCCGAGTGAGGGATGGGCCGGGTCGGGTTCGGTTCGTCCGCCGGGGCGGTGTCCGGGGCCGTCGTCAGCTCGGCCCAGACGATCCGCCCGGACCGGCGGGGGGCGAGCGCGACGCCCCAGTCGGCGCTGAGCGCCTCGACGAGGAAGAGTCCGCGGCCGCCCTGGTCGTCGGGGGCCGCCTGCCGGGGCTTCGGGAGCGAGGCCTCGCGGTTCTGGTCCTCGACCTCGACGCGGATCCGGTCCGCGCTGATGTGCAGCCGGCACACGATCCGTTCGCTGCCCGAGTGCGCGAGCGCGTTGGTGACCAGCTCGGAGGTCACCATGACAGCGTTGTCTTCCGCGTCGCCGGCGATGCCCCGGGCGGCCAGTATCTCGCGCACGCTTCTGCGGGCCACGGCGACGGAGGCGGGTGCCGCGGGCAGCACCAACACCTGTGTACGGCCCGGTGGTTCGGCCCCGGAGACGAGGCGGTCGGGGCCGTCGGGCCCAGGGAGTCGACCGGCGAACTCGTCTCCGGGTGGTCTGGTGGAGGGTCGGTCCAGCGGCTGGGGGAGGGAGGGCGGAGCCATCGCCGTACGCCTTTCGTCCGGCCTCGCGGTGGGGGTGCGGGTGCTGTCGCGTCGGCCGGCCCTGCGGGAGGAGTGGACGACTCCCGGCGCCTGACGGCACCCGGGGTGCGGCCCGGTCTCCCCCGACTGGGCCGCGTCGCCTGCTCCTTCGCCGAGCCGCGATCGTACGACCACTCTCCCATCCGCCAACTCCGGCTCGCAACCGGCAAGTTGAAATGTGCAAGTCGCCAGGGGCATGCTGCTTCCGTCAAGAACCGAACGAGTGAGCCTGCTGCGGGCGTTCGCGTGAGACGGTGATCCCGAAGCCCGGTCGGGAGGGGGTACGGCGTGACCGTGGAGACCGACTGGGGTGGCGCCCCCTCCGTCCTGCGCATGATCCTCGGCAAGCAGTTGGAGGAGCTGCGCACCCGCGCCGGTCTGACGTACGAGCGGGCGGGCGCCGCCATCGGGGTCAGCCACTCCACGATCCGCCGGATGGAGGCCGCCAAGGTCGCCCGGCTGCGGCTCGCGGACGTCGAAAAGCTGCTCCAGACCTACGGGGTGACGGACCAGCAGGAGCTCGACACGTTCCTGCAGTCCGTCCGCGAGGCCAACAAGCGCGGCTGGTGGCACACGTACCGCGACGTCATGCCCGACTGGTTCGCCGCCTATCTGAGCCTGGAGCAGGCGGCGCTGCAGATCCGTGCCTACGAGAACCAGTTCGTCCACGGGCTGCTGCAGACCGAGGACTACGCCCGCGCCCTGCTGACCGCGGGCAATCCGCACGCCCCGGCCGAGGCCACGGCGCGCCGGGTCGCGCTGCGCATGCGCCGCCAGGAGCTGCTCACGCGCGACGGGCCGCCGCGCGTGTGGGTCGTGATGGACGAGACGGTGCTGCGCTGGCCGGTCGGGGGCGCCGAGGTGATGCGCGCGCAGATCGACCATCTGATCGAGGTGAACCGACTGCCCCATGTCACGGTGCAGATCATGGCGTTCGCCAACGGCCCGCACCCGGCCATGCGGGCGGGCGCGTTCCATCTGTTCCGGTTCCGGGC
Organism: Streptomyces olivochromogenes; assembly: GCF_021538895.1. Taxonomy (GTDB): domain Bacteria; phylum Actinomycetota; class Actinomycetes; order Streptomycetales; family Streptomycetaceae; genus Streptomyces; species Streptomyces olivochromogenes_A. The sequence goes on along the minus strand of NZ_JADDRL010000198.1, from coordinate 7,445 downwards.
CCCCGAACTGCCCGACATCGTCTACCTCGGCGGCCTGGTCGGCGCCGTCTATCTCGACAAGGGCGACGACGTCGTGGTGTACCGCGAGGCCCTGGACCGGCTGGCCGCCCAGGCGGCCCCCGCCCGCAAGACCGAGGCCCTCCTCGGTGCGATTCGCAAGGAGCTCTGACGTGCACCACCACATACGCAACGGCATGCCGTCCCGGGAACTGGGCGCACACGGCTGGTCCAAGCCGTGGAGCGACGACGCGGGAGGCGCCTGCGTGGAAGTGAAGCGGCTCGCCGACGGGCGCGTGGCCGTGCGCCAGTCGACCGACCCCGACGGGCCCGCGCTGGTCTTCACACCCCGGGAGATGTCGAGCTTCCTGACGGGCGTGAAGGCGGGTGACGCCGACTTCCTCCTCTGAGTCACCTCCTGCTCAACCCGCTTGCTTTCGCCCAGTGTTCACCCCCCACCCCCTACTCGAATGGGAGACACGGCGTTGCCCGACAACGGATGGCCGGCCGACCGCATCGACACCGAGAACGCCCACTCCGCCCGGATCTACGACTACATCCTGGGCGGCAAGGACTACTACCCCGCCGACAAGGAGGCGGGCGACGCCATGTCGCGGGAGTGGCCCGCCCTGCCCGTCCACATGCGCGCCAACCGCGACTGGATGAACCGTGCCGTCGCCTGGCTCGCCGAACAGGCGGGGATGCGCCAGTTCCTGGACATCGGCACCGGCATCCCCACCTCCCCGAACCTGCACGAGATCGCGCAGTCGGTGGCCCCCGAGTCACGGGTGGTGTATGTCGACAACGACCCGATCGTCCTCACCCTCTCCCAGGGCCTGCTGGCCAGCGCGCCCGAGGGGAAAACCTCGTACATCGAGGCCGACTTCCGTGACCCGGCGGCCATTCTGGACGCCCCCGAACTGCGCGACACCCTCGACCTCACCCGGCCGGTGGCGCTCACGGTGATCGCCATCGTCCACTTCATGCTCGACGAGGACGACGCGGTCGGCGTCGTCCGCCGCCTGCTGGAGCCGCTCCCCTCGGGCAGCTACCTGGCGATGTCCATCGGTACCGCCGAGTTCGCGCCGCAGGAGGTGGGCCGGGTCGCCCGCGAGTACGCCGCCCGGAACATGCCGATGCGGCTGCGCACCCTCGACGAGGCGCACGAGTTCTTCGAGGGCCTGGAACTGGTCGAGCCGGGCATCGTCCAGGTCCACAAGTGGCACCCGGACGGCTCCGGCGAACGGAACATCCGCGACGCGGACATCGCCATGTACGGAGCGGCGGCCCGCAAGCCGTGACCTGACGGTCCGGGGTCGAGGGCGCCCTCGACCCCGGACCCCGACGTCAGTGCTTGTGGCCGCCCAGGACCTTGTGGTGCTGCCGGCGGTGCACGGTGGACGTGCGGTGGAGGGCGATGAGGGCCGCGTCGTCGTCGAGCCGGCCACCGGTGTGGGCCAGGAGGTCGCGTCGGATGTGGTGCATCAGCGCCTCCGGGCTGCTGTCGGTCCAGTGCGCGACACGTTCCGCGAGCGGGTAGAAGCGGCCGCCGGCGTCCCGGGCCTCGATGACGCCGTCGGTGTACAGCAGCAGGGTGTCGCCGGGCTCGAAGGAGAACACATCCAGCGTGTGGTCGCCGGACTTCGTGCCCTCGACGCCCAAGGGGGGCGAGGGATGCAGACTCGGCACCGTGACCGCGCTACCGGGGCTGAGCAGCAGCGGCGGAGGGTGCCCGCAACTGGTCATCCGGGTGATCGGGTCGCCCCCGGGGATCTCCACGAACAGGGCCGTGGCGAAGCGCTCGCCGACCTCCTCGGGCGGTTCGAAGTCGGCCGCGTACCGGCTGATGCTCTGCTCCAGCGTGGCGGCCAGATCCGGCAGGGTGGTGTGCCGGTGGGCCGACTCGCGGAAGGAGCCCAGCAGCAGCGCGGCCTCACCGATGGCGGGCAGGCCCTTGCCGCGCACGTCGCCGATGAGCACCCGGACCGTGCCGTCGACCAGGGTGGTCGCGGCGTACAGATCGCCGCCGATCTGGGCCTCCTCCTCGGCGGCCATGTACAGGGAGGCGATCCGCAGCGGGCCGATCTGCTCCGGGAGCGGCCACATCAGGACGTGCTGGGCGGCCTCGGCCACCGACCGGACCTGGGCCAGCTGCTCGCGGCGCCGCTCGCGGATCGCGCAGTAGATCACGATCAGCACCGAGAGCACGGCGAGCGTGACGAGCTGCACGATGTGGTTCGTGGTGGCGATCCCGCCGTGGAACACACCGATGAAGGCCTGGGCCGCCACCGCGAGTGCCCCGACCATCCCGGTCGCCCAGGGCCCGGCGATCGACGGGGTGAGCGCCGGCGCGATGACCAGCGCGGGTCCCAGATGGACGTTCTCGGGCGTACGGATGTCCACCACCGTGATGATCAGGATGAGCGCGATCGGAAGCAGCAGCAGCGCGTGACTCGATTGCCAGGACTGCCGCAGACGCGCGAGGCTCTGCCGGGCACCCACGATTACAGCGTGCACCACCCCTGGGAGTCCGGCCATCGCGTGCCCGCCGTCCCTGGGGACGAACATCCACGCCGATGCGGGCGTCGCGCACCGCGCCGGCCTCTGCCCGGGTCGTGCGCCGTTCGCCGCCGGAGCCGCAGCGCGCCATGCTGGACGGCATCCGCGGCTCAAGGGAGTGGACATGGGGCAGGACAGCGCCGCCGAGGCGCGGGCGCGCCGGATCTGGGAGCGTGACGCGCCGCGCTACGACGGCTGGATGCGCCGCTTCGACCGGTACCTGCTCCGCGACGGCCGGTCCTGGCTGTGCTCCCTGGCCCGGGGCCGGGTCCTGGAGGTCGCCATCGGCACGGGCCTGAACCTCCCCCACTACCCGAAGGGCACCGACCTCACCGGCGTGGACCTCTCCCCGGCGATGCTGGACCGCGCCCGTGCCCGCGCCGACGAGCTGGGCCTGCGCGTCCCGCTCGTCGAGGCGTCCGCCACCCGGCTGCCCTTCCCCGACGCGTCCTTCGACACGGTGGTGTGCGCCCTCGGGCTGTGCTGCATCCCCGACGACCGCGCGGCGGTCGCGGAGATGTGCCGGGTCCTCGGAGCCGGCGGCACCCTGCTCCTGATCGATCACGTCGTCAGCCACCGTGGCACCGTCCGCACGGCCCAGCGCCTCCTCGACCCGCTGACCGTCGCCTGCGCGGGCGACCACCAGCTGCGCCGTCCCCTGCACCTGGTGCGCGCGGCCGGCCTCACCGTCGTACGCCGCGAGCGCTACGGACTCGGCACGATCGAACGCCTCGCGGCCGTCAAGGCCGCCGGGTAGGCCGACCGTTCCTCCGTATGGCTCTCACCGGCGTGCGACCGCGCCCGCCTGCTGACGGAATGGGGTGATCAGCCAGGCACCCGGCCGGAGGCACCATGAGCGGTCCGAACAAGTTTGGGTCCCCTCCCGGACAGGACCCCGAGGGCGCCGCATCCGCGAGCGGCACGGCGCAGAGCAAGGGGGCGTCGCAGAGCTCCGCGACCGGCAGGATCGCACGCGCCGTCGCCTCGGCCGTCCTCATCGTCCTCACCTGCGTCCTGGTCCCCGTCGCCCTGCTGGCGACCTGGGTGCACGACATCGCGCTCGACACCGACCGGTACGTCTCCACGGTCAAGCCCCTCGCCACCGAACCGGCCGTCCAGGACGCGGCCGTCCACCGGATCACCGAGGCCGTGGGCGTCCGGGTCAACGGGGAGCAGGCCGCCTCGGACATCGCCGACTGGCTGGTGACCCAGGGACTGCCGGCGCGCGCCGCCGACGCGCTCAAGGGGCTGGGCCCGCAGCTCGACGCGGCGGTGAACCAGGCCGTGACCAAGGTGGCCACCGATGTGGTGCGGAGCAAGGCCTTCGTCACCGTGTGGACGGACGCCAACCGGGTCGCCCACAACGCCGTCGTGCACGCGCTCACCGGAAAGGGGCGCGGCGCCGTCGGGGTCAGCGAAGGCACCGTGACCCTCGACGTGGGCACCGCGGTCGAGCAGGTCAAGCAGAAACTGGTCGACGCGGGCCTCAAGCCCGCGGAGCACATCCCCACGGTCAACAAGCAGATGGTGCTCTTCCAGTCCGACGAGCTGGCCAAGGCCCGCAAGGGCGCCCGGCTGCTGGACATCGTCGGCAACTGGCTCCCGATCCTCGTCGTGCTGCTGGGCGTCGCCGGGGTCATGCTGGCGCGCGGGCGACGGCGGGCCCTGGCGCGCACCGCCCTGGGCGCGGCCTTCGCCTGCCTCGTGGTGGCCATCGCGGTCGTCGTCGCCCGCCACTACTACCTGGACCACCTTCCGCCCGAGGTCCAGTCGAAGGCGGCCGCCGCCGAGGTCTTCGACACGCTGGTGCGCTTCCTGCGCGTCAGCCTGCGCACGGCGATCGTCCTGGGCATCGTCATCGCGCTGGGCACCTACTTCATCGGTCCCGGACGACTGCCCGTGGCCGTCCGCGGCAGGTCCGAACGCACCGCGGACGCCACGGCCAGATGGGCGGCCGCCCACCAGATCCGCACCGGCCGGGTCGGGATCTGGGCGCAGACCTACCGCCGGGCCATCACGCTCGTGACGCTGCTCGTCGTGGCGCTCGTGTTCGCCCTGTGGAACTACCCGACCGTGTTGACGGTCCTGCTCCTGGTGCTCGTCCTGCTCGCCGTCCTCGCGGTGCTCGCCCTGCTGGCCGCGAGCGGCCGACAGGCCGACGAGGGACGGCCGGCGGCGCCGGGCCGGCCGGGCGACGCTCAAGGCTGATCGGGCCGCAAGGCTGATCGGGCCGGGCGACGCTCAAGGCTGATCAACGGCCGCGCGGCGCCGGAAAGGACTGCTCGGTCCAGATCGTCTTGCCCTCCGGCGAGTACCGGGTGCCCCACCCGTGGGCCAGCTGGGCGGTGATGAACAGACCCCGCCCGCCCTCGTCGACCGTCCGGGCGTGCCGCAGATGCGGGGCCGCGGCGCCGCCGTCGCGGACCTCGCAGGTCAGCGTGCGGTCATTGATCAGACGGAGCTGGAAGGGCGGGTCGCCGTAGCGGATGGCGTTCGTCACCAGCTCACTGACGATGATCTCGGTGTTGAAGGCCGTCTCGTCGTCGAGGCCCCAGGCCTTGAGCTGTGCGCGGGCCCGGTGCCGTGCCTCGGCCACCGAGCTGGGGTCGGGGGCGAACGGCCAGACGGCGATCCGGTCGCCCGGCAGCGAGCGGACCCGGGAGACGATCACCGCGGCGTCGCCCACCCGCAGATCGGGCGGGATGGCGTACACGAGGGCGTCGCACAGGTCCCGCAGCGAGCGGTCAGCGTACGCCGGAACCTGGCGCAGCGGTCCCGGGGACTCCGCGAGGTACGCGGTGAGGAGCGGATCACTGGTGAAGACCAGGACGCTCCCGGCGGGCACGTCGAACTCCACGGACGCGAACGGCGCGTCCTCGCCCGTCCCCAGGCGCGGCCCGGACGGCGGGTCGGGGACGCGCAGGGTGCCGTCCGGCAGTACGACGAGCGGGGCCAGCCGGCCAGCGCACGCCATCCCGCACGTACCGGTCAGCGGGTCGTGGATCGCGTACACGCAGTCGGCGGCCAGCGTCTCCCGGTGGAGCGGGTCGCCGGCGGGGAGGTTCGCCCGCTCCGCGGCCAGCTGGGCCGTCGCGTCCTGCAGCCGGGCGAGCAGCTCGTCGGGCGGGATGTCGAACGCGGCGAGGGAGCGGATGACCGTGCGCAACTGCCCCATGGTGGTCGCCGCGTTGAGCCCCTGCCCGGACACGCTGCCGACCACCAGCGCGGTACGGGCACCGGACAGGGCGATGGTGTCGTACCAGGCCCCGGGATCCGCGCCGGTGAGGGAGAGGTACGCGGTATCCAGCGGCGCGTGCGATTCGGGGGTACGGGGCAGCAGTTGGCGTTGGACCGTGGCGGCGACGGTGTGTTCGCGTGTGTAGCGCCGGGCGTTGTCGATGCACAGGGCCGTGTGGGAGGCCAGCTCGACCGCCAGTTCCCGGTCGCCGTCGCCGAACGGGGGTGTCTGTCCCGTCCGGTAGAGGCTGACGAGGCCCACGACGGTGTCCCGCAGGGTGAGGGGCGCCGTGAGCAGGGTGTGGGCCCGCGACAGGCGGATGGCCTCCGCGCGCTCCGGATCGACGCGGAACCACGCGGCGTCGGGCCGCAGCGGGACCACCCGCGGACACAGGTCGGCCAGCGCCTGGGTGAAGGGGGTGGGGGCCGGCAGCCTGCTGATGTCACCCACCGGGCGCGCCTGAGGTGGATGCCTGTCCCTGCTGCGGAACGCGGTGCGCATGAGCGGCGTGTCCAGGGGCAGCGGCGCGACCGGAGGGTCGTCGCCGCGCAGCACGGCGTCCACCACCTCCACGATCGCGATATCGGCGAACGTGGGCACCAGGGCCGCGACGAGCTCCTCGCCGGTCACCGCCGCGTCCAGCGTGCGCCCCACGGACCGGCGCACCGCTTCGAGGACGTGGGCGCGGGCCCGGCTGTGCTCCCGTTCGGTGACGTCGACGGCGGTGACGGCCACGCCGAGCACCGTGCCCCGCGGGTTGTCCAGGCGCAGCGCGGTGATCTCGAAATGGCGTACCTGCGGCGGGTCGGTGGGCAGGCGCACCCGTACGATGCGCTGCCGCACGGGGATCCCGGTGCGCAGTACGTCACGGAGGGTGGCCTCGATGTCCTCGTCCTCGACGACGTCGTACACCTCGTGGATCGGGTGTCCGACCACCCTGTCCAGCGAGACGGTCCGCATGACGGGGGTGGCGATGTTGACCCGGACGACGCGCAGGTCGCTGTCGAGCAGGTGGAGTCCCACCGGTGACTGGGTGAACAGCGCCTCCAACATCGAGGCCGCCCTCTCGTCCTCGCGCAGGCCGGGCTCGCCGTGCGCCACACCAATCACCTCCGACGCTCTCGGCAGGCCGTGCCGTCCCCTCCCACACCGCACCTCCCAGCGTGCCTCCCACGGGAAGTCGCCGCATGCGGGGTGGCCGGCCGCACCCCGGCCCGGGACACCGGGCCCGCCACGGGACCGGTCTGCCGACCGGCTTCCGGACCGGCCTCTCGACCGCCTCCGAACCGGCCTCCGGACCGGCCCGCCGCCTGGCCCCCGGACCGGCGCGCGAGATCGACCTCTCAACCGGCCTCTTGACCGGCCCCCGGACCGGTCTCCCGACCCGCTTCCGGACCGGCCCACCGCCCGGCCCGGACCGGGGCACGAGGCCGGCCTGCCGACCGGCTTTCGGACCCGCCCCCGGACCGGCGCGCGAGATGGGTCTCTCGACCGGCCTCTTGACCGGCTTCCGGACCGGTCTCCCGACCCGCTTCCGGACCGGCCCACCGCCTGGCCCCGGACCGGCGCGCGAGATCGGTCTCTCGACCGGCTTCTTGACCGGCTTCCGGACCGGCCTCTCGACCGCTTCCGGACCGGCCCGCCGCCTGGC
>NZ_JADDRL010000197.1 GCF_021538895.1 Streptomyces olivochromogenes | reverse complement strand
ACTCGGGCGCGCCCTGGGGGTATCTGGCGCTGGTGTTCGCCGTGGCGTGCGTGGGGATCGACCGCTTCTTCGGCGTGACGTCCGGATGGATAAGGGACGTGGCCACCGCGCAGGCCGTGCAGCGCAGGCTCCAGGTGCTGCAGTTCGACTGGGCCTCGGAATGCGTGCGCGAGGTTCTGGGACCGGCCGAGGGGACGGCCAGCGAGGCCACCGAGCGGTGCCTGGGTGTGCTGCGGCGGTTCTCGGAGGACGTGACGGAGCTGGTCCGCACGGAGACGGCCGACTGGATGGTGGAGTTCCGGACGGGGCCCGCGCCGCTGGGCATCCAGGCGGCGGTGGCCGCGACCGGGGGCCGGGCCGAGCCGGGCATCTGGCAGGGCCGCTTCCCGTTGCCGCCCGCCAACGGCACCCGCCCCAACATGCCCCGCCAACGCCCGCCCGAGCCCCGGTGACGTACGCGCGCGGTCAGGCGCAGAGCTTCATGCCCTCCGGGGTCCAGCACGGCACATGGCCGTGGGTGCGGATCACGTCCTGGCCGTTTCCGCGGGAGAGGTACGTCAGGAAGCTCGACACCAGGGAGTCGGCCGGCGGCTGGCCGTAGGTGTACGCGTACTCGATCTCGCGGTACGGGTACGCGCTCCTGCCGTGCTCGATGGCGTCCACCGACGGGGCGTCGGCGTCGAGGTCGAGGATGTGCAGGCCCTTGGCCCGGGTGGCGAGATTCAGCTCGCTGTAGCCGACGGCCCCGGGCAGCTCGGCGACCTCGGACAGCACCTGGTCGGTGGAGTCCAGCTCGCAGCGGGTCACCGGAGCCGTCGCGTCGTCCTTGTGGACGCAGTCGACCGAGGAGTTGGCGATCTCGCCCCGGCCGAGCACCCTGCGCTGGAAGACCTGCCGGGTCCCGGAGTTGGCGTCCCGGCTGACCAGGTGGACCGGGAGGTCGGGGCCGCCGAGCTGCCGCCAGTTGGTGATCCGGCCGGCGTAGAGGAGTCGTACGTCCGCCGTCGACAGGTTCCGCAGGCGCACGCCGTCGTTCACGACCAGCGCGAAGACCGACACCGCGATGCGGTTCTCGCGCAGCTCGGGCATGTCGTTCGGCTTGGGCCCGTCCGAGAGGGCGATCAGCGGCGGGGAGCCCGCCTTGTGCCACTGGGCGCCGGTGGCGTCCAGGTCCCGTACGCCCGCCGTCGACCCGTGCGGGTCCACCGTGATCGTCGAGCCCGCGCAGTCCCCTTCGTACTTTCCGGCCACCTCGCGCACGACGGGCGCGAAGGCGGTCGAACCGGTGATCCGCAGCGTGCCCGTGGCGCAGCCGATGGGCGGCGGCGTGTCCTCGCGGGCCACGACGATCGTGGCGAGCGTGACGACGCAGACCGTGAGCATGATCGTGATGAGCCGGGACGCCCGGCTGAACAGGGGCGGCTTGTCGTCCGGCGTTGCGCTGCGGTTGGGGTGGACCTCGCCCTCCCGGATCCCGCCGATCAGCCGGATCTCCCGGCCGACGTCCCCGCCGGACAGCAGCACGAGCAGCTTGAAATGATCGCCCTTGTTGAGCGGGACCCGCGGGATGCGCAGGGCGTTGCCCGCGTAGCCGAAGCCCCGCTCGGGCGTGAAGTGGTCCATCAAGTGGTCGGTGTCCGTCGGCTGCGTCACCGACACGCCCCGGATGGTGCGGTCGGTGAACACCGCGGTCAGACCGTGCGGTTCGGGGCTGGTGTAGTCGTCGCGGTCGATGCCCTGCGAGCCGTCGTTCTCGACGCGCAGCAGCACGAGGGTCGCGTCGGCCATGTCCGGCGCCTCGTCGAACAGGCCCAGCCGGCGGTTGGCCCGGCCCGAGCGCACGTCGTCGCCTATCGGGTTGTCCATCTGCACGCGGTAGCCGACCCTCCCCCACTGCCTTAAGGGCGTGGGAGGTGCCCCCAGCGGCGCGGCACCCGGCGCTCGTACCAGACCATGCCGGCCGAGGCGACGATGCCCAGGACGGCCGTACCGATGGCTACGACGTTCTCCGTGCTCAGCCACTCCATGTGGGTGCCCCCGCCACTCCCCGGAGTCGGATGGTGGGGTCACCGTACGCGCGCCGAAGGGGACGATCCGGCCTCGTCGGCTGAAGTTCGCCCGACGTTCAACGGCCTCCCGCGGACCGGGACTTCATCCCCACATCGTCACTGCCGCGTGTACGTCAGGCTCTCCCCGTTGCCCTGCTTCGACCGCTTCAGCGTGCCGTCGGACAGCAGCGTGACCTCGGTGGCCTCGCCCGGGGTGCAGGACGAACGCGGCTGTCCGGACGTGACGTCGGACGGCCCGATCCGCAACGGACCGTTGCCACTGGGCCGTTCGGCCAGCTTCGCCTCGAACACGCAGTGGTAGCTGCCGCCCCCTTCGGTGGGCCCGTCGGCGACGAGCGTGAGCACCGTGTCCCCCACCTTGCCCTGCCGGATGGTCAGTTCACGGGTGTTGTGCCCGGCGGCGTTGTCGATCGACGTCTCCCAGGTCCCCAGGTACCCGGCCGGGACCGCTCCGTCGGCCGGCGCGGAGGAGGTGGGCGCCGAGGTCGTCGGGGCGGGCTCGGAACCGGTCGGCCCGGCGGTGGTGGGCGCGTCGGTGGTCGAGGAGCCGACGACCGGGCCGGCGCCCTTGTCGTCGCCGCCGCCCTGCATCAGCGCGTACACCGAGCCGCCCGCGGCGAGCGCGACGACCAGCGCGATCACCACGAGCAGCGCCGTGGCCCGGCCGTTGCTGCCGGCCGGCTCCTGGGGCGCGCCGCCGCCGGGCGGGTAGGCCTGGGTGGGGGCGACGGGCGGCGGGCCGTACGGCGGGGTCGAACCGAGGCCGCCGGCGTACGGGTTGTACGGCTGCTGGGCGCCGGGCCAGCCACCGGTACCGGGCTGCTGCGGGTAGCCGTGGGCGTGGGGCTGCGGGTGCTGCTGCGGATAGCCGTACGCCGGGTGGGGCGGCGGCGTCCCGGGCGGCGGCGTCTGGCCGACCATCGTGGGCAGGTGGTTCACCGGCCCGCCCGGCGCCCGCGGACCCCCGGGCGGGGGCGGCGCGGAGGCGTCGTCGGAGGCGGGGGCGTGCTCGGGCGAGGCGGCGGCGACGGGAGCGGCCGTCCGGTCCCCGGCGGGCCCCGGCTGCTTGGACATACGGTCCCCGCCCGGGCTCTGCTCGGGCAGGCGGTCCGGCACCTGACCCGGCCCCTGCCCCTGCGCCGGCACGGACGCGCCCCCGGCCGCGGGCGAACCCTGCGGACCGCCCGCACCGCCCGCGCCCCCGACCGCCGCCGGGCCCTGCGGGTCCTCCGTGTCCAGGAGCTGCACCGCGTGCCGGCCCAGCTGGGCCACCAGGGCGCCCGGCAGCCAGGGGTCCCGTGAGCGGCCGCCGGAGACCGTGTCCTCCGCGCCCGTGCGCTCCAGGATCCCCTCCAGCGTCGGCCGGGTAGCCGGGTCCTTCTTCAGGCAGTCGCGGACGAGGTCGGCGATGCCCTCGGGCACGCCCTCCAGGTCGGGCTCCTCCTGGGCGATGCGGAACATCAGGGCGTGCACCCCGCTGTGGGCGGCCCCGAAGGGAAGCCTGCCGGTCGTCGCGTAGGCCAGCACGGAGCCGAGGCAGAAGACGTCGCAGGCGGTCGTGATCCGGTCGCCACGCACCTGCTCGGGCGACATGAAGCCGGGCGAGCCGATCATGGAGCCGGTGCGGGTGAGCCAGTCCCCGGTCAGGGTCTCCAGCGCCCGCGCGATACCGAAGTCGATGACCCGCGGCCCGTCGATGGTCACCAGCACGTTCGACGGCTTGAGGTCGCGGTGGACGATCCCGGCGGCGTGGATGTCCTTGAGGGCGTGCGCGAGACCGGCGGCGAGGATCCGTACCGACCGCTCGGGCAGGGCCCCGTGGTCGTGCCCGACGACCTGCTGGAGGCTCGGCCCCGCGACGTACCCGGTGGCCACCCACGGCACGGCGGCCTCGGTGTCCGCGTCCAGCACGGGCGCGGTCCAGTACCCGCCGACCCGCCGCGCGGCCTGCACCTCCTGCCGGAACCGGGCCCGGAACTCCTCCTGCGCGGCGAGTTCCTCGCGCACCAGCTTCACGGCGACGGTGCGGCCCCGGTCGGACCGGGCCAGGTACACATGCCCCATACCGCCCGCGCCGAGCCGCGCCAGCAGCCGGTACGCCCCGATCTGCTGCGGATCTCCGGGTGCCAGCTTCTCCATGGCTGCGCCGCCTTCCCCCCGTAGGTGTGCAACGGACCGAGAATAATGCGGTCGCCCGGACAGTCGCGCGGAGCGGTGTCTACGGTTCCGTAACAGACAATCTGTCGCGGAAACCCCCCGACCAGGGAACAGGACGCCGATACCGCGTCCGTATCCCGGACACTTACGCTCGCCCGCATGACCCCTCAGCCCAACCCTCAGGCCGGCGCCGCCGTCAAGGCCGCGGACCGCGCCCACGTGTTCCACTCCTGGTCCGCGCAGGAGCTCATCGACCCGCTCGCCGTCGCCGGTGCGGAGGGGTCGTACTTCTGGGACTACGACGGCAAGCGCTACCTCGACTTCACCAGCGGGCTCGTCTACACGAACATCGGCTACCAGCACCCGAAGGTCGTCGCCGCGATACAGGAGCAGGCCGCACACCTGACCACCTTCGCGCCCGCCTTCGCCATCGAGGCCCGCTCCGAGGCGGCCCGGCTGATCGCCGAGCGGACGCCCGGCGACCTGGACAAGATCTTCTTCACCAACGGCGGCGCCGACGCCGTCGAGCACGCGGTGCGCATGGCCCGCCTGCACACCGGCCGTCCGAAGGTGCTGTCGGCCTACCGCTCGTACCACGGCGGCACGCAGCAGGCGGTGAACATCACCGGTGACCCGCGCCGCTGGCCCTCCGACGGCGCGAACGCCGGTGTCGTCCACTTCTGGGCGCCCTTCCTCTACCGCTCCCGCTTCTACGCGGAGACCGAGGAGCAGGAGTGCGCGCGGGCCCTGGAGCACCTGGAGACGACGATCGCCTTCGAGGGGCCGGGGACCGTCGCCGCGATCGTCCTGGAGACCGTTCCGGGCACCGCGGGCATCATGGTGCCGCCGCCCGGCTACCTGGCGGGCGTGCGCGAGCTGTGCGACAAGTACGGGATCGTGTTCATCCTGGACGAGGTCATGGCCGGGTTCGGGCGGACCGGTGAGTGGTTCGCGGCCGACCTGTTCGACGTCGTGCCCGACCTGATGACCTTCGCCAAGGGCGTGAACTCCGGCTATGTGCCGCTCGGCGGTGTCGCCATCTCCGGGAAGATCGCGGAGACCTTCGGCAAGCGCGCCTACCCGGGCGGGCTGACGTACTCCGGCCATCCGCTGGCCTGCGCCGCCGCCGTCGCCACGCTCAACGTGATGGCGGAGGAGGGGGTCGTCACCCACGCGAAGAACCTGGGCACGACCGTCGTCGAGCCGGCCCTGCGCGCGCTGGCCGAACGGCACCCGAGCGTCGGCGAGGTGCGCGGCGTGGGCATGTTCTGGGCGCTCGAACTGGTGAGGGACCGGGAGACCCGGGAGCCGCTGGTGCCCTACAACGCGGCGGGCGAGGCGAACGCGCCGATGGCCGCCTTCGGTGCCGCCGCGAAGAAGCACGGCCTGTGGCCCTTCATCAACATGAACCGCACCCATGTCGTCCCGCCGTGCAACGTGACGGAGGCCGAGCTGAAGGAGGGCCTCGCCGCCCTGGACGCCGCGCTGAGCGTGGCCGACGAGTACACGGTGTAGGTGAGGACCGCAACACCAAGGCTCACCTGGGGCAACCCGAACGCGTAAGGTGGCGTGCTCGTAGACATGGACGAGTACGTCACCCGCACGCGTGAGGAAAGGGCCCCGACCATGCCCGGCAACGGTGCCGTGACCCGCAGTACCCTGCGCCAGCAGATCGCGGACGCGCTTCGTGACGAGGTGCTGGCCGGGCGGCTCCTGCCGGGGCGGGAGTTCACGGTGAAGGAGATCGCCGAGCAGTACGGCGTCTCGGCGACGCCGGTCCGGGAGGCGCTGGTCGACCTGTCCGCGCAGGGGATCCTGGAGGCGGACCAGCACCGCGGCTTCCGCGTCCCGGAGTACACGCTCGACGACTACCGCGGCATGATCCAGGCCCGCAGCCTGGTCACCGACGGCATGTTCCAGGCCCTGCTGGCCGGTCACCCGGCGTTCCGGGACCCGCTGGACCCGCGCACGCCCGCCGTGCTCGCCGCCGTCCGCCGACGCGGCGAGGAGGCGCGGCGCGCCGCCGGTGCCGGGGACCTGTCCGTGCTGATCGGCTACGACCTGCGGTTCTGGCGCGAGCTCAGTGCCCTGTTCGGCAACCCGTACCTCGCCGACTTCCTGCACCGGCTGCGTGTGCAGTCCTGGGTGTGCGCGGTGCGGTACCTGCGTCGGCTGCCCGATCTGCGCGGCCGGCTGTGGTCCGGGCACACCGAGCTGGTGGACGCGCTGTCCCGGCAGGACTTCGAGGCGGCACGGGCGGTCGTCTCCGCGTACAACGCGCACTCCCTCGCCCTCATCGAGCGACTGGCCGCCGGATGAGCGGCCGCTCCCCGGGGGTCGACCTCTCGGTCGTCGTCCCCGCCTACAACGAGGAAGAGCGTCTCGGCCCCACTCTCACCGCCATCACCCGCTACCTCGGCGACGGCGAGGGCCGCTGGGGCGAGTGGGAGGTGATAGTCGCCGACGACGGCTCGACCGACGGCACCGGCGACGTCGTCACCGCCCTGGGGCATCCGGGTGTCCAGCTCGTCACCAGCCCCCGCAACCGGGGCAAGGGCCACGCCCTGCGCCTCGGTGTCGCCGCCTCGCGGGGCCGCCGGGTGCTGGTCACGGACGCCGACCTGGCGGCGCCGATCGAGGAGCTGGAGCGGCTCGACAAGGCGCTCAGCGGCGGACACTCGGCGGCGATCGGCTCGCGTTCCGTGCCCGGCGCGGCCATCGGGACCCACCAGCACCGGGTGCGCGAACTGCTCGGCCGCGCCGGGAACTTCCTGATACGCGCGACGGCGGTGCCCGGCATACGGGACACCCAGTGCGGCTTCAAGCTGTTCGAGGGCGACAAGGCCCGCGAGGTCTTCGCCGCCTCCCGGCTGGAGGGCTGGGGCATCGACGTGGAGGTGCTCCAGCAGTTCCGCCGCCGCGACTGGGCCGTCACCGAGGTCCCGGTCCGCTGGAGCCACCAGCCCGGCTCCAAGGTCGCCCCCCTCGACTACGCCCGCGTCCTGGCCGACCTGGGCCGCCTGCGGGCCCGCGCGATACGGCCCGCCGATCTCCTGGCCACCGCCCTGTTCCTGCTGATGGCGGTGGCCCTCTACTCGGGGCGCTTCTTCGACCCCGGCCACCGCTACTTCCCGGACTCGCTCCAGGACCAGAACCAGTGGGAATGGTTCTTCGCGGTGACCGCCGACAACGTCGCCCACCTGCGCAATCCCCTCTTCTCCGATCTCCAGGGCTTCCCGGACGGCGTGAACCTGATGGCCAACACGGTCATGCTGGGCGTGTCCGTGCCCTTCGCGCCGCTCACACTGCTCGCGGGCCCGGCGGTCTCGCTGAGCGTCTGCATGACGCTGGGCCTGGCCGTGACGGCGGCCGCCTGGTACCGGCTGATCGTGAAACGGGTCGTCCAGCGGCGGCCGGCCGCCCTCGTCGGCGCCTCGCTGGCCGCCTTCGCGCCCCCGATGGTCAGCCACGCCAACGCGCACCCCAACTTCGTGATCCTGTTCATGATCCCGCTGATCATCGAGCGGGCGCTGCGGTTGTGCGCGGGCACCCGGGTCGTCCGGGACGGAATCGTGCTCGGCCTGATGGCGGCCTACCAGATCTTCCTCGGAGAAGAACCCTTCCTGCTCGCCGGCCTCGGCATGACCCTGTTCGCCGCCTCCTACGCGCTGGTGCGCCGGGACGTGGCCCGCCGGTCCTGGCGTCCGCTGCTGAAGGGCCTGCTGATCGGCGGGGCGGTCTGTCTGCCCCTGGTCGCCTATCCCCTGTACTGGCAGTTCGCCGGGCCGCAGAGCTACACGAGCGTGCTGCACGGCGACAACGCGGGCAACAGCCCCCTGTCGCTGCTCGCCTTCGCCGAGCGCTCCCTGATCGCGGGCAACGAGCAGACGGCGAACGCGCTCTCCCTCAACCCCACCGAGCAGAACGCCTTCTACGGCTGGCCGCTGGTCGCCCTCGCCTTCACGATCGTCGTACGGCTGTGGGAGCAGACGCTCGTCAGGGCGCTGGCGTTCACCGCGGTGGGCGCGGCGCTGCTGTCCCTCGGCCCGAAGATCCGCATCCCGCTCACCGACCTCGTCTACCCCGGCCCCTGGGCGCTGCTCGCCCACAAGCCGCTCTTCGAGTCGGTCATCGAGGGCCGGGTGGCGATGATCTGCGCCCCGGCGCTGGGCATGCTGCTGGCCGTCGCGGTCGACCGGCTGCTGGCCACGACCGGCCGGGGGGTGCGGTACGTCGGCCTGCTCGCCGTCCTGCTCGCCCTGCTGCCGCTGGTCCCGGCACCGCTGAAGTCGGTGGACCGGGTCGGAGTGCCGGCGTTCTTCGCGGACGGGATGTGGAAGTCGTACGTCCATGACGGCGAGTCGCTCGTGCCCCTGCCGCTGCCCGACCCGGGGGCGGCGGAGGCCCTGCACTGGCAGACGGCCGCCGGCCTGGGCTTCAAGATGCCCGGCGGCTACTACAACGGCCCGTACGGCAAGGACCGTATCGGCATCTACGGCGCCTCACCGCGCTTCACCTCGAACATGCTGCGGGACGTGCGCTACTCCGGCCGGATCCCGGTGATCGGCAAGAACTGGCGGGCGCAGGCCCAACGGGACTTCGCCTACTGGAAGGCGGGCGCCCTGGTGGTCGCGCCGCAGCCCAACGACGACGCCCTGCGCAAGGCCGTGCAGCAGCTGACCGGGCGTCCCGGGAAGTGGACCGGCGGAGTGTGGGTATGGGACCTGCACGGGGGGAGCTGACCCCGAGCCGCACCAATTACTCTGCTTATCCATGCCTTGAGCACCGCGCTGTGTGAGGAGCCCTCTTTGGCCTGTGACCTGTGGCTGGTACCGCTCGTCGACGTGTTGTGCCACACGCCCGACAACCCGTTCGCCGAGGAACTCGCGCAATACAACAAGGTGCTCGCCGAGGCCGGGCTCCCACCGGTGCCGGTGTACCAGTACATGCCGGGCCTGTCCGGTGAGGTGGCCCCGGTGGCCGGCTTCGACTACGACGCGCTGCACTTCCTGCGCCGGGTGTACCTGCTGCAGCTGTGCGGGCTGCCGGTGACGCCGGTGGACGAACTGGGCGGCGACTACGAGCAGCTCCTGGAGATGTTCGAGTCGACGGCCCAGCAATCGCACCTGGTCTGGCACTACGACCACGCGGGCGCCTATGTCCCGGTCGACTTCCCGCACCCGCTCTCAAGCGACGAACTCCTCGCGAGCGGCGGCCCGCTGGGCTCCTCGCAGACCCTGCTGCGCGAGCTGGAGTACGTG
>NZ_JADDRL010000196.1 GCF_021538895.1 Streptomyces olivochromogenes | reverse complement strand
CGAGTTTGAATACAGGACCTAGCTACCCGAGCGCCCCTGGACGTACTCCGTCGCGAGGACCGGTTCACCCCGCGACAGCTGGGTCGCGGACAGGGGCAGATCGGCCCGGGCGCCGGCGTGCCGGTCGCGCACCACATCCAGCGGCTCGCGGGTGACGATCTCGCCGCCCTTGACCAGCTCGACCAGGAGCTGGTGCTCCGCCAGGTCCGGAGGCACCGCTCCGGTGCCGATGACCTCGGCCTCCGCCACGCCGTACGCGTCGAGCCGGCGCGCGGCCCACTTGCGCCCGCCGACGGACGTCTTGCCGCCGGTGGACCTCTTCGCCACCGGGACCAGCGGCGCCGTAGGGTCGGCGGACTCGGCGCGCGCGACCAGCTTGTACACCATCGAGCAGGTCGGGTGCCCGGAGCCGGTCACCAGCTGAGTACCCACGCCGTAAGCGTCCACCGGCGCCGCGGCCAGCGAGGCGATGGCGTACTCGTCGAGGTCGGAGGTCACGATGATCTTCGTGTCGACGGCGCCGAGCTCGTTCAGCTGCTGCCGCACGCGGTGCGCGACCAGCAGCAGGTCGCCGGAGTCGATGCGCACCGCGCCCAGCTCGGGCCCGGCCACCTCGACGGCCGTCCGGACGGCCTCGGCGACGTCGTAGGTGTCCACGAGCAGCGTGGTGCCCCGGCCCAGCGAGTCGATCTGGGCCTGGAAGGCGTCCCGCTCGCGGTCGTGCAGCAGGGTGAAGGCGTGCGCGGACGTGCCCACCGTCGGGATGCCGTAGCGGAAGCCGGCGGCCAGGTCCGAGGTGCTCGCGAAGCCGCCGATGTAGGCGGCCCGCGAGGCGGCGACGGCGGCCAGCTCGTGGGTGCGGCGGGCGCCCATCTCGACCAGCGGGCGCCCGGCCGCGGCGGAGGACATGCGCGAGGCGGCGGCCGCGATGGCCGAGTCGTGGTTGAGGATGGAGAGGATCACCGTCTCCAGCAGCACGCACTCCCCGAACGAGCCCTCGACCCGCAGGATCGGCGAGCCCGGGAAGTACACCTCGCCCTCCGGGTAGCCCCAGATGTCACCGCCGAAGCGGTAGTCGGCCAGCCACTGCAGGGTCGCCTCGTCGACGATCTTCCGCTCCCGCAGGAAGTCGAGGACGCGGGCGTCGAACCGGAAGTTCGCCACCGCGTCCAGCACCCGTCCGGTGCCCGCCACGACGCCGTATCGCCGCCCCTCCGGCAGCCGCCGGGTGAAGACCTCGAACACGCTGCGCCGTTCGGCCGTACCCGCCTTCAGGGCGGCCCGCAGCATCGTCAGCTCGTACTGGTCCGTGAAGAGCGCCGTCGAGGGGACATCGACCGGCAGCCCAAGGTCCGCTGTGTTCATGGCAACGAATGCTACGCCCATTTCGTCAGTGTGACGATTTATCGCGTGCGTGGCAGCATGGGCCATGTGACGTCACCCGCTCCCGTAGAGATCGAACGCACCGAGTCGGCGGAAGAGGTCTTCGCCGTCCCCGAGCCGGACGTCCCCTGGGTCACGATCGTCCACAACGACCCGGTCAACCTCATGAGCTATGTGACGTACGTCTTCCAGACGTACTTCGGCTACACCAAGGACAAGGCCCACAAGCTCATGCTCGATGTCCACCACAAGGGCCGGGCGGTCGTCTCCAGCGGTAGTCGCGAGGAGATGGAACGCGACGTGCAGGCCATGCACGGCTACGGTCTGTGGGCCACCCTCCAGCAGGACCGGAAGTAGCGAATCGCCTCCATGTCAGGAACCTTCGAACCGCTCCCCGGCGGCGGCGCGGCCGTCGCCCTGGACGACGTAGAGATCTCCATCATCCGGTCGCTGGCCGTGCAGCTCATGGAGCTCATCGGCCCCGGCCCCGCCGAGGACGCCCCCGCGGACCCGCTCGCCGAGCTGTTCGCCGAGGGCCCGAGCGAGCCGCCCGCCGACCCGGTGCTGCGCCGCCTCTTCCCGGACGCCTACTGCGACCCGGAACGGGTCCCGGACTCGCCGGGGGAGGCCGAGGAGCAGCAGGCCCACTCGGCCGAGTTCCGCCGCTACACCGAGAACGACCTGCGGGCCGGCAAGCGGGAGAACGCCCTCATGGTGATCCGCTCGCTGGACGCGCTGTCCCCGGTGGGCGAGGGGAGCGCGGTCCTCAAGCTCTCCCCCGAGGAGTCCCGGCAGTGGCTGGGCGCGCTCAACGACCTGCGCCTGGCGATCGGCTCCCGGTTGGAGATCGTCGGCGAGGACGACACCGAGCTGCTCTACCGGCTGCCGGACGAGGACCCGCGCAAGCCGATGGTGATGGCGTACCTGTGGCTGGGCGGCCTCCAGGAGAGTCTCGTCGAGACCCTCATGCCGTAATCCCGATGCCGTAATCCCGGCCCGGAATTTCTCGCACGGATCACGACGTCCCCGATGTCGTGATCCGTCCCGGTTTCGCGTTCGCTCAGAGGACGCTCAAATCCGGATAACGATCCCGTCACCGTTGCGGCCTGGTATGCACCCACTGGGCGTTTTTTGTCCGGTTCTTCCTGTGTCGTGCGCCACAGGCGGCCCCGCCGATCATTGTTGCGGCCGTGATAAATCTTCACGACCGCCCGGCGAACACCACCCATGTTCGGCCGGGTGCGCCACCGAGCCGGCGACCGCCGGCCAGGCACGGGCAGGCTCGCGAAGCCCGCCCCGCTCCATCAATCCGGGGGGATCGAAACCCGATCCGAGGCCGACGAAAGGCCCGGTTCGGCATGGAGAAAGGCGCACAGCACACATGACCTCCGCTCAGGTCGACACGGAGAAGACCCCCGAAGAGGGGTACGAGCGCGGACTCGGCAGCCGCCAGGTGCAGATGATCGCGATCGGCGGCGCCATCGGCGTCGGCCTCTTCCTGGGAGCCGGGGCGAACATCGCCAAGGCCGGCCCCAGCCTCATCCTGATGTACGCCCTGGCGGGCGTGATCGTCTTCTTCATCATGCGGGCGCTCGGCGAGCTGCTGCTCTACCGCCCCGTCTCGGGTTCGTTCGCGGAGTACTCGCGCGAGTTCCTCGGCCCGTTCTTCGGCTACTTCACCGGCTGGACGTACTGGCTGATGTGGGTGGTCACCGGCATGGCCGAGCTGACGGCCGCCGCGATCTACGTGAACTACTGGTTCCCGTCGGTCCCGCGGTGGGTGACCGCACTGGTGTTCCTGGTGGTCCTGTTCGTGGCCAACCTGATCTCCGTGAAGCTCTTCGGCGAGATCGAGTTCTGGTTCTCGATGGTCAAGGTCACCGCGCTGATCGGCATGATCGTGATCGGCCTCGGCGTCCTCACCTTCGGCTTCAGCGCCGCCGGTGACACCGCGCAGGTCGCCAACCTGTGGCAGTTCGACGGCTTCTTCCCCAAGGGCGTCGGCTCCTCCCTGATGACCCTGCAGGGCGTCATGTTCGCCTACCTCGCGGTCGAGCTGGTCGGTGTCACGGCGGGCGAGTCCGAGAACCCCGAGAAGACCCTGCCCAAGGCGATCAACACCCTGCCCTGGCGCATCGCGCTCTTCTACGTCGGTGCCCTCACCGTCATCCTGTGCGTGGTGAAGTGGACCGAGTTCGCGGACGGCGTCAGCCCCTTCGTGAAGGCGTTCGCGATGATCGGCATCCCGGCCGGCGCGGGCATCGTCAACTTCGTGGTGCTGACCGCGGCCCTGTCCTCCTGCAACTCCGGCATGTACTCCACGGGCCGCATGCTGCGCACCCTGGCCGACAACGGCGAGGCCCCCCGCGTCTTCCGGAAGCTGTCCGCCTCCAAGACCCCGGCGTTCGGCATCACCGTCTCCGTCGCCTTCATGGCCATCGGTGTGGTCCTCAACTACATCGTCCCGGAGAAGGCCTTCGGCTACGTCACCTCCGTCGCCACCGCGGCCGGCATCTGGACCTGGCTGATGATCCTGATCAGCCACGTGCTCTACCGCCGCGCGGTCGCCGCGGGCAAGCTGCCCGCCTCCTCCTTCCCGGCGCCGGGCGGCGCGGTGTGCAGCTGGATCGCCATCGTGTTCCTGCTCTTCGTCACCGGCCTGATCGCGTACGACGCCGACTCCCGCATCTGCCTCTACGTGATGGCCGGCTGGGCCGCCGCCCTCGGCGTCGGCTGGGCGGTCCTCAAGGCCCGCAATCCGCAGGTCGCCGAGCGCCGCGAGCCGGAGCTCGAAAAGGTCGGCTGACCTCACCGGGAGGACGCCCGGCCGCAGGGAGTACTCGTGGCACCCCCTGCGGCCGCCGCTCAGGGCGTCCGGCATACGGGCCGTCCCGTACCAGTCTTCGGTACGGGACGGCTCTCTGCTTATGCTGGCCGGCATGCTGACCATCACCCAGGCCCTGCACGACAAGATCGTCGCCCACGCGCGTGAGGACCACCCCGACGAGGCGTGCGGCGTGGTCGCGGGCCCGGTGGGCGCCGGCCGGCCCGAGCGCTTCATCCCGATGCTGAACGCGGCCCGCTCGCCCACGTTCTACGAGTTCGACTCGCAGGACCTCCTCAAGCTCTACCGCGAGATGGACGACCGCGACGAGGAGCCGGTGATCATCTACCACTCCCACACGGCGACCGAGGCCTACCCCTCCCGCACCGACATCTCCTACGCCAATGAGCCCGGTGCCCACTACGTCCTGGTGTCGACGGCGGACGCCGACGGGGCGGGCGAGTTCCAGTTCCGGTCCTTCCGGATCGTCGAGGGCGAGGTCACGGAGGAAGAGGTCAAGGTCGTGGAGGCCTACTGATCCCGCGATGCGGTCAGTTCCCATCCACGATGCGAGATCACATTCCGGGACCCGGACCGGGAATCGATACGATGAGCCCATGGTTCTGAACGACGTGAGCGAGAAGGCGCCGGGCACGCTGCTCGTGGCGCGGCTGCACGTCGACCTGTGCAGGCTGAACAGCGCCATCTGTTGACGTTCCCCTGCCGCCGCACGGCCGTGAGCCGCGGCGCGGCGCCGCACGCCCTCCCCAAGCTCTCAGCTCCGTCGGAGCAGGGGGCGCCCCATCCTGAACCTTTCCCGACAGGAGCCCGCCACCATGGCCATCGAGGTCCGCATTCCCACCATCCTCCGCCAGTACACCGACGGTCAGAAGGCGGTGGAGGGCAACGGTGAGACCCTCGCCGAGCTGTTCGCCGACCTCGAAACCCGGCACGCGGGCGTCCAGGCCCGCATCGTGGACGGCGACCAGCTGCGCCGCTTCGTCAACGTCTACCTCAACGACGAGGACGTCCGCTTCCTCGACGGCATCAACACCAAGCTCTCCGACGGCGACAACGTGACGATCCTGCCGGCCGTCGCCGGCGGCATGGCCTGATCGGCCGCGATCCCCGATGCGCTACGACTCCCCGCTGGCCGCGGTGGGCAACACCCCCTTGGTGCGCCTGCCGCGGTTGTCGCCGTCCGCCGACGTCCGGATCTGGGCGAAGCTGGAGGACCGCAACCCGACCGGCTCGGTCAAGGACCGTCCCGCGCTGCACATGATCGAGCAGGCGGAGAAGGACGGCCGGCTCACCCCGGGCTGCACCATCCTGGAGCCGACCTCCGGCAACACCGGCATCTCCCTGGCCATGGCGGCGAAGCTCAAGGGCTACCGCATGGTCTGCGTGATGCCCGAGAACACCTCGCAGGAGCGCCGGGACCTGCTCGGCATGTGGGGCGCCGAGATCATCTCCAGCCCGGCCGCGGGCGGCTCCAACACCGCCGTACGCGTCGCCAAGGAGCTGGCCGCCGAGCACCCCGACTGGGTGATGCTCTACCAGTACGGCAACCCGGACAACGCCGGCGCGCACTACGCCACGACCGGCCCGGAGATCCTCGCGGACCTGCCGTCGATCACCCACTTCGTGGCCGGCCTCGGCACCACCGGCACCCTGATGGGCGTCGGCCGCTATCTGCGCGAGCACAAGCCGGACGTGAAGATCGTCGCCGCCGAACCGCGCTACGACGACCTGGTCTACGGCCTGCGCAACCTCGACGAGGGCTTCGTACCGGAGCTGTACGACGCCTCCGTCCTCACCACCCGCTTCTCGGTCGGCTCGGCCGACGCGGTCACCCGCACCCGGGAGCTCCTCCAGCAGGAGGGCATCTTCGCGGGCGTCTCGACGGGCGCCGCCCTGCACGCCGCGATCGGCGTCGGGAAGAAGGCGATTAAGGCCGGCGAGAGCGCCGACATCGTCTTCATCGTGGCCGACGGCGGCTGGAAGTACCTCTCCACGGGCGTCTACACGGCCGCCACGACGGAGGAGGCCATCGAGACGCTCCAGGGTCAGCTCTGGGCATAGAGCTCATCAAGCAGCCGCCAGCCCCCTCTCATGAGGGGGCTAAACGCTGACTATGGAGCGGCAAAGATCTCTCTCCGGTACTGCCCGGGTCATCGGGCCGGGACTACGGTCCCAGCGCACTCCCTTGAGTGTCATGCTCATGGCTGCGCGGTTCGCCGCCGCTACGCGCGTCACGGGCCTGCCCATCCAGTTCGACCCCACCGATGGAGGCAGTACCCCATGCGTGACTCACGCCCGAGCGGGCGTCGCCGGAGTCTGCGAAGACTCCTGGCCGTCGCCGCGCCCGCCCTCGCCCTCACCGTCGCCGGACTCGTCGCGGCGCCCACGGCCGGGGCGCAGACCCCCACCCACACGACTCGGGCCACCCAGAACGCCAAGGCACTGACCGCCCCGGAGCGGCAGGCCTTCCACTCCACCGGCAAGGCCGGTCAGAAGGTGCCGACCACGCACCTGTGCGCCACCGCGAAGCCGGGCCACGCGTCCTGCTACGCCCAGCGCCGCACCGACATCAAGCAGAGGCTGGCCGCGGCCCTCGCCGCCGCGCCCTCCGGCCTCGGCCCGGCCAACCTGCACAGCGCCTACAACCTGCCCTCGACCGGCGGTTCGGGCCTGACCGTCGCCATCGTCGACGCCTACAACAACCCCAACGCCGAGTCGGACCTGGCCACTTACCGCTCGACGTACGGCCTGTCCGCCTGCACCAAGGCCAACGGCTGCTTCAAGCAGGTCAGCCAGACCGGTTCGACCACCTCGCTGCCCACGAACGACACCGGCTGGGCCGGTGAAGAGGCGCTGGACATCGACATGGTCAGCGCGGTCTGCCCCAACTGCAACATCACCCTGGTCGAGGCCAACTCCGCGAACGACACCGACCTCGGCATCGCCGAGAACGAGGCCGTCGCGCTCGGCGCCAAGTTCGTCTCCAACAGCTGGGGCGGCTCCGAGTCCTCCTCCCAGACCAGCGAGGACACCCAGTACTTCAAGCACCCGGGCGTCGCGATCACCGTCTCCTCCGGTGACTCCGCCTACGGCGCCGAGTACCCGGCGACCTCCCAGTACGTGACCGCCGTCGGCGGCACCGCGCTGACCACCGCCTCGAACGCGCGCGGCTGGAGCGAGTCGGTCTGGAAGACCAGCTCCACCGAGGGCACCGGCTCCGGCTGCTCCGCCTACGACCCGAAGCCCAGCTGGCAGACTGACAGCGGCTGCTCCAAGCGCATGGAGGCCGACGTCTCCGCGGTCGCCGACCCGGCCACCGGCGTGGCGGTCTACGACACCTACGGCGGCTCCGGCTGGGCGGTCTACGGCGGCACCAGCGCCTCCGCCCCGATCGTCGCCGGCGTCTACGCCCTCGCGGGCACCCCGGGCTCCGCCGACTACCCGGCGAAGTACCCCTACTCCCACACCTCCAACCTGTACGACGTGACCAGCGGCAACAACGGCAGCTGCTCGACCTCGTACTTCTGCACCGCGGGCACCGGCTACGACGGCCCGACCGGCTGGGGCACCCCGAACGGCACCGCCGCCTTCGTCTCCGGCACCAGCGGCGGCAACACGGTGACCGTCACCAACCCCGGCAGCCAGTCCACGACCACCGGCGGCTCGGTCAGCCTGCAGATATCGGCGAGCGACAGCGCGGGCGCGGCTCTCACCTACAGCGCGTCCGGACTGCCGACCGGCCTGTCCATCAACAGCTCCACGGGCCTGATCTCCGGTACGGCGTCCACCGCGGGGACCTACCAGGTCACCGTCACCGCGACCGACTCCACCGGCGCCACCGGCTCGACGTCCTTCGGCTGGACCGTCGGCTCCTCCGGCGGCACCTGCACCTCCGCGCAGCTGCTCGGCAACCCGGGCTTCGAGTCGGGCAACACGACCTGGACCGCGTCGAGCGGTGTCATCACCAGCGACAGCGGTGAGGCCGCGCACGCCGGCTCCTACAAGGCCTGGCTGGACGGCTACGGCTCCTCGCACACCGACACGCTGTCCCAGTCGGTGACCGTCCCGGCCGGGTGCAAGGCAACCTTCACCTTCTACCTGCACGTCGACACCGACGAGACCACCGGCAGCACCCAGTACGACAAGCTGACGGTGACCGCCGGTTCGAAGACCCTGGCGACGTACTCGAACCTCAACGCCGCCACCGGCTACGCGCAGAAGTCCTTCGACCTGTCCTCGTACGCGGGCTCGACGGTCACCCTGAAGTTCAGCGGCGTGGAGGACTCCTCGCTGCAGACCAGCTTCGTGGTGGACGACACCGCCGTGACGACCGGCTGATCGCGTTCCGCTGAGTGGGGGACCCCGGCCGTCGGACTCGGCCGGGGTCCTTCCGGGAGCCGGATGCACAGGTGGAACGTCACATCTGCACCAGGTTCCGGTCCACGCGGAAAGGCGGTCACCCCCATGTTCCGTACGAGGCTCGTAGCGACGCTCGTCCTCGCGGCAGCGGCCGCGCTCGCGGTCGCGGGCTGCGGCTCGCAGAGCGGGGGGACGGGCGGGGGCAGCGGCACGGTGTCACCGAGCACGTCCTCCGCGACGACCGGTGCGACCGGGACGACCGCCCCCACGTCCCCTTCTTCCGGCACGTCCCCCGGTACGTCCTCCGGCACGTCACCCGCGCCGACCCGCACCGACGCCGCCGACTGCGTGAGCCACACCGAGCTCACCGCCGCCGACAACGGCCGCACCCTCTGCCTGACGACGGGCGGACAGGTCCGGCTCACCCTGGACGGCACCCAGGACCGCCCGTGGAAGCCGGTCACGGTCACCGGCGACGCGCTGAAGGCCGCCAACGCGGGCATCGTCATCCTCCCGGGCGACGCCGTCGCGGCCTACGACGCGGTGGCCCGCGGCACCGCGAAGCTCTCCTCGTCCCGGCCGCTGTGCGCCCAGCCCAGCAGCCCCGGTCAGATGTCCTGCCAGGGGATCGAGGAATGGACGGTCACGGTGCGGGTACGTTGAACCCGTTCAGCCCGCGAGGTGTCGAACCTGGTCCCACAGGACCGGATCGACCACGCCCACCCGGCGGCGGAAGTCCCGGACCGGGACCTGCCGCAGTTCATCGGTCTCCAGGAAACTCGGACGGCCGTGGGCGTCGCCGACCGAGCCCGGCGGCAGCGGGATCACCCCGGCCCGTTCGTCGTGGTACTTGCTGGTGATCTTCGCGACCGTCGCCCGGTTGCCGCGCACGGCCAGCACCAGACAGGGCCGGTCCTTGCCGCCCGGCTCCTGTTCGTACGGCACGTTCGCCCACCAGATGTCCCCGGGGTGCGGCCGTGCCGCCCGCTCCCGAGGACCCTCCCGCCGT
>NZ_JADDRL010000195.1 GCF_021538895.1 Streptomyces olivochromogenes | reverse complement strand
TCCCAGCCGTCTCCTTGATCCAAGAGCCCGCCCGTGTCCGGTAGTTGCACGACAGGAAGTCCCGGAAATGTGGGGTGAATCCCTGACTACTGCCGTGCTCCCGCGCCGGTCACGCTCGAACCATGGCTGTCGAATCGGAACTCGCCGCCCGCCCGGCGACCGCACCCCGGGCCCCCGGCGCGAGCCGCGGGCTGCGCGCGGGGTACGCCTCCGGGGCCCTGGTCACCGGCGCCTTCAGCACGCTGCCGGGCCTCCTGCTGCTGCCGTACCTCACCGACACCCTCGGCGTCGGCGCGGCACTGGCCGGAACCGTGATCCTCGTACCCAAGGTGTGGAACGCCCTCCTGGGCCCCCTAGTCGGCCACGCCGGTGACCGCCGGCCCCGCCGCCGTACCCATTTGCTGGCCGGCGGCGTCGGCGTGGCCGCCGCGTTCGCCCTGATGTTCTCGGCACCGGGACCGGCCTCCGCCGGGGCCTGGTGGGCCGCGGCGGGCTTCTTCCTCGCCGCCACCGCCTACGCCTTCTTCCAGGTGCCCTACAACGCCCTGCCCGCCGAACTGGCCGACCGGCCCGCCGACCGGGTCTCCCTCGTGGGCGGCCGCGTCGCCGTGATCGCCGTGTCCGCGCTGCTCACCGGGGCCGCGGGACCCGCGCTCGTCGACGCGGGCGGCGGGGGAGTGCCCGGGCACCGACTGGTCGGCCTGTTCGGCGCGTTGTGCGTGCTCGCCGGTACGGCCGGCGTCCTCATCGGCATCAAGGGCGCCCGCACGGGTGCCGCGACGCCCGCGGGCCCCGGCCTGCGCCACCAGCTCGCCGTCGCCCGCCGCGTGGCGGGATTCCCCGCGCTGCTCAGCGGGATCGTCGTCCAGTCCGTCGCCACCGGTGGACTGACCGCCGGGGCGCCCTACTTCAGTGAGCACATCCTCGGCGACAAGAACGCCACGGGCCTGCTGGTCGCCGCGTTCGTCGCGCCGAACCTGCTCACCGTGCGCGCCTGGACCCGGCTCGGCACCCGCGTCGGCCACCGCGCCGGATACCGGTGGGCCTGCGCGGTCTTCGCCACCGGCTGCCTGCTCCTGCTCGCCGCGCCCGTCCTGCCGCTGCCCCTCGTACTGCTCCTGATGGCCCTCGCCGGAGCCGGGCACGCCGGTCAACTGCTCTTCCTCTACGCGCTGTTGCAGGAGTGCATCGCGGGAGAGGAACTGCGCGGGGCGGGGGTGTCGTCCGGGCTGTTCACCACCTGCGAGACGCTCGGCCTGGCGGTCGGCCCCTTCGTGTACGGGCTGATCCTCGCCCTCTTCGGCTACGTCTCCTCGGGCACCGGACACGCCGTCGCACAGTCCGCCACCGCCCACGCGGGCATCCTCGTCGGTATCGGTCCGGTTCCGGCCGTGGCCGCGCTGGTCGCCGCCGCCGTACTGAACCGGGGCAGGCGCGCGAGGGACTGACCGGCGGGAGGGGAGAGCCGGGGCGCCGGCGACGGCTCGCTCCTCACAGCAAGCGCGCCGGAGCCCCGCCCTCTTCCGCCTCGTCGCGCAGCGGCGCCAACCCTCCGGCCAGCGACAGGACTTCGACCGCACCGCCCGAGCCGCCAGGACCGCCCGAGCCACCCGGACCGGTCACACCGTCGGCACCGTGCGTAGCGCCCACGACCTCACCGACCGCCGCCGCCAGCCGGCCGTTGCGGTGTCCCCGCAGCGCGGCCAGCGCCGCGGCCTGAGCCGCGGGGTCGACCACCAGGCACACACAGCCGGCTCCGGCGGCGTACAACGGGTCGAGGCCCAGGACGTCGAACGCCTCCCGGGCTCCGTACGGCACCGGCAGCGCGGCCTCGTCGACCCGCAGCGCGCGGCCCGAGCCCGCCGCGAACTCCCGCAGCACCGCGGCCAGTCCGCCCTCGCCGACCGTCCCGGCCGCCCGCAGCGCGCCCGACGGCAGCGCCGTACGGACCGCCTCGACGAGTTCGCCGAGCGGGGCCACGTCGCTGGGCACGTGGTACTCGAAACCGAGTCCGGCGCGCAGCGACAGCACATGGACCGCATGGCTGCCCAGGGGCGCGGAGACCAGGATCCGGTCGCCGGGGCGCACGTCGGCGACGTTCAGCGGCGGACGCGTGAACGTCCCGAACCCCGTGGCCACGAAGGTGAGTCGGTCGGCCTCGCCGGCCCGCACCACCCGCGCGTCGACCGCCGCGACCCGCACCCCCGCCTCGCGCACGGCCTCCCGCACCGACGCGGCGGCGCGGTGCAGCAGCGCGGCCGGCAGCCCCGCCTCGACGACGGCGGCGAGCGTCAGCCGGCGCGGCTCGGCACCGGCGACGGCGAGCGCGTTGACGGCCGCGCACACGGCGAGCCGCCCGATGTCGCCGTTGCCGAAGAACGGCGGATCGACGACGGACGTCACGGTGCGCACGGCCAACGGACCCGGCTCCAGCACCGGTTCGGGGTCGTAGAGGTCGCCCAGGGCGGCGATGAGGACACGGGCCGGTGACGCGGCGCCGGTGTCGTCGCGCAGCGCCACCTGGCCGACGGGCAGGGGTACGTCGTCCCGCAGCAAGGAAATCCCCCCTTTCCGGACCCGGGAACGCGGCAGGGTCACCACCAGTCTGCGTCAGTCTGCTCCCGCCGCACCGCCACGGTAGCCCGGGAAACCACGGACAACCCGCAGGCAGGGGTGCGAATTCAGGGGTGCTAAGGGGTCCGGCAAGGGGGACTGCGCGGGCGTGCGCCCTCCCTAGGGTCGAAGACCCGGAACTCCCGGACAGCCCACGACCTACGGAGCGGCCATGGTGGACGTCAGCACGCGGCTGGAGCGGCAGCGGGCCGCCGCCGACCGCCTCGACGAGCGGCTCGGCGTGTTCGCGCGCCGCTTCGACACCCCCCGTGCGGAGGGCACCGAGGACGGCCCGCTGCGCGACGTCACCCTCGGCGTCAAGGACGTCTTCGCCACCCGCGAGGCGGTCCCCACCGCCCAGAGCAAGGTGCACGACGCCGACTGGCACCGCGGCCGCGACGCCGTCGCCGTACGCCGCCTGCGGGCCGCCGGCGCCGTACCGCTGGGCCTGACCACCGCCGCCGAACACGCCCTGGGCCGCCCCGACCCGGCCCTGCCCTTCGCCGTGCCGCGCAACCCCTGGGACACCGCCCGCTACCCCGGCGGCTCCAGCAGCGGCAGCGCCGCCGGCCTGGTGCACGGTCTGTTCGACGTCGGCCTGGGCACCGACACCGGCGGCAGCATCCGCATCCCCGCCGCGCTGTGCGGCGTCACCGGCATCAAGCCTACCCACGGCCTGGTCCCCACCGCCGGCTGCCTGCCCCTCGCCCCGAGCCTCGACACCGTCGGCACCCTGGCCCGTACCGTCCGCGACGCGGCCCGCGCCCTCGGGGTCGCCGCCGGCTGGGACACCCCCGAGCCGGCCTGGCGCACCGGCCTGGACGGGGTGCGCGTAGGGGTCCCCGACCGCGCCCTGGAGGAGTCAGGGCAGCTGTCCCCGGAGTGCCGCGAGGCCTTCGACACCGCCCTCGAACGGCTGCGGGACCAGGGCGCGAAGGTCGTCAGCGTCGAACTGCCCGAGCTGTACCCGCTGTTCGCCGCCCAGCTCATCACCCTCCTCGCCGAGGGCTTCGACCGGCACGGCGCCGGACTGCGCGCCCGCTGGGACCAGTACGGGCGGCCGCTGAGGCGCACCCTCGTGCTCGGCGGCCTGATCCCCGCCTCCGTGTACGTCCACGCGCAGCGCGTACGCTCCTGGGGCGCGGCCGGACTGCGCGCCCGCCTCGACGGACTCGACGCCCTCGCCACCCCGACCTGGCCCGCCGGCGCGCCCCGCTACGACGATCCCGCGGGCCTGGCCGCCGTGTCCTGGCTGCCCAGCCTGTGGAGCGCCGTCGGGTTCCCGGCCGTCGCCCTGCCGATGGGCTTCGACACCGCGGGCCTGCCGCTGTCCCTGCAACTGGCCGCCGCCCCCGGCACCGACCGCGCCCTCCTCGCCGTCGCCGACGCCTACCAGCAGCACACCGACTGGCACCTGCGCGCCCCCGCCCCGCTGCCGGCGACGCCGCCGACCCCCGTCGTCCTGCCGCAGGGCGCCGCCTCCGACACGGAGACCCAGCGGCTGCTGGGCGCGGCGCTCCAGCGGGCCGGCGTGCCCGTCCCCGAGGCCGAACTCGCCGAGTTCGCCGGGCAGTGGCAGCTCACCGAAATGCTCTTCGGATTCCTGCCGGAACTCCCCGAACCCGCACCCGAGCTGTGACCACCGACGAACACCCAAGAGCGCCCACGAGCACCGACGAGAACTGAGGTCCTCCTCATGACGACGCAGAACAGCACCCTGCGAACAGCCGCGCACACCGCCGTACCGACCGCCGCGCCGAACCCGGAGGAAAGCGCCTGGATTCGCCGCTACCACCCCGCCGTCGCCGATGCGCCACGCCTCGTCTGCTTTCCGCACGCGGGCGGTTCGGCGAGTTTCTATTTTCCCGTCGCCAAGGAGCTGACCCCCGCCATCGACGTCCTGGTCGTGCAATATCCGGGCCGCCAGGAACGCCGTAGGGAACCTCTGGTCGACAATGTTCCCGAACTCGCCGACCGCGTCTTCGAGGAACTGCGCCACTACGCCGACCGGCCGCTGTACCTGTTCGGCCACAGCATGGGCGCCACCGTCGCCTTCGAGATCGCCCGCCGCTTCAAGGCCGCCCGAATCCCGGCCCCGGAGCGGCTGTTCGCCTCCGCCCGCCGGGCGCCCTCCCGCACCCGCGCCGAGCGCGTCCACACCCGCGACGACGAGGGCGTCATCAAGGAGCTCCGCAAGCTGAGCGGCACCGACGACCGGGTCCTGGGCAACGAGGAGATCATGCGGCTCGCGCTGCCCGCGATCCGCAACGACTACAAGGCCGTGGAGACCTACCGCGTCGACCGCGGGGTGAGCGTCGACTGCCCCATCACCGTCCTGATCGGCGACACCGACCCCAACACCACCCTCGACGAGGTCAACGCCTGGGCGGACCACACGACCGCCGGCCACGAGCTGCAGTCCTTTTCCGGCGGGCATTTCTACCTCGCCGACCGGCCGCGCGAGGTGCTCGACGCCATCACCACGCGGATAAGCGCCACGGCCACGATCCGAGGTTAGGGGTGCCCCCGCCCACGGTAGGGGTCCGCAACGCCACCACCCGCATCTAGCGTGAAGTTCACCGCTGCCACGAATTGTCTTTCCGTGGCCCGAGGACAGGAATAGGGAATAGCCGTGAGTCGAATAGCGTGGAAGACGCTGAGCAGCGGGGAGAGCGAAAGTCTCCTGCTGGCGGTCGACTTCGCCGCGGGAAGCCGCGCGCCGGCCCAATTCGCCGACCTCGCCCCGCTCCTCGATCCGCCGCTCACCCTGTGGGCGAGCCGGCCCCCGGGCCCCGACGACCAGGTCCCGCCCACCGGGAACGCCTACCTCGACTGGTGGCTGGGCGAGGTCCGCGCCTCGGGCGCCCCCGTGGAGGCGGTGCTCGGCTACTGCGCCGGCGGCGTCTTCGCCGCGGCCCTCGCCGAGCGCATCGCCGACTGGCAGCCCGCCCCCCGGCTCATCCTGCTCGACCCCGAACTCCCCTCGACCAGCGGCCTGTACGACGACTTCCACACGGCAGGCGACTCCCTCAGCGCGCTGCTCACCCCCGCCGAACTCGACGCCTTCCACGCCCGCGGCGAGGCTCTGAAGGCCCAGTACGGCGACGACCAACTGCCCGTCGCCGGACGGGAACTCGCCGACACCTTCACCGCCGCCGTGGCCGCCGCCGCGGACCGGCTCGACCTCGACGAGGACATCCGCGACGAGCTCTCCGGCGCCTTCGTCTCCCTCGTCTCCTACCTCACCGCGGCCACCACCCTCAGCCCGCTGCCCGCCTGGACCACCGCCACCGCCCTCACCACGACCGCCCCGGACCACCCGGTCGGCGACGAGCACCGCGTCCCGGTCGCCCACGACGACCTCCTGCGCTCCACCGCCACCGCACGTGCACTGCAGCGGCTGCTGGCCGAGCGCCCCGTCGGCGCGACTGGCACGGCCGGGTGACCGCACGATGACGACGACCACGCCGAGCACGCCGGCTACGACGACCACGCCGGCCCCCGTCAGCCACCCGACGCCCGCCGCCCCCCACGGCGAGACCGCCCTGCTTCCCGAACTCCTCGCCGAGCAGGCCCGCCGTACCCCCGACGCCCTCGCGCTCGTCGAGGGCGGCACCGCCGTCACGTATCGCGAACTCGCCGAGCGCTCGGCGCGGCTGGCGCACCACCTGATCTCCCTGGGACTCGGCCCCGAAGACATCGTCGCCGTCGGCATGCGGCGCGGCGCGGAGCTCGTCACCACCTTCCTCGCCGTACTCAAGGCCGGGGCCGTCTATCTGCCGCTCGACCTGCAGAACCCGGCGCAGCGCCTCGCCCTCATGACCGAGGACGCCCGTCCGGCCGCCCTGCTCACCCACACCGGCAGCGGCGCCCCGGCCGGCTCCGCGGTCACCGTCCTCCTCGACGAGGACGCCACCCGCGCCCGGATCGCGGCGGCCCCCAGCACGGACCCGACCGACACCGAGCGGGTACGGCCGCTGCACCCCGACCACCCGGCCTACATCATCTACACCTCCGGCTCCACCGGCCGCCCCAAGGGCGTCGTCGTCACCCACCGGCCGCTGGCCGCCTACCTCGACTACGCCCGCGGCACCTACCCGAGCGCCGCCCGCACCACGCTGCTGCACTCCTCCGTGGCCTTCGACATGACGGTCACCACCCTGTACGCGCCCCTCACCAGCGGCGGCACCATCCGTATCGGCTCGCTGGAGGAGCCGGGCCCGAGCCCCGCCCTCCTCAAGGTCACCCCGTCCCACATGGCGCTGCTCGCCACGCTGCCGCCCGAGGCGTCGCCCACCGAGCAGCTCGTCGTCGGCGGCGAACTCCTGCTCTCCGAGACCGTCGACGCCTTCCGCGCCCGTCACCCGCGGGTCACCGTCCTCAACGAGTACGGCCCCACCGAGGCCACCGTCGGCTGCTGCGTGCACGCCGTCCGCCCCGGCGACGCCCTGCCGTCCGGCGCCGTCGCCATCGGCCGGCCCACCTGGACCAGTGAACTGCGCGTCCTGGACGAGCGGTTGCGCCCCACCGACGACGGCGAGCTGTACATCGCGGGCGGCCAGC
Source organism: Streptomyces olivochromogenes (assembly GCF_021538895.1). Classification (GTDB taxonomy): domain Bacteria; phylum Actinomycetota; class Actinomycetes; order Streptomycetales; family Streptomycetaceae; genus Streptomyces; species Streptomyces olivochromogenes_A. The sequence goes on along the minus strand of NZ_JADDRL010000195.1, from coordinate 2,451 downwards.
TGGCCCGCGGCTACCTGCGCCGCCCCGCCCTCACCGCCGAACGCTTCGTCGCCGACCCCTACGGCCCGCCCGGCACCCGCATGTACCGCACCGGCGACCGCGTGCGCCGCGCCCCCGACGGCACCCTGTCCTTCCTCGGCCGGCTCGACGGCCAGGTCAAGATCCGCGGCTACCGCGTCGAACTCGGCGAGATCGAGTCGGCCCTGCTGCGCCACCCCGCCGTCTCCCGCGCCGCCGTCACCATCCACCGGACCGGCACCGGCGACACCCACCTCGTCGCCTACGTCGTCCCGGCCGACGCGCCCGCGCCCGCCGGCGACGCACTGAAGGCACACCTGGCCGACACCCTGCCCGACTACATGGTGCCCAGCGCCTTCCTCAGCCTCGACACCCTGCCCCTGAACGCCAACGGCAAGCTGGAGACGGACCGCCTCCCGGCCCCCGACTTCGCCGCCGTCACCACGTACCAGGCGCCCGAAACCCCCGAACAGGCCCTGCTGTGCGACCTGTTCGCCACCTTCTCCGGCGCCGCCAAGGCCGGACTCGACGACGACTTCTTCGGCCTGGGCGGCACCAGCCTGGGCGCCGCCCAGGTCGCCAACAAGGCCCGCAGGCAAGGCATCCGCATCGGCCTCCAGGACATCGCCGACCACCGCACGGTGCGCCGCCTGAGCGCGGCACTGGCCTCGCACTGACCCACCCGACAAGCACCAGGAATTGGAGACACGATGGAGCTGCTGCAGCTCGCCGGCATGGGCTGGATCTCCCGGTCCCTCAGCGTGGCCGCCCGGCTCGGCATCGCCGACCACCTTGCCGACGGCCCCAAGTCGCCCGCCGAACTCGCCGAGTTGACCGACGCCAACCCGGACGGCGTGCTCTACCTGCTGCGCGTCCTGGGCATCGTCGGCGTCTTCCGCGAGCGTGAGGACGGCACCTTCGAGCAGACCGAGACCTCGGAGCGGATGCGCGACGACCACCCGCAGTCCATGCGCTACTGGTGCGTCCTGGGCGGCGAGATGTACTACGACGTCTGGCGCGACCTGCTCACCACCGTCAAGAGCGGCAAGCCCGCCTCCCGCTCCGAGTACGGCGAGTCCATCTACTCGTACATGGACAAGGACACCGACGCCGGCGAGGTCTACGACAAGGCCATGGCCGACATCACCCGGCCCGCCGCCGCCGAACTCGCCCGCGACTTCGACTTCTCCCGCATCTCCAAGGTCATCGACGTCGGCGGCGGCAGCGGCCACCTCCTCAAGGGCATCCTCGCCGCCCACCCCGACATCCACGGCACCGTCGCCGAGCGCGGCGACGTCGCCAAGCGCGGCGCCCAGCTCCTCGACGAGTCCGGCGACCAGGACCTGATCCGCCGCCTCTCCTTCGCCGAGGCCGACTTCTTCGAGGAGGTCCCGAGCGGCGCCGACGCCTACTTCCTCAAGAACGTGCTGCACAACTGGAGTCCCGAGAGCAGCACCCGCATCCTGCAGACGGTCCAGCACGCCATGGCCCGCACCGTCGAGGAGTCCGAGGGCCTCGCCGCCGAACCCGTCCTCTTCGTCATCGAGCCGCTCCTCGGCCACGACAACGCCTCCGCCATCCGCTCGCTGTTCCAGATGGTGGTCTGCGAGGAGGGCACGCGCATCCGGTCCGAGGAGGACATGCGTAAGCAGGCCGAGGGTGCCGGACTTCAGGTCCGGTCGATCCGCAATCTCTCGACGGAGCACAGCGTCGTCGAGTGCGTCCTCGCGGCCCGCGACTGACCCGCCGCCCCGCCGGCCGGACAGCCTCCCGACCGGCCCACCCACCCGCCTCCAGAGAGGACCAACACGCCATGTGGGACGACCAGTTCGAGGGCCTCATCCGCCCCCACCTCGGCTTCCTCCCCGAGGACGCCCCCTTCACCAAGGATCTCGACCTGCGCGACGCCGGCCTCGACTCGCTCGGCATCGTCGACCTGCTGATCGAGATCGAGAACGCCTACGACGTCAAGTTCACCGACGACGCGCTGTCCATGGAGACGTTCAGCACTCCGGACGCGCTCTGGCGCACGCTCTCCGGCCTGCGCGCAGCGGCCGTGAACTGACCCACCCCCACTCCTCCTTCCTCCCTCCCGCTCCTCTCCTACAGGTGGACGACCGCATGTCGAATGAGTCGAACGAACAGAAGCTCCTCGACTACCTCAAGAGGGCCACGACCGAACTGCGCGACACCCGCAGGCGGTTGCGCGAGGAGGAGGAGAAGCAGTACGAGCCGATCGCCATCGTCGGCATGGCCTGCCGCTACCCCGGCGGCGTGACCTCCCCCGAGGACCTGTGGGGTCTGCTCGCCGCGGGCGGCGACGCCATCACCCCCTTCCCCACGGACCGCGGCTGGGACGTGGCGGGCCTGTACGACCCCGACCCCGACGCCCCCGGCAAGACGTACTCCGCCGAGGGCGGCTTCCTGGAGGGG
>NZ_JADDRL010000194.1 GCF_021538895.1 Streptomyces olivochromogenes | reverse complement strand
CGCGGCCGCGCCCCCTCCGCCGACGGCACAATCGCAGCGAACCTGAAGGGTGAACCCCGCCTGGCCACCCGTCTTTCCGGGCCGCTCGCTCGCTTCTCAATCGGGCTGGAGTGGCCCGAGTCAAGGGTGGCCCGCAGGGCCATCGCCGCAGGCGACGCGGAGCGACAGCGGAGCGCCCTTTACTCGGGGCGCGGAAGCACGACACTGGCCAAGAAGCGAGTGGCCCCAACGGCAACCCATCAGCTCAGTTCGCACCAGACCGTCTTGCGGTCCGGGGCCTGGTCCACGCCCCACCGGTCGGTCAGGGCGTCGAGAAGGGCCATACCCCGCCCCGACTCCGACGTTGCCGAGGCGGACAGCAGGACGGGCAGGGTGCGCGTATCGGGGTCCGTCACCTCGATACGGGTGTGCCCGTGCCCCGGCTCGCCGATGACACGGACGGTCACGGGTGTGCCCTCGCCCACGTGATTGATGACGTTCGTCAGCAACTCCGTCGCGCACAGGCGCACGTCGAAGTCGAGGTCGCGGAGATGGTGACGGAGTTCCGGTACGGCCTTCGGCGTGGCCAGCAGACGGAGTTCGCGTGGCGTCATCGCTCGGCCACCGTCTTTCGGAGTGCGGCGGCGCGGCGGGCGGGCGTTGCGTACGTGACGTCGGAATCGGTGGGGGAGGGGTCGGGCATGAAGGGCGTCGTCCTCTTCTTGTGCGGTGTGTGACGAACACCTCACAGACTGTCGCCGGGGTCGCTACCGTGAAAGGGGTTTCGCGTTCGCGACCGGGACAGCTGAAGGTGAACCATGGCACGGCGCAAGGACATTGACGGCTCGATGAGCGTCCCGACCTTCTACGGCAAGGAGTTGCGGTGGAAGCGGGAGGCGGCGGGGATGTCGTTGGAGGCGTTCCTCGAAGGAAGCTTCTACGGCAAGACGTACCTCAGCGACATCGAGCACGGGGAGCGGAGGATGCCGCTCGATCTGGCCCGGCATGCGGATCGGGTGCTCAACACCGACGGGTTCTTCGAGCGGCACTGTGAGGATGTGCGCAAGGCGCGGAGGGGGCCGCATGCCGCGTACTTCGAGAAGGTTCTGGAGGCGGAGAAGTACGCGGAGGCCATTGAGCTTTGGTCACCCATCATCTTCCCCGGGTTGCTCCAGACCGCCCCGTACGCTCGGACGCTGGTCCGGTCGGCGCACCCGGCGGCTTCCGACGAGTGGGTCGAGGAGAAGGTGGCGGCCCGACTCGCCCGCGCCCGCCTCTTCGAGGAGGATCACTCCACCCCGGAGTACTGGGCTGTCCTGCACGAGTCGCTGATCGCGGATCCGATCCTTCCCCCGCTGGAGATGGCCGAACAGCTGGACCGGGTCGTGGAGTTGGCCGAGCGGCGCCGGATCACTCCGCAGATCGTTCCGCGGACGTGCGGCGCGTATCCCCTGATGGCCGCCTCCATCATGGTGATGACCTTCCCGGACGCGCCGCCGCTGATCTACACCGAGGCGTCCTACAGCGGTGACACCATCGATGATCCGGCCCTCGTGAAGCAGTACCGCAAGGCATACGATCGGCTCAGGGCTGTCGCGCTGTCACCAGACACGTCCCTCGACATGATCAAGGCAGCGGCAGAGGATTACCGAAATGGCAAGCAACCGGATCGACTTGAGTGACGCGCTCTGGTTCAAGAGCAGCTACAGCAACGGGGACGGCGGGGAATGTGTCGAAGTCGCCGACAACATCCCCGGATTCATCCCCATCCGCGACTCCAAGCTCCCCCATTCCCCCGCCCTAATCCTCACCCCCACCGCCTGGGCCCCCTTCATCACCTCACTCAAGAGCTGAACCAGAAGCCCAGAAGCCCAGAAGCCCAGGAGCCCAGGAGGGCCGTCCCCCTCACCCCTCCGAATCGTCGAACCGCGCCAGCTCCCGCAACCACGTCCGGGCGGAGCTGTCCGACGGTGCGCGCCAGTCACCCCGCGGCGAGAGTGAACCGCCCGCCGAGACCTTCGGTCCGTTCGGCATGGCCGAGCGTTTGAACTGCGCGAATCCGAAGAAGCGGCGGCAGAAGACCTCCAGCCAGCGTCGGATCTCCGGCAGGTCGTACGCCGCCCGCTTGGCCTCGGGGAACCCTGGCGGCCAGGCGCCGGCCTCCGGGTCGTGCCAGGCGTGCCAGGCCAGGAAGGCGATCTTCGACGGCCGGAAGCCGTACCTCAGTACGTGGAAGAGCGTGAAGTCGTGCAGCGCGTACGGCCCGATCTTCGACTCCGTCGACTGCATCTCCTCACCCGGTACGAGTTCCGGACTGATCTCCGTGTCGAGGATCGCGGCGAGTGTCTTGCCGGTCTCGTCGTCGAACTGGCCGCTGCTGATGACCCAGCGGATCAGATGCTGGATCAGCGTCTTCGGCACGCCCGAGTTGACGTTGTAGTGGCTCATCTGGTCGCCCACGCCGTACGTGGACCAGCCGAGGGCGAGTTCCGACAGGTCGCCGGTGCCGAGGACGATGCCGCCGCGCTGGTTGGCGAGCCGGAAGAGGTAGTCCGTGCGCAGGCCCGCCTGCACGTTCTCGAAGGTGACGTCGTACACCGGCTCGCCGGAGGCGAACGGGTGGCCCATCTCCTGCAGCATCAGCCGTGCGGTCGGCGTGATGTCCAGCTCGGCCGCGGTGACGCCGAGCGAGTTCATCAGCTTGTGGGCGTTGTCCTTGGTGTGGTCGCTGGTGGCGAAGCCGGGCAGGGTCCAGGCCAGGATGTCGCTGCGCGGCCGGCCCGCGCGGTCCATCGCGCGGGCGGCGACGATCAGCGCGTGCGTGGAGTCCAGGCCGCCGGACACCCCGATGACCACCTTCGGGCCGCCGATCGCCGCGAGGCGCTGCTGGAGGCCCTCGACCTGGATGTTGTACGCCTCGTAGCAGTCCAGGGCGAGGCGGTCGGCGTCGGCCGGCACGAACGGGAAGCGTTCCAGGCGACGGCGCAACCCCAGGTCGGTGAGCGGCGGGTCGAGTTCGAAGGCGACCGTGCGGAAGTCGCTCGTCCGCGCCCTGTGCGTGCGGCGGTTGTCGTCGAACGTGCCCGTCCGCTGCCGTTCCTGACGCAGCAGGTCGAGGTCCACGTCGGCCACCGCGTACTCGTCGCCGAGGGGGAACCGCTCGGTCTCGGCCAGCAGCGCGCCGTTCTCGTAGACCATGGCCTGGCCGTCCCAGGACAGGTCGGTGGTCGACTCGCCGAGGCCGGCCGCCGCGTAGACGTACGCGGCGAGGCAGCGGGAGGACGCCGAGCGGCACAGCAGCTTGCGGTCCTCGGCCCGTCCGACCGTGATCGGGCTGCCCGAGAGATTGACGAGGACGGTCGCACCGGCGAGGGCCGCCTCCGCGCTGGGCGGCACCGGCACCCACATGTCCTCGCAGATCTCGGCATGGAGCACGAGACCGGGAACGTCCTCGGCCGCGAACAGCAGATCCACGCCGAACGGCACGCTCTCGCCGCCGAACCGGATCGATCCGCCGCGCTCGTCGGCGCCGTCGCCGATCTGCCGGCGCTCGTAGAACTCCCGGTAGTTCGGCGGGTACGACTTGGGGACCACACCGAGGATCCGGCCGCGGTGCACGATCACCGCGCAGTTGTAGATCCGGTTGCGGTGGCGCAGGGGGGCACCGACGACCAGCACCGGCAGCAGGTCCGCCGACCCGGCCACCACCTCGCCGAGCGCCTCCTCGACCTGGTCGAGCAGTGCGTCCTGCAGCAGCAGGTCCTCGATGGAGTAGCCGCACAGCCCCAGCTCGGGGAAGACGGCGACGGCGACGCCCTCTTCGGCGCACCGGCGTGCGTGGCGCAGGACCGCTTCGGCGTTGGCGTGCGGGTCCGCGATGACGGTGTGACCCGTACACGCGGCGACGCGGGCGAAGCCATGCTGGTAGATCGACCAGAAGTTCAACGGAGGCACGCGCCCAGTGTAATCGTCAGAGCGACGCGATAGGGGGCGTGGGGTGTCGAGCACCCCACGCCCCCTGGCGCCTACCGCGTCAGCGGATCAGTGGCGACGGTACGACGAGACGTAGCCGTTCGCGGGCGTGCCCACGCCGGTCACGTTGTCGTAGCCCTTCACCGCGGACAGCGAGCTGTCCTTGCCGAGGCTGCGGACCGAGGTCGCGAGGCCGCCGGTGGCGTCGAAGCCGTTCACGAAGTCGATACGGGCCACCGCCAGGCCGGAGCCGGTGGGGTTGTCCGTGACGTCGTGGTACGCCTTCGTGCCGGACTTGGCGTAGATCGCCGGGTTGGCGAAGCCGAGCGCCTTGCCGCCACGCGCCTCCTGGGCCAGGGCCTGGACCGCCGCGATCACCGGCGCGGCCAGCGAGGTGCCGCCGATGCGGTACTCGCTGTACTGCTCCGTGCCGTCCGGGAAGGTCTGGGTCTGGCCGACCAGGAAGCCGGTGTTCGGGTCGGCGATGGCCGCGATGTCCGGGACGACGCGGTTGCCGGCGGCGTTGTTGGCCGTGGCCAGCGCCTTCGGGACGACGTTCTTCTGGTAGTACGGCTGCGGCACGGTCTTGCTGGTGCCACCGCCCGCACCCGAGGTGAACGCGCCGGGGAAGCCGGTCCAGCTCTTGCCGTCCGCGGACAGCGTGGCCTTCTCGGTGCCCCAGCCGGTCTCCCACTGGTACTTGTCGTCCTTGCCGACGGCCAGCGAGGTACCGCCGACCGCCGTCACCCACGCCGAGTTGGCCGGGGTGTCGACCTGCTTCGTCCCGGTGTTGGCGACCTCGTCGCCGTTGTCACCGGAGGAGAAGTAGAAGCCGATGCCCTCGACCGCGCCCAGCTGGAAGACCTGGTCGTAGGCGGCCGCGAGGTCCGGCGTCTGGTTGGCCTCGATGTCGCCCCAGGAGTTGGAGACGATGTCGGCCAGGTGGTTGTCGACGATCTTGCTGAGCGAGTCGAGCAGGTCGTCGTCGTAGCAGGAGGCGGCGCCCACGTACGTGATGTCCGCGGCCGGCGCGACCGCGTGCACGGCCTCGACGTCGAGGGTCTCCTCGCCGTACCAGCCGGCCGCCCCGCACTCCTTGGTCTTCGTGTAGTTCTTGGGCAGGACCTGGTGCAGCTGGCCCGTGGTGTAGGCCGCGTCACCGTGCTTCTTCGCGTAGCTGGCCGCGTCGAAGGCGATGGTCGGAGAGGCGTACGCGTCCGTGATGGCGACGCGGACGCCCTTGCCCGTGTTGGTGCCGGCGCCGTAGGCGGAGCGCAGCTGCTTGCCGGTGTAGCCCTTGATGGCGTACGGGATCTTCGAGCCGTACGCGTCCGGCAGCGTGGTCGCGATCTTCGAGCCGAAGTACGAGGAGAACGGCCCGGAGTTCTTGAACACCGCGTCCGGCGGGGGCAGCTGCTCGTCGTGGCTCGACTTGTGCGGCGCGTTGTCCAGGCCGGTGACGGTCAGGACGGCGCCCTTCAGACCCGCCGGCACCGAGGCGGTGTGCTGCGGCGCGCGGTACGTCTTGGAGCCCTTGACGAAGTTGTGCAGCTGGGTGCCGAACGCCTTCTCGGCGGCGGACACGTCACCGGTGACGGCGATGTAGTGCTGCGTGACCTTCGTGACCTTCAGCCCGGCCGAGTTCAGCCAGGTCTTGACGGCGGCCACCTGCGCCTTGGTCGCGCCGTAGCGCGCCTGCACCTGCTTGGCGTTCAGGTACTTGCCGTACAGCGGCGAGGACGGGTCGGAGACCGCCTTCGCGTAGGCGGCGAGGCCGGAGGCGTTGCGGCCGGCCAGGTACACCCGGGCGGAGAGCTGGGCGTCGTTCGAGGTGGCGCCCTTGTCCGCCGTGGCCGTGGCCCAGGTGGGCTTGGTGCCGGTGAGCGCGTTCCGGCCCGGGTCCGCGGCGTGCGCCGCGGGTATGCCGAGCGCCAGCGCACCGGCGATCATGGGCAGTGTCGCTGCCATGCTCACCACGGCGCGCGTCTTGGCGCGGTTGGATCTCATAGAACCCCCTGCGATGCGGTTCGCATGCATGTAGTGGTTGGTCATCTGCGATCCGCTCGGGGCCCGCGGCGGCGTCGGCCCGCGAATGGATCACACGATGGGGGCCACTCTTTCGATGAACCGTTCATGCCAGGGGAAGGCAAAAGTCAAGAGAATCTCAAGGAACAGTCATCCGGGGTGAATTGTGGCTTTCGTCCGGGTGGAGGTGTCACGAACGGGGCGCGGCGCCGCGCTCCTTGAGCATCCCGGCCATCAACTCGATCTCCGACTGCTGCGCGTCGACCATGCCCTGCGCGAGCCGCTTCTCCACGTCGACCTCGCACTTGGCGACACAGCCCTCGGCCATGTGGATGCCGCCCTTGTGGTGGTCCGTCATGAGCTGGAGGTACAGGATCTCCGCCTGCTTGCCGCTGAGCGTGTTCAGCTTCTTCAGCTCGGTGTTCGCCGCCATGCCGGGCATCAGCGCGCCGTCCTTGCCGGCGGCCATGTCGCCCATGCCCATCCAGGTCATCGGCGGCTCGGACGACACCTTGGGCAGCCCCCACAGATCCAGCCAGCCCAGCAGCATGCCGCGCTGGTTGGCCTGCGTCTGCGCTATGTCGTAGGCGAGCCGGCGCACTTCCTCGTTCTTGGTGCGGTCGCGCACGATGTACGACATCTCGACGGCTTGCTGGTGGTGGACCGCCATGTCCCGGGCGAACCCGGCGTCCGCCGACAGCGCGCCCGGCGTCTTCGCGGTGGAGTCGTCGCCCTCGGCGACGGCATAGGTGATCGCGCCGGCCGCGACGAGCACCGCCGCCGCGGCCCCCGCGATCAGTGCCACATGCCTCACTGCGACAGCCCGTTCGTGCAGGCCGCGCCCGGCTCGGGCGTCTGCTTGCCCTGCACGAACTCCGCGAAGAACTTGTCCACGTTCGGGTCCTTCGCCCCCGTCACCGTGCGCTGGTGCGCCCAGGCGCTGAGCACGATCGGGTCCTTCTGGTCGTCGTCCGGGCTCATCAGCGTGTACGGCGTCTTCTTCACCTTCGCCGCCAGCGCCTCGACGTCCTGCTTGGAGGCCTTGCTGTTGTACGTCACCCAGACCGCGCCGTGCTCCATCGAGTGCACGGCGTTCTCGTTCTTGACCGCCTTGGTGTAGACGTCCCCGTTGCAGTTCTGCCAGACCGGGTTGTGGTTGCCGCCGACCGGGGGCTCCATCGGGTACCGCACGGCCGAGGTGACGTGCGTGCGGCCCAGGGTGCCCTTCCAGGTCTGCACGCCGTCATTGCCCATGACGAAGTGGCCGGAGTTCTTCGCGTCACTCGCCGTGTCGGCCTTGTCGGCGCCCTTGTCCTTCTGTGAGTTCACGAGCACGACACCGCCGACGACGAGACCGGCGACGACCACCACGCTCGCGGCGACGGCGAGGAACCGGTTGCGGCGCTCGCGCGCCTGCTCGGCGCGCCGCATCTCCTCTATGCGCGCCTTGCGCGCGGCGTTGCTGTTCTTGGCGGAACCCATGGCTGATGTCCTTCTGGGGGGAAAGGGCCGGGACGGACGTGACGGTTGGGCCCGCTGATCGTAATCCTGAAGGCGTGCCCTCCCGTAGGGAGGGCACGCCAAAGTTAATTTGAACCCTGAATGCGCATTATCTACGCTGCGGGGTATGCGGCTGTTGCGTTCCACCGATCTCGCCCTGCGGGTCCTCATGCGGCTCGCCGTCGCCGGCCCGTCCCATCCCACGACCCGGCAGGTCGCGGCGGACATGGAGGTGCCATACACGCATGCCGCCAAGGTCGTCGCCGAGCTCCAGCACCTCGGCCTCGTCGACGCCCGGCGCGGCCGGGGCGGCGGGCTCGCGCTCAGCGAGAAGGGGCGTACGGCGTCCGTCGGGGCCGTGGTGCGCTCCTTCGAGGGCGAGGGGGACGTCGTCGACTGCGAGGGCGCCACGCCCTGCCCGCTGAACTCCGGCTGCCGTCTGCGCGGCGCCCTGCGCCGGGCCCAGGAGGCGTTCTTCGCGGCCCTGGACCCGGTGACGGTGGACGAGATCGTCGCCGACCCGACCGGCCCTCTGTTGCTGGGAATCTCCGGCCGACGCCCCTAACAGCACAGCGAAAGTCCCGCCGGCCCCGCCCAGCGGGCGGACGACGGGACTTTCGGGAGGGGGGTTTCTCAGCCGGCCAGCCACAGGTCGGGACCGAACACCTCGTAGTGGATGTCGGCCGGGACCACGCCCTTGGCGATCAGCTGGGCCCGGGCGGCGCGCATGAAGGGCAGCGGACCGCACAGGTACGCGCGCGTGCCCGACGGGACCGGGACGTCGCTCAGGTCGAGGAGCCCCGTGCGCGTGCCGGGCTCGGCGTCCCGCTCGTAGAAGAGGTGCACGGCGGCGTCCGGGAGCTTGGCGGCGTACGCCTCGTGGTCCGTGCGCAGCGCGTGGTCGGCCGGGGTGCGGTCGGCGTGCACCACGGTGACCGGGGCGCGGTGACCGCCCTCGGCGAGGTGCGCCAGCATCGCGACCATCGGGGTCACGCCGATACCGGCGGAGGCGAGCAGCAGGGGCGTGTCGGTGACCTGGTCCAGGACGAGATCGCCGTACGGCGCGGACAGCTCCAGCACGCTGCCTTCCGCCACGCGCGCGTGGAGGTGGTTCGAGACCTCGCCCTCCGGCGTCGTGGCGTCCTCGGGCACCCGCTTGACGCTGATCTGCCGCACGTCCGTGCCGGGCGCCCCGGAGAGGCTGTACTGGCGTATCTGCCGGGCGCCGTCGGGCAGCGTCACGCCCACCGAGACGTACTGGCCCGCCCGGAAGTCCCGCACCGGCCCGCCGTCGACCGGCCGGAGCCGGAAGGTGACCACGTCGGCGGTCTCCGTGATCCGCTCGGTGACCTCCCACTGACGCCACCCGGCCTCGTCCGCGCTCTCCTCGTACAGCCGCTTCTCGATGGCGATCAGGGCGTTGGCCATCAGCCAGTAGACCTCGTCCCAGGCGGCCGCGACCTCCGGCGTGACGGCCTCGCCGAGGACCTCGGCGATGGCGGCGAAGAGGTGCTCGTGGACGATCGCGTACTGCTCCGGCGCGATGCCGAGCGAGGCGTGCTTGTGCGCGATACGGCCCAGCATCGCGTCCGGCCGCCGTTCCGGCTGGTCGACGAGGTGCGTCGCGAACGCGGCGATCGAACCCGCCAGGGCCTGCCGCTGGGTACCGGCGGCCTGGTTGCCACGGTTGAACAGGTCACGCAGCAGCTCGGGGTGGGCGGAGAACAGACCCGCGTAGAAGCGCGCGGTGATCTCGCCGATGGCGGCCCCGACGGCGGGGAGCGTGGCACGGACGGTGGTGGCGGACTGATCGGACAGCATCGGGTCTCCTCGGGAACTCCATGGATCGACTGCACCGGCACCGTAATAAAACTTGCATCTGAGATGCAAATTAAGCACCGGGCCGGTGATCGGCTCCGGCCATTACGGATGTCGGTCCGAGCAGGCAAGATGGGCAACAGAGCGGTACACCTGCCGGATGCGACGAGTTCAGGCCGAGGTCGCCCGGGCGATCAAGGTCCGCAACGCGCGTGAAACGCTGTTGTGGTGTGATGCTCAGGTGCCCGACCGCCTCCGGTGGCACCGGGGAAAGGCGGCCTGACCAGCAAGGATGGGGAAGCGGAAGATGGACAAGCAGCAGGAGTTCGTGCTCCGGACGTTGGAGGAGCGCGACATCCGGTTCGTACGCCTGTGGTTCACGGACGTGCTGGGCTTCCTCAAGTCCGTGGCCGTGGCCCCCGCCGAGCTGGAGCAGGCCTTCGACGAGGGCATCGGCTTCGACGGCTCCGCCATCGAGGGCTTCGCCCGGGTCTACGAGTCCGACATGATCGCCAAGCCGGACCCCTCCACGTTCCAGGTCCTGCCGTGGCGCGCCGAGGCCCCCGGCACCGCCCGCATGTTCTGCGACATCCTCATGCCGGACGGCTCCCCGTCCTTCGCCGACCCGCGCTACGTCCTCAAGCGCGCCCTGGCCAAGACCTCCGACCTGGGCTTCACCTTCTACACC
>NZ_JADDRL010000193.1 GCF_021538895.1 Streptomyces olivochromogenes | reverse complement strand
GTGAAAACCCCCTGCTCGGTCCGGTTGCCGCGCGGACGCTACCGGCGACCACTGACAGCGGACCCTGAGCAGGGGGAATGCGGAAAAGGAGAGACGGGCGGCGAGGAGGGCTCAGTGCGCGGCGGCGAACTCCCGGCGTGCCGACAAGCGGGCCGCTCGTGAGCCGAGGACCGTGATCGTGACGACGCCGAGGACCGCGAGGATGCCGATGCCGACCGTGCCGGTCCAGCCGCCCGTGTGGAAGGCCATCGCGCCGATCGTGCTGCCCGCGCTGGAGCCGATGTAGTACGCGGTCTGGTAGAGCGCGGAGGCCTGGGCGCGGCCGGTCGTCGCCGTCTTGCCGACCGCCGAGGAGGCCACCGCGTGGCCCGCGAAGAAGCCCGCCGTGATCAGGACCAGGCCCAGCAGGACCAGCGGGAGCGAGTCGGCCAGGGAGACCAGCAGACCGGCCGCGGTGGTGGTGCCGGCCAGGTACAGCGCGCCGCGCCGGCCCAGGCGGCCGACCAGCCGGCCCGCCGTCGACGCCGACACCGTACCGACCAGGTACACCAGGAAGATCGAGCCGATGATGCCCTGCGGCAGCGAGAACGGCGCCTCCGTCAGGCGGTAGCCGATGACCGTGTAGACGCCGCCGAACACCGTCATGAACAGCGCGCCGATCGCGTACAGGCGGCACAGCAGCGGGTTGGACAGGTGGTCGCGGACCGTGCGGGCGAGGACCCGCGGGCGCAGCGAGCCCGCCGTGAAGTGCCGGGGCGCGGGCAGCAGCAGCCGGAACGCCACCGCGCACGCGACCGCCAGCGCGCCGACGACCCCGACGGCCGCCCGCCAGCCCCACTCCTGCGCGATCCAGCCGGTGACGATCCGGCCGCTCATCCCGCCCACGCTGTTGCCCGCCACGAACAGACCGATCGCCGTGACCAGCGCCCGGGGGCGCACCTCCTCGGCCAGATACGCGGTCGCCGACGCCGGCAGCCCGGCCAGTGCCGCGCCCTGGACCGCCCGCAGCACCACCAGCGTGCTCAGCGAGGGCGCGAAGGGGACCAGCAGGCCGACCGACACCGCGACCGCCAGCGAGGCCGTCATCACCGTACGGCGGCCGAAGCGCTCCGACAGGGCGCTCATCGGCAGGACGAACAGCGCCAGGCCACCGGTCGCGGCCGACACCGTCCAGCTCGCCTCGCTCGCCGCCACCCCGAACTCGCCGGAGATCAGCGGCAGCAGGGCCTGAGTGGAGTACAGCAGCGCGAAGGTGGCGACACCGGCGAGGAAGAGCGCGAAGCTCATCCTGCGGTAACCGGGACCGCCGGGGGCCATACGGGAGTCGGAGGCGGGGACGGTCGGGACGGCGCCCACGGCAGTGGGCGCCCCGGTACTGGCGGGAGTCATGCCTCGAACCTAAGGACGTCGTGCCTCATCCGTCCAATGCATGGACTTGCCATAATCGTTCCCATGGTGCATCAGCAGAGGTCAGAGGGTCGCCTGTCACCGTCCAGTGACACAGCAGACATGGTGGAGCCGACGGCAGCGGCGGAGACGGCCGAGATGGCGAAGGTGCTCGCCCCTCGCCTCGCCTACTTCGCCGCCGTCGCCCGCACCGAGCACGTCACGCGCGCCGCGCAGGAGGCACGCGTCCCGCAGTCGACCCTGTCCCGGGCGATGGTCCGCCTGGAGCAGGACCTGGGCGTCGACCTCTTCGCCCGGCGCGGCCGCACCGTCTCGCTGACCCCCGCCGGCCGCACCTTCCTGACCTCCGTCGAGCGCGCCCTCGCCGAGATCGAGCGCGCGGCCGACGAGGTGCGCGCCGACGCCGACCCGGCCACCGGCAAGGTCGCCTTCGGCTTCCTGCACACCATGGGTGCCGAGACGGTCCCCGGCCTGCTGCACGACTTTCGCGCGGACCATCCGCGGATCCGCTTCAGCCTCGTCCAGAACTACGGCGAGGCGATGCTGGAGCGCCTGCGCGCGGGCGAACTCGACCTCTGTCTGACGTCTCCCGTCCCCGACGCCCCCGACCTGGTGGCCCGGCGTCTCGACGAACAGAAGCTCCGCCTGGTCGTCCCCGCCGACCACCGCCTGGCCGGCCGGCGCCGCATCCGCCTGGCCGAGGCCGCCGACGACACCTTCGTCACCCTCGAACCCGGCTACGGCCTGCGGCGGATCACCGACGACCTGTGCCGGCAGGCCGGCTTCCGCCCCAGGGTGGCCTTCGAGGGCGAGGAGGCCGAGACCCTGAGGGGGCTGGTGGCGGCGGGCCTCGGGGTCGCCCTCCTGCCACCGCCCACCGTGCCCAGGCCGGGCGTCGTGGAACTGACGGTCACGGCCCCGCGGGCGGCACGGGAGATCGGCGTCGCCTGGCTGGCCGACCGCCCGGACACCCCACCCGTGGCCGCCTTCAAGAAGTTCCTGCTGTCACGCAGGGGGAGCCTCCTGCCCGCCTGACGAAGGCCCGTGGACGACGGGCGGCCCTACCGTCTCAGCGACTTGCCGAACCCCGCCGCCAGCGGCATCCGCAGCCCGATCGGCGGCGGCGCCGCCAGCGCGTCCTCGACCGGCCGCGCCACCGGGTGCCCGAACAGCGCGCCCATCACGAAGTCCGAGGCGAGCGCGAGGACTTCGTCCCGGTACTGATGCAGCCCGTGCCCGTCAGCGTGCACCTCGAACCGGCACACCTCCCGGTTCACCTTCTTCACCCGGGCGGCGAGCCGGAAGGACAGCTCCGGGTCGGTGCGTTCGTCGTTCGTCCCGTGCACGATCAGCACCCGCCGCCCCACGAGCTGTTTCACCGGCTCGGGGGAGGCGGCCATGTCGTCCTCCGGCAGCCAGGGGGCGATCGCCACCACGGAGTTGACGGCCTCGTGTCCGCCCGCCCGCAGCGCCGCCCGGCCGCCCATCCCCACCCCGACCAGGCAGACGGGGACGTCCCCGTAACGCCGTACGACCTCGTCGACCGCCCAGGACGCGTCCCCGGCCAGATGCGCCTCGCTGCCGTTCCAGCCGCGGTAGCGGTAGTGGACGGCGTGCGCGGCCAGCCCCTCGCCCCGGCCGGCGCGGGCGAGCGCGCGTCCGAGGGCGCGGACGGAGGACGTCGCCCAGACGGACGAAGGCCGTCGGGCGGACACCTCCTCGCCGCCGGGGAGCAGCAGCACCGCCCCGCTCACCGCGGTCGGCTCCTGGCCGACTGCCCTTCCCAGCCTGGCCGTTCGTTCCGGCGCCGATTGGTGTGCCATGACAGAACAGTGTCAGAAGCACGGGTGTACGCCACCCTTCCGTGGGGTCACCGTTACGTATCGACGGATTCGTACACCCGGCGATCTACGCGCGTAGGGAGTACGGTGCGGAAATGACGAGCCAGACTGCACCGACCGGGACCCTTCCGACGCCGGACCAGATCCGCCGGGCGCCCAAGGTACTGCTGCACGATCATCTCGACGGTGGCCTTCGTCCCGGGACCGTCGTCGACCTCGCCCGGGAAACGGGCTACTCCCAGCTCCCCGAGACCGATCCGGACAAGCTCGGCGTCTGGTTCCGGGAGGCCGCCGACTCCGGCTCGCTGGAGCGGTACCTGGAGACCTTCTCGCACACCGTCGGCGTGATGCAGACCCGCGAGGCGCTCGTCCGGGTCGCCCGCGAGTGTGCCGAGGACCTCGCCGAGGACGGTGTCGTCTACGCCGAGGTGCGCTACGCCCCCGAGCAGCACCTGGAGGCCGGCCTCACCCTGGAGCAGGTCGTCGAGGCCGTCAACGAGGGCTTCCGGCAGGGGGAGCAGCAGGCGCGGGCGAACGGCCACCGCATCCGGGTCGGCGCCCTGCTCACCGCGATGCGGCACGCGGCCCGCGCCCTGGAGATCGCCGAACTCGCCAACCGCTACCGCGACCTGGGCGTAGTCGGCTTCGACATCGCGGGCGCCGAGGCCGGGTACCCGCCCACCCGGCACCTGGACGCGTTCGAGTACCTCAAGCGCGAGAACAACCACTTCACGATCCACGCCGGCGAGGCCTTCGGGCTGCCGTCGATCTGGCAGGCCCTCCAGTGGTGCGGCGCCGACCGGCTCGGGCACGGCGTGCGGATCATCGACGACATCCAGGTCCAGGAGGACGGCTCGGTGAAGCTCGGGCGGCTGGCCTCCTACGTCCGGGACAAGCGCATCCCGCTGGAGATGTGCCCCAGCTCCAATCTCCAGACCGGGGCCGCCTCCTCGTACGCCGAACACCCGATCGGGCTGTTGCGCCGGCTGCACTTCCGGACCACCGTGAACACGGACAACCGTCTGATGTCCCACACCAGCATGAGCCGGGAATTCGAGCATCTCGTCGAAGCATTCGGTTACACGCTCGACGACATGCAGTGGTTCTCCGTCAATGCGATGAAATCAGCGTTCATTCCTTTCGATGAACGACTGGCCATGATCAATGACGTCGTCAAGCCCGGATATGCGGAGCTCAAATCCGAATGGCTGTTCCGGCAGACCGCCTCCACCAGCGGATCTGTCGACTCGGAGGACTGACCGGGAGGGGTACGGGTGCACGGAATGCGGACGGGTTTTCACAATCCGTCCGCATTTCGATGTTTGCGGCGTCCGGCCCGGCGTGTTTACCGTCGGGGACCGCTCAGAACTTTTGTTGATCCCCGTCATCGCATTCAAGGACGCATTCACCATGAAGCAGTCTGCTGCCAAGACCCTCGGTGTCGCCGCCCTCGGTGCCGCCTTCGCCGCCGTCGGTGCCGGTGCGGCCAACGCGGCCCCGGCCGCCCCCCATGCCCCCCAGGCCGCGCAGGCCCTGGACACCGTCACCTCGACGCTGCCGGCCGGGAACGTGAGCAAGGCGCTGCCCGTGGGTGAGGCCCTCACCCACGGGCAGGCCGCGGTCGGTACGGGCCTTGCCGCCGCGCAGCCGGTCGCCGAGAAGGTCCTCGCCGGGGGTCCGACCGGCCCGGCCAAGGGCCTGCTCGGCGGACTGCCGCTGCAGGGCCTGCCCACGCACGGCCTGCCGGTGAACGGGATCCCGCTGGGCTGAAACAAGCCCCCCACACGCCGTTGGGGCGCACCCGGAAGCACCGGGTGCGCCCCAACGGCGTTCGTGCGTGCGGAACGCGCGGGACCTCACCAGGCCGCCGTGCCGGCCTTGTCCTGAGCGGGAAGCAGGATCCACAGGGCTATGTAGAGCAGGAACTGCGGGCCCGGCAGCAGGCAGGACAGCAGGAAGATCACCCGCATCGTGGTCGCGGAGGTGCCGAAGCGCCGTGCCAGCGCAGCGCACACTCCGCCGATCATGCGGCCATGGGTGGGGCGGGCAAGGGCGGTCATGGTCGGCTCCTTCGCGAGCGTCGGTCCGAGGCCTCCCGACTGGCTGCCTCATCTGACATCCACGCTACGCAGACGAAGGGGACGAAGCGTCGCTCTACGGTGCGATGCCGACCCTGGGAATCGTCGGGGTCCGACCCTGAGCGGTCTCCCCCTGGGGGACGGCGGCCTCGTCCCCGTGGCGCACGCGCTCGCCCTTGCGGCGCAGCCAGGCGCGGCCGGCCGGGACGACGGCGAGGTGCGCCAGGACCACGCCCACCGTGTTGAGGAGCAGCGAGTCGACGTCCACCACCCGGCCCGGCACCCCGGTCTGCAGCAGGGCTATGCCCAGGGAGATCAGGGCGCCCGTGGCCGCCGTACGGGCCAGGGAGGCGAACGGGGAGGCGGCGAGCCTGCCGTGGGCCATCGGCAGCAGCACGCCCAACGGGGCGAGCAGGGCGAGGCCCTCCCCGATCCGGTGGGCGGCCTCGGCCCAGCCCAGCGCCAGGTCGGCCCGGATGCCGGCGAGCGGGCGCAGATTGGCGGGCATCACCCAGGGGACGTCCAGTGGTCGCAGCATGAGCCAGGCGACGAACGCGAGATGCGCGACGAGGAGGACGCCCCCTGTCACACGGATGCGGATCGCGGCGCTGCCGCCGATGGAGCCTTCACGCTGCACGCCCCCCAAGACGCGCCCCCGTGCACGATCGGTTCCGGATCGGACACGCACGCGTGCATGAGGCGTCGCACACACCCGCGGTCCGGTGGCCCGGGCCGCGCGCCGGCCGGCTGTCCGCCCGCCCGCAGCCCGCCCTCAGCCCGCCGTCACGTCGCTCGACGGCGGCTCGGCGGTGCCCGGCCGGGCCCGGACGTCGTCGGTGCACTCGTACCGCCGCAGCGGCTCCCTGCCCGGTCCGCCCAGGATGACCGAGCCGTCGCCTTCGGCCGCCGCCGAGTCGGACAAGGTGCACACGATCTGGGCGAGGGCGGACGCGGTCAGCCGGTCCGGCGCGGTGCTCAGGCGCAGCGTGTCCTCGGGGTCCCCGGGCCGCGGCCCGCCCACGCTCATCCCGCCGTGCACGTACGTCGTGTAGCCCGCGTCCTTCTCGCTGGGCGACGGCGACTGGGCGAGCTGGTCCAGCAGCCCCTGCGCCACGATCACCCGCCGCTTCGCGTCCGCCGTGCCGTCCGGGACGCGCACCGCGCGGTCCACGGTCACCAGCGACGAACCGCACAGCAGGAACACCTGCACTGGCACGCCCCGCGAGGTCTGCGCCGACAGATCGGGTTCGGACAGCGAACACGGCACCCGCGAGGGCGCCGCGCCGAAGTCCGTCGGCACCTCGGTGGCCCGGATGCCGCAGCCGGTGAGGACCGCGGCGAGCAGCGGGAGCGCCAGCAGACGCCGGGCGCCCCGCCCACGGATCCGGCGGGCCTTCGTCGGTCGCGTGGTCATCACGCGCCCCCCTTCTCGCCGTCGCCGCCCTTGTCGCCCTTGTCGGGCTCCTCCGTCAGGACCGAGGCGTCCCTGGGCAGCCGCAGCGTGAACACCGCGCCGCCCTCGGGCGAGTTGGCGGCGGTGATCTCGCCGCCGTGGATGTGGGCGTTCTCCATGGCGATGGACAGGCCGAGGCCACTGCCCTCGGAACGCGGTCGGGAGGCGCTCGCCTTGTAGAAGCGGTCGAAGACGTGCGGCAGCACGTCCTCGGGGATCCCGGGGCCGTGGTCGCGCACCTGGACGACGAGCTGGTCGTCGACGATGCGCACCGACACCCGCACCGGCGACCCGCCGTGCTTGAGCGCGTTGCCGATCAGGTTGGCGAGGATGACGTCCAGGCGGCGCGGGTCGAGGCGGGCGTGGACGCCGCGCTCGGCGTCCAGCTCCACCGCGTCCAGCCAGGCGCGGGCGTCGATGCAGGCGGTGATCTGGTCGGCGATGTCGACGTCGTCCAGGACCAGCCGGGCGGTGCCCGCGTCGAAGCGGGTGACCTCCATCAGGTTCTCGACCAGGTCGTTCAGCCGCCGGGTCTCGCTCACCACCAGCCGTACGGCCGGTTCGACCATCGGGTCGATGCCGCCGGCCTCCGACTCCAGCTCCTCCTCCAGCACGTCCGTGACGGCGGTGATGGCGGTGAGCGGCGTACGGAGCTCGTGACTCATGTCGGCGACGAAGCGCCGGGACGCCTCGTCCCGCGCGGCCATGTCGTCGACCCGCTTCTCCAGCGCCTCGGCCGCGTTGTTGAACGTCCGTGACAGATCCGCGAGTTCGTCGGTGCCCGACACCCTGAGCCGGGTGTCCAGCTTGCCCTCGCCGAGCCGGCGGGCGGCGACCCCGAGCCGGTGGACCGGCTTGAGCACGGTCGTCGCCGCGGCCTGCGCGAGCAGCGCCGAGCCGATCAGCGCGAGCCCGGTGGCGATCCCGAGCGACCAGGCCAGGGAGTTGAGGTCCTTGGCCTCCGGTTCGAGGGACTTGAGCATGTAGCCGGTGGGGCCGCCACCGATCACCTTCGTCCCGGCCACCAGATACGGCGTGCCGTGGTCGACGACGCGTTGCCAGTACACGTGGTACGGCGACTCGTTGCCGTCGGCCACCTTCTGCTGCTTGTTCACCGCGGCGCGCAGCGACGTGGGCACGTCCTCCAGCGCGAACCCGTTCAGGCCGCCGGAATTGCCGTACACCGTCTGGCCGTTCGGGTCCTGGGCGACCAGCAGCACGCTGAAGCGCTGACTGCTGTTCGCCATCTGGCCCGCGGCGCGCTGCAGTTCGTCCTGGGTGGGGTGCACGGGCAGCGCGCCGGCCCGGTTCTGCATCTCCTGCTCGAAGTCGCGCAGCACCGCGTCCTGGGCGCGGGTGAGCACGGCCTCCCGGTTCAGCCAGTAGGCGATGCCCGAGGCCGACACGGCGGCCGTGAGCGCCACCAGCCCGAAGACCACGACCAGACGCAGCCGAAGACTGGTGAAACGCAGCCGTGACACGGTTCCCTTGCGACCCGCGGCCCAGCCGCGGATACCCCCTCGCGTCTGGGTCACTGAGGCGTGTCCAGGCGGTAGCCGACACCACGCACGGTACGGATCAGCGTCGGGGACGACGGCACGTCCTCGACCTTGGCGCGCAGCCGCTGCACGCAGGCGTCCACCAGCCGGGAGTCGCCCAGGTAGTCGTGCTCCCACACGAGCCTGAGCAACTGCTGCCGGGACAGGGCCTGGCCGGGCCGGCGGCTCAGCTCCAGCAGCAGGCGCAGCTCGGTCGGCGTGAGCTGGAGGTCCTCGCCGTTCTTGGTCACGGTCATCGCCGAGCGGTCGATGACGACGTTGCCGAACGTCGCCGAGTCGCTGGACTCGCGCTCGCCGCGGCGCAGCACGGCCCGGATCCGGGCGTCGAGCACCCGGCCCTGGACCGGCTTGACCACATAGTCGTCGGCGCCGGACTCCAGCCCGACCACCACGTCGATGTCGTCGTTGCGCGCGGTCAGCAGAATGATCGGCAACTGGTCCGTGCGCCGGATGCGCCGGCACACCTCGAACCCGTCGATACCGGGCAGCATCACATCCAGCACGATCAGATCCGGTCGCTGCTCGCGCAGCAGCTTCAGACCGTCCTCACCGGTGGCAGCGGTGGCCACCCGGTGTCCCTGGCGCGTCAGTGAGAGCTCCAGGGCCGTACGGATGGCGTCGTCGTCCTCGATCAGCAACAGGGAAGGCACGGGGCTCATTCTGGCCCATGGAGGGGCTCTCGTACGACCTGTGGGGCCCTCAGGCGCTCGAATCCCCGGTACCGCCACCACCTGTGCACACTCGGTGATTCCCCGGTGGCCGACCCCTGTGACAGGTCTGTGACAGTCGGCGGACACGGCCATGAAGGTCGATCGGCAAGCTTTTCGGCACAGGCAAGGAAGCGGATCGAACACCGGAAGTCCACGACGGGGAGCGCGAGATGAACACGCTGCACAGCATGAGCACCAGCGCAGTGGTCACGCGTCTGCACGACGTGAACCGGGGTTCCGAGAAGTCCGGTGCCGTGAGCGGGCGGGGGTGCGCTCGCGGCACCGGGCGTCAGCACACCACGTACATGTCGGTGGTTGACGCGCACACGGGGGGAAGCACGACGGGGGTCACGGGGGCCCACGGGGGAAGCGCGTACGGGGAGGACTCGGGGGAGCGTCGCTCGCTGACGGAGGCGGAGTTCACCGCCTACGTCCAGGAGCGCCGCGCCTCCCTGTACGCCACCGCCTACCACCTGACCGGCGACCGCTTCGAGGCCGAGGACCTGCTGCAGAGCGCGCTGTTCTCGACGTACCGGGCGTGGGACCGGATCAGCGACAAGGCGGCGGTCGGCGGATACCTCCGCCGCACCATGACGAACCTGCACATCAGCGCCTGGCGGCGCCGCAAGCTCAACGAGTACCCGACCGAGGAACTGCCGGAGACGCCCGGCGACACGGACGCGATGCGCGGCACCGAACTGCGCGCGGTCCTGTGGCAGGCGCTGGCCCGGCTGCCCGAGCTCCAGCGCACCATGCTGGTCCTGCGCTACTACGAGGGCCGCACGGACCCGGAGATCGCGGAGATCCTCGACATCAGTGTCGGCACGGTGAAGTCCAGCATCTGGCGGTCGCTCCGCCGGCTGCGCGAGGACGAGGTCCTCAGCTTCGGCCGTGACGAGGAGAACGCCTTCGGCGAGCTCGTCGCCTGAAGGCAGGGTCCCGCGGCCGCAGG
>NZ_JADDRL010000192.1 GCF_021538895.1 Streptomyces olivochromogenes | reverse complement strand
TCCCTTTAGAGCTCTGGCTCTTGGGCAATACAGCCCAGGAGCCAGAGCTTTTTTGCGTTGAGGTAGGGTCAGGGGGCATCGTTCGCACGTTTTCCCACAGGAGGCCCCCGGGTGGAGGTCCAGGAGACCCGCGTCCAGACGGACCGAGTCCTCACCATCCCGAACATCCTCAGCATGGCGCGGCTCGCCGGCGTCCCCCTCTTCCTGTGGTTGATCCTCAGGCCGGAGTTCGGGGGTCCGCAGAGCGACGGTTGGGCCCTCCTGGTGCTGGCGCTGAGCGGGGTCAGCGACTACCTCGACGGTAAGCTCGCGCGGCGCTGGAATCAGATCAGCAACCTCGGCAGGCTTCTTGATCCCGCGGCCGACCGCCTCTACATTCTCTCGACGTTGGTCGGTCTCACCTGGCGGGAGATCCTGCCGATCTGGTTGACGGCTGTGCTGCTGGCGCGAGAGTTGGTTCTGCTGGTGATGGTGGGCATCCTCAGGCGTCACGGCTATCCCCCGCCCCAGGTGAACTTCCTCGGGAAGGCAGCCACCTTCAATCTGATGTATGCCTTCCCGTTGCTCCTGCTCAGTGACGGCACCACCTGGTTCTCGTCACTCGCTGCAATTTTCGGATGGGCGTTCGCCGGGTGGGGTACAACGCTCTACTGGTGGGCAGGAGTGCTCTACGTGGTGCAAGTCCGCCGACTGGTGCGTGCGGACGCCATGGCCGATTGAGCTCGGCGATTGTCCGGACGTAGTGGCTCGATGGCCCACGGCGGAAAAGTGCGGGACAATCTGGACGGGTGAAGTCGGCTAGACCGTCGTCTCTTGGAGGAGGACGCTTCCGACATGAAGGCCGTCGTGATGGCCGGTGGTGAAGGCACTCGCCTTCGCCCCATGACCTCTAGCATGCCCAAGCCGCTCCTGCCCGTGGCAAACCGCCCGATCATGGAGCACGTGCTGCGGCTGCTCAAAAGGCATGGGCTCACCGAGACCGTCGTCACCGTGCAGTTCCTGGCTTCGCTCGTCAAGAACTACTTCGGAGACGGCGAGGAGCTCGGAATGGAGCTCACGTATGCCAACGAGGAGAAGCCACTCGGTACCGCCGGAAGCGTCAAGAACGCCGAGGAGGCGTTGAAGGACGATGCTTTCCTTGTCATCTCCGGCGATGCGCTGACCGACTTCGACCTCACCGAGCTGATCCACTTCCACAAGGAAAAGGGCGCGTTGGTCACTGTCTGTCTGACGCGTGTACCCAATCCGTTGGAATTCGGCATCACCATCGTCGATGAAGAAGGAAAGGTCGAGCGTTTCCTGGAGAAACCGACCTGGGGGCAGGTCTTCTCCGACACGGTGAACACGGGCATCTACGTCATGGAGCCCGAGGTCTTCGACTACGTCGAACCCGATGTCCCCGTCGACTGGTCCGGCGATGTGTTCCCGCAGCTCATGAAGGAGGGCAAGCCGGTCTACGGCTTTGTCGCCGAGGGCTACTGGGAGGACGTCGGTACGCACGAGAGCTATGTGAAGGCTCAGGCCGACGTCCTGGAGGGCAAGGTCGACGTCGAGATCGACGGTTTCGAGATCTCGCCCGGCGTGTGGGTGGCGGAGGGTGCCGAGGTGCATCCCGATGCCGTACTGCGCGGACCGCTCTATGTGGGTGACTACGCCAAGGTCGAGGCCGGCGCCGAAATCCGTGAGCACACGGTCGTCGGGTCGAACGTCGTGGTGAAGAGCGGCGCCTTCCTGCACAAGGCCGTTGTGCACGACAACGTGTACATAGGCCAGCACAGCAATCTGCGGGGCTGCGTCGTCGGCAAGAACACCGACATCATGCGCGCGGCCCGGATCGAGGACGGCGCGGTCATCGGCGACGAGTGCCTGATCGGCGAAGAATCGATCGTGCAGGGCAATGTCCGGGTCTACCCGTTCAAGACCATCGAGGCTGGCGCGTTCGTCAACACCTCGGTCATCTGGGAGTCCCGGGGACAGGCGCATCTGTTCGGCGCCCGTGGGGTGACCGGCATCCTGAACGTGGAGATCACGCCCGAGCTGGCCGTCCGGCTGGCCGGTGCCTACGCGACGACCCTCAAGAAGGGGTCCACCGTCACCACGGCCCGCGACCACTCCCGCGGCGCCCGTGCGCTCAAGCGGGCGGTCATCTCCGCCCTGCAGGCCAGCGCCATCGACGTACGGGACCTGGAGAACGTACCGCTGCCCGTGGCACGGCAGCAGACAGCGCGCGGCAGTGCCGGCGGGATCATGATCCGGACCTCTCCGGGTGTGCCGGACTCGGTCGACATCATGTTCTTCGACGGGCAGGGTGCCGATCTCTCGCAGGCGAGCCAGCGCAAGCTGGACCGGATCTTCGCGCGGCAGGAGTACCGGCGCGCGTTCCCCGGTGAGATCGGCGATCTGCACTTCCCGGCGAGCGTCTTCGACTCGTACACCGGCTCGCTGCTCCGCAATGTCGACACGACCGGTGTCGCCGAGTCGGGGCTCAAGGTGGTCGTGGACGCGTCCAACGGCAGCGCCGGGCTCGTCCTGCCGAGCCTGCTCGGCAAGCTCGGTGTGGACTCGCTGACGATCAATCCCGGCCTCGACGAGTCCAGGCCCACGGAGACGGCCGACATGCGGCGGTCGGGGCTGGTGCGCCTCGGCGAGATCGTGGCGTCCTCGCGGGCCGCGTTCGGTGTGCGGTTCGACCCCGTGGGTGAGCGGCTGTCCCTGGTGGACGAGAAGGGCCGCATCATCGAGGACGACCGGTCACTGCTGGTGATGCTCGACCTGGTGGCCGCCGAGCGGCGCAGCGGGCGGGTGGCTCTGCCGGTGACCACGACCAGGATCGCCGAGCAGGTGGCCGCCTATCACGGGACCCAGGTCGAGTGGACCACCACCTCTCCCGACGACCTCACGCGCGTGGGGCGTGAGGAGGGGACCATCTTCGGTGGTGACGGCAAGGGCGGGTTCATCGTCCCCGAGTTCAGCAGCGTCTACGACGGTACGGCGGCGTTCGTACGGTTGATCGGGCTGGTGGCGCGGACGCAGCTCACGCTCAGCCAGATCGACGCCCGGATCCCGCGGGCGCATGTCCTCAAGCGGGACCTGGCGACCCCGTGGGCCGTCAAGGGACTGGTGATGCGCCGGGTCGTCGAGGCGGCCGGAGATCGCTTTGTCGACACGACCGACGGTGTACGGGTCGTGGAGGCCGACGGGCGCTGGGTGATGGTGCTGCCCGACCCGGCCGAGGCGGTCACGCATCTGTGGGCCGAGGGGCCGGACGACGCCTCTGCCCAGGCCCTTCTCGACGAGTGGTCGGCGGTTGTGGACAGCGCCGGACGGTAAAACCTCTGCACGCGTGCGTGCCGGACAAGTGTCCCCAAGCGGGCCTGTCCGGCACGCCGGAGGGGCCGTTCGGAGGTACTGGTCGCAACGTGCGACTATGTGCGGCATGCCGCAGCAACCCCCCGTTCGGAGCAAGCCCACGCGGCCGCCACGCCCGGACGCCTCCATGTCGTTGATCACCAACGTCATGGACCACAGCCTCGACGACGGGTATGCGGAGGCTGCCGCCCGGAAGAAGTCCCAGGGCGAAGGCGGCATGCCGAAGACCCTCAGGGCGAAGCTCGGCCTCGCCGCCGGTCTGGTGCTCGCGGCGCTCGTCGTGACCGTCGGGGCGGCCCAGGCCCGCGTGGCGGCGCCCGCCGTCGCCAAGGAGCGCCAGGAGCTGATCGACCGCATCGACCGGGAGAGCTCGGCTGCGGACAAGCTCGAAGGCGCCGTCGACGACCTGCGTGACGACGTGAGCGCCCGGCAGCGGGCGGCGCTCCGCAAGAGCGGTGGCGGCGCCCGGACGGACCTCATGGGCGTCCTGTCGGGCGCGACGGCGGTGCACGGGCCCGGCGTCAAGCTCGTCGTGAACGACGCCAAGGAAGCCACCACGGGCGGTAACGGCTCCAATCCGCGCGAGACCTCCGGTTTCTCCGACACCGGACGGGTGCGCGACCGTGACATGCAGCGCGTCGTGAACGGGCTGTGGGCCTCGGGGGCCGAGGCCATCTCCATCAACGGGCAGCGGCTGACCGCCCTGTCCGCGATCAGGGCCGCGGGTGACGCGATACTGGTCGACAACAAACCGCTGGTGCCGCCCTACACGGTCCTGGCGGTGGGGGACGGGGAGAAGCTGAGCACCAGGTTCCAGAACAGCGCCGACGGGCTGTATCTGCACGCCCTGGACGAGAACTACGGCATCCGGACCGGCATCTCCACGGAGACCGACCTCCGGCTTCCCGCCGCACCGAGTGTGATCGTACGTACCGCACAGCCGAGCACTGAGAAGGGCACATCGTGATCGCCGTACTGGGCCTCGTCGTGGGAGTCGTGGCCGGCCTGTTGGTTCGACCTGAGGTTCCGGCGGTCGTCGAGCCTTATCTGCCGATCGCCGTCGTCGCGGCGCTCGACGCCGTCTTCGGCGGCCTGCGGGCCATGCTCGACGGGATCTTCGACGACAAGGTCTTCGTGGTGTCGTTCCTGTCGAACGTCGTCGTGGCCGCGCTGATCGTCTTCCTCGGCGACAAGTTGGGCGTGGGCGCGCAGCTGTCCACCGGTGTCGTGGTGGTCCTCGGTATCCGTATCTTCTCCAACGCCGCGGCGATCCGGCGGCACGTGTTCCGGGCGTGAGTGGGATGAGCAACCAGGACGAGCAGCCGGAGAACAGGCTGCGCAAGGAACTGCCCGACGAGGTCCCCGCGGTGGGTCCCGAGGCCGGGCCGGAGGCCGACGAGAAGCCGGAGGCCGCGCTCACCGGACGCCAGCGGCTGGTGAAGGGCCTGTGGCCGCCGCGCGTCACCCGGGCCCAACTCATCGTCGCCCTGCTGCTGTTCGGCCTCGGATTCGGCCTCGCGGTGCAGGTGGCGTCGAACAGCGACAGCGACAGCGCGCTGCGCGGTGCCCGCCAGGAAGATCTTGTTCGCATCCTCGATGAACTGGATGACCGTACTCAGCGTCTTGAGGACGAGAAGCAAGGTCTCGAAAAGCAGCGCGACGAACTGCGGAACAGTTCGAACCAGGCCGCGGAGGCCCGCAAACAGACGGTCGAGAAGGAGAAGCAACTCGGCGTACTCGCGGGCACCGTGGCCGCGCAGGGACCGGGCATCACGATCACCATCGACGACACGAAGGGGACGGTCCAGGCGGACATGCTGCTCGACGCGATCCAGGAGCTGCGCGCGGCCGGCGCGGAGGCGATCCAGGTCAACGACGTGCGTGTCGTCGCCGGTACGTATCTGACCGACTCCGACAAGAGCGTGAGCGTCGACGGGAACAAGATCAACGCCCCCTATCGTTTCAAGGTCATCGGCAAGCCGCAGGACCTCGAACCGGCCCTCAACATCCCCGGAGGCGTGGTGCAGACTCTTGAGAAGGAGCAGGCCACCGTGACGGTGGAGCGGTCGGACAAGATCGTTGTTGATGCCTTGCGACCGGCGAAGCAGCCTGACTACGCTCGGTCGTCCTCCCAGTGAACCGACGGTGCATGGGGGACATCCGGCGAGGGCATGAGGTTGCGGGGGGTCGGCGCACCGAAGAGGTGGTGCGTGGTGGAAACTGTCTGGTGGATACGGACGTTGTAAGGATGTCCGGGTCGGCCGGTGTATTCAGTCAGGGTTCGTCCTGCCCCACGGGCGGGTCTGTTTCGGTCAAGGGGAATCGCCCGTGAAGTTGTTTGCGAAGTTGTTCGGCAAGAGCGCGCGAGAGGGTAGCGACAACGCGACCGCTCGCCATCGCGCACAGCCTGACGCAGAGGGCCAGCGCCCGCTGTTCCGTGACCAGGTCGCTGGTCCGGGCGGTGACATTTCCGGAGGTCAGGGCGCGCCGTCTGTTGACCCTGGCCAGTCCGGCGGCATAGGTTTCGGGCAACCGTCAACCTCAAGTACGGGTGGAGGGTTTGCCTCCGGCCCGTATACGTCCAATGCGCCGGCGGGGCAGCCGCGGCAGGAGGATCCGTCCATGTCGGTCCTGGTGTGTACGAGGTGCGGTAACCGCAACGCGGAGAACGCCCGCTTCTGTTCGAACTGTGGCGCGCCGCTGCGTGCCGGGGCGACCGCGGAGCGTCCGTCCGAGACGACGTCCACGATCTCGATCTCCGGTATCGAGGCCTACGACGCCGAGGTCACCGGTCAGACGCAGATGCCGGCGCTGTCTCCGGAGGCGCAGGCCGCCGTGGATGCCCTGCCGCTCGGCTCGGCGCTGCTGGTGGTGCGTCGCGGCCCGAACTCGGGCAGCCGCTTCCTGCTGGACGGCGAGCTCACCACGGCCGGGCGTCATCCGCAGAGCGACATCTTCCTGGACGACGTGACGGTCTCGCGCCGCCATGTGGAGTTCCGGCGCTCCCCGGACGGCTCGTTCACGGTGGCCGACGTGGGCAGCCTGAACGGCACGTACGTCAACCGGGAGCGGATCGACCAGGTCGCTCTGTCGAACGGTGACGAGGTGCAGATCGGCAAGTACCGGCTGGTGTTCTACGCGAGCCGGCAGGGCATCTGACCCACCCCCAGGGAAGGTCCATGCTTCAATCACCGAGCGGCGGTGCCGGCCACGGCGCCGCCGTCACGGACAGTGGGCTGATGAGCATCGGCACGGTGCTGAACGTGCTGCGCGACGAGTTCCCCGAAGTCACCATCTCCAAGATCCGCTTCCTGGAGGCGGAGGGGCTCATCGAGCCGCAGCGGACCCCGTCGGGGTACCGCAAGTTCAGCACCGAGGACGTCGAGCGCCTCGGACACGTCCTGAGGATGCAGCGGGACCACTATCTGCCGCTCAAGGTCATCCGGGAGCACCTGGACGCCATGGCGCGGGGCGAAGCCGTACAGCTGCCGGTCGTGGGGCGTCAGCGGGACGGGGAGACCGTCCTGGAGCCCCTCGAAACGCCCACGGCGGCGCGGATCGGGCGGGCCGAGCTGATCTCGGCCGCCGAGATCGAGGAGCGCGACCTCCAGGAGTGGGAGTCGTACGGCCTCATCGCACCCCTGGAGGACGGGGTGTACGACGCGGAGTCGGTCACCGTGGCCTCGCTCGTCGCCGAGCTGGGGCGGTTCGGGATCGAGCCGCGGCACCTGCGGGTGATGAAGGCCGCCGCCGACCGCGAGGCCGGGCTCGTGGATCAGGTGGTGGCCCCTCTGAAGCGCCACCGCAACCCGCAGACCAGGGCTCATGCGGAGGCTCGCACGAAGGAGCTGGCGGTGCTGACCGTCAAGCTGCACGCCGCACTGGTACAGACCGCGCTCGGGGTGCGGCTGCCTTGAGCGGTGCTGGTGCATGGGCGGCCGGATCGGGCAACCGTTCCCGGCCCGACTACCCAAACGTCCCGGGCACGGCCTAGGGTTGCTGTGTGAACGAGCTCGATGTCGTAGGTGTCCGGGTCGAAATGCCCTCCAACCAACCGATCGTGCTCCTGCGTGAAGTGGGAGGCGACAGGTACCTCCCCATCTGGATCGGGCCGGGGGAGGCGACGGCCATCGCCTTCGCCCAGCAGGGCATGGCCCCGGCGCGACCGCTGACGCACGACCTGTTCAAGGACGTGCTGGAGGCCGTTGGTCAGGAGCTCACCGAAGTACGCATCACCGATCTGCGTGAGGGCGTCTTCTACGCGGAGCTGGTCTTCGCCAGCGGCGTCGAGGTGAGCGCCCGCCCGTCCGATGCCATAGCGCTGGCCCTGCGCACCGGGACGCCGATCTACGGCAGTGACACGGTGCTCGACGACGCGGGCATCGCGATTCCGGACGAGCAGGAGGACGAGGTGGAGAAGTTCCGCGAGTTCCTCGACCAGATCTCGCCCGAGGACTTCGGCACCAGCAGTCAGTGAGACGGGCGGCCGCCCCGCGGACTCGCCGTCCGTGCCGGTTCGTTCGCGGCCCTTGGCCGCCGTGGAGAGGGCAATTGCCAGCGGCCATTGAGAGCGTCCTGCGGCCCCCCGCCAGAGCATTCGGCTAGCCTTTCCCCGCGGTGGGGCACGGGAAACCACTCCTAGG
Source organism: Streptomyces olivochromogenes (assembly GCF_021538895.1). Classification (GTDB taxonomy): domain Bacteria; phylum Actinomycetota; class Actinomycetes; order Streptomycetales; family Streptomycetaceae; genus Streptomyces; species Streptomyces olivochromogenes_A. The sequence goes on along the minus strand of NZ_JADDRL010000192.1, from coordinate 2,163 downwards.
GTGATTATCACTCGGCGTGCCGAGTGTGGCGATCGTTGACGCACCCCTGGTGACTGCCTACCGTCGAGAAGGCAGGTCAAGGACGGAGGTCGGCGTGAGCAGCAGCGGCGACGGTACGGCTGGGGGTGCCCCCGGACACGGTTTCGGGGAGAGCGGTCCGTACCGGCTTCACGGCAGCGCGGCCGACCACGTTCCGCAGCGGCCGACGGCTGTGCCGAGCAGCGGAGGGGCGGCGTCCATGACGTCCGAGGAGATCGGCTACCGCGGTCCGACGGCCTGCGCGGCCGCCGGCATCACCTACCGGCAGCTCGACTACTGGGCCCGCACCGGGCTGGTCGAGCCGAGCGTGCGGCCCGCCTACGGGTCGGGTACGCAGCGTCTGTACAGCTTCCGGGACGTCGTCGTCCTGAAGATCGTGAAGCGGTTCCTGGACACCGGCGTGTCCCTGCAGAACATCCGTACGACCGTCCAGCACCTCAGGGAACGCGGTTTCCGCGACCTGGAGCGCATGACGCTGATGAGCGACGGTGCCACGGTCTACGAGTGCACCTCGCCGGACGAGGTCCACGCCCTGCTGCAGGGCGGGCAGGGGATCTTCGGGATCGCCGTCGGCGTGGTGTGGCGGGACGTGGAGAGCGCGCTCTCCCAGCTGCACGGGGAGCGGATCGACACCGGTGAGACGCTCGTCGGGCACAACCCCGCGGACGAGCTGGCGCGGCGGCGCAACCGGGCGGTCTGAGCGCTCGCCCCTCGGGGCACGGGGCAAGCCCGTCGGGGCCTTGTTCCGGGGCGTTGTCAGTGGCGTGGTGCAGCATCGGAGATGTGAGAAACGCGCCCACGATCCTGCATCTCGACATGGATGCCTTCTTCGCCTCGGTGGAGCAGGCGTCCAAGCCGAGCCTGCGCGGGAAGGCCGTGATCGTGGGCGGGCTCGGGCCGCGAGGGGTGGTGGCCACCGCGTCCTACGAGGCCCGGGTCTTCGGGGTCAATTCGGCGATGCCCATGGCCCAGGCGCGTCGGCTGGCGCCGAACGCCGCGTATCTCGTGCCGCGCTTCCATGTCTACCGGACGATCAGCGAGCAGGTGATGACCCTGCTGCGGGAGCTGTCCCCGCTGGTGGAGCCCTTGAGCCTGGACGAGGCGTTCGTGGATCTGGAGGCCGGGGGGACGGCCTGGGACGAGGCGTCGGCGCGGTTGGCCGGGGGGAAGCTGCGCGCGGACATACGGGCCGTCACGGGGCTCACGGGGTCGGTGGGGCTCGCCGCCTCCAAGATGCTCGCGAAGATCGCCTCCGAGCAGGCCAAGCCCGACGGGCTGGTGCTGATCGAGCCCGGGACCGAGCGGGCGCTGCTGGCGCCCATGTCGGTGCGGACCCTGCCGGGGGTGGGGCCGGCCACCGGTGACCACCTGCGGCGGGCCGGGATCACCACGGTCGAGGAGATCGCCGAGGCGGGGGAGGACGAGCTCGTCCGGCTTCTGGGCAAGGCCCACGGGCACGCGCTGTACGCCATGGCGCTGGCGCACGACGAACGGCCCGTGGTCGCCGAGCGGGAGGCCAAGTCCGTCTCCGTCGAGGACACGTACGACGTGGACATCCACGACCGGGTCAGGGTGGGGCTGGAGGTGCAGCGGCTGGCCGACCGGTGCGTGCGGAGGCTGCGCGGGGCCGGGTTGTCGGGGCGGACCATCGTGCTGAAGGTGCGGCGGTACGACTTCTCGACGCTGACCAGGTCGGAGACGTTGCGTGGGCCCACGGACGATCCTTCGGTGGTCCGGGAGGCGGCCGCCCGGTTGCTGGAGGCCGTGGACACGACGGGTGGCGTGCGGTTGCTCGGGGTGGGAGTGTCCGGGCTCGCCGACTACACCCAGGAGGACCTCTTCGCCCAGGCGGCGGGTGAGCGGGGTGACCTGGGGCCGGAAGAGGTCGCGGCCGAGCCCGCGGCCGAGGAGCCCGCGGCCGCCGAGCGGCACTGGTCCGCAGGCCATGACGTCCGGCACGCTGAGCACGGGCACGGCTGGGTCCAGGGCAGCGGCCTCGGCCGGGTCACGGTGCGCTTCGAAACACCGGACTCACCGCCCGGCCGCGTCCGCACGTTCCGGGTCGACGACCCACACCTGGAGCCGACGGACCCACTTCCCCTGGTCTCACGCGGGGAGCCGCCG
>NZ_JADDRL010000191.1 GCF_021538895.1 Streptomyces olivochromogenes | reverse complement strand
CGGACGGGTCGGCCGCGGCGCGCAGGAAGCCGTAGGACGCCTCCAGGGCGCCGGGGTCGGGCTCGTAGGGCAGGCCGGTCGCGCGGGCCAGGTCCCAGCCGTGGATCACCAGCTCGTCGGCCGCGACGGCGGCCGCCACCCGGCCGGGCAGGTCCACGCCGCCCGCGCGGGTCATGCCGGTCCAGGCGGCGGGGTCCCGCCAGGCCTCGGCGAGGTCGTCGAGCACCTGGGGCAGCTGCTCGCGCCAGCCCGGCCCGATGTCCGGCAGGTGGCTGTTCGGGCTGGTGTCGGTCGTGGCGCCCAGGTTCTTGCGGGCCGCGTCGCGAAAGGCCACGGACAGTCCGATCAGATGGCCCAGCATGGCCCGCACCGGGTAGTCCGGGCACGGCGTGGCGGCGGCCAGCTGGTCATCGCGCACGCGCTCGGCCAGCCGCGCCACCGCGCGTGTCTGCGGGCCGAGGTCGAAGATCGTGTCGCTCATCCGTTGCTCCTTCGAGGGTGCGGTGCCCGTACCCAGGGTGGACCGGCCGGCGCCCGAAAACTCATCGGCGATCTCTAGGCCCTGTCGTCAAACTCCCGTCTGGCCCGCGACGCCATGCACGCTCCCCCAAGCTCTTCGAGCAGGGGGACCCCCATGACGCCGCGAGGCCCGCCCTTCGGGCGGACGACGCGAGTTTGACGACAGGACCTAGGGCACCTGCCCGATGCCGCCCGGCACGCCTTAGAACCACGATGACCAGGCATGACAACCAACGGGACTCCGACGCGCGTCCTGCGGGACCGCAACGCGCGGCTGTATCTCGCGGGCGTGGTGGTGTCCGGTTTCGGGACGTCCTCGCTGTGGCTGGCGTCCGGGATCTGGGTCAAGGACCTCACCGGCTCGAACGGGGCGGCCGCGCTGTGCATGCTCGCGATGTGGGCGCCGACCCTGGCCGGCCCGGCGCTCGGCGCCCTCGCCGACCGCGTCCGCCGCAAGCCCCTGCTGATCCGGGCCGACCTCGGCCTCGGCGCGCTCCTGCTGAGCCTGTTCTGCGTCCGCTCGGCGGCCGGGGTGTGGCTGCTGTTCGCCGTGCTGTTCGTGTACGGCGCCATCGGCGTGGTGCACGACGCCGCCGAGTCGGCCCTCGTCGCCGCCGCCGTCGACCCCGGCCTCCTCGGCGACTTCAACGGGCTGCGGACGACCGCCACCGAGGGCATGAAGCTGGTGGCCCCGCTGACCGGGGCGGGCCTGTACACGGCGTACGGAGGAGCGGCCGTCGCGCTCCTGGACGCGGTCACCTTCGCGCTGGCCGCGGGGCTGTGCGCTCTCCTGCGGGTCGACGAGGTGCCGCAGGACCGGCCCGCCGGCGCCTGGCGGGAACAGACCGCCGAGGGCGCCCGTCACCTGTGGGGACATCCCCGGCTGCGCCCGCTGGTCCTGGCCGGCGGCACGACCATGTTCTTCGCCGCCCTGAACGGCACGATGACGTACGCCGTGGTGGACGGCCTCGGCCGCGCCCCCGCCTACGCGGGTGTGCTGTACGCCGTCCAGGGGGCGGGATCGGTCGCGGTGGGGCTGGTCTCCGGACCCGCGCTGCGCCTCCTGGGGGCGCGCCGGTTCGCGGCGGGCGGGATCGCGCTGCTGGCCGTCGCGGTGGCCGCGCGGGCGGTCCCGTCCACCGCGGTGGCGCTGGTGAGCGGCGCGGCGATCGGTCTGGGGCTGCCGTGCGTGCTGATCGCCGCGCTCACCGCCGTCCAGCGCGAGACGCCCGGGCCGCTGCTGGGCCGGGTGAGCGCGACCGCCGGCACGCTGCTCTTCACGCCGAACGTGATCGGTCTGGCGCTCGGCGCCGGCCTGGCCGACGCGGTGGACCACCGGCTGCTCCTGGCCCTGTTCGGCCTCGCGCTCCTCGTGACGGCCGCCGTCCTGGCTCAGAGCGCGGCGAGCGCCTCCCGTACCGCCGACAGGTCCGCGTCCGACGCCAACCCGGCGTGATACAGCCGCAGTTCCGTCGCGCCGAGGTCGCGTGCCCGCGCCGCGTCCGCCGCCAGGGTGCCGGGGCTGCCGCCCAGCCCGGAGACCACGGTGAGGTTGGCGGCCAGCACGGTGTCCTCGCGGGCCCGTTCGGCGAAGGGCGTGAGCAGGTCAGGTCCGCCCGTGCAGGGCACGACCACGCCGTCCGCCAAGGACAGGGCGTGCGCGGGGTCCACGCCCGCGTTGGCGCCGCAGTGGTAGGAGACCGGGTCCGCGTGGAGGAGCACCTGGAAGCCGTCGGGCGCGGCGGCGCGGACGGCGGCGACGGCGTCCGTCTGCAGGCCGCGGGCGGTCTCGTCGCGCCACGCGCGCGTGGCCGCGGCCGCCGGTTCGCCGAGCAGCTTCTCCACCGCCGCCCAGCCCCCGTCGTCGGGGGCGCCCCGCCACAGCGGCTCCAGGGCGGTGCGCACGGCGGCCGACAGCTCCCCGGAGTCCAGGCCGATCTGCGCGTAGCCCGCGCCGCAGGCGGGGCAGAAGCACAGCGACATCAGGTACTGGCCGACGTCCCCGAGGCCCACCCCGGCGGTCTTGTCGTGGGCGTGCAGGTGCGCCAGCCCATACCAGCCGAGGGACTCCAGCTCCGTGCCGCGCGCGCCGGGCCGTACAGCGGCCTCGGCGGCCAGGTCCAGCAGGTACGCGCGCGTGGCGGGCTGCGCGATGCACGGCGCCCACGGGTAGCGGTCGCCGTAGGCGTTGACGACGGAGGTCTGCGGGTGGTCGGTGCCCAGCCGGGAGTTGTGCGCGAGGACGACCCAGGTGTGCACGTCGAGGCCGGCCGCCGTGAGCGCCTCGGCCGCCTCGCCGTACGCGTCTCCGGGGGCCCAGTCGCCGGCCGGGTACGGGCGCAGGGCGCGGTCCGCCCAGCGGTCGTCGGCGGGGTAGAGCACGGCCGCGTGCTCGGCGGTGACGATGCGGTGGCGGGGGTGGCGCGGGGTCAGCGCGCGTGTGGAGTGGTAGGCGGAGGCCAGGGTCACCTGGTCCGCGCCGAGCGCGGCGATCCGCGCGGGTGCCTCCGGGTCGCCGTTGACGTCCCAGGGATAGACGAATGCCGAGGCCTTCATGCGTCCTCCTCCAGCAGCGCGTACCCGCGCTCGACGAGCTGAGCGAGCTGCTTCACATGATCCTCGCTCGGCTCGTGCAAGGGAGGTCGTACCTCGCCGACGTCGAGGCCGCGCAGCCGTACGCCCGCCTTCACGAGGGCGACGGCGTAGCCGCGGCCCTGGGCGCGCAGTTCGACGAAGGGACGGTAGAAGCCGTCCAGCAGGCGGTGCGCGGTGTTCTCGTCGCCGTTCTCCAGTGCGCGGTGGAAGGCGAGGGCGATCTCGGGGGCGAAGCAGAACACGGCGGAGGAGTAGAGGGTGATGCCGAGGGCGCGGTAGGCGAGCTGGGTCTGTTCGGCGGTGGGCAGTCCATTGAAGTACAGGAAGTCGCCGGGGGCCTCGGTGCGGACGGCGCTGACGATCCGCTGCATCAGGTCCAGGTCGCCCAGGCCGTCCTTGAAGCCGATGATCCCCTGCGTGCGCGCCAGCTCGACCACGGTGTGCGGGGTGAACACGGCGTTGTCGCGCTGGTAGACGATCAGCGGCAGGTCGGTGGCCCCGGCCAGCTGCCGGTAGTGCCGCAGCAGGCCCTCCTGCCCGGCGTGCACGAGGTAGGGCGGCAGGGCGAGGAGCCCGTCGGCGCCGGCCGTCCGCGCGAGCCACGCGTACCGGACGGCGAGCGCCGTGCCGTACCCGGCGCCAGCGACGACCGGCACCCGCCCCTCGGCCGCCTCGACGGCCGCCCGTACGCAGGCCTCGAACTCCTCGGGCAGCAGCGCGTGGAACTCCCCGGTGCCGCAGCAGGCGAACACGGCGGCGGCGCCGGCCTCGACGCCCCGGCGCACATGGGTGCGGTAGACGTCGAGGTCGACGGCGCCGTCGGGATCGTAGGCCGTGACCGGGAAGAACAGCGGCCCGCTCGGGGAACGGAGTCGGGCGGCGAGAGGGGCTGGCGTCACGAGCGCTCCCTGTCGGTGCATGTCTCTGATCGGCGTCCATATTTCTGAACGCGACCACGCTACGGTCGCCCATCAGGGCGGGTCAAGCACGCAAACGAGCAACACGGGGGCGGATTTCCCCGCTCCGCGTCACCCTTGACTGCGCACGTCACCGCTCCCTAGCGTGTCTGCGGATGTGAATTCCGTCCATGGATGGAGACTGAGGATGCCCGCTCCCCGCACCGTTCTGCTCACCGGCGCCGCCGGCGGGCTCGGCACCCTGATGCGGGACCTGCTCCCGGAGTACGGCTACGAGCTGCGCCTGTTCGACGTGCGCCCCGTCGAGGGCGAGCCGAACGCGATCACGGCGGACCTCGGCGACCGGGGAGCCCTGCGCGAGGCCGTCCGGGGCGTCGACGCGGTCCTGCACCTCGCGGGCATCTCCCTGGAGGCGCCCTTCGAGAAGATCCTCAGGGCGAACATCGAGGGCACGTACAACCTGTACGAGGCGGTCCGCGAGGAGGGGATCGGCCGGATCGTCTTCGCCTCCTCCAACCACGCGGTCGGCTTCACCCCGGCCCCGCGCGGCACCGACCCGCTGATCCCGATCGACACCCCGCGCCGCCCGGACACCTTCTACGGCCTGTCCAAGGCCTTCGGCGAGGACCTCGCCCAGCTCTACTGGGACAAGCACGGCCTGGAGACCGTCTCGGTGCGCATCGGCTCCTGCTTCGCGCGGCCGACCAGCGTCCGGATGCTCTCGGTGTGGATGAGCCCCGGCGACGGCGCCCGTCTCTTCCACGCGGCGCTCACCGCCGAGGACGTCGGCCACACCGTCGTCTACGGCTCCTCCGCGAACACCCGCCTGTGGTGGGACCTGACGACCGCGCGGGCGCTCGGCTACGAGCCGCGGGACGACTCCGAGCCGTACGCCGAGAAGCTGATCGCCGAGCAGGGCGAGCTGGACCCGCAGAACCCCGCGCACAGCCACCTGGGCGGGCACTTCGTGACCGACCCGCCGATCTGGCCGCACTGACCCGGCCGGCACCCGACCGACGCGGGCGGGCGCGGCGGAAACGATCGCCCTCGACGGCGGGCGGGCGCCCAAACGGGCCCGCCCGCCGCCCCATTCGGGCATCCGCGCTGCCCGATCCCACGCGCGACGGGGCAGCGGCGCAGGTCCGAGCCGGGCACAGCGCTCGGCAAACGGGCAGACACGGGCAGTATCGAATGAGGAACAGACCTGGTCAGCGCCGCGCGCCCGCTGTAGAACTTCCCCCATGGCCCGAACGGGCAGCTCCACAGGGAAGCGGGTGACGACATGAGCACCAGGACGGCGGAAGAACGCCAGCGCGAGATCGTGCTGGCCGCGCGCGCCACCGGCGCCGTCGACGTCACCACGCTCGCCGACCGCCTGGGCGTGGCCAAGGAGACCATCCGGCGCGATCTGCGCGCCCTGGAGGACCACGGCCTGGTGCGCCGCACCCACGGCGGCGCCTACCCCGTGGAGAGCGCCGGGTTCGAGACGACGCTCGCCTTCCGCGCCACCAGCCACGTCCCCGAGAAGCGCCGCATCGCCGCCGCCGCGGCCGAGCTGCTCGGGGACGCGGAGACGGTCTTCGTCGACGAGGGCTTCACCCCGCAGCTCATCGCCGAGGCCCTGCCGACGCACCGACCGCTGACCGTGGTCACCGCGTCCCTGCCGGTCGCCGGCGCCCTCGCCGAGGCCGAGAACACCTCCGTGCTGCTGCTCGGCGGCCGGGTCCGCCCCGGCACGCTGGCGACCGTCGACCACTGGACAACGAAGATGCTGGCCGGCTTCGTCGTCGACCTCGCCTACATCGGCGCCAACGGCATCTCCCGCGAGCACGGCCTGACCACCCCCGACCCGGCGGTCAGCGAGGTCAAGGCCCAGGCCGTCCGGGCAGCGCGGCGCACCGTCTTCGCGGGCGTGCACACCAAGTTCGGGGCGGTCAGCTTCTGCCGGTTCACCGAGGTCGGCACGCTGGAGGCGATCGTGACGAGCACGCTGCTCCCGGCGACCGAGGCCCACCGGTACTCGTTGCTGGGTCCACAGGTCATCCGGGTCTGAATCTCCTACGACGGCACTCTCCCGGGGTGCTCCACACCACGGGATGCCCCTTATGCCCCTATACATCCAGGAGCGATCCATGCGCACCCAGAGCCGACGGAGGCCGCGAGTCACGCTCGCCATGGCCACCGCAGGGACGCTGCTCGCCCCGCTGCTCACCGGCTGCTGGGCCGGGGCGGGCGGGTCCGGTTCCGGCGGCGACTCCATCAACGTGCTGATGGTCAACAACCCGCAGATGACCGAACTGCAGAAACTCACCGCCGCCCACTTCACCAAAGAGACCGGCATCAAGGTCAACTTCACCGTCCTGCCCGAGAACGACGTCCGCGACAAGATCAGCCAGGACTTCGCCAACCAGGCCGGCCAGTACGACGTGGCGACCCTGAGCAACTACGAGATACCCATCTACGCCCGCAACGGCTGGCTGCACGACATGAACGCGTACGTCGCCAAGGACCGGGCGTACGACGAACAGGACGTCCTCAAGCCGATGCGCCAGTCCCTGACCGGCGACGACGGCAAGCTCTACGGGCAGCCCTTCTACGGCGAGTCGTCCTTCCTGATGTACCGCAAGGACGTGTTCGCCGAGAAGGGCCTGACGATGCCCGCGCACCCGACCTGGACCCAGGTGGCCGACCTCGCGGCGAGGGCGGACGGCGCCGAGTCCGGCATGAAGGGGATCTGTCTGCGCGGACTGCCCGGCTGGGGCGAGGTGATGGCGCCGCTCACCACCGTCGTGAACACCTTCGGCGGCACCTGGTTCGACAAGGACTGGAAGGCCCGCCTCGACTCCCCCGAGTTCGAAAAGGCGACGAAGTTCTATGTCGACCTCGTCCGCCGGCACGGAGAGTCGGGCGCGGCCCAGTCCGGTTTCGCCGAGTGCCTCAACAACATGACCCAGGGCAAGGTCGCCATGTGGTATGACGCCACCTCCGCCGCGGGCCTGCTGGAGGCGGCCGACTCCCCGGTCAAGGGCAAGCTCGGCTACGCACCCGCCCCGGTCGAGAGGACCGAGTCCTCCGGCTGGCTCTACACCTGGGCCTGGGGCATCCAGAAGGCCTCCCGCAACCCCGACAAGGCCTGGAAGTTCGTGTCCTGGGCGTCCGGCAAGGAGTACGAGCAGCTGGTCGGCGACACCAGCGGCTGGTCGAACGTCCCGGCGGGCAAGCGCGCGTCGACGTACTCCAACGCCGCCTACCGCAAGGAGGCGGCCGCCTTCCAGGACATGACCAAGGAGGCCATCGAGAACGCCCGGCCCGGCGACCCCGGCGTGCAGCCGCGCCCCGCGCCCGGCATCCAGTTCGTCGGCATCCCCGAGTTCACCGACCTCGGCACCAAGGTCTCCCAGGAGATCAGCGCGGCCATCGCCGGACGCGAGTCCGTCGACGCGGCCCTGAAGAAGTCCCAGCAACTCGCCGAGAACATCTCCAAGGAGTACGAGGGACGATGACCGCCACGACGACAGCCCCGCTCGCCACTCCGTCCGTACGGACACCGCGGCAGCCCTCGGCCCGCCTGCGCGCCTGGGCCACCCGGGCCCCGCTGCTGCCCGCCCTGCTGTTCATGATCGCCGTGACCCAGCTGCCGTTCGTGGCCACGCTGGTGATCTCCTTCTTCGACTGGAACGCCCTCTACCCCAAGGCCCGCCACTTCACCGGCCTCGACAACTACCACCAGGTCCTGACCGACGCCGACCTGCGCCACTCGGTGTGGACGACGGTGCTGCTCACCGTGGCCGTGGTGCTGGTCAGCCTGGTCCTGGGCCTCGCCCTCGCCCTGCTCCTGGACCGCAGGTTCCGCGGCCGGGGCGTGGTGCGCACGCTCCTCATCGCCCCGTTCCTGGTCGTGCCCGTGGCCGCGGCCCTGCTCTGGAAGCATGTGCTCTACAACCCTGAATACGGCCTGCTCAATGGGTTGTTGCACTATGTGGGCGGCCCCCAGCCGGACTGGATCTCCCGCACCCCGCTGCTCGCGGTCGAGGCCTCCCTGGTGTGGCAGTGGACGCCCTTCATGATGCTGATCCTGCTCTCCGGCCTGCAGAGCCGCGACCAGCAGCAGATCGAGGCCGCGCGGGTGGACGGCGCGAACGACTGGCAGGTCTTCCGCCACCTCACGCTCCCGCACCTGCGCCGCTATCTCGAACTCGGCGCCCTGCTGGGCTCGATCTACATCGTCCAGAACTTCGACGCGGTCTTCACGATCACGTCCGGCGGCCTGGGCACCGCCAACCTCCCCTACATCGTCTACCAGAGCTTCTACCAGGCCCACGAGAACGGCCTCGCCTCGGCCGCGGGCGTCCTCGTGGTCATCGGCTCGATCATCATCGCGACCTTCGCCCTGCGGGTGGTGTCGTCGCTGTTCCGCGAGGAGGTGTCCCGCGCATGAGCGCCATGGCCGTACCCGTACGCCGCCGCAAGGGGGCCGGTCTGGGCCTGGTGGCCTGGCTGGCGGGAATCCTGTTCTTCCTGCCCATCGCGTGGATGGCGCTGACGTCCTTCCACTCCGAGTCGGACGCGGCGACCAACCCGCCGTCCTTCACCGCCTCCCTCACCCTGGACGGCTACCGCGAGTTCTTCGGCACCGGCGGCGGCGCGAGCCCCTGGCCCGCGCTGATCAACTCGACCGTGGCGTCCTTGGCGTCGACCCTGTTCGTCCTGCTGCTGGCGCTGCCGGCCGCGTACGCCCTGTCGATCAGGCCGGTGAGGAAGTGGACGGACGTCCTGTTCTTCTTCCTGTCCACGAAGATGCTGCCGGCGGTGGCGGGCCTGCTGCCCATCTACCTGTTCGCGAAGAACGCCGGAATGCTGGACAACATCTGGCTCCTGGTCATCCTCTACACCTCCATGAACCTGCCGATCGCGGTGTGGATGATGCAGTCGTTCCTCGCCGAGGTCCCGGTCGCCGTGATCGAGGCGGCGCGGGTGGACGGCGCCCGGCTGCCGACGATCCTGGCCCGGGTCGTGGCCCCCATCGCCCTGCCCGGGATCGCCGCCACGGCCCTGATCTGCTTCATCTTCAGCTGGAACGAACTCCTCTTCGCCCGGGTGCTCACCGGCGTGGTCGCCGAGACCGCGCCCGTCTTCCTGACCGGCTTCATCACCAGCCAGGGCCTGTTCCTGGCGAAGGTGTGCGCCGCCTCGCTCGTCATCTCCCTGCCGGTGCTCGCCGCGGGGTTCGCCGCCCAGGACAAGCTGGTCCAGGGCCTGTCGTTGGGAGCCGTGAAATGAAGGCCGCCGTCATCGAGTCCGTGGGCCGCGCCGTCGTCGCCGAGGTCCCCGACCCGACGCCGGGCCCGCGCGAGGTCGTCGTGGAGGTGGCGGCCTGCGGGCTGTGCGGCACGGACCTCCACATCCTCCAGGGCGAGTTCGCGCCCAAGCTGCCGATCGTCCCGGGGCACGAGTTCGCGGGCCAGGTGGTGGGCGTCGGCAGCCAGGTCACGGAGGTCGCGGTCGGCGACCGGGTGGCGGTGGACCCGTCGCTGTACTGCTACGAGTGCCGGTACTGCCGTACCGGCCACAACAACCTCTGCGAGCGGTGGGCCGCGATCGGCGTGACCACCGCCGGCGGAGCGGCGCGGTACGCCTTGGCGCCGGTGGCGAACTGCGTCCGGCTGCCCGACCACATCCGCACCCAGGACGCGGCGCTGATCGAACCCCTGTCGTGCGCGGTGCGCGGCTACGACGTGCTCCGCAGCCGGCTGGGCGCCCATGTGCTGATCTACGGCTCCGGCACCATGGGCCTGATGATGCTGGAGCTGGCCAAGCGCACCGGCGCGGCGAGCGTGGACGTCGTGGACGTGAACCCGTCCCGCCTGGAGACGGCCCTGCGGCTCGGTGTCTCGGCCTGCGCCGAGAACGCCGACCACCTGGACCGGCCGCAGGGCTGGGACGTGGTCGTCGACGCGACGGGCAACGCGGCGGCGATCCAGGACGGCCTGGACCGGGTGGCCAAGGCGGGCACGTTCCTGCAGTTCGGAGTGGCCGACTACGAGACCCGGGTGACCATCGACCCGTACCGCGTGTACAACCAGGAGATCACCATCACCGGCTCGATGGCGGTGTTGCACAGCTTCGAGCGGGCGGCGGAGCTGTTCGCGAACGGGGTGCTCGATCCGGAGGTCTTCATCAGCGACCGGATTCCGCTGGAGCGGTACCCGGACGCGCTGGACCAGTTCGCGGCGGGGGTGGGCCGCAAGATCGTGGTGGTGCCGTGACCGTTGGCGGCCCCGACGGGTGGG
>NZ_JADDRL010000190.1 GCF_021538895.1 Streptomyces olivochromogenes | reverse complement strand
CGGCTCGCCAGCACGGGCCGCGACCAGACGGTACGGATCTGGGATATCGCAACACAACGCACCGTGGCTCTTACGCGAGCCGAGGGGGCGCTGCTCACTTGCGCCTGGGGTGCCGCTCAGGAACTGGTGATGGCAGGCGAGGGGGGCTTGTACCGGTTCGCTCTCCTCACTTGAGTACAAAGCGAAGCACCTGGTCCACCTGCGGCCGGCCGCATGGACTCCGGAACCCCGCGGCAACGTCGCAGAGGCTGCTGTGGCACGCCGTCCGCCGTCGGGCGCGTCGGGGGCGATGAGTTCGCGCTGTTGCCCTGGAGCTGCCCCGCGGTCGCAGGGCGCACCGGCTGGAGCAGCTGGTCCGCATACTCCACATGCCGGTCCCCCTGGACGACGGCCACACCGTCGACGGCACGTGGGAGTAGGTCTTCACCGCCTTGATCGCCCGGGCAGGCGCAGACGAAGACCTCAACTGGGCCGTCTCGGTACGCTCCTCCAGCACGCACAAGCTCGCGAGCAGGACCTGGCCGTAGCCGGCTTCGGCCAGGCCGCCTGACCGCACCGTCCACCCGACGGGGCCCCACCACCATGCAGCCGCCCGAACTTCCTCAGGGCCAAGACTCGTACATCCATGTCGCCGTCGGTCACCTTGCTCTGCCGTATTGAGGGCCTCCCCAATCGGCAGTCCGCACCCGCGCTCTGCCCCTATGAGCCGTCTCGCACCTGTGCAAGGGAGAGGAAGGTTCTGTTGCGGTCGGGCCGTGAGGTCTCGGAGACCGGCCGCAGATGCCATCGGGCCTTTGGCGGGCTCAGCGAAGGTGAGTCCGCTACCGCGACGGCGCCAGCCGATGCCTTGACCGTTCCGAAGGTGGGTTACCCCCAGCTCGGCGACGTTGATCGACTGGGGCATGATGACGGGCCGACGCAATCTGAAGCGGAGCCCACGCCATGAAGTTCATCGTCCACGACGAACCAGTCGGACGAGCAGCGACCAACTACGTCGCTCGAGCGGACCTGGCTCCGTTCGGCCTGGAGGGGCAGGTCGAACAGCTCTGGCTCAAGGCCGTCAACGACGGCACCTACGAGGTCGCCTGCGTCCCCTTCCTCACCTACGGAGTTGCGCTCGGCGACAGCGTCCTGCTTGCCGAGGACGACTACGTCAGGGAGGTGGTCAAGACCGCCTGGCACCGGACCCTGCGCATGCTGATCATCCCGGCGGTGCCGGCCGCTGACCTCGGGCAGGTAACTGACCAGATCAAGTCCGCGATCAGGACGAGCGGACTTCTCAGCGAGTGGAGCGGTGAGCGCCTCGTCGCCGTCGATGTCCCCCCGGACATGGACGCCTCCGAGGTGATCACGGCGATGGAGCGCGTGGTGAACAACGGCAGGGCCTTCTGGGAGTGGGCAGACAGCCGACCGTTCTCCGCCCGCTCCTGACCCAGCGGCCGCGTCCGTGCATGGCGACCGAACTCAGCCAATACGCCGTGGAGATATACCTAGGACGAGCTTCTCCAGTGCCTCCTGGGCCGGGCCGAACGTCGCCACCCAGGTCTCGATCAGATAGATCTCGCTGGTCTCGTCGATACCGAGGAAGAATCGGCCCTCCTCGAGCTGACCGATGGGGAAGATGTCCCGCCCAACCGTCGAGCTCCAGTCTGCGAATCGAAGCCGTGGACCAAGGTGCGCCAGGTGGACTCGTTCAACGACAACAAGGCCGGCAGCTTCAAGACCCACGCCTCGCCCGCTGCACGGGTCCTGCCATCCGCCGCGTGGCGCGCGCCAGGCACCGTAGCGGGCAGCAGGTCGAGGCGCTTGTCCATGTCGAGGTGGAAAGTGCCGTACGGGTTGATGTTCGACCGGGAATCCCCGCCCAGAACTGCACGATCTTCTCCACGTCGACCGCCTGAACGTGAATCTCCACGCCTCTGCCCTCTTGTAGACGAGACGAAGCCCTCGCCGGCCTCATGGGGTCGACGGGGGCTCCTCTCACGCTGCGAGACATTCCAAGACCCAGGTGACCGCTAGCGACGCCAGTTCCTGCGCCTGATCCTCACCGAAGTTCTCGGGCAGTGGCTCTCGCTCGTCTGCGACGTCGCCGATCTCGAATGCTGTCTCCCAGCGTCGGCCGGCCGCCGAAAAAGCAACCTGGATCGGCCAGCAGGTTCCGTCGGCCTCGACGTCGGTGACGGTGACAACGCCCCACGTCGGATCGGTCACCATGCGGCCTTCCAGGGCGACGGCAGTACGCCGGGCTGCGTCCGCGCTGGAGAACGTCATGGACGCAGGGTACGGCTCAGCAGCGCTTGGTGACACCGGGGAGAGACTCGTGGTAGGCGGTGATGATGCCCTTGATCCCGGTCGAGCCGTAGTTCAGGTACGAGACGACGACGCGGTACTGGCCCGACTCGCACGGCGGCAGGTCTTTCAGGACGAAGACCCGAGTGTTGGCGTCCTGCTGCCAGGTGGAGCTGTAGTGGGCGAGGGTGTTGGCGATCTCCTCGTCGACGAAGGGCTCCCAGTGCTTGGCGCGGATTTTGCGGAAGCCGAATCCCCGGCCCCTGTCGTCGACCTGACCGCACCGCAGCGGGACGCGGGCGAAGGGGACGTGGGGGGAGTACCACTTGACGATGTGGCCCTTGTCCTTGTCTTTGCAGGCGTCGGGGCTCAGGGCGGCGGGGCGCGCCGAGACGTGACGGGCGTCGGTGTCGGCCGACGCCGTGGCAGCCGGCGCTAACAGTGCCGCCGTGGCGAGCAGCGGGAACAGAACACGTGTCTTTACTTTTCCTCCTGAGGAAAATTCGAACATGTGTTTCACCGCCGCTCATCCTCAGGGGTTTCACAGGCGCCACGCAAGATCCGTGGCGCGAACTTTCCGTTGTTTGTCCGGTTCCATGCCGTGGAATGGCCACCACGATCTTCTACGTCACAGTGCGTGCTCGATCGCGTTGAAAATGTTTGCATCGGTGTCCCGCTGTCACTCCGTAAGTTCCGCCCAGACCGCCACGTATCCCGGCGGTCGGGTTGTCGATACGGCGGTAGATCGGCTGGCCAATACCGGCTGCGGCACGAAGCTTTCCCCGTTGTCCACGAGAGACACCCATGACGCCGAGCTGCCGATCTCCGCCCCAACTCGCGTCTTTTTCAGTAGCTTTGACCGCCACAGCTGTCTCTGGACGTCCCCGACTCCGGTATGCACATAGTGAGCCTCTTCCACCCTCCCGACACAGGACGAAAGAGGCGTCGTCAGCGTTCTCCAACACTGGCGACACGGGCTTGCGGGAGTTCAAAGACGGTTTCTGAGAGGTGGCGTACTTGACTGGTCAGCAACCACCCCTCCCCCACTCCACGATCGGATACGCAAACGCTGCCCCTCCGCTGCCTCAGAAGCGCGCGCTGTCGCTATTACGGCGTAATAGCTCACTCCCGAGGGTTTCCTGACTCATGGAACCGATGGTCCGGAGGGGGCGTCATGCGCCGCGGACGGGGGGCCGTTCACCCGTCCGGATACCCCTCGGCAGTCATTTCCAAGATCCAAAAGCCCTGTGCGCCACTCTGACGGCCTGCGAGGTGATCAAAGGTCATGCCATACCGGCGGCTCTGAGTTCGGGCGTGCGCGGGCCGGTTCTGAGCTTCGCTTTTCTGCCGAACTTCCCGGATAGTCCGATAAGTTCGAATGTTGGATGGCAGTAGCCCTGTTCCGAAACGCTTCCATCCGTGGTGCCGGATCAGCCCCGCAGGGCGCCCGAAGTTCGACAATCACCAGCCCCCCATCCAAGGGGGCACCGGTCACTTCGGCAATCCGGAGCAACGGAGACGCGCTCAGCCGGCCTGGAATGGCGGTGGCGCGCCGGGCCCCTACCCATGCAATGACCTCATGCGCGTTGGCGGTCTCCTCATCGCAGTCGCGCGCAAGCTGGTGCTCACCGAGCTTCGCCCCGCCGGTGACAGACACAGCCGCAGCGGCGCACCAGAAGCACGCCGTGCGAGTGTGGCAGCGGCACGTCCTGTGTCTGTGTGCACGCACTCACCGTACACATCTTTGTAGTCCGGGCGCTGGGCCAGTGTGCATTCTGCCGAGAGCGGCGGCTGGTCAGTCTTGGTCGGCGCACTCACGGTGCCTCGCTGCGAGCCTGGGCGTTAACCGGGCGACGTCAGCCGACTCTTGTTCGGCCGGTGTGGCGGGTCGCAGCGGACCGTGTGCGTCCCATTCGCGGCCGCCGCCGGGCGGCTTGAGCTGCCAATGGGGGCCGACGTGGTCCATGATCCGGCCGACCTTGCGTGTGCTGTCATCCCACACCAGGTCATCGATCTGGGGCATGTACGCGTTCATGCGCACCTCTTCCGGATGGTCTCGGACCGTCGAGGGGCGGGGTCTTGGCGCACACGGCCGTGTGTAATCGGGTTCAGTGACGTCGATGTTGCGGCCGCCCTCGGAGACGGCAGCGCATTCCCTGCTGCCGTCAGCCCGTCCCACGGAGTGTCCGCGGCCGCTGTGACATCCGTTGTGTCCGCGGCTTGCTTCCCTGTCACCATGAACTCAGCTTCAGCGCAGTTCAGTTGAGAGGAACAGGCACTATGCGCGGATATTCTCGGGTAGCAGTGATGTATGCCGGAGTTTTCTCACGCAGCCGCATGGTGGTCATAGCCGGGATTCGCACCCTGACGTCAAGCTGATCAAAAATCCGGCGAAAGGAACTGATCACGGCGCGTCGCCTGCGCTTCAACGGCACCGGCAGTGGCGTGAACGGCTGCCCCGCCGTCCACGAGGACCTCGACACCGGCGAAGTGATCGTCCACGGGCCGGCGCTCACCATTCTGACGACATCGCCCGCCTGCAACACCTCGGAGAGAACGAAGTCCCGATCATGGTCCCGCGTGAACTGCTCGTCGACTTCGGCCCCAAGGAGGTCAGCCGCGTGCCGAACATCATCACTCTGGATGAATTCGACCGGCTGTTCACCCGCTCCTGTGCCGTCGGCCCGGCCAGCAGCCGCTCATCACCGGGACGGGCGCGCGAAGGCGCCGCCATCCCGCAATATCCCCGAGGGCGCCCGATGCCCGGCGCGCAGGAGCTACCAACCCGGCCACCTGCTGCTGCACCGGCCCCAGCGTGTGGCAACGCAACCACCCTCAGCTGTACGCGAACGGGCCACTCGGGGCGCGCAGTTCGCGCATTGCAGGGGTCGAGGTCACCACGTCGGGCGGCCTCATGCTGCTCATCCGCCGTGCTGGGACCTGTTCAGGGACCGCCCCTCCCCCGCCGGAGCCCGCGCCGTCGCTATTACGGCGTAATAGCACCTCGCTCCCGCCGGTTTCCGAAGGCGCGTCTCGCGACGCCTGGCGGTCGGCCGCTCACCCGTTCGGGGACCGCCGAGGCGGCCAGCGCCAACTGTCAGGAGGGGTCGCCCCCTTCGGTCTGGGGCACCATGCCCGCAACGCCAGTACGGGCAGTTGGTGCAGGGCGGTGTCCTGACCGAGTTCTTGGCAGGGGACCCTGGTGGCGAGCAGGTGCAGCACCACCCGGGGCCGCGGTCCGGCAGGGGTTGTCGGCGACGTGAGGAGTACGTCGCCGAGACCGCTGGCGCCGACCCCAGGAACTGCGAGGCGTAGTCCCGGTCCTAGGAGTGGAAGGCGCCGAACTTCACGTCCTTGGTGCAGACGTTGAAGACGCCGGCCGAGCCATTCGCCTTGGTGACCTTGACGGTGCGTGCGATGTCCTTCGGGAGCGCGATCGCGACCTTGGAGGCCTGTACTGCGCAGACCTCGCGGGCGGACTGGCTGCCTTCGAAGTTGAGGTCCGTGTAGAGGACATCGGCCGTGGCTGAGGCGCCGGGGGCGATGTCGACGGCGTCGGTGCCAGCAGCCGCGTTGTCGGTCTCGATGGGGTTGGCCTTGCCCTGGTCGTCCTTGGCGGTCAAGGCGCTTGCGCCCACGATGGTGCAGGTGCTGCCCGAGGTGTTGGTGACCTTGACGGTGGCGGCAGCGGGCTCCGACTCGCTGGCGTGCGCGGCCGAGGCGATGAACTGGACGGTGGTCGTCTTCGTGGTGCACGCGCTGACGCCGCCGCCGGATCCGGAGCCGGACGAGCCGGTCGCGGTCGCAGGTGCCTGGGTGCCACCCGGCTTGCCCGTGGACGTGGCAGCGGTGGCGGGGGCCTTCGACGACGCCGTGGCGACCGGGCTGGAGGTATCTCCGGTCTTGGCATCGTCATCGCCCGAATTGCAGGCGGTGAGGCTGAGGCCGGCGACGAATACAGCGGCCGTCGCGAGGGTGGCGGTACGCAGACGCATGAGTGGAAGTCCCCCTGGGTCAGTCCGGCGGAGTGCCGGTGTCTTCGACGTGAGTAGTTCACGACGGGCCTCCCACCCGCGGTTCCGCTGACGATCGGCCCACCGCCTGTGAAACAACTCACCGGTAACTTCGACAACCGGAGCGCACCGAACGGCATCTGACGGACACCGGCACGCTGGTGCCCCGGCACTCCCCCTGCGGGGCGCGGCCGGGGCACCGGTGGAGGCGTCAGCCGTTCTGGGTGGGGAGCTGCTTCATGCCGTCTACGATCGCGCGCTTGACGATGGCGCTGGTGAACTTGACCGTGCCGGGCTTGAGGAGGCCGCCGTCCTCGGTGGTTTCCTTCACCTGGACTTCGCGCTCGCCGAGGAAGACGTGGGTCTTCTTGTCGAAGATCCACTCCTCGCGGGAGCCACCGGTCTCGTCCAGGCGGGCCACCGCCACTCCGGGCCGGCCGAGCGCGTCCTTGGCATCCGGGACGACGACGACTCCGGGGATCTTCTTAGCAGCCTTGAACAGCGCCGAGTAGAGCTCCGCAGGCGGGTAGGACTCGCCCAGGAGATCGCCAATGGTGATGAACGCCTGCTGGTCGAGGCTGTTTCCGTGGCCCTCGCTCGCCTTGTAGATCATCGCCAGCAGCTTGTCGGGATCCGTGGGGAGCTTGGCCAGGAAGTCGTACGAGGGCGCGTTGAGGGTGGCTTTCGGTGTGTTGCCCAGCTCGTCGGGCAGGGACAGCGTCTCCCCCGCCGGGTCGTGGTTGACAGCGGGGTCGATGAGCCAGCCCTTGGTGCCGTCGGCGGAGTCCCAGATCTGGCGCTTGTGCAGCGCGTGGCTGGCCAGGCTGACCTTGTCGCCGTCGTGCCGTATGTAGGTCTCGGCCATCTTCGACTCGATGTAGACGTACTGGCCCGGCTTGACGGCGGAGTTGCCGGTCTCGGCCGCCGCGAGGGAGATCTGGTCGAGCAGCTGCGGGACGCCCTTGGTGGTCGGGGTGCCGAGCTGGGTGGTGAGGGCGGGACCGGTGGCGACGCCGCCCTGCCGGACGCCGTCTCCATCGTTCATTACCGACGTGGCGACGACCGCGCCGGCCAGGGCGCAGGCCAGTGCGGGGAGCGTGATCGCCGGGCGGAGCAGGCGGAATCGCCCGGTCTTCGGGCGGGCTTGCGGCGCGGTGGCCGTCGCCGTGTGGTTGTTCTGCTGGATGTCCTGCTCGATGTGAGCCATCAGGCGCTCCTTGTGGAACTGGTGACGGCCCGTCGGCAGTTCGCGCGCCGTCTGAGGCAGGAGGAGTGCGGTCTCTTCCCACTCGGCCGGACTCTGCCGGGACGGGGTCGCTTTCATCGGTTTCCTTCCGATACGGGCCGGATCGCGTGGTTACGTTCTCCTCTTGTCTGGCGATCCAGCGGGGCGAGTTCCCGTTTTTTTCTTGCCAGTTGGACGGGCGGTCCCGCCAGCTCGGCTTCGGTCAGCCGGCGCAGCTTCACGCGGGCCCGGGAGAGGCGGGAGCGGACCGTGCCGACGGGGATCCCGAGCGCCTCGGCGGCCGCCGTGTACTCCAGGCCCTCCCACAGGCACAGCGTCAGGACCTCGCGCTCGGGTCTGCGCAGCAGGGCGAGTGCGCGGAGCGCGGCCGCGATGCGCCGGCGGTCGTCGAGCCGGCCCGCGACCTCCTCGGCGTGATCGGGCAGCGTGGTCTCGGCCTCCGCGGCGGCGATCGCGGCGGCACGGTAGCGCCGGTTGCTTCGGTAGTGGCCGCGGGCGACGTTGGTCGCGACGCCCAGCAGCCAGGGCCGCAGGGAGCCGCCCTCGGCCCCGACCCGGTCGCGCATCCGCCAGGCCTCCATGAAGGTCTCGGCCATGACGTCCTCCGCCGCCGCCCAGTCGGCGGTGAGGCGGAACGCGTGGTTGTAGACCGCCCGGGCGTAGCTGTCGTACAGCTCGGCGAAGGCGCTCGGATCCCCGGCCCGTACCCGGGTACGCATATCTGTGCTCACCCCCTTTAACTGCGGGGCGAACAGACCGAGTTCCCGTGACCCGTGTCACATTGCTCTCTGGGGTCCCGCCCTGCGCATCCGCCCCAGAGCAGTGAGCGTACGAGCCGCGAGTCGTTGGTGCGGGTGTCGGGTGGGCCGTCCGCCGGTGGGGTGTCGTGTCAGCGTGCCCAGGTGCTGTGGCCGGGCGGGAGTTCTCCGCGAAGGAGGCTGACGAAGGCGCGGCCGCAGGCCAGCAGCGGGTCGGTGGGCAGGTCCCCGCCGAAGCGTGAGCAGGGGCCGCCCGTGCCGAAGGAGTTGGCGAGGTCCTTCGGGATGGCCGGGGACCAGGCGCGCAGTCGCTGTAGGGCCCGCTCCGAGAGCTGGAGTGTGAGGGCTGTGCGCTCGGGGTCGGTGGCCAGGTGTTCGTCCAGGCAGGACGACACGAATCCCGTGAAGCCGACCGTGGCCTGTCTCCCCCAGTCCTCGCGGGCGGCGGCGAGCCAGGCGGGGGCGTCCGCGACCTCCTTGGCTTCCTGCGCCAGGAGGTACAGCCACACTTCGGCCTGGTGATCGCGGACCCAGAAGCCGAACCCTCGGTAGTCCATGTAGGAGCTGCCCACGTGTCGAGTAGATCATGTGGGTGCCGGCCACGTATGGACGTCAACGCAATGATGACGTCCCGGCGGACCGGGTTGATGGACTTCAGGTCAATCAACCCGGTCCGGGGGAACGTGTCAGGTGGCGCGGCGGAGGGGTACGACGACCTCCTCGCCGGTGGCCTTCGGGCTCAGCCGGTAGTAGCGGATGTGGCCGAGGCGCTCGGACTCCTCCAGCCAGCCGGCCTCGACGAGCTGGCGGCGGGTGCGGGAGAAGACCGTGGGCGACATCCCGAGGACCTCTGCGAGCTCGGCCGCGGTCTTGCTGACAGTGCCGGCCCGGTCCGTGGGGTGGGCTGCGTAGAGCGTCAGGATCAGGCGCTGGTTGGCGGGCAGGCCGGCCGTGTGCGTCAGCAGGCGGAGGGTCATGTCCTTGGTGTCGTTCACTTTGCCTCCCACCGCGAAGGGGTGGACTCGTCGAATCCGGGGATGTCCGGCGGGTTGCAGGTCTTGATGGCTTCGCGCTGCTCAATGCCCGTCCCGTGGAACGCAATGTACGGGCTGATCCGGTAGAAGTTGTAGTTCCCGATGCGGCCACGGACGATCAGGATGCGGTGCTTGGCCAGCTTCCGGTTGATCTTCCCCACGGCGTCGGTCGACATGCCGACCCGCTTGGCGATGTCCGCTCCGGTGGACTTGAGCGGCTCCAGGCCTTCCGGCGAGACGCCGATCCACCACAGGACGAGGAACTTCTGGCTGGGCGTGAAGGCCCTGCTCTCGGAGATCGCCTCCACTCGCGCCTTGTCGACCTGGGTGTGCCGGCCGGAGAAGGCGTAGGGCGCGTAGGGGACGATCTCGCCGGTGTCAGCGTCCAGCAGTCTGCGCGCTGTTCCCAACAGGGCCTCCGTGCCTGGGTGCTGATGACTCGACGAGCGGCGGCTCTCAGGCCGACCAGATGAACTTAACGTACATGAGCAAGAAGTTCATCAACCCCGCTCCTCGGACATGTCGCCGGGCTCCGCCGACGGTTCCCCAGCACCCCTCGGAAGGCGTACACGAGCACATTTCGCGGCCGTCTTCATGAACGTGAAGTCAATCTGCCCAGTTCCTGGGAACTGGGCACCACGATCCCTCGGACTGGGTGTGCTGTTCCAGGAACTGCCTGGCAGTTCGCAGGATCTGGGGCGTGAGAGGCGTCTTCGCAGGTCAGCGCGGAGATGGGGGACTGACGCTCTTTTACTTGGGGCTAGGGTCCGTTATCCGCCGCGCGCTGGGGGAGCGATGGGCAGTGCGGAGGGGCACGGAAGGGCGGCGCGGGGGCTTCTCAGGGAGGAGGGCTCCCGTAGGGAGCTGTAC
This sequence comes from Streptomyces olivochromogenes, assembly GCF_021538895.1. Taxonomy (GTDB): domain Bacteria; phylum Actinomycetota; class Actinomycetes; order Streptomycetales; family Streptomycetaceae; genus Streptomyces; species Streptomyces olivochromogenes_A. The sequence goes on along the minus strand of NZ_JADDRL010000190.1, from coordinate 139 downwards.
CCGTCGTACTGCCTGGCGTTGCCCATGTCGCCCCGTCTGGACCTCAGCCAGGGAAAGTCAGCCACAGCCGCGGGGTCGCCGAACGGGCAGGCGCGCGTGTGTTTCCAGCAACCCGGTTCCGGTCTCAGCCACGCCTCTT
>NZ_JADDRL010000019.1 GCF_021538895.1 Streptomyces olivochromogenes | reverse complement strand
TGCCCAGGTGCCGCGTCAGCTCGCCGCGGTGAAGGTGTAGCTGCCGGCCGGCAGGTGGTAGGTCGCCGGGCCCGCGGGGACCGCCTGGGCGGGGGCGACGATCGACTGCGGCCGTGAGGTGGGGACGGTGACGGCGGCAGAGGTGTTGACGGGCACGGTGACACGCAGCGTCAGTTGTCCGGCGGAGACCGACCAGCTGCTCGCGGCGCTGCCGAACGGCGTGGCATATGTGCTGCCGGCGGAGGTCAGGCCCCCGCCGGGGCACGGTGCGATGCGCAGGGAGGCGTAGCCGGGGCTCGCGTGACCGAGCCCGCCGACATGCCGGTACAGGAAGTCGCCGACCGAGCCGAGGCCGTAGTGGTTGAACGAGTTCATGCCGGGGTCGTTGAACGAGCCGTCGGTACGGATGCCGTCCCAGCGCTCCCAGATCGTGGTGGCACCGTGGTCGATCATGTAGCCCCAGCCGGGGAAGCCGCGCTGCAGCAGGATCCGGTAAGCGGTTTCCACGTGCCCGTGGTTCACCAGGACGGGCAGCAGGTTCTCGACGCCGAGGAATCCCACGCTGAGGTGCCCGTTCGTCGCGGCGACCTTGGCGGCCAGCTTGTCCGCGGCCGGCTGGACCAGGGACGTGGGCAGCAACTCGAAGGCCAGGGCCAGGACATAGCCGGTCTGGGTGTTGCCGCGCACGGTGCCGTCGGCCGTGACGAAGCGGGCGGTGAAGGCCGCCGCCACCTGGTCGGCGAGCCGTCCGTACGAGGTTGCCTCGGCCGCCCGGCCGGTGGCCGCCGCCATGCGCGCGACCAGGCGTGCCGACCAGGCGAAGTAGGCCGTGCAGATGAGGTCCTGGGCCGTGTTGTCGTTGACGTTGAGCCAGTCGCCGTAGGTCTGCTGGTTGCGTATCAGGTCGCTCCCGGCGGTGCCGCGCAGATAGTCGACCCACTTCGCCATGGCCGGGAAGTGCTGGTCGACGACGGCGACGTCGCCGAACCGCTGCCAGAGCGTGTAGGGGATGATCGTGCCCGCGTCCCCCCAACCGGCCGTGCCGGCACCGTTGATCACCGCGGGCGCCACGTCGGTGAAGGCGCCGTCGGCTCGTTGGGCGTCCGTCAGGTCGTCGGCGAACTTGGCGAGGAAGGTGTGGGTGTCCAGGTTGAAGGTGGACGTCGCGCAGAAGGCGGCGATGTCGCCCGTCCAGCCCAGGCGCTCGTCCCGTTGGGGGCAGTCCGTCGGGATCGAGAGCATGTTGCCGCGTTCGCCCCACACGATGTTGTGCTGGAGCTGGTTGACCAGCGGGTCCGAGGTGGTGAACGTGCCCGGCTGTCCGGCGTCGCTCCACGCCGCGCGACCGGTGACGGTGTCGTTGTCCGGTGTGAAGTCGGCGGGCAGGCCGGTGAGTTCGACGTAACGGTAGCCGTGCACGGTGAACCGGGGCTCGTACGTCTCGGTGCCCCCGGTGCCGGCGAGGGTGAAGCGGTCGGTGGCCTGGGCGGCGCGCAGGTTGGTGGTGTAGAGCGTGCCGTCGGCATTGAGGACCTCACCGTGCCGCATGGTGACGGTGGTGCCCGCGTCGCCCCTGAGCGCGAGGCGGTTCCAGCCGGTGAAGTTCTGCCCCAAGTCGAAGATGAACACCCCCGGTTGCGGCTGGTTGATCGACACGGGGCGGAACTCGTGCTGGACGGTGACGCCGTTGTCGACCTGGGCGACCAGGTGGGGCGCGGCCCCGTCGTGGACGGCCGCGGCGGCCCACCCGCTGTCGTCGAAGTCGGCGCCGTCCCAGCCGCCGATGTGCAGGCGCGCGTCGTACGTTTCGCCGTGATACAGATCGTCGGCCCTGAGCGCACCCGTAGCGACCTTCCAACTGTCGTCCGTCAGAACCAGTTGGGTGGTGCCGTCGGTGAAGGTGATGAGCAACCGCGCGGAGTACCAGGGCTGTGCGCCGTACCGCTGGCTGCCCGCGAAGCCCAGGCTGCCGGAGTACCAGCCGTTGCCCAGCCAGGCGCCGAGCGCGTTCGTGCCCTGGCGGATGCGTTCGGTGACGTCGAAGACCTTGTACTGCAGGCGCTTGGTGTAGTCGGTCCACCCGGGAGCGAGCGCGTCGTCGCCGACCCGCGCGCCGTTGAGCCGGGTCTCGTGCAGCCCCAGCGCGGTGGTCAGCAGGCGGGCGGACGCCACCCGCTTGGTCACGGTGAAGCGCTTGCGCAGGAGCGGCGCGGGCTTCACGACCCGCACATTGGATCCCCAGGGGCCACTTCCGTACGCCGCTATGGCAAGTGCGGCGGGCCAGGCGCTGTCGTCGTATCCGGGGGACTGCCAGTCGGACGGCGGGTTCTGGTACGACTTCCACGACGCGTCGGTGACGATGGTCGGTCCGCCGGTCACCGTCAGCTTGGCGATCGTTCCGGCCGGGGATTGAGTCGTGTTCCGGCTCGCGACCGCGATCGTGTTGGTGCCGCGCGTCAACTGGGCGGTGACATCGACCAGGGCGGCGTTCTTCCAGGAGTCGGTCACCCGTGGCGAGGCGCTGACCAGGGTTCCGTTGACCCAGACGTCCGCGGTGTCGTCCCCGGTGACGATCAGGGTCGCGCCGGGCGGCGCGCTCGTCAGCGTGAAGGTGCGCCGGAAGCAGCGGGTCTCGACAGGGCGCCCCGCCCCGGGATCACCCTCGGGGTACCAGATCCACTTGGCCCCGGACAGGTCGGGGACCGACGGCTGGCCGATGAACTTCGCGCGCCACTCGTCGTCCGCCGCGAGCAGCCCGGTCTCGAACCACTGCGGCTTGCTCCACGAGCCCGCCCGGCCCTGGGTGTCCCAGACGCGCACCCGCCAGAAGAAGCGCGTCAGGCTCGTCAGACCCCGGCCGGCGTAGGCGATGTCGATCTGCCGGTCGGACGGGACACGGCCGCTGTCCCACAGGTCGCCGGTGCCGGGGGCCGTGGCGGAGACCTGGATCTGGTATCCGGCCTGCCGCTGCTGCGGCGCCGACGAGTCGAGCGTCCAGCCGAACCGCGGTCGCGCGGCGTCGATCCCCAGGGGGTTGGCGTGGTGCTCCACGGTGCAGTCGGCCACGCTCAGCGGCGACGCGGCTGCGAGGTCGGGAGCGGCGACCCCGGTGTACCAGGGCGCGGTTCCGTAGGCGCCGAGGTCCCGGGCGGCGGGCCAGCCGCCGTCGCCGAAGTCGGGCTGCTCCCACCCCTCGGGCGCGTCCTTGCCCGCCGACCAGCCGCCGTCGGTGATGACGTCGGACGTTCCGCCGGCCGTACGGACGCGCAGCTGCCCGAGGACCCCGGCCGGGCCGCCCTGGTTCCGGCACGCCAGCGCGATGGTGTTGGCGCCCGCCGCCAGTGCGGGCCTCAGATCCACATACAGGGCGCTGCGCCAGGAGTTGGCGACCCGGGGGGATCCGGCGAGGGGCTTCCCGTTGAGCCATACGTCGACCGTGTCGTCGCCCGTGACGACGAGCTGCGCCTCGGTCACCTCGCCGTCGGAGACGTTGAACTTCCTGCGGAAGTACCGGAATTCGGCGGGGGCGTCGGCGCGCGGATCTCCTTCCGGATACCAGATCCAGTGCGCCGCGGAGAGGTCGAGGGCCTTCACGCGCGGCGCGCCGGGGGCCGCCTGTGCGCGGTCGGCGAGCGCACCGACGGCTCCCATGGCGAGCGCGCCGACGGCCAGCGCCGACCCCGTGCCGAGGAAGTGGCGTCGGCTGAGCGGCGGTTGGTCGTGGGCGGCGGGCGAGTCCGGGTCGGGGGGAGTGTTCTGTCTGGCCACGAAGTACTCCTTCACACAGGTCGGGCGAAGCAGGACGGCTTGGCTGTGCAGGCGGGGGGATCCAGGAAGGGTTGAATCGTTTCAAAATGGGAATGCGGTGGAAACGTATGGGAGTTGTCATGGGTCGTCAATAGATCAGACGCAACGTTTGAAGCGATGCAGAAACCCATCTGTGAAAGGGCCTGCGCGAGTAACCGCTTTCCCTGCGAGCGGGCCGCTCCGGCGCCTCGGTCGTGTGCCGATGCGGTGCCGGAGCGGCCCCTCGGGGTGCGGATCAGGCGGTGCCGAGCGCGGTGCGCAGCGTGCGGATCGCCTGGTTGATGGCGGCCTCGGCGGCGTGCGTCTCGCGCAGCGCGTTGAGCATCACGAAGTCGTGGATGGCGCCCTGGTAACGGACCGAAGTCACGGGCACACCGGCGGCGCGGAGCTTGTTGGCGTACGCCTCGCCCTCGTCGCGCAGCACGTCCGCCTCGGCGGTGATGACGAGGGCCGGGGGCAGGCCGGTCAGCTGGTCGGTGGTGGCGCGCAGCGGGGAGGCGGTGATCTGGGCGCGGTCGGCCTCGTCGGTCGTGTACTGGTCCCAGAACCACTGCATCGCGTCCCGACGCAGGAAGTAGCCCTCGGCGAACTGGTGGTAGGAGCCGGTGTCGAAGGAGGCGTCGGTGACCGGGTAGAGCAACACCTGCTGGACCAGGGGGACATTGCCGCGTTCCTTGGCCATCAGGGTCAGCGCGGCGGCCATGTTGCCGCCGACGGAGTCGCCGGCCACTGCGATCCGGGTGCCGTCGATGTTCTTGGTGGCGCCCTCGGTGACGATCCAGCGGGCCACGGCGTAGTTCTGCTCGATGGCGACCGGGTAGCGGGCCTCGGGCGAGAGGTCGTACTCGGGGAAGACGACGGCGGCGTGCGCGCCGACGGCGAGTTCGCGCACCAGGCGGTCGTGGGTGTGGGCGTTGCCGAACACCCAGCCCGCGCCGTGGATGTAGAGGACGACCGGCAGGGTGCCGGTGGCACCGGCGGGCTTGACGATCCGGGCGCGGACCTCGCCGGTGGGGCCGCCGGGGACGGTCACCCACTCCTCGTGCACGGCGGGCTTGTCGACGGAGCCGGACTGCACCTCGTCGACGGCCTTGCGGCCCTCGGCGGGGGCGAGCTCGAAGAGGAACGGCGGGTTGGCGGTGGCCTCGGCGAAGGCTGCCGCGGCGGGTTCCAGGATCGGCCGGGCGCTTGTCTCGGTCATGTCGAACTCCTCCAAGTGATCAGGGCGTGCGGCATCGGGTGCCGACGGGCTCCGAGGGCCGCTGTGTCGCCGTCCGGCGGGCACACCCAGAAAGTAGCGAACTATTTAGTCGTGCACAACTTAAACGAGCACACTATGGTCGTGCGCGCTTCTATCTGTAGAATGAGAGAGTCGGGGGATCCGGCAGGCGGAACAGCGGAGACAGAGGATGGGTCCCATGGACAAAGCGGCGACCGGAGAGTCGAAGCCGGCTCGGTCGAAGCCGGCTCGGTCGAAGCCGGTTCGGTCGGAGCCGGTTCGGTCGGAGCCTGGCTCGCTCCTGCTGGAGGACCAGCTCTGCTTCGCACTGTACGCGGCCTCGCGCGCGGTCACGGTGCGCTATCGGCCGCTGCTGGACGTGCTCGGACTGACCTACCCGCAGTACCTGGTGATGCTCGCCCTCTGGGAGAAGGACCCCGTCTCCGTCGGTGACTTGGGCGCCGCGCTCCAGCTGGAGTCCAGCACGCTGTCCCCCCTCCTCAAGCGCCTGGAAGCGAAGGGCCTGGTCCTGCGTGAGCGGCGTACGGACGACGAGCGCTCCGTCGACATCCGCCTCACCGAGGCCGGTGCGGACCTACGGGAGAAGGCCCGAACGGTCCCGCTCGCCATCGGGGACGCGATGAACCTGACCCCGGCCGAGGACGCCACCGCGAAGCAGTTGCTCCGCCTGATCACGACGAACGTCACGCGGGGCTGACGTCGGCCCAGCCCGGCGGAGGGGGCGGCGGCAACTCGCTCTCCGCCCTGGTCAGACGCGGACGGGCTGAACCGTCTGCTCCGCCCAGATGGTCTTGCCGCTGCCCGTGAAGCGGCTGCCCCACCGGTCCGCGAGCTCGGAGACGAGAAACAGCCCGCGTCCTCCCTCGTCGGTGTCCCGGGCTCGGCGTACCCGAGGCCGGGTGACACCGGGGTCGCTCACCTCGATGACCAGCACGCGGTCTCGGACCAGGCGCACGCCGACCGGACCGCCCGCGTAGCGGATGGCGTTGGTGACCAGCTCACTGACGATGAGCTCGGTGGCGAAGGCCAGGTCGTCCAGCCCCCATTGCGCGAGCTGCCTCTCGACGAACTCCCGCGCCGTGGCCACCTGGGACAGGTCGGCGGGCAGCCGGCAGTCGGCGATGTCCCGTGCCGGAATGCGGCGCGTTCTGGCCAGGAGAAGCGCCACATCGTCGGGCGGGGTGGGAGCCACCAGTTCGGCGAACAGGTCGAGGCTCGCATCCTCCAGGGACCGGCGTCCGACGTGGGAGAGACACTCAAGAAGGCGCCTCATCCCGCCGTCGATCCCGCTGGTGCCGGTCTTCACGAGGCCGTCCGTGAACAGCGCGAGCAACGAGCCGGCCGGCACGTCGAGGTCGGTTACCACGAAAGCCGCTCCGCCGACCCCGAGCGGAGGCCCCGGCTTGATGTCGGGGAACGCCGGGCCCGAGTCGGGCTGCGTCACCGCCGGAGACAGGTGCCCGGCGCTGGAGAAGGAACACGTACCCGCCACCGGGTCGTAGACGGCGTACAGACACGTCGCCCCGAGGAGGGCGGAGCCGGTGTGCCCGGTCTCCGCCTCGGCGGTGAGTCCGAGCACCAGATCGTCGAGGTGGGCGAGCAGCTCGTCCGGCTGGAGGTCCAGGTCGGCCAGCGCCTGCACCGCCGTACGGAGGCGAGCCATGGCGGCGGTCGCGTGCAGCCCGTGACCGACCACGTCCCCCACCACCAGACCCAGCCGCAGCGAGGGGAGCTGTACGACGTCGAACCAGTCGCCGCCGACGCCCACGTCTCCTGTTGCCGGCTGGTAGACACCACAGGTGTCGCCGGCGGGCAGGCTCAGGGACGCCTGAGGCAGCAGACTGCGCTGGAGGATGACGGCGGAGCGGTGCTCGCGCAGATAGCGGCGCGCGTTGTCGACCCTGAGGGCCGCGTGGGAGGCGATGTCCTCCAACAGTGCGGCATCGTCCTCGCCGAAGGGCTCGGAGATCTGCCCACGCCAGACGGTGAGGCAGCCCAGGACGTGGCCGCGTGCGTAGAGGGGGACCGCGACCGACGCGTGCGCGTCCTCGGGAACCAGGGCGCGCAGGGTCGCGGCATCGACCCCGAGTCCGGCCCGCAGGGCTGCCATGTCGGACGCGATCAGCGCACGCCCCCGCGTCAACGGGCTCATGATCGTGCTCTCGGGGACCGGAGGGACCGTCTCTCCCGTCGGCAGCAGATACTCCGCGGAGACGCCGGGGCTCTGCGCGGCGGCGACCCTGAGCAGACGTACGTCGCTGCCGGCATGGAGCGGCGGGGGTTCGTCACCCACCAGGACGACTTCGGAGAGGTCGACGGTGGCGAGGTCGGCGAAGCCCGGGACGAGCAGGTTCACCAGCGACTGGCCGATCTCCGTCACGTCGAGCGAATCGCCGAGGCTCGTCGCGGCTTCGTGCGCGAGCTCCGCGTAGTCCCGCCGCGGTCCTCGCGCAGGTGTGCGCGGGGAGAGGACGATCAGCCAGTGCTCGCTGTCGCCGTGGGCCTCGGCCGCATCGAGGAGCGGCAGGACCACACACCGTCGTTCGTGTGCCGCACCCGGCGTCTGCCCGCTCAGTACGGCTTCGCGCACGCCGCTGCCGTGCCGGACGAGTTCTGCGAGGGCGGGGCACACCTGACCTGGCGAACAGCGCAGGTCGGCCGCCGCCGCGGGGGTACTGAAGATCACCACGCCCCGGCGGTCGATCACCACCGCCGCTGTGTCCCGGCCGGCCGTCGAAGCGCTGCTGCCGGATTCGTGCACGTTGTGACCTGCCTGTCGAGCGACGCCCCTTCATTATCGTGCGGTCTCCCACAGGCTGCGACTCGTCCGGCGGGTCCGTCGGGGCGCGGACCGGACGAGTGAGTACGACGGCGTGAGCGGGGAGCTCGCGATCAGCCGGGAGACGGTACGCGAGCGGGCGCGTGCGCGCGGAGGCCGACGCCGACGAGGCCGGCTCCGCGTCCCGGTGGTGTCGCGCGGCCGCCCGGCGCGGGGCGACCGCGCGGGGGCGGTCAAGGAGTCCAGGCCGTACCGGCCGGAGCCGGGACCGGGGCCGGGAGCGGTGTCGGCACCGGTTTCGGTGTCGCGGCGGCCCCTGACTCCGCGGACCCGGGTCCGAACACGCGCCAGCGCGGCGGCAGTTGCCGGCCCGCGGCCCGCAGGAGCCGACGGCCCCGATCAACCGCCGAGGGCGTGCACCTCGTTCATGATGGTGCGCATCTGCGGTGCCGACTTCTGGGCGTAGTCGCTGCCGGTGTAGCCCCACCAGTCCCAGCAGCCCTGGGGGTTGAGGCGCACCAGGCTGATGTCCGTCTGCGGGTAGAGGATCACCAGGTGGTTGGTGTCCGCGTACTCGTTGAGGTGGGACTCACGGGCGAAGCGGGAACCGACGAACTTGTTGTCACTGAGGCAGCCATGCAGGGCGACGACCAGCTTGCACGCCTCGCCCGCCGCGCAGGAGGACGGCGTGTAGAGGTAGCTCTTGCTCCCCATGCTGTACCACTGGGCCCAGCCGCCCGGCGTGTACCGGTCCTGGTCGTGCTCGGTGAGCGTGCCGGTCTGGGTGTCGGCGGGCGGGTTGACGTTGCCGCTGCCCAGCCAGTGCCGGAGCATCTCGCCCTGCGGGTCGTCGCCGCAGTTGATGAGGAACGGGTAGAAGGTCCAGCCGCACGGAAGCGGGGCGTTGGGGGTGGGCCAGCCGTGCCCCGCCGGGTCGGTGTCGTGGTACGCGGTCCGCGCCCCGAAGTCCCGGTAGAACTGCACCCCTTCGTCGCTGACCCGGTCCTGTACCAGCGGGTCCTTGGTACCGTGGTACGTCCACACGGGCTTGCCCGCGAGGTTGGAGACGGGGTCGATCCTCCCCTCGGCGGACCAGCGGCGGGCGATGTTCTCGATGCCCTCCGGGTCGGTGGAGATCAGCCCGGTCCCGCAGGCGATCAGGCCGGTGACGATACCGCCCTTGCCGCAGTAGTACGGGCCCGCGGCGACGATGCCGGCGCCCTTGAACGTGCCGGAGTAGGCCACCTGCAGCTGGGAGGCCATGAAGCCGCCCGACGATATCCCGGTGACGTAGGTGTCGGTGATGTCGAGGCCGGGCAGGCCCGGCTCGCCCCAGGCCTGGGCGGGCGAGGTGACGCCGAACGCGGCGGCCAGGGCGGCTGCCAGGGTGACAGCGGCGGCTCTCAGGGAGCGGAACCTCATTGTGCGCTCTCCTTCACTGATGGGGGATTCTCCCGCAGGACCGGCGGCGTGATCTCGCGCTTGAGGATCTTGCCCGTCGGCCCCTTGGGCAACGCGTCGGTGATCCGCACCAGACGCGGGTACTTGTACGGGGCGACCCTGGCCCGGACGAACTCCCGCAGCTCGTCGGGGTCCACGGTCCCCTCGTGGCCGGATCCCAGGGCGACGACGGCGGTGACCTCCTCGCCCAGTTCCGGATGGGGGGTGCCGAGCACGGCGGCCTCGGCGACCGCCGGGTGCTCGTACAGCACCTCCTCGATCTCGCGCGGATAGACGTTGAAGCCGCCGCGGATGATCAGTTCCTTCTTGCGGCCGACGATCCGCAGCAGCCCGTCCGGTTCGCGCACCCCGAGGTCACCCGTGCGGAACCAGCCGTCCCGCAGAGCCTCTTCGGTCGCGTAGGGCCGCTGCCAGTAGCCCTTCATCACGTTGTGGCCGCTGATGGCGATCTCGCCGGCGGTCCCGTCGGGCAGCTCGCGCCACTCGTCGTCCTGCACGCGGACGCGTACGCCGTCGATCGGCAGCCCGACGGTGCCCGCACGGCGCGGCCCCTCGGGGCGGTTGAAGCAGGCGACCGGGGAGGTCTCGGACAGGCCGTAGCCCTCCAACAGCGGGCAGCCGAAGGCCTCCTCGAAGGCGTGCAGGATCTCCACCGGCAGCGCCGCGCCACCGGACGCGGCCAGCCGCAGCCGCCCGCGATGCGCGTCCGTCAGCGCCGGGTGGGCGAGCAGCGCCCCGAACATCGTGGGGACGCCCTCGAAGATCGTGACGTCGTCCCGGAGCAGCATCTCCAGTGCCCGGCCCGCGTCGAAGCGCGGCAGCAGGGTCAGGCAGGCCCCGGCCGCCATCGCGCAGTTGAGGGCACATGTCTGGCCGAAGGAGTGGAAGAGGGGCAGTCCGCCGAAGACGACGTCGTCCGGAGTCAGGCGCAGCAGCGAGGAGTTGGTCGCCTCCACGTTGTGCAGCAGGTTGTGGTGGGTGAGTTCGGCCCCCTTGGGGCGGCCGGTCGTGCCGGAGGTGTAGATGATGACCGCCGTGTCGCCCGGATCGCGCTCGGCGGTCTCCGCGAGCGGCTCGTGCCCGTCCAGGACCGTCGCCGAGTCCACCAGCAGCCGCGCCCCCGAGTCCGCCAGGCAGTGCTCGACCTCGCGCTCCTTCAGCAGCGGGTTCACCGGCACGACGACGCCGCCCGCGCGCAGGATGCCGTAGTAGAGGACCGCGAACGCCGGCACGTTGGGCAGGCTCAGTCCCACCCGGTCGCCGGGCCGCACGCCGCGCGAGCGCAGCTGGGCGGCGGCGCGCGCCGACTCCCGCTCCAACCGGGCGTACGTCACGACCTCGTCGTCGAGCCGGAGGGCGGGCCGGTCGGGGTGGCTTGCGGCGGTATTCGACAGCAGCCGGGCGAGATTCACGAAGGAACTCCTTGGCGTGGTGGTTCAGTGGGGGAGGGGGCAGGAGTTGGCGACGTCGGCAGGCGGCGCCGGCCGGGCGATGGTGCCGCTGGGCGGTGGGGCGTCGTGGTGCTCCACCCAGGCCGTCAGCGCCGTGAACGCCTCGCGGTAGCAGGGCAGGATCGGGCGCAGCTCAAGCGGGTGTACGTCGTAGAGCGCGTCGATGTGCGTACCGTCCTCGACGCGGTAGTAGCGGTGCAGCTCCGCCCGGTCGCGAGCGGCGATCATCGCCGCGTACCGGTCGGAGTCCGTGCGGATCGGCAGCAGCGCGTCGAGGTCTCCGTGCAGGGTGATCAGCGGTTTGCCGATCCGACCGGTCAGCGCCACCCGGCGCAGTGCCCCGCGCACGGAGGCGGGGCGTGAGGAGTAGACGTACTCGGCGTCCGAGGCGCAGGGCGAGACGATCTCGGCGGGGCTGGAACCGGCTGACGCACCGGGGCAGTTCGGGTCGTAGGCCGGGTCGAACTCCGCCCGGTACGTCTTCTGTGTCACGCCCCAGTACGCCAACGCGTGGTAGGGCCACAGGAATTCGCTGCCCGGTTGGAAACCGGCCCGGATCATGTCGTTGTGGCTCGCCGCGCCGCGACTCCATGCCACGGCTGTCGGCAGGTAGCTGAAGATGTTGGGCTCGTCGGCGGTCAGGAGCGAGCCCTCCCAGTCGACGCCGCCGTCGTACAACTCGGGGTGACGCTCCAGCTGCCACCGGGTGAGATAGCCGCCGTTGGAGATTCCCGTCATGTAGGTGCGCTTCGGGGTGCGCCCGTAGTACGCGCCGACCGTCCTCTTCGCCGCTCGCGTCAACTCGGTGACCCGCCGGTGCCATTCGGCGACCGCGTCACCGGGCCGCCGCCCGTCCGTGTAGTAGTCGGCACCGCTGTTGCCCTTGTCGGTGGCGGCGAAGGCGTAGCCCTGGGCCAGTACCCAGTCGGAGATCCCTCGGTCGAGCGAGTACTGCTTGCGGGTGCCCGGGGCTCCCGTGACGACGAGCCCGCCGTTCCAGTGCTCGGGCAGCCGGATCACGAACTGGGCGTCATGTCTCCAGCCGTGCGTGGTGTTGAGCGTCGAGGTGTCCGGGAAGTAGCCGTCGAGCTGCACGCCGGGCACACCGGGCGGGTTCTCGGTACGGGCGGACAACAGCCCCTTCCAGTCCGAGGGGTCGGTGTAGTCCGTACCGGTGAGCGCGGTGCTGGACATGTCGTCCAGGCACGCGGTGCGGACGTACGCGGCACCCGGCACCCGCACCCCGGGGCAGTCCGAGCCCCGGTGGCCCGGGGCGGACAGCGCGTCGGTCGCCGTCACTGCGGAGGCCAGCAGCGCGAGCGTGACGGCGAGCAGACCGGTTCTGCGGTGGGACCGCACGGAGACCTCCCGGGAGCACGGAGTTGACGTATGAGTAACGTCAGCCATGGTTCGCTTTCGGGCACGACCCAGGCCATGGAGTGAATCCACGTTGTCGGGCCACGAGGAGTGGAGCTTCACTCCATCGCGGCGGACGGTGACCGGTCCTTACCGTCTGCAGCCATGACCAGCAGCACGTCGACCCACGGGCCGCCCGGCACAGCGCGGCCCCTGCTCACGACCCACTCGCTCACCAAGTCCTTCGGCGGGTTCACCGCGTTGGGCCCGGTGGACCTGAGCGTCGCCGAGGGCACCGTGCACGCCCTCGTGGGGCCCAACGGTGCCGGCAAGACGACCCTCTTCCACCTGCTCACCGGCTACCTGCGGCCCACTACGGGCCGGATCGCCCTCGCCGGGCGGGATGGCACGGGCCGTCCGCCCGAGCGCATCGCCCGCCTCGGCGTCGCGCGCTCCTTCCAGGTCACCAGTTTGTTCGCGACCGTCAGCGCGGTCGAACACGTCGAGCTGGCGCTGATGTCGGGCAGTTCGCTCGGCCGCGCCTTCTGGCGCTCCGACCGGCAACTGGCCCGTCATCGCTCACCCGCCCTGGATCTGCTGGACCGAGTGGGACTGGCCGACTGGGCCGGCGAGCCCGCCGGCCGGCTGCCGTACGGACGCGGCCGCGCGCTCGAACTCGCCCTGGCCCTCGCCCTCGACCCCAGGCTGCTGCTGCTCGACGAGCCGACCGCGGGCATGGGTGTGGAGGACGTGGAGCGCACGGTCGAGCTGATCGCGCGGATCCGGCACGGCCGTACCGTCGTCCTCGTCGAGCACAACATGTCGGTCGTCGCCTCCCTCGCCGACCGGGTCACCGTCCTGCAACGCGGCCGGCTCCTCGCCGAGGGCGCGTACGACGAAGTCCGCGCCGACGAACGGGTGGTCGAGGCCTATCTGGGGACGGGCCATGACTGAGCCACTCCTGCGGGTGCGCGACCTGGACGCCCACTACGGCGGGGCCCAGGCGCTGCGCCAGGTGTCCCTGCACGTCACACCCGGTGAGGTCGTCACCCTCGTCGGCCGCAACGGCGCGGGCAAGACCACCCTGCTGCGCTGCGTCATGGGCCTGCACACCGCGACGGCGGGCGAGATCACCCTGGCCGGGCGGGACATCGGTGCCCTTCCCGCGCACCGCCGGGCCCGCCTCGGCCTCGGCCATGTCCCCGACGACCGGGGGATCTACGCCGGGCTGAGCGTCGCCGAGCACCTGGCGTTCCCGCACCACGACCGGGCGAACGGCTGGACGCTGGAGCGGATCCACGACACGTTCCCCGTGCTCGCCGACCGCCGCCGCACCCCGGCCGCCAAGCTCTCCGGCGGCGAGCAGCAATTCCTCGCCCTCGCCCGGGTATTGCGGATGGGCTCCCGCGTGATGCTCTGCGACGAGCCCACGGAGGGCCTCGCCCCTGGGGAGCTTGCCGGTGCGTTCCTTGAACCTCAGCACTCGCAGATGGGCGCCGACCTGATCATCACCGTCTTCGCGGTGGTCGTCATCGGCGGCCTCGGCTCCGTGCCGGGCGCCGTGGTCGCGGGCTTCACCATCGGCATGCTCCAGGCGCTGGGCAACCTCTACGTCCCCGTGCTCTCCCAGACCTCGGTCTTCCTGCTCATGGCCGTCGTCCTGCTGGCGCGCCCGGCCGGACTCTTCGGCAAGGAAGGGCAAGCATGATCCTCAGACGACTCGCGGGGGCGGGCGGCCTGCCGCTGCTCGTGCTCGCGCTCGGCTTCGCCCTCGCGCTTCCGTGGCTGCTCTACCCGCCGGTCGCGACCGACATCCTGTGCTGGGCGCTGTTCGCGGTCGCCCTCGACCTGCTCATCGGCTACGCCGGGCTGCTGTCCTTCGGACACGCCGCCTTCTGGGGTTCCTCGGCCTATGCCACGGGACTCATCGCGATCCACACCGGGCTGCCCTTCCCCGTCGCGGTGCTCGGCGGCGCGGTGCTCGCGGCCGTACTGGCGCTGCCGATCGGCTTCCTCGCCGTACGCCGCACCGGCATCTACTTCGCCATGGTCACCCTGGCCTTCGCCCAGCTCGTGTACTTCACCGCCAACCAGTGGAAGGACGTGACCGGCGGCGAGAACGGCCTCCAGGCGATCCCCCGGAAACTCCCCGGCCTCGACCTGGACGACGCGTTCACCTTCTACTACGCCGCGCTGCCCCTCGTGCTGGCCGCCCTGTTCGCCGCCTGGCGCACGGTGCGCTCCCCGTTCGGCCGGGTCGTCACCGCGGTGCGCGACAACCCCGACCGCACCCGGGCCCTCGGCTACTCCGCCGACCGCTACCGGCTCGCCGCCTTCACCGGCTCCGCTTTCCTCACCGGCGTGGCCGGCGGCCTCTACGCGATCAACCACCGCTTCGCCTCGCTCCAGGAGGTCTACTGGACCACCTCGGGCAAGGCGGTGGTGATGGTGCTGCTCGGCGGGATCGGCACCCTGTGGGGCGCCGTGGTCGGCGCGGCCGCCCTGGTCCGGCTGGAGGACTGGCTGGCCACGGCGGGCTTCGAGCAGACCCAGGTGGTGACGGGGACGGTCTTCATCGCCGTCGTCCTGCTCGTCCGGCGCGGGCTGTGGGGCACAGCGGCCGCCCTGGCACGAAGGGCCATGGAGAAAACATCCACACCCCGAGCGGAATTGGTAGATGACACATCCATACCAAGGAAGCTGCGGGCGTGAGGTATCACTGCCCGTGTGACGACGACGCGCACGGCCACCGGTGACCTGCTCCGGCTCCTGAGACAGGAGGCGGAGGAAGCGGAGTTCCACACCCTCGGCGCCGACGAGCCCCTGGTCGAGGCCGCGCTGGAGATACGTGCCCGGCTGGCCGCCCACCGGCGGCGCGAGGCCGCGCTCGGGGCGCTCTACGAGACGGCACGCGACCTCGCCTCCCTGCGCGACCTGGAGGAGGTGCTGCAGGCCATCGTCCGCCGCGCCCGCACCCTGGTCGGCACCGACGTCGCCTATCTCCTGCTCTACGACCCCGAGCAGGGCGACACCTACGTCCGGGTCACCGACGGCATCAGCACCGAGGCGTTCAAGACCGGCCGGCTCGCGGTGGGCACCGGCCTCGGCGGTCTGGTGGCGGAGACGGCACAGCCGTACCACACCGCCGACTACCCCAACGACGCCCGCTTCGCGCACTCCGACTACGTCGACGGCGTCATCCGGGAGGAGGGACTGGTCGCCATCCAGGGGGTGCCGCTGAAGTTCGGCGACCAGGTGTACGGGGTCCTCTTCGTCGCCAACCGCCGCGTACGGCCTTTCTCGCCCGACGAGGTCGACCTGCTGATCTCGCTCGCCAACCACGCCGCCCTCGCCATCGAGAACGCGACCCTCTTCGAGGAGGTCCACAAGGCCGCCGCCGTCCACGAACGCCTCACCGCCGTCGCCCTGGAGGGCGGCGGCGCGGCCGGACTGGCCCGGGCGCTCGCCGAGATCCTGCGCGGCAGCGTCCGCGTCCTCGACGCGGCCGACCGGCCGCTGGCCGCCGCCGGCGACTCCCCGCCCGAACCCGACGGCCTGGTACGGGAGATGACGGAGGCACGGACAAGCCGCGCCTCCGCGGTACGCGGCGGGTCCTGTGTCACCCCGATCGTCGCCGCCGACGAGTACCTCGGCGCGCTCCTCCTCGTGCGGGGCGGGCTCGACGCCTCCGACGTGCATGCGATGGAGCGCGCCGCCCAGGCCGCCGCGCTGATGCTGCTGAGCGAACGCGGCGTCGCCGAGGCCGAACAGCGGCTGCGCGGGGAGATCCTCGACGACCTGTTGGGCACGCCGCACCGCGACCCCGAGGGGCTGCGCCGCAGGGCCTCCCTGGTGGGACTGGACCTGGGACGGGAACACGTGGTGCTGGTGGCCCGCGGCGAGGACCGCGGCGGGCGGCGCCGCATCACGGACGCCGCGGGCGCCTACGCGGCCCGGCTCGGGGGCATCGCGGGCGAGTACGGCGGCAACACCGTCGTCGTCCTGCCCGGCACCGACGAACCGGGAGCGGCCGCGCGTGCCCTGGCCGGTGCGCTGGCCGCCGCGTCCGGGCGGCCGGTCACCGTGGGCGGGGAGGCCGGCGCCGGCGGAGCGACGGCCATCGTCGAGGCCCACCGGGACGCGGCCCGCTGCCTGGACGTGCTGCTCGCCCTCGACCGCGCCGGTGAGGGCGCGTCCCGCGACGACCTCGGCATCCACGGCATCCTGCTCGGCCAGGCAGGACGCGAGGAACTCGCCCGCTTCGTCCGCCGCACCATCGGCCCGCTGCTCGACCACGACGAGACCCGCGGCAGCGACCTGGTCCGCACCGGGCTCACCTACTTCGCCTGCGACGGCGGCCTCGCCCGTACCGCCGCGGCGCTCTACATCCACGTCAACACCCTCTACCAGCGCCTGGACCGGATCTCGGCGCTGCTGGGCCCGCAGTGGCGCCACGGCGACCGGGCACTGCAGGTGCACCTGGCGCTGAAGACCCACATCGCCTCAGGATGAGCGGGACGGTGGCACCCTCGCCGGTCGGCGGAGAGCGGCGTCGTCTTCGGTCCAACGCCGCTCGCTCTGCTGGGTCGTCCCTGGTCCGTGCGAAGCGGTGGCGGGTTCGCGGTCGGTGACGTCGAGGACCAGCCCCTTGGGCTGCAGGATGGTGCGCGTGTCGAACACGGGCGTGCGGTCCGGTGCCGGGGCGAGCCGGTAGCGGGAGAGGACCGTCGCGGTGGCGATGACCATCGCGACCGTCCCGAAGTGCGCGCCCAGACACATGCGTGGCCCGCCGCCGAAGGGGAGGTACGTGTATCCGGGCAGCCGTGGGGTCGCCGCGCGGTCGATCCAGCGGTCCGGGTCGAAGACCAACGGGTCCTCGTAGAGCGCCGGATCCCGGTGCAGTGCGAAGGGGCTGATCGCGACCCGCTGTCCCGGCCGCAGTGGGACACCGCCGAGCACGTCGGGTTCCTCGACCGTCCGCTCCAGGTACCACAACGGCGGATACAGCCGCAGCGTCTCCTTCACCACCGCCTCGGTGACCTGCAGGCGCGGCAGATCGGCCGCCACGGGCAGCCGCCCGGCCAGTTCCCGGTCGACCTCGTCCACCACCCGCCCGTGCAGCTGCGGATGCCGGTCCAGCAGCAGGAACAGCCAGGCCAGCGCGGCGGCGGTGGTCTCGTGCGCGGCGAACAGGTTCGCGACGATCACACTGACCGCACCCTCGAAGGTGAGCGCGCCCTCGGCGCAGGCCTCGATCAGCAGATCGGCGACCGCTGGAGGCGCACCCGCCGGTTCCGCGCCACGGGCCGCCACCAGGCGCGACACCTCTGTCACCAACTCCCGCCCGGCGCGCCGCAGTCGTCGCCTGCGCAGGAGTGACGTCCCGCCGGACCACGGCACGGCGGCGGGCAGCCGGGCGTCCTGCAGCCTCGCCACCAGGTCGGGCACCCGTCCGGGCTCGGGCCCCAGACAGAACTCGGCGATGAGACGAGCGCTGAGCTCCTCCAGCGCCCCGATCGCCTCGATGCTCCCGGCGGCCCGCCAGCGCTCGGCGTGCCCGGCCACCACCCGAGCCATCCCGTCCCCGGCGGCCCGCAGACCGGTGCGGTTCAGCCCCCGCCCGGCGAGTCCGCGGGCACGCATCCACCGGGCCACGTCCTGCGACGCGCGGCTTCCGTCGGTCTCCTCGCCCAGCAGGTCCCGGGTGATGGCGTAGGTGCCGTTCGTGTTCTTCAGCACCTGCTCGACCAGGACCGGCGAGTTGACCATGTACAGGCTGTCGTCGAAGCGGACCAGGTCCCCGTACTCCCGCTGCCGGAGCAGAAAACCCAGCGCGTCCCGCCCGAACGCGAGCCTGTTGCCGAACCCGTACCCCTCGGGGCCGGGCGGCACGGAAGCCGCCGCCATCGGGATCACCCGCCCACGTTGTAGTAGTACAGCGCGTGCGAGCCCGTGTTGCCGAACACGCTCCTCACGTAGCTGTTGTGCCCCAGCCTGGCCCCCGAGGGGTCGGGGGTCACGCTGGTGCCGGTGGCCGCGAAGGCCGATCCGGCGCCGAGCAGCGCCGCGATGCTCGTGACGGTGACCAGCAGGATCCTGCGTGCGTGCTTCATGGCGGTCATGGCCGTCCTCCTTTCACCCGCCGGGCGGCCGGTCCGCCCGTGCGTTGCTTCCCATTGGCACGGTCCGGCGCCGTCGGGGCACGTCACGGAATGTCGGGACGTGCCAAAAGGCGACCGGAGGTGTATCGGGTGAGCGGGCCGCACGGCAGCCGGAAGGTCATCGGCGCCGAAAGTGCCGAAGGTGCCGATGACCGCCGGAAGAGAGGGGGCCGTACGCTGACCGGGCGCTGACGGCGGACGGGGGGAAGGACCCTGGTCGGCCGGGCGCCGGCAGTGGGTGAGGGAGGGACGCATGGGCGGGACGGCACCCCCGGGGACGGTCCTGGTCGTGGACGACGACGCGGCCATCCGGCGGTCGTTGGAGCGCGGGCTGCGGCTGAGCGGATTCACGGTGCGCACCGCGCCCGACGGGCTCGGCGCGCTGGCCGCCGTCGCGGACGGACCGCCCGACGTGCTGGTCCTCGACGTGTCGATGCCCGGCATGAGCGGCATCGAGGTGTGCGCACGGCTGCGCGCCGACGGCCGGGACCTGCCGGTGCTCATGCTCTCCGCGCTCGACGAGACCGCCGACCGGATAGCCGGCCTACAGGCCGGCGGCGACGACTACCTGGTCAAGCCGTTCGCCCTGCAAGAACTGGTACTGCGCCTGCGCGCGCTGCTGCGCCGACGGCCGCCCGCCGCCCAGGAGCAGGCGCTGCGGGTGGCGGACCTGCTGATCGACACCGCCGCCCGCACCGTCCGGCGGGGCGGACGGCCGCTGGACCTCACCCGGCGCGAGTTCGAGTTGCTGGAGGTGCTGGCCCGCAACGCCGGACTCGTCCTCACCCGCGACCAGTTGCTGGAACGGGTGTGGGGCTACGACTTCGACGTGCGCACCGATGCCGTCGACACCTTCGTCAGCTATCTGCGGCGCAAGCTGGAGGCCGACGGCGCGCCGCGGCTGATCCAGACCGTGCGCGGGGTCGGCTTCGTCCTGCGGGAGGAGCCGTGAGGCTGTCGGCCCGGATCGGGCTGGCGGTCGGCTGCACGGTACCGCTGCTGGTACTGGCCTGCGGATGGCTGCTGCTCCAGCTCGTCGCCCGCGACCTGCACCGCGCGGAGGACGATCATCTGCGGGAACGGGCGGCGGCCCTCGTCCCGGACGCCCGGGCGCTGGTGCGGGCCGGGGCGGCCGGCCGGCCCAAGGCGGCGGACAACCATGAACGCGCCCTGTACAGTGCGGCGCTCGACGTGGGCGTACGGGTCGTGGGGCCGGACGGCTCCTTCAGCGGCGGGCCGCAGCCCGATGCCGCCGTGCGCCTGCCCGCGCGGACCGGCGTTCCGGTCACCGTGCGCGGCGGCGGCGACAGTTGGCGGGCACTGGCCCGCCCGGTGCGCACTCCGCGGGCCGCCGGCACCCTGTGGGTGTTCGCGCCGGACACCGCCGACCGCGGCCAGCTCCGGCTGGTCCGACGCCGGGTGCTGGTCACCACCGTGCTGGCGGCCCCCTTGTCCGGGCTGCTGGCCTGGGGGATGTCCGCCGGTGCCGCCGCGCCACTGCGCAGGCTGACCCGCAGCACCGCCGGACTCGACCCGCGCACCGACCGCGCGCGCCCGCCGCTGGAGCGGACCGGCATCACCGAGGCCGACGAGCTGGCCGCGACGGTGCGCACCGTGCTGGCCCGCTACGACGAACAGGCCGCCCGAACCGCCGAGGCGCTGGACACGGCCCGCTCCTTCTCCGCGGCCGCCGCCCACGAACTGCGCACTCCGCTGATGAGCATGGGCACCAACCTGGACATCCTGGCCGATCACCCCGGGCTGCCCGAACCCGACCGCACGGAGGTCCTCACCGACCTCCGGAGCGAGCACGGCAGGCTGCTGGGCCTGCTGGTGATGCTGCGCGACCTCGGGCGCGGGGACCTGGTGGAGGCGGACGCGTTCCGCACCGCCGACCTGACGGAGCTCGCCGAGACGGCCGTCGCCGATGCCCGGCGCCGCGCGCCCGACGCGCTGATCGCGCTGGACGCACCGGCGGGGATCACCGTGCGCGGCTGGGAACCGGGACTGCGTCTGCTGCTGGACAACCTGCTGGCCAATGCCGTCGCGCACGGCGTCGACGCGCGGGGGCGGGTGAGCGTGACGGTGGGGATACGGCGCGCCGAGGAGTGGATCGTACTCACCGTGGACGACGACGGCCCCGGGCTGCCCGAGCAGGACCGGGAGCGGATCTTCGAGCGGTTCCGGCGCGGCCCGGCCAGCGCAGGCTCCGGGCTCGGCCTCACGCTGGTGGCCCAGCAGACCGCGCTGCACCGGGGCACCATCACGGTCGGCGGGGCTCCCGGCGGCACGGGGGCGCGCTTCGAGGTACGGCTGCCGGCCGGAGCGGGGGAACTGCCGCACCGCCGTGACTGGCTGATCGGTACGGCCGGGACATACCGGTCACAGAGTTTCCCCAAAGAGGGCTCCTAGCCTGCCGCGGGACGGGCGGCCGAGCGGTCCGTCCGGAAACGGAGGCACGTGATGGACAACCGGCGAAGGCGCCGCACCCTGCTGGCCGGGCTCGCCACGGCCGCGCTGCTCGCGGGCGGCACGGGCGCGGCCGCGGCCGACAGCACCCCCGCCCCGGGACCGACCGGCGACGGCGCCAAGGCGCTGTGCAAGCGGGTGCCGAAGATCGACCGGCGGATCGACCGGGCGCTGAAGCGACTGGAGGCCGGCGCGGGCACCCGCGGCTCGGTGGCCCGGCTGGAGCGCCGTGTGGACAACGCCAAGAAGGCGGGCCACACCGAGATCGCCACGTTTCTCGGGGACCGGCTGACGACCCGCAAGGCCTTGGTACCGATGCTCAAGCAGCGGCAGAAGGACCTCGCCGAGGTCAAGACGTGGTGCCAGGACAACGACGGCGGGAAGGCAGCGGGCTGATGCGCGCACGGGCCCTCGCCGTGTCGGCGGTGCTGCTGGCCGCTCTCGCCGTCGGCTGCTCCGGCCACGACGGGGCGTCGTCGAAGACTCCCGCGGCCACGCCGTCGGGCTACTCGCAGATGCAGCAGAAGGTGAACTCGGCCGAGTCGGCGGCCGCCGCGGCCGACCGGGACGCGGCCTCGAACGCGGACCGCTGACCCGCGGGGGAGCACGGCCGGGCGAGGACCCCTCGGGGCCCCGACCCGGCCGCGTTCCTCCGGGGACCCGGAGGCTACGGCTCGCCGGCGTGCCGGGCCCGCTCTCACGGCAGCAGCCGCCGCTCCTTCGCGGCCGCGACCGCGCCCGCGCGGGTGTCCACGCCGAGCTTGTCGTAGATGCGGCGCAGGTGGGTCTTGACCGTGGCCTCGCTGATGTACAGGGCGCGGGCGATGTCCCGGTTGCCGATGCCGCGGGCGAGCTGGGCCAGGATGTCGCGCTCGCGGTCGGTGAGCGTAGGCCGGGGCCGGCGCAGATTGGCCATCACGCGGTCGGCGACCGGCGCGGACAGGGCGGTGCGTCCCTCGGCGGCGGCGTGGATCGCGGCGAAGAGCTCGTCGGGGCGCTCCGCCTTGAGCAGATAGCCCGTGGCGCCGGCCTCGATGGCACGGGTGATGTCGGCGTCGGTGTCGTAGGTGGTCAGGACCAGGACGTGCGGCGAGGCGCCGGGCGCGGAGGTCAGGCGGCGGGTGGTCTCCACCCCGTCGATGCCCTCGCCCAGCTGCAGATCCATCAGCACCACGTCCGGGCCGAGTTTCGCGGCCAGCGCGAGCGCCTCCTCGCCGGTACCGGCCTCACCGACGACCTCGATGTCCGGGGCGCTGTCGAGCAGCGCGAGCAGCCCGGCCCGTACGACGGCGTGGTCGTCGCAGACCAGGATGCGCACCGGAGCGCGGTCGGGGGTCATCGGGGCGCCTCCAGGGGGACGGCGGCGGACAGCACCGTGCCCTCGCCGGGTGTGGACTCGATGGTCAGGGTGCCACCGAGCGCGCGCAGCCGGGCCCGCATGGCGAGCAGCCCGTGCCCGCGCCCGTCGCCGGGGGAGTCGGGCAGCGCGTCGGGGTCGAAGCCGTGGCCGTCGTCCGAGACGTCCAGCACGACCTCGTCGTCGAGCAGGGTGAGGGTGAGCGCGGCACCGCTCGCGCCGGCGTGCTCCCGGACGTTGGCCAGGGCGCCCTGCGCGATGCGGAGCAGGGCGGACTGGACGCGGTCCGGCAGCCGGGCGAGCTGGCCGTCGTCATCGACATGGACACGTACGGTGAGGTGCGCGCCGGACTCCCGCTCGGCCAGGGCGCGCAGCGCCTGGTCGAGGCCGCCGCCACGGGCGAGGTCGGCGGGGGCCAGGTCGTGCACGAAGCGCCGGGCCTCGGCGAGGTTGTGCTCGGCGACGGACGCGGCGGTGCGCACATGGGCGCGGGCCTTGTCCGGTTCGGTCTCCCACACCCGCTCCGCCGCCTGGAGCAGCATCCGCTGGCTGGACAGGCCCTGGGCGAGCGTGTCGTGGATCTCCATGGAGAGCCGCTCGCGTTCGGCGAGAGTGCCCTCGCGGCGCTCCGACGCGGCGAGTTCCCTGCGGGTGCTGATCAGGTCGTCGATCAGCACGCGCTGGCGGGCCGTGTGCCGTTCCATCTGCAGGAAGACGGCCGTGGCGAGGGCGGCGACGGCGGGCGGCGCGAGCACCAGGTTCGGGTCGAAGCGCCCGGCGAGCTGTACCTGCGCGGCGACGACGAAAGCCGTCAGGACCGCCACGAGAACGAGTGCGGCACGAGGCGGCAGCATGCGCAGGCCTGTGTAGAAGAGGGGCACGGCGCACCACGCGAAGCTGGGCGCGAGTACCACCAGCACCATCCACACCACGACGACCAGCGCCAGCCAGGCCGAGCGCCGCCGGGTGGCCCCCGGGCCCGTGTCGCCCCGCCCGCCGGGCCCCAGCAGATGCAGCACGGCGAGCACGACGGACAGCCCGATGATCCACGGCGTGCGCGGCTCACCGGGATGACGCAGCAGGAACCGGGCGAGCGCCCCGCCGAGCAGCAGGAAGAACGCCGCGTGCATCACGGCGCCGAGCCACCGGCTGTCGACGGCGCTCGGCTCGAACCAGCGGGTCACCGTCGCCGTCGTCGACCGCAACGGCAACACGATCGTCACCCTGCGCGGCGACGGTGCCGGACCGCAGTCCTACGAGTCCGCCGAGCGCAAGGCGTTCACCGCGGTCTCCTGGAACGCCCCCACCTCCCAGCTGGTCGAGCGTCTGCAGCAGGCTCCGACCCTGAAGGACGTCCCCGGCACGCTGTTCCTCGCGGGCGGTGTCCCCGTCACCGACGGGACCGCGCCGATCGCGGGCATCGGCGTCGCGGGCGCTCCGTCCGGCGCGCTGGACGAGAAGTTCGCCCGGGCCGGCGCGAACGCGATCGCCCGCCACTGACCTTCCCGAGCGTGTGCGCGCGGCCCCGACCGGCGCAGGTCGGGGCCGCACCCACAGGTACGCATCGCACCAGGGCCTGTCCTGCCATGCCCTAGCGCAGCACCGTCTCCCGCCACAGGGCCGTCGCCTCGTCCGCCACCGCCGGTGCGGCCAGCAGCAACGGGGTGTCGTACGCGGGGAGTTCGGGGATCGCCACCGCGCCCGCCTCCGTCGCGATCAACAGGGGCGGCAGGGCGTCCACCGGGTGGAACTCGCCGATCGCCGCCGCCGTCGCGCGGCCCGCCGCGACCTGGACCAGGGACAGGGCCGTCGAGCCCATGACC
Source organism: Streptomyces olivochromogenes (assembly GCF_021538895.1). Taxonomy (GTDB): domain Bacteria; phylum Actinomycetota; class Actinomycetes; order Streptomycetales; family Streptomycetaceae; genus Streptomyces; species Streptomyces olivochromogenes_A. Next base: position 89,731 of record NZ_JADDRL010000019.1, on the reverse strand, counting down.
CGTACGGTGCAGTGCCGGGACGACAGCTCTCGCAGCAGGTCGTCCATGCCCGGCCAGTGGGCGTGGGCGGCCCACTCCGTCATGAACACGTGCCCGGTCAGGGTGTCGTGGGCGGCCGCACGGATCGGACGGCCGTTCAGGTGCGCTCCGCCGCCCCGGGTCGCGGTGAAGATCTCCCGGCGCCAGGGATCGGCCACCACGCCCAGCAACGGGACACCCCGCGGGCTCGCCAGGCCCAGCGAGAACGAGCACCAGCCGATGCCGTGCGCGTAGTTCGTCGTACCGTCCACCGGGTCGATCACCCAGTGCGGCGCACCCTTCGTACCCTCGTGGACGCCGTACTCCTCGCCCTCGATGCCGTACTCCGGGAACTCGCGGCGCAGGACGGCCCGGACGTGGGCCTCCACCGCTTCGTCCGTGTCCGTCACGATGTCGGCGGGGGTGGCCTTCTCCCGTACGTCGCTCACGTCGTCCGTGGCGCGAGGCTGACGGATCCGTTCCGAGGCCCATTCGGCGAGTTCCGTCGCCACTGCCAGTTCCCGGTCCATCAGTCGCCCACCGCCACAGTCGCTCCCGCTGTCCCGCCAGTTCTACAACATCGGCGGCCCACCGCCCGGCCCGGCCTGCCCCATGACCTGGCGTGCGTGCAGTTCGGAGCGTACGAGTTCCAGGAGCCGGCCCATCCAGTTACGGCCCCGGCCGGAGTTGTCGCCCCAGAAGTACGAGTCCGCGTCGTCGTGGATCAGGGCCGCGTTGCCGGTTCCCAGAAGGATCTCGGCCAGGTCGGGATGCTGGCCGTACTTCCCTCCCGACGCGGTGCCTCGGCGGCAAGCCCGCGCGCCGCGTCGCCCGTGTCCGCCCTCGCGACCGCGTCCCCCACCGCGGGGTCGGCGACCGACAGCGCCCAGTAGGCGTGGGCGACGGACGGATAGGCGACCTCCGCGACGACGACCGGGGCGGGGTAGTCGTTGCGCAGGCCACGCGTGCCCGGGTCGGCCACTCGCTCCTGCGGATACGAGTGGTTCAGCTTGACCGCGGGAGCGTGCGAGGTCGCCGGTCCGTCGGCCGGGATCCGGGAGGGCCGCTCCGCGGTCCACCGAGCCCGTTCCTCGAAGTAGCAGACGGCCTCGTCGTACACCTCCTGCGTGACAGGTGCGTCGGGCCGTTCAGCTGGTCGATGGTGTCCCGGACCTCGGCCACCAACAGGGGTGATCCGTCTGCCGATCATGCTGCGGGTGTGCCGGACAGGATGTGGAGGAGGCACACCCATTGAATGGCCGCACCCTCAGGGCGACATCGGGTGGCGGACCCGGGCAGGCCTGAAGTTCCTACGGAACTTCGCCGAGGACTGGCCCGAGCCGATCGAGGGCTCCGCATACGGCGAGGTCGAGTACGGGCTCACCCGGACCGAGTGGGCGAGCCCGCCGTCGAGTCACCCGTAGTACGACCACGCCTGGTTGGCGGCGCCGGAGATGCAGCCCCAGAGCTGCATCTTGGTCCCGTAGTTCGGGATGGTGTTGGCGTCCGCGTCGAGACACGTGCCCGACGCGCGGTTCACGAGGGAGTTGCCCGAGGGGGACCACACCTGGTTGTTGTTGCCGTTGCAGTCCCAGAGCTGCACCTTGGTCCCGTTGTTGGGAATCGTGTTGGCGTCCGCGTCGAGACACTGGAAGCCCTGGCCGGTCTGCACGTAGTAGTAGCCCCTGGAGATGACGGAGAAGTACCAGACCTGGTTGTTGTTGCCGTTGCAGCCCCACAGCTGCGCCTTGGTCCCGTTGTTGGGGAGGGTGCTGGCGTCCGCGTCGAGACACAGGTTGCCGGTCGCCCGGCTGGTGATCTTCTGGAAGCGGTACATGATCCAGTCCGACGCCTTCCGCGTGGCGGGGACCTTCGCGTCCGCGGGAGCGGGCAGTTCACTGAGCGACGAGATGTCCACGATCCGGGGCCCCGCCGCCGCAGGAGCGGACGGCGACGCCTCGACCGGCTGGGCGACACTCAGGGTCAGGGCGAGGGACACGACGCCCAGGGCGGTGGTGGTACGAAGGCCGGTCCTGGCCTTCGGGCGTGACAGCTGACGGGACACGAAGCCTCCGTGTTCACATGCGCATTGGCGTCGATTTGCCCTGATGGGGACTTGGCGGCAAGTGGACCAGGCGAAGTCCCGCCCGGCAACGCGACACGTCCACAAGATCACCAACGGCCACCGGACGGCCCATTGCGTCGCCGCCCATCCCTTCGCCACCGCCCAACGATCCCCGCCCTGGGACCTGTTCGAGCGGGTGCCGGGGCAGACGGCCGGTCAGGTTCCTGGGATGATCCGGCGGGTCTCGTAGGCCCACATCGCGATTTCCACGCGGTTGCGGGCGCCGAGTTTGGCCATCAGGCTCGCCAGGTGGGTCTTCACCGTGCTCAGGCTGATGTGCAGGGCATCGGCGATCTCGGTGTTGGTCAGCCCGCGGGCGACGGCGAGGAGTACCTCCTCCTCGCGGGTGGTGACCGGGGAGACGGGCTGGGCGGCGGGCCGCCCGGCCGGCAGGTCCGCGAAGGCCCGCAGCAGGCGCACGGTGACGCTGGGCGCGATGAGTGCCTCGCCGTCGGCGGCCGAGCGCACGGCCTGTGCCAGCAGCTCCGGCCCGGTGTCCTTGAGCAGGAAGCCCCGGGCCCCCGCGCGCAGGGCGCCGTACACGTACTCGTCGAGATCGAACGTGGTGATCACGACGACGACCAGCGGATCGGCGACGCCCGGACCGGCGATCAGCCGGGTGGCCTCCAGCCCGTCGAGCCGGGGCATCCGGATGTCGAACAGGCAGACGTCGGGGCGCAGCTCGCGGGCCAGGCGTACCGCCTGCTGCCCGTCGGCCGCCTCATCGACCACCTCGATGCCCGGCTGCGCGTTCAGCATGATCCGCAGCCCCGTACGGATGATCGCCTGGTCGTCAGCGACGAGGACGCGGATGGACACCGCTGCCCGCCCTCCCTCTCGGCAACTCGGCCTCGACAAGCCAGCCCTGGTCGGCGCCGGGACCGGCCCGCAACTGTCCGCCGAGCAGCGCGGCGCGCTCACGCAACCCGGCGAGACCGTAGCCGTCGCGGACCCGGCCGGCCCGTTGGCCGTCGTTCCGCACCGTCACCCGTATCCTCCGCGGTTCTCCGGTGACCCGGACGACGACCTCGGTCGCGTTGACCGCGTGGCGCATGGCGTTGGTCACCGACTCCTGCACGATGCGGTAGACCGCCGCGTCCACGGCCGGCGGCAACGCGGTCAACTCGCCGACGAGCCCCAGGTCGACGCGGAGCCGACCACCCGGGGCGCGCACCAGGCGCTCCAGGTCGGCGACACCGGCCGGCGGCGTCAGCTCGGCGCCGGCCCTTGCGTCGCGCAGCGCGGCGACCATGGCTCGCATCTCCTCCAGCGTGCGCGCACCCTCCTCCTCGACACCCTCCAGTGCCTCGACGGCGGCGGCCGGATCCGTGCCCGCGACCACTCGGCCCGCCTGGGCGCGGATCACCATCGCCGAGACGTGATGGGCCACCGTGTCGTGCAGTTCCCGGGCGAGTTGCTCGCGCTCGCGGGAACGTACCCGCTCCAGTTGCCGCTCGCGGGCGGTCGCCCGGAACCGTACGGATGCCCCGATCACCGCGGGCAGGAACAGGAAGGCGAATCCCGCGACCTGTTCGCCGGCCGGGGTCCGGTCCGTGACCGCCGACAGACCGAAGGCCGCCAGGACGACCGCGACGCCCAGCACGATCTCCCGCCCCGACCCCCACCGGGGCAGCGCATACACCAGCAGGAGGACGACCAAGCCGACGTGCAGACCGACCGGCTCCCGAGGGGTGGCCACCAGCGAGACGACCTGGAGCACGATCATCGCGCCGAACGCGAGCACGACCGTCGTCAGCGGGCGGGTCCGGCGCCACAGGGGCAGCACGCACAGCCAGACGGCGATGACCACGGCCACCGGCCGCCACACCACGTCCGCGCGCAGCGTGGCCTCCAGCACCACACCGGTCAGGCCCGCGGCGAGCAGCGCCCAGTCCCGCCACACCCGGCCGGGCGCGTTGGGCGGCCGTGGTTCGGTCCACAGGGTTCGCAGGTCGTCTCGCAGCACGGTGCTCAGCTTAGGGAGCACGCCGCGCCGCGCATCGGCCGAAAGGACGGGACGTCGCTCGGTCCCGGGGCGGACGGATCGGCGGCTCGCGAGCCGATGTCCCGGAGCGCCGCTCCGACGAACCTCGGCATCGGCGGCCGTACGGAGGCGGCCGACAAGGTGGTTGGAGGACCGATGCTCTCGAAAGCCCTCTTCCGTGTGGGTGGTTGTGCCGCCCGCCATCCCTGGCGGGTGATCGCGGCATGGGTACTGGCGGCCGCGCTCGCGGTCGTCGCCGCCGTCGCCTTCGGCGGGCGGACCGCGGACTCGATGACCGCTCCGGGACTGGACTCCCAGCGGGCCGCGGAGCTGATCGAGCGGGCCGGCACCGGGCAGGACGGGATGACCGCCCAGGTGGTCGTCACGCCGCTCGACCGCGGGGCGACGTTCTTCGACCACGGCGGCACGCGCACCGCGCTGGCGAGGCTCAGGTCCGAGGTGCGGCGACTGCCGCACGTGCTCGGTACGAGCGACCCGGCGGGAGCACTCGACCGGGGCGGCGACTTCGCCGTGCGCGACGGTCTGGTCTCGGCCGACGGGCGGATCGCGGTGGTCCGGGTGCAGTACCCCGACCAGAGCCGGCTGTCGGCCAAGGATCTCCACGCCCTGGTCGACCTCGGCGACCGGCTGCGCGGCGAGTTGCCCCTGCGCATCGAGATGGGCGGGAATCTCTTCTACGTCTTCTCCGACCCCGACGGCGGCGCGAGCGAGCTGATCGGCATCCTCGCCGCGGCCACGATCCTGTTCCTGGCGTTCGGCTCGCTCGTCGCCGCCGCGCTGCCCATCGGCATGGCGGTCTTCGGGCTCACCGTCGGGGTGGCCACGATGACGGTCCTCGCGGGGATGACCCGGATCCCCACGTTCGCACCGGTCCTGGGCAGCATGGTCGGGCTCGGGGTGGGCATCGACTACGCGCTGTTCGTGCTCGCCCGGCACCGGGAGTACCTCGCGAACGGGCTCGATCCCCGTGCGGCGGCCGGGCATGCGGTGGCCACGGCGGGGCGTCCTGTGGTCTTCGCCGGCGGCACCGTCGTCGTATCCATCCTCGGCATGGCGGTCGCGAACGTGCCGTTCATGACGGTGGGCGGGCTCGCGGTCTCGATCGTCGTCCTGACCATGGTGGTCGCGTCGGTGACGCTGCTGCCGGCCTTCCTCGGCGCCGCCGGCCCGCGGCTGGCCCGGGCCGGTCGGCTCGTCCGGGCCCTCGGGTCCGGGAGGCCGGGCCGGCTCGTCCGGCGACGGGGTACCGAGGCGGGCGCCGCGCCCGCCTCCGGATGGCGGCGCTGGATCGGGCACGTCAGCCGGCACCCGCTGCCGTACGCGGTGGGCGCCGCCGGCCTGTTGCTGACGGCGACGCTGCCCGTGCTCGGCCTGCGCGTCGGCCTGCCCGACGACGGCTCGCTGCCACCGAGCCGCACCGAGCGCCGCGCGTACGACCTGGTCGCCGAGGGGTTCGGTCCCGGTACCAACGGTCCGCTCGTCATCGCCGCGGACCCTGCCGGTGTTCCGGGGGTGCTGGACCGGCTCGTCGCGGCGGTCGCCGCGGACCCGGGCATCGCCTCCGTCGCACCGGCCCAGGTGGACCGGGCCACGGGCATCGCGACCCTCGTGGTGTTCCCGAACACCGGCCCGCAGGAGCGGGCGACCTCCGACACGGTCGCCCGGCTGCGCGCCGAGGTCCTGCCCACCGTGGTCGGCCAAGGCCCGGCCAGGGCCCACGTCGGCGGCGCCGTGGCGAGCCTGTCCGATGTGGGCCAACGGACCAGCCGGCGCCTGCCGGTGTTCGTCGCCGCCGTACTGGCGCTGTCGTTCGCGCTGTTGATGCTGGTGTTCCGCTCGGTACTCGTACCACTCAAGGCGGTGCTGCTGAACCTGCTGAGCATCGGCGCGGCCTACGGCATCCTGGTCGCCGTCTTCCAATGGGGCTGGGGCGGCGCACTGATCGGGCTGGAGACGACGGTGCCCATCGTGTCCTTCATCCCGATGTTCCTCTTCGCCATCCTGTTCGGCCTGTCGATGGACTACGAGGTGTTCCTGCTGTCGCGTGTGCGCGAGGAGTACGAACGCACCGGCGACAACAACACGGCGATCGTGCGGGGCGTCTCGGGTACCGCCCGGGTCATCACATCGGCCGCGCTCATCATGGTGGCCGTCTTCCTGTCCTTCGTCGTCGCCGAGGACCCGTCCACCAAGATGTTCGGCCTCGGCCTGGCCACCGCGATCTTCATCGACGCCACGGTCGTCCGCATGGTGCTGGTACCCGCGACCATGACGCTCCTCGGCAAGGCCAACTGGTGGCTGCCGAGGTGGCTGGACCGGGTGCTCCCCGGGGGCCGGGCCGGCTGACTCAATGGCCCGAGGCCAGGGGCGCGAGCTGTCGGCTGAGCCTGAGGACGTTGTCGATGACCTGGGGGTCGGTGGATCCGCGGAAGGCGGGGACGGGGTGGGCCTCGGGGCCGATGAGCAGGCCGGTCCGCCCGTCGAGTGAGGCGTCGGTCGCGGCGAGCACGGACGGCCGGGCGGCAACGGACGCGGGACCGGCAGTGGAGCGCTCGAAGGCCCGGCGGACCAGCGGCCACATCAGACGCAGCCCAGGGGAGACGATCTTCGGCGAGGTCATGGTGCCGTTGGTCATGTCGGTCGCGGCGCCGCCCGGGTCGGCCGCGAAGACGGTGATGCCGGTGCCGCGGAGGCGTTCGGCCAGGTCAAGGGTGTAGGCGAGGTTGGCGAGCTTGGCCCGGCCGTACCAGTGGAAGCCGTAGTAGCCCCCCGGCGGTTCGACGGCGTCGAAGGTGCGCTTGGCGACCTTGATCGCACCGGAGCTGACGTTCACGATCCGGCTCGGCTCGCCGGACTTGAGCTGGTCGAGCAGCAGCTCGGTCAGCAGGTACGGCGAGAGATGGTTGACGGCGAACGACGCCTCGATCCCGTCGACCGTCCGCTGCCGCTCCGCGAACATCGCGCCGACGTTGTTGACCAGCACCTTCAGCGGACCCTCGGTCGCCAGCCGTGCGGCGAGCGCCCGGACGTCGTCGAGCGACGCGAGGTCGGCGGCCACGAAGCGCGGGTCGGCTCCGGTCGCGACCTCGGCGATCCGCTCGACCGCGCGGGCGCCGCGCTCGGGGTCGCGCCCGACGACGGTGACCGCGAGCCCGTGCGCCGCCAGTCCCCTGGCGGTCTCCAGGCCGATACCCCCGGTCCCCGCCGTAACCACTGCCCTTGGCTCCACAGCTCTGCCCCTCCGCGTTGGCGCACATCCGGATAGCTATCCGGTTCGATGAGGGCACGCTAGCACAAGCGGATGGCTATCCGGTTGAGGAAGGGTGGGCGGGCGGCCCGGCCGACTGCCTCGGTGGCGGTCGGCCGGTGTACGTGCCAGGGGGAGGGGTGCCGGGGGAGGGGTGCGGTCTGCCGTCCGTCAGCGCGGAGGGCGCAGCCCCTCAAGAAGGACGTCGAGATAGAGCTCTCGGCGGGCGGCGTCGCTGTCGCCGGTGCGTACGGCGTGCTCGATCCCGCAGAGCAGGCGCCGCACGTCCTCCGCCTCGATACCGGCTCGGATGGCACCGCTGAGGCGGGCGCGGTCCAGCAGGTCCGCGACGGCCCGGTCGAGCTCGGCCTTCATCTGCGAGGTCTGTGCCTCGGCATCGTTCGCGGACTCCAGTACGGCGGCGAACCCGGGGTCGTCCAGCGCGCGGTCGAGCGTGAAGCCGAGCAGGCGGTGCAGGCCCGTGAGCGCGTTCTCGGTGGCGGCGGCCGCCTGCGCCTCGTCGAGCAGCTCCCGGAGGCGCTCTGCCGACAGGGCCTCCACCAGCGCATGACGGTTGGGGAAGTGCCGGTACACGGTTCCCACGCCCACGCCGGCGAGCCGGGCGATGGTGTTCAGCTGGAGCGAGTCGTCACCGGCGGCCAACTGCTCCCGGGCGACCTGCAACACCCGGGCACGGTTGCGCGCGGCATCCGCTCGCAGCGCGGGGCCCTGCCCGGTTCTGGGTGTCACGGTCTCAGCATAAAGGGCCGCCGGCAGCCCGAGAGGCGCGGCCTGGCATCCCGAGCGAGAGCGGCAGCACAGGCTGGTCGAAGACCTCGTCAATGCCCTCGATGAGATCGACATCCAGACGCGGCCGTAGTCCCCTCATGCGTCTGGGCCGACTCGTTGCCACTTCGCCTGACCAGGCAGAAGGGGTGACCGGCCGGATCCGTGAAGTCCCGCCACCTGTCCTTCCCCGGCTGGTGAGCCGGCTTCCCCGCCCCCGGCTCCAGCAATCGGGCCTCGGCCGCGTCCAGGTCCTCCACCGCGCAGTCGAGGTGATGGCGGTCAACTTCATCTGCAGCGGCGAGACATCTTCGGACTGATCGGTGAGGCTGGTGGCTCAGGGTGTCATTGTGGCGTCGGAGTTCGGCCGCACGGTCGAGGCGTCGAAGTCACGTAGCGTCTTCGGAGGCACAACTGCCCCTTCCGCGGTCGTACGTTGGACGTTTCCGGCCCTCCGTGGCGGCCGAGTCGCACGCTACGATCCGTGCTGCATGGCGGCAATGTCGTACTACTTGCAGAAAGCGACATGCCGCCCGAACGTCCGGGGGACTGGTGACTGACATGGGCTGTATCCAAAGACTCGTCGTCGTCGTGCTTTTCGACGGTGTCGACCTGCTCGACGTCACCGGACCGCCCGAAGTGTTCACGCTGCTTGAGCGGGAGTTGGACGGGGACTCCGGCTACGAAGTCGTCCTGGCGGCCGAGGCCCTGAACCCCGTCACCACGGCGGCGGGCGTCCGGGTGCTGCCCGATGCGACCTTCGAGGAGGTGGCTCGGCGGCCCATCGACACGCTCATGGTTCCCGGCTCCGTCGAGGTCGACCAACGGCGCCAGGTCCAGGCCCTCGTGGATCCGGGCGTGGTCGCCCGGGTGAAGGAACTCGCCGGCCGCTCCCGCCGTATCGCCTCCGTCTGCGTCGGTGCGCATCTCCTCGCGGCGGCCGGGCTGCTCGACGGAAAGCGCGCCACCACCCACTGGTCGACCGCTCAGCAACTGGCCGCCGAGCACCCGTCGGTGGAGGTTGACGCCGACCCGATCTTCATTCGGCAGGGCGACGTATGGACGGGAGCCGGGCTCACCGCCTGCCTCGATCTGTCGCTGGCCCTGGTGGCGGAGGACTTCGGGGAACCCGCGGCCATGCGGGTGGCCCGACAGCTCGTGATGTACCTGAAGCGGCCCAGCGGGCAGAGCCAGTTCAGCGTGCCTATCGAGACCGGTTCCACGTCCAGACGCATGGACGACCTGCGCCTCTACATCACGCGGAACATAGCCGGGTCGCTGTCCGTCGCCGATCTCGCCGCCCATGTCAATGTCGGCGAACGACAGCTCAACCGGCTGTTCAATGACGAACTCGGCACCACGCCCAGCCGTTACGTCGAAGCCGCCCGTGTCGAAGTCGCACGGCACCGACTCGAAACCACGGACGACACTCTCGACCGCGTGGCGTCGGCCTGCGGCTTCAACACCATCGACACCCTCATACGGGCCTTCCGGCGCAAGCTGAACACCACCCCGACCGAGTACCGCAGCCGGTTCCGGCACTCGGGCACCGGCGACTGAAGCAGGTCTCGTGACGCTGTGATCGCGTCAGTCGCAGGGGCGGCCCGTCCGGAAGGTGGTGGTGGCCTGCGTGATGATGGTGTCCAGCCTGTCCCTGGTGTCGGTCAGCATGTGTATCTGGCGGTCGATGCGGTCCCGCTCGGCCGACAGCCGCTCCAGCAGCTCCGGCGTCACCTCACCGGTCACGACGCAGGGCAGCAGTTCCACGATCGACCTGCTCGACAGCCCCGCCGCGTACAGCTGCTGGATCAGCAGGACGCGGTCGACCGCGTTGTCGGCGTAGTGCCGCTGCCCGCTGGTGCTGCGCTCGGAGCCGAGCAGGTGCTGCTCCTCGTAGTACCGCAGCGCCCGCACACTCACGCCGGTCTTGGCGGCGAGTTCACCGATGCGCATCATTTTCCCCTTGCCTCTGACGTCAGCGTCAGCTCTTAGCGTGACCGACGTACGGGCCAGTGGCCAGAGATTTCATGAGAGAAGCGCGATATGTCCTACGACGGATACACGGATCTGCGCGTGGCGATCGACGCGGGCGTGGCTCACGTCACGCTCGACAACCCGCCGGTCAACATGCTCGACACGACGCTCATCAACGAACTCCACGACTTCGTCGGAGCCGTCCGGGACGACGAGCGGGTGCGCGTGATCGTGCTGCAGAGCGCCGACCCGGACTTCTTCGTCGCCCACGTCGACCTGGGTTTCATGCTCAAGCCGGAGACCTTCGCCGAGCTGGCCAACCCCGACGGCGGCACCGGCGCCGACGAGTCGCTGATCAACCCGATGCAGAAGCTGATGCTGCGCCTGCGCGCGCTGCCGCAGGTGACGATCGCCAAGCTCGCCGGGCGCCTGCGCGGCGGCGGCAACGAGCTGGCCATGGCACTCGACATGCGCTTCGCCGCCCAGGGGCGGACCTGGCTCGCCCAGCCCGAGACCCGCATGGGCATCATTCCCGGTGGCGGCGGCACCCAGCTGCTGACCCCGCTGGTCGGGCGGGCCAGGGCGCTGGAGGTGATCCTGGGCGGGAACCTCTTCGACGCGGACCTGGCCGAGCGCTATGGCTGGATCAACCGCGCACTCCCGGCGGAGGAACTCGACGCCTTCGTCGACGCGCTCGCCCGTCGCATCGCGGTGCTGCGCCCGGAGCAGATCGCCGCGGCCAAGGCGGCGGTCGGTGCCGCGGTCACCAGCGGGAACCTGCTGGAGGGACTCGGCGAGGAGAGCAAGGCGTTGGGCGGGGTGTATCCGGCGCCGGACGCGGTGGTCGACCGTATGCGTGCCGCCGTGGAGGCCGGGGCGCAGACCCGCGAGGGCGAACTCGACCTTGAGGGCTCGCTGGACCGCGTCTCCTGACCGACCCGCGGCCCGTCCCGCCGCGATCAGGCGCAGCGCCTCCTGTTCGCGGCGGGTCGGCTCACCCTCTGTGCTCACCGCCGTGCGGAGACCTCCCCATCCGCCGGACCAACAGCGTCGCGATCGCACAGTGGGGGAGGAGGACAGCCGCCAAGATCGTGATCTCGGCGGGCCGGTGGTGGCGGACGGTCTCGGCCGCCACCAGGGCGATGGCCACCGACGAGACGAACACGGACAGCGCACGATGGAAGCGGCTCACCTCGACGTGCGGCCAGTCGGAGCGAAACTCGGCCAGGAACTGGAGCCGGTCGCGGACTTGACCGATCGCCCATGACGGTGGCCGCAGTGGGTCGACCGGTGTCACCGCCGCCGTGACACTCCCAACTCGAAGAGGTAGCGCTTGGTCACCCGGCCGCCGTACCGCCCGTCGATCAGGCCCGCGATGCACCCCAACAGCCCGTTCCTGGCGGCTTCCGGGAGGGCGCGGTGGCCGGAGTAGGTCCGCAACAGCTCCAGATACTCCGACGTCGTGTAGGTGAGATCCTGCTCGTAGCGGCGGAAGACCGTGGCGCCGAACCGCCCGCTCCGCGCCACCTCCTCCGCATGGTCCAAGCCCTCGACCTCGGCGGCCGCGGGAGGGCGCAGCCCGGGTGGCGTCGCGGGGTCGAAGCGCTCGTAGCAGCGCTGCACCTCCACGAAGAACTCCTCGGTGCCACCCCACACATGCTGGTTGCGCACCACGGCGAGCGCACCTCCCGAACGCAGTGCGTCGGCGGCCTTGGCCATCCGTACCGCCGGGTCGATCCAGTGGAACGCCGTCGCCGAGACGACCGCGTCGAACGGCTGCTCCGGCAACGGCCAGTTCTCGAACTCCGCCGTCACCACGTCCACTTCCACCCACCCCGGCGCCGCGGCCTCGGCGAGGTTGCGGCGGGCGAGCGCGGCCATGCGCGGTCCCGCCTCGACGGCCGTGATCCTGCAGCCGCGCCGGGCCAGAGGCACCGTCGCCTGGCCGGTCCCGCAGCCCACCTCCAGTACGCGGCTGCCGGGGCGGGCACCCGCGAGTTCCACGAGGTCGTCGTACAACTCCGTCGGATATCCGGGTCTGGCCCGGTCGTACAGCTCCGCGTCCTCGTCGAAGATCCGGCTCAGGCGCGCCCGCCGGGACTCGTCGGGCCTGTCGTCGCGTTGTGCGGGCGTGAGGTCGTCGGGCATGCGCAGAGGCTAGCGACAGGGGTTTGGGATGCCGGTCCAACTGTCCGGCATCGGCCTGTTCGCCCGGCCGTCCGTACTACGCGCGGTGAAGCAACCTTCTGTGCGGAACCACCCTCTTCATGATCGAAATCGTCGAACGACCTCGGACGGAAGGGGGAGATCGTTTGATCCTCAATGCAGTGCGAGCCGTGACTGTCGCCGGTCTCGTTGCGGTGTCCTCGGCGGGAGCCGCGGCAGGGGCATCGGCCGAGGGGGCGAGCCCGGCCGCAAGCAGCAGCCCCTCGGCCTCGGTTCGCCTGACATACGTCGTGCCGCAGGGTCTGCGCCTCGAGGCGGGTGACGCACTCTGGTTCGACATCCAGGGGATGCCTCCGGGGTGGGACGCCGTGACGGTCACCTCTCCGGCCCTGGTGGAGCCGATCACCCTCACCCCGGTCAAGAAGGGCGCGACGCAGTCGGTCCAGGTCGACAGGCCGGGAACACGGCACCGCATCCGCTCGGGTCTGCGCGCCGGCACCTACCCCGTCACCGCGACGAGTCATGGCCGTACCGTCGCCACCGCGCGGCTCAAGGTCGCGGCCGAAGGATCCGCGGAGATAGGCCGGTTCGTCATCAGCCCGAGGGACGCGCTTCCCGGTAGCGACGGTTCTGCCCGGGTACGGCCCGGCAGTGAGGTCCGGGTGGTTCTCACCGACCTTCAGGCCGCACCGAACGAGCACTCGCTGACCGTCACCTCGCCCATATTCAAGAGCCCGTTGACCATCCGGACGGGCAGCGCGGACGACCCCGGCTGCAAATGCGACGACGGGGCCACGATCTACGCGGGCCACACGCGGGTGCGCGACGACGTCCCCAACGGCCGCTACAAGCTGACCGTTGTCAGCCACAGTGGGCAGCAGACCACGACGCGGCGGGTCACAGTGGCCGGCAAGCCCGTCGCCCACGGCCCTTCCTGGGTGACCAGTGGTGCCGTCGCGGCCGCGGGTGTGGCGCTCGTCGCGGGCGCCGGGATCGCGCTGCGCCGCCGCCGTACGCGCAAGGCCGCTGCCTCCGCCTAGCGGCGCCCTCGGCAGGGTGTCGCGCGCCCTGCGACCCAGCGAGCGGTGGGCAGTCGCTGCTGCTTGCGCTGCCGACCGCCCTCACCGCTGCCTCTGGCCGCTCTTGGTCCACAGGCGGCTCTTCCCATGCATCTGAATCAGAAAGCATTCCTTGCCTACCTCATACAGACGAATATCCCGCCTCGTGGTCTCGGCAGCCGGAACCGCGCTGCTCCTGGCCGGAGGGGGAGGCCTCGCGCAGGCTCAGGGCGTCACGCCGACGCCCTCGGCCCCGGCCTCCGCAGCCCCGTCCCCCTCGGCGAACGGGGGCAAGCCCTCTCACCGGGCTGTCGACGACGGGAACTGGACGGACGAGGACGCCATCCGTTTCTGGACGCCCGAGCGCATCGCCACGGCCACTGACCCGGCCCTCCCCGCGCAGGCCCAGGCCCCGAGCCCGAACTCAAGCCCAAGCTCAAGCCCGAGCGCGAAGAACGGTCTCCACCGGGTCGCCCCGGCCGGCCCCTCGGCGGCAGCCGACATGCCGACCGCCGAGCACTTCCTCGGGCTGAAGTCCGTAGGGACGATCTTCACCTACACGACGGAGCCGGACACCGGCCACATGCACGCGCACAAGTGCTCCGCCAGTGTCGTGGAGAGCCCGGACCACGATCTGATCCTGACCGCCGGTCACTGTTCCGGTGGCAAGGCGGTCTTCGTTCCCTGGTACGTCGCCGAGAAGACGCTGGACAAGCAGCCGTACGGCTTCTACCGGGTTTCCGACTGGTTCGTCGACAACCGGTACGTGCACAACTCCAAGAAGGCCGTCTCGGACCTGGACTTCGCGTTCGGCCGGCTCAAGCCGTCGCAGACCGGCAAAGAGGCGCAGGACGTGGTGGGCGCGAACAAACTGCTCCGCACGCCCAAGTACCTCAACAAGGTCACGATGGTCGGCTACCCGTCCAGCCACAACCCCGAGGACCACGCCGTACGCTGCCCCACGCAGACGGAGGCGCTGCCCGGCTTCTACCAGATCCAGGCCAAGTGCCGCGGCATGTGGGGCGGTGTCTCCGGCGGCCCCTGGTTCTCCACGGTCGACTGGGCGGCGGGCACCGGAGAGATCATCGGGAACGTCGGCGGCTACAACGGCGGCGGCAACGACGACAACGTCGACTGGCTGACCTACAGCCCCATGCACGGCGACTGGTTCTTCCGCCTGTACGACGAGGCGAAGAAGAACCAGCACGTCTCTCACGGCGCGTCCTACGATCAGCCGGCACTGCCGTACTCCATGGGCAGCGGAGACACCTGGACCCACGCCAGGCTGCTGGCGTCCGGGGAGTACACCGGGGACAAGAACGGCGACATGATCGTTGTCTGGACGGACGGCGAGGTCACGCTCTACATCGGTGACGGCGACGGCGGCTTCGTCGGCGAGCGCCGGCTGTCCGGGCCCAACGACACCTGGAAGAACGTGAAGTCGCTCACCGGCGGCGACTTCTCCGGCGGCGCCGGCTCGGATCTGCTGGCCGTGTGGAACAGCGGAGAGGTGAAGATCCTCCCCGACGTCGGCACCAAGGGCCTGGGCGGTGGGATCAAGCTGGCCGACGCCGGCTCCATCTGGAGCCATGCCGACCAGATCACCGCGGGCAGCTTCGGTACGGCGAAGTACGTCTCCGACCTTCTGGTGCGCTGGAGCGACGGCGAGGTCACCGACTACACGGCGGTCGGCGACAAGGGCTTCGGCACCGAACACCAGTTGCTGAAGCCGAACGACACCTGGAAGCAGGCCACTCTCGTCACCGCGGGCGACTTCACGGGCGGCGCGAACTGGGACACCCTGGTGCGCTGGTCCGACGGAAAGGTCTCCCAGTTCCAGGAGACCGGTCCCGGCGGACTGGGCAAGGAAGTCCAGATGGCCGCGCCGCAGAGCGTCTGGACCCACGACGTGGTGATGACGGCCGGCAGCTACGACAGCAACGGCTGGCCGGACGACCTCGTCGTGCGCTGGTCCGACGGGGAAACGACCATGTACACCCACACGGGCGCCACGTTCGGCACGGAGCGCATGCTCGTCGCTCCGAAGTAGCGAACGCGGTGAGCGCCGGACCCACCGGCCGCCCGACATGAGGAACAGCACCACACGCACATGACAGACCCCACGGGCATCCACCTCGGCATGGCGCCGGGAGCGGGTGCCCGTGCGGGAGTCACGGGCGGTGGGCTGCGCCCTGCCGTTGGGAGAGGGTCAACCTGCGTCTCTCCAGGTCGACTTCGGCGACGGCGACCGTGACTTCGTCGCCGACCTGCACGGTGTCCGACGGCGTCTCTACGGGCGTCGAGCCCAGCTCTCGCAGGTAAACCAAGCCCTGGATTCCGTCGGCGACTTGGACGAAGAAACCGAACGGCACCAGCTTGGTGACCCGTCCCCGCATCGTCTGTCCCACCACAACACTGCCAGCGAATTCCCGGAAGGGGTCCGGCTGCGTGGCTCGCAGGGACAGTCTGGCCTCCAGGTTCCACGTGTCGAACCGCAGGAACTCGCATGAGACCCGCTGTCCGACCCGCACGACGTCGGACACCGCTTCGAAGCGCCGCCAGGACAGTTCGGGGACCGTGATGAACCCGACGCCGGGGAAGACCGGGTGTCCGGGGCCGTCGTCCAGGGCCACGAACACGCCGAACCGCTCGATCGCTGCGACTGTGCCGGAAAGCAGTTCGCCGCGGTGGAGCGACTCCAGGAAGGCCCAGAGTGCCGGGTTCTCAGACGGTCCGCCCATACTGCTCAGCCCTTCGCCCATGCCGCTCAGCCTTTCATGAGGGGCTGAGCGCGGGCCCGCGACCGGGCGACCCGACGAGCGGGGCCGGACTGGCCGCCCCCTGATGGTCGCCGGACTCGCCGGCTCACTGCCGTACACGCTCAGCAGTGGCCTCACGGCGCAGCACGTGCCCGCCGCGGCCGCGCACACCGTCGCCTCTCTGCCGCCGGTCGGGGTCCTGTTCGCCGCGTTCCTCGGCTACAACCCCATCCAGCAACTCCTGGGCCCGGCCGTCCTCGGCCACCTCCCGCGGGCCGATGCCGCCGTCCTGACCGGGCGGGACTTCTTCCCGCACCTGATCTCCCGGCCCTTCCACGACGGCCTGGTCATCGTCTTCACACTGGCCATCGCGATGGCTGTCATCGCCGCGGCCACCTTGCTGATCCGCGGCCGCACCGAATCCACCCCTCCCGCGCGCGAGCGGAGGTCATGGGGCTTGCAGAAAGGTGAGTACGGCCCGTACCCGCCGATGGTCGTCGTCGGTCTCGGACAGGCCCAGCTTGCCCAGGATGCTGTGCACGTGCTTCTCCACGGTGCCCTCGGTGACCCACAGACGGCGGGCGATTCCGACGTTCGACCGGCCCTCCGCCATCAGGGCCAGCACCTCGCGCTCGCGGTCGCTCAGCACGTCGAGAGGGTTCTCGCGCCGCTGCACCGACACCAACTCCTGGATCAGGGCCGGATCCACGACGGATCCGCCCTTGGCGATCCTCTTGATCGCCTCCACGAACTCCTCCACGTCCGCGACCCGGCTCTTGAGCAGGTACCCGATTCGCCGACCGCCCGCCAGCAGCTCCATGGCGTGCTCGACCTCGGCATGCGCGGACAGCACCAGGATGCCGATGCCCGGCAGCTCACGGCGGATGACGCGGGCCGCCTCCAGACCTTCCGTGGTGTTGGTCGGGGGCATGCGGATGTCGACGACCACCAGGTCGGGCTCCGTTTCCCTGGCGAGTCGCAGCAGGGCCTGGCCGTCCCCGACCTGCCCGACGACGGACACCTCGGACCGCTCCAGCAAGCTGGCCAGGCCCTGGCGGAGCAGCACGTCGTCGTCCGCCAGAACCACCCGCAACTGCGTCATACGGCGCCCTCCACCGTCATGTGCGGCAGGGTCGGCAAGTCCCCGGCCACAGCGAGACCGGCCTGCTTACCAGCAGACTCTCACGGTCATCAACCGCGCGGCGACCGCGAACCGACCGGCTTCCGGCGCCTCTGCGCGGCACTCGGTGGGGTGCCACACTTAATAGGTGAAGGCTGCACAAGCCGGACAAGGGAAGCGACGCGATGGCGCATCGCCGGGCGGAAGCGCTGAGCCGGCGCCGACTGTATGGACTGATCGCCGGTACGGCGATGGTGGCTGCCGTCACCGGCCTCCTGGACGTCCTTGAGCCGTACGTACTGCCCCTGCACCTTCTGGCGCTCTACCTGCTCGTGGTCCTGGTCGTGGCCATGGTGTGGGGGACCGTACTCGCCGTCGTCACATCGGTACTGAGCGTCGTGGCCTATCTGTACCTGTTCGCGCGGCCGCAAGGATTCGAGAACGCCGACTCGCAGACCGCCGTGGCTTTGGCGGCCTTCCTGGTCACGGCGGTGGTCGTGGGGCGGCTGGCGGCCCGGTTGCGGCACGCGGCGCTCGTGTCGGCACAGCTGTCGCGGGAGCAGTCCGCGCTGCGCCGGATCGCCACACTCGTCGCACGGTCGGCCCAGCCGTCGAGGGTGTACGAGGCCGTCACCCGCGAGGTGGGCCTCCTGTACGGCGCCGATCTGGCCTGCATGGAGCGTTACGAGGCGGACGGCTCCGTGAGATCCGTGGCCACCTGGAGCCGCCGGAGCGGGCCGGGTCCGCCGAGCGTCGGCGCCCGGCTCGCCCTCGACGGACTGGATGTCGCCCACGAGGTCCGGCGAACCTGCGATCCAGTCCGTGTCGAGGACTTTCGGTACGCCACGGGTTCGATCGCCCGGGAGGCGCGTGCCCTGGGCATCCGCTCGTCGGTCGCGTGCCCGATTCTCGTGGCCGGGCGGGTGTGGGGGGTGATCGTCACGGCGAAGAAGAGCGACGACCCCTTCCCGGCGAACACCGAGGCCCAGATCGCCGCGTTCACCGACCTCGTCGCCATCGCCATCGAGAACGCCGAGGCCAATGCGGAGCTGGCCGCCTCACGAGCGCGAATCGTCACCGCCGCCGACGGGGCACGCCGCCGCATCGAGCACGATCTGCACGACGGCGTCCAGCAGCGGCTCGTCACACTGCTCATCCGGCTGAACAACGCGGAGACGACGGTCCCGTCGGATCTGGACGGACTGGACGATCTGCGCACGGAACTCCACGACGTCGCGGGCGGACTCAGGGACGCGTTCGACGAACTGCGTGAGGTGGCGCGCGGCATCCATCCGGCGATCCTGGCTCAGGGCGGCCTCGCACCCGCGTTGAAGGGGCTCGCCCGCCGATCGGCCATCCCCGTCGAACTCGACGTGCACGTCGAAGAGCGACTACCCGAGCCGGTCGAGGTCAGCGCGTACTACGTCGTCTCGGAGGCGCTGACGAACGCGGTCAAGCACGCGCAGGCCACGCTCGTCACCGTCAGGGTGGAGGCCGACTCCAAGCTGCTACGGGTCCATGTGCACGACGACGGCGTCGGTGGCGCCGACTTCGCCGCCGGCGGTACCGGGCTCGTGGGCCTCAAGGACCGCGTGGAGGCGCTCGACGGCACGATGTTCCTGGAGAGTCCGCGCGGTGCGGGAACCACACTCATCGCGGAGCTGCCGCTGGTGCCGACCGAGCGTGCCGGTCACGACTAGCTCGCCAGCCGTACGGCGGCATCCTGGGCTGCCGAAAGGGGCCGGCTTCGTGCCGGCCCCTTTCCCGTCGGAGCTACCAGCCCCAGTCGCTGAAGTAGCCGCGGTCGTGGTCGCCGCGGTCGAAGAAGTAGCCGCCGTAGCCGCCATGGCCGTAGCCGCCGTGGTCACCGCCGTAGCCGCCGTGATCACCGCCATAGCCTCCGCCGCCATGGCCTCCGCCACCGTGGTCTCCGCCGCCATAGCCTCCACCGCCGTGGCCCCCGCCGCCATGGCCTCCGCCACCGTGGCCTCCGCCGCCACCGCCTCCGCCGCCGTGGTCACTGGCGAAGGCGACCATGGAGACGACGTGACCGTGAACAGCGTCCACCGATGTGGCCGGAGCGGCGACGGCCGACGCGGCACCTCCCAGGGCCAGCGTCAGTCCTGCGAGGGCAGCGACGGGCCATTTGACATTACGCATGATCAATCTCCAGGAACGGATCGAAACTGAGAGCGCGTCGAGCGCGCAGGGGTGACGGCGCAGAGGCCGTCGGGCGCTTGCACCATCAACATCCGTTTTGTTCCTTTTCTGCGCATTCCACGTTGCCTTTGCGCGGAAGAGCGGGACAACCCTGGAGGCTGGTAGGGGCTCTACCGGCCAGCGGTAATGGCCTCCCTCGCGGCGGGAACCGAAGGGGATCAGCGCGTGACGTAGACCGTCGCCGACGCGGTCGAGGACGTGTGGAGGTCGTCGCCGGGCCAGCTGACGGTGTAGGTCACCTCGCGCCGGGTGCGCGGAATGTCGTTGATGGTGACCGTGCCGTCCGCGCCGACGGTCACCGACGACAGCGTGCCGGTGCCGAGCCGGTCGGTCCGTACGACCTTCAGCACGGCCTTGTCCGGCAGCGCCTTGCCCTGCGCGCTGAACGTGCCGGTGATGGTGATGCCCCCGCTGAGCGTCGCCTTCTCCGGCGCGGTGAGCGCGATCGAGGTGGGCGCCTTCCCGACGGTGACGGTGTGGGTGAGGTCCTCGGCCGGCCGGTGGGTCAGATCCCCGAGGAAGGACACCTTGTACGTGGCGTCGCCGACGAGATCCGGCTCGTCGAGGACCGTGAAGGTGCCGTCCTCCTTGACGGTGGCGCTGCCCAGATCGTGGGTGCCGGTCGCGTCCGTGCGGGTCGCCCTGACCTTCAGCGGCGTGCCGGGAGCGGGCCCGTCGGACTCCAGCTTGCCGCGCACGGCCAGCGGCTCGCCGGCCACCGCCTGGGCGGGGCTGTGGGTGAGACCGCCGGTGAAGCGGGTGTCGTACTGGACGGCCGGGGGCTGGATGATGTGCAGCCAGTACTGTCCGCCGGCCGCGTTGGTGGTGACCGCGAACAGCCGGGAGCCGTCCGCCGACCACTCCATGCCGCGCGGGGCGACCCGGTCGCCGTCGAGGCTGCCCTCGAAGACGAACTCCAGCGGCGCCGTCGAGTCCGTCGGATCGGCGGGCTGGACCAGCAGGTCGGGCGTGGCGCCGGTGGCCGCCGCGCCGCGCGCGACGTACTTTCCGTCAGCGCTGAAGGCGACCGAACTGGCCGTGGCGCCGGCCGGGAGCGCCTGGTAGCCGTTGGCGGCATCGGTCAGGTCGTCGGTGTTGAGCAGCCGGGTGCCGTAGGCGGCGTCGGCGACGGCGACCTTGCCGCCGTCGGCGGAGAACGCCATGTCCTTGAGGTCGAGCGCGCCATGGCCCGCGCCGTCGGCGAAGCGGCGGGCAGCGTTGCGTACGAGAGAGCCGTTGCTGGTGTCGTACACGGCGAGGAACGGATTGGCCGCGTTGTCGTTGCGCGGCTGACCCATCAGCATCCGGTCGCCGGGGCCGGACTCCAGCTTGATCTTGCCGTAGTCGTTCCAACCGGTGCGGGTGTGCACGCCGTTGACGATGCCGTCCAGGTAGGTCTGGGCGGTGGAACACGCTCCCACGAACTGCGAGTAGGGCGTGGTGAAGTACAACTGACCACCGGAGAAGGCGAGTTCGCGCCCGCAGGTGTCGGTGTTGGTGTACGAGAGGAGGGCCGGTTCGAAGGTGGTGGTGTCATACGTCTGGATCTGCTCGCGCAGACCGGCGTAGAGCTTGGTGCTGTCGGCGTTGAGAGCCAGGCCCGACACATGGGCCGGGGTCTGGATGGTGGTGATGCGCTCGCCCTGGAAGTCGTAGACGGCGATGATGCCCTTGTTGAGGTAGTAGTCGGTGTTGCTGTCCGCGACGAACACGCGCTGGTGCACGGAGTCGACGGCGATCGCCGAGTACGACGAGAACGGCAGCTTGATCACCGCGTCGGAGGCCGCCGCGTGCGCCGCCGGCGCCACGGCGACGGTCAGTCCGGCTCCGGCGAGCGTGACGGCGAGCAACGTCGCCGCGAGGCGTCTGGGACGGTGTGCAGTATTCAACTGTGCCCCCCACAGGCTGTGTTGGGTGCTCACTGCGATCAATGAGACACCTGTAACACCCATGAAACAGGCGTGAAGATCGCCAATTCAAGGGGGCGCGGCGAGGATCGGCGCGTGCGGATCAGACTCGCGGATCAGACTCGACGAATGGCACGAGCCCGGCTGCTCTTCACCGACACAGTTCCATGATGGTGTCGTCGAAGTCCGGGAACTCGTGAGTGGCCTGCTCGATGACGACGGTTCCCGGTTGCTTCCGGTCGGCTGCGAATCGTTCCGCGACGGCGATCAATTCCTGGTTGGGGCGAGGGGCCCAGTCGGGCTCGTACGAGGTGGCCGCTTCGAGAGCGCCGCAGCCGTCGGCCAGCAGCCACAGGAAGGCAGCCAGATCGCGCGCCACCACACCGGTCTCTCCCTCGGAACCCAGAAAGACCACCGGCTGGTCGACGAGCGGGCGTTGTGGGCGGATCAGCCAGAACGCCGCGTATCCGCCCGTGCCGTCTTGGCCGAACACCCGGAAGGCGTCACCGTTCAACTCCCTGTTCCTGGTCCAGGCCCGGAACCAGGCAGTGGTCTCCTCCTTGGACAAGAACGCCGGGAAGGCCTCGAATTCGACCCCTTGGCCGTCGTCGTAGTCGAACGGAAGCGCCAGCGCGGCGGCGAGTGCGGCAGGGAACCGCCGGTCTTCGTCGGGAATCACGCGGACAGGTTGCCAGACCCGGTTGCGCGACCCTCCGAACGGGTGCGGCGTAGCCGCTACGCTCGGCCCATGTCTTCCCTTCAGGCGGATGCCTCGTAGATCCCCGCGCGAGCTGAGGGCCACCGTGCCCGGCGGGCCAATTGGTGGTGCCCTGAGCGCACTTCTCATCAGTGCGTGTCCCGGGCCGCCGACGTGTGCTGACACGCACACGTACCTCTTCGCCGATGGCCTCGACCTGGTGGCCCGCAGCGACAGCAGGATGGTCGGCCTCGGCCCGCGCCGACTGCTCCGCCCGGGCGGACCTCTCTATCCGACGGACATGCCGCGCACCGTGGATGTGGCGGTCGAGGAGTTGTCAGAGCCGGTGTCGGACAGCTTGACCATCCGGATTCAGCTCCGGGGCGAGACGGTCATCTGGTCCGACCTGATGTACTCGGGCGTCGACGGCAGGGTCGTCGAGGAGGTGCGCTTCCGCCTGGAGCAGTATCTGGGTGAGGTCGAGCGGGCATACGCGGCGCTGAAGGACCGTGTCATGTTCGGTCGGCTCGACGACTCACGCCGCCGAGCCGACCGTCGGGTTCGCAACGGGGCGGGCGGTGGCGGTCAGCAGCCTCCGCAGTTGTAGTAGAGGACGTCCCAGTGGCTGCCCTCGTCCGCGTAGATGTTGCCGGAACCGGAGCGCCACTGCGGGGCGCCGTCGCCGCGCAGGCCGATGTAGGTGAAGTTGTTCTTGATGTAGTTCCCGACACAGGTGTACTTGCTGTAGTCGAGCTTGTAGCCGTTCCAGTGCGAGTACGTGCCGGAGGCGTGACCGGTCTCCGTACCCCCGGTGATGTTGAGGGCGCAGCCGCTGGCGCGCTTGAGGGTCTGGGCGCCCTGGGCGGTGGCGAGGTTGAGCTGCTCGAAGGACGTGCACGTCGAGTTGTTGCGGTTGGAGCAGTTGCCGGAGGACGACCACGTGATGCCGACGTCGCGGAACATCTGGGTGGCGGTCGCGTGGCTGATCTTGGTGACGGCGAAGGCGTCGGTGGCGGTGCCGAGGACGGCGACGCCGGGGGCGACGATCAGAGCGAGTGCGGTCAGGGCGGCGCGGGTCTTGGTGATCCTTCGGGTGGCCTTCATGGGAACCCTTCCTGCGGTCGGCCGAGCTTCCTCTGGGGCGGCTGTGCAGGCGGTGCAGACAGATGGTGCCGGAGGTCTACGCGTGTCCGCCAGAGGACGGAACGGACGTCGCGACAAAGGGCTGTCCAGGACGGACCCGACGCCGTGCTCGCACCGGACCGGTGCGGAACGCGACGTACAGTTGGCCCATGGCCCGGCCCCGGCAATTCGACGAAGAAGAGGTCGTGAAAGCCGCCCGCGACCAGTTCTGGTCGGTGGGCTACAACGGCACTTCCATGGACGACCTGAGCGCCGCGACAGGCCTGGGCCGAGGGAGTTTGTACGGGGCTTTCGGCGACAAGCACGGGCTGTTCCTGGCGGCTCTCGACAGTTACAACGGCGACGCGCTGGAAGCCTGGCGCACGGCCCTGGGCGGCCCGGGCCCCGCCCTGCCCAAGCTGGAGCTGCATGTACGCAACGTCGCCGAAGTCATCACCGGGGACGTGGAGCAGCGCGGCTGCATGATGGCCAAGAGCGCGGCGGAACTGTCATCCGTCGACGAGGACGTGGCAGAGCGCGTCGCCGCGGTCATCAGCGGGCTGCACAGCACGCTGCGGGACTGCATCGCGCAAGCCCAGGGCGAGGGTTCGCTGGCCGCTGACGCGGAGGCGGACAGCCTCGCCAGTCTGCTCCTGGCCGTGCTGCGGGGGCTTGAGGCGCTGGGCAAGGCGGGAGCCACCCCGGAGGTCGTCAACGGGGCCGCGGTGCAGGCCTTGGCGCTCCTTCCCCGGGATTCGACGGAGTAGCACGCTCCCGGGACCGCGTCCGGAGCTACCAGGGACGGACGAGGACGGTGCCGACCTTGCCGGGCCGTACCGCATGCTCCACGGCCTCGGCCAGCTCGCCGAGGCCGTACGTGGCGGCCACGTCGAACTGATCCCTGAGCCCCCGCGCGATCTGCCCGGCGGTGGCGACGTCGGACGCCCGCCTCTCGGGGGAGGCCTCGGACAGCCACCGGCTGATGTTCTTGCCCCGCAGTGTCAGCGACTTGCCCACCAGTGTCGAGGCGTGTACCGAGATCGGCTCCTCGGCGATCAGCCCGTAGCTGATCAACTTCCCGCCCGGGGTCAGCAGGTCGAGAAGGCTCTCCGCCAGCTTCCCGCCGATCGCGTCGAACGCCACGCTGACCGGACGGCCGTCGGCCGCCCTGCGGACCTCGTCGGCCCATCCCGGATGCTCTGTCGCCACGACGGGCACCTCAGGGAACCGCTCGCGCAGCCCGGCGGCACCGTGCTCACTGCGGACGACGTTGACGAGCGCCAGGCCGTGGAACCGGGACACGCCCGTCACCAGCCGCCCGACCGACGAACCCGCGGCGGTCTGCACCAGAACACCGTCATATCCGAGAGCGAGGTGCTCCTCGGCCTCACGCCTCAGCATCACGGCGGTGAGCGGATTGACCAGCATCTGCGCGGCGACGTCGTCCGACAGCTCGTCCGGTACGGCGACGACCCGCTCGGCATCCGCGACGATCCACTGGGACCAGGCTCCCGGCTGGGGGAAGACCGATACGCGGCCGCCGACCTTGACGTCCGGCGCCACCGGCGTGTCCGGGCCGATCGCCTCCACCACTCCAGTGGCCTCGATTCCCGCCGGTACCGGCTTCGCGGCCGCTCCCGGGTAGGCAGCGACCGCCAGGAGATCACCGGGGTGTACCGGGAAGGCCGTGGTGCGAATGAGGACCTGGCCGCGCTCCGGCGGCGCCGGTTCCGGCTCCTCGACGACGGTCAGGACTTCGGCGGGCGAGCCGCCACGGGAGTAGACGGCACGGCGGTTCATCGGACCCTCCTGTGCACATTGATGGGTGAGGCTCGCTCGAGGCGTCAGTCGACGTCCTGCAGCAGCAGGTGCTTCGCGCTGAGCGGACCGTCGAGCTGCATCAGTCGCCCGCCCTCGCGCAGCCCGCCGAGGTCCAGCGCGGCGAATCCGAACTGATCCAGCAAGTCGGCCACGGCCGCCTTCGCGTCGGCGTCGTCCCCCGTGTAGAAGGCCACCTGCCTACCTTCCGCATGCCGAGGCTCCGCGGCGATGAACGCGCCGTACAAGGTGTTGAGAGCCTTCACGACCCGGGCGCCGGGAAGGTGGCGGGCCACCCACTCGCTGCCCGTGAGATCGCCGACGTCGTACCTGCCCTGGTACGGGTTGGCCGTCGCGAACTGATTCGTCGCGTCGACGACGATCTTCCCGGACCAGTCGGTGAGATCCGTCAGCTCCGGCACGGCGGAGAACGGCACCGAGAGGAAGACGAGCTCCGGCTTCGCCGCGTCCTCGGCCGTCACCGCGCGGGCGTTCGGCCCCAGCCTGCCCACGAGGGCCGCGAGGGTCTCGGGGCCCCTGCGGTTGCCGATGAGTACCTCATGGCCATGATGGACGGCCTTGTCGGCCACCGCCTGTCCCACCTCTCCTGCGCCGAGCACGCCGATGGTGCGGTGTGTGGTCATGATGCTCTTCCCTGATTTACCCAGTTTTGTACCGTTTTGATAATAACTCTCACCAGGCCGAGCCGGATGCTCGCCGCGCATAGGGTGGTGCGGTCATCGACGAGTTCGCGGAGGCGGAAGCCGTGGAGATCACCGTCCAGTGGATACGGACGTCCTGGACGAAGGAGTCCCGGGGAGGAGCCGCCGCCGCACGCAGGAACGCGGCTCCGGTCGGCTTCAGGCTCCCTGTCGTGGCACCTTCCCTCGCCCACGTGGTGCGCATGCACGAGCGAGACGACTTCGAGCCGTACGACGGTCAGGAAGCCTTGCGCAGCGTCAACGTCCAGCTCCGCGAGACCGACGGCCGACTCCGGGTCCAGCCCCGGGTGGATCCCCTGTTCGCCATACCGCCCCGGCCGCGCAGGCCCCCGGCTGTGCGCCTGGCCCCGGGGCAGTGGGTCCGCTGGCAGCTCAACTACCGCTTCAGCAGTGCCGCGGGGGTGCGGGACTGGTCGTACTGGATGGACACCTTCAACATCGCCTACGGCCCGGTCGGCGCCGATGTGTTCTTGGCGGCGCCCACCGTGCACGTCGACGAGCGCGGATCACTCCGCTAGCTCTGCTCCGGCGCTTTCCCGCGTGCGACGCGGAATCCGACGTCGTCGACGCGGAACGTGGGGTGGCTGCGGCGCCGTACGGAGGCCCGGCAACTCCAGTGTTCGTCGAACCAGCCGCCCCCGCGCAGCACCCGATAGCTGCCGTAGACCTCGGCGTCGTAGACGTCCCAGCACCACTCCCACACGTTGCCGAGCATGTCGTGGAAGCCCCACGGGTTGGGCCGCTTACCGCCCACCTCGTGGATGCGGTCGTGGGAGTTGCCGCGATGCCAGGCGATCTCGTCCAGGGGCCCGTAGCGCGGTCCGGTCGTGCCGGCCCGGCAGGCGTACTCCCACTCCGCTTCGCTCGGCAGCCGGTAACCGTCCGCGAAGGCGTCCCATTCGATGTCATCGCCCTCCGCCCGGAAGTGGTAGGCGGGCGTGAGCCCGTCCTTGTGGGACAGGGTGTTGCAGAAGCGGACCGCATCCCACCACGAGACCCCCTCGACGGGCAGCCGGTCCCCCTGGGCGGTGCCTGGACGCAGGCCGGTGACCTGCGCGTACACCGCTTGAGTGATCGGGTACCTGGTGATCTGACAGGGCGCGACCTCAACCGTCCAACTGCGCTCCGTCCGCCGGTCCGACAGCGTGACCTGCCCCGCCGGAACGGCGATCATCTCGTACTCGACACCCACATCCATGAGGACACTTCTACTCCATGCCCGGTCCGGCGAGATCATCGCCGGTCGCGCTCACGGTGCCGGCGCCGCCGGGCACGTCGCGCCCTCGGCCGGGAGCCGTCCGGTGAGCAGATAGCGGCTGCCGTGTCGGTCCATGCAGGCGTTGCCGTCGAACAGGTACTGGCCGTGGTTGCCGCCGCCCGCGACGACGAGACCGGAACCGGTCAGTGCCTGGTGCATGCGGCGTGCGCCCACGACGGGGGTCGCCGCATCGTCCTTCGCCTGGAGCAGCAGAACCGGCGGCACGTGCGCCGAGCCGATCTTCACGGGGCGTGCCGTCGGGGCCTTCCAGAACGCGCACGGCGCGCTGTACCAGCTGTTCAGCCAGGCGAACAGCGGGGACTTGGGGGCTGCCGCAGCAGTCTCCCGGTGCCAGGTCGCCCAGTCGCGGGGCCAGGCGTCGTCCACGCAGTTGTAGGCGAGCCGGGCCGGGACAACGCTGCCGAGGGCGAGCTGGTCGGTGGTGCCGACCAGGGCGCTCGCATCCCCGCGCCGGTAATCGGCGACGGGCTGGGCCACGTCCGCCCACTCCAGATCCGTGTACATGCCGGAAGCGAGCAGATCGTCGAGTTCCGCGCTGCCCGCCCTGCCCCCGGCGGGGTGAGCATCCAGCTTCTTGCGGACGGCGTCCCACGTGGCCGACACCTTCGCCGCGCTCGTGCCCAGGTGATAGGTCTCGTCCTTCTTGGCCACCCACGCGAAGAACTGCTCGGCCCGATGCTGAAGCGCCGGATCCTGCTCGTACTGCGAGGCATAGGTGGTGACGGTCGGATCGACGACGCTGTCCAGGATCATGCGGCCGGTGTGCGACGGGAAGAGGGTCGCGTACGTGGCGCCGAGCCTCGTTCCGTACGAATACCCGAGGTAGTCCATCTTGTCGCGGCCCAGCGCGGCACGGATCCGGTCCATGTCGCGTGCCGCGTTCTCGGTGGTGATGTACGGCAGCAGGTCCTTGGCCTTCGCGTAGCACTGCTCGGCGACCTTGCGGGCCACGGTGCGCCGCGCCTGCTCCTGCGCATCCGTCGTGGGCGTGTACGGCCCGGCCGGATGCTTGATCAGCCGCCTCGTGTCCCCGCAGGACACGGGGGTGCTGGCGCCGACGCCGCGCGGGTCGAAGCTGACCACGTTGTACTTCGCGCTGACGTCCGCGGGCAGCTGACTCCACACCAACTGGGCCGTGCCGATACCCGGTTCACCCGGCCCGCCCGGGTTGACCACGAGGGTGCGCGGGGCGTTCGCGTCACCGGCCACCGACAGGGTGAGCTTGATCTGCCGACCGCGTGGACGGGCGTAGTCGAGGGGGACCTTGAGGGTGGTGCAGTACGTACCGCGCGGCGCTTCGGAGCCCGCGGGGCAGGTGGACCAGTGCGGGGCCGCGGGCCCGGTGGCCGTGGCTGCCGGCGCCGCGTCGGCCACCTGCGGGCCGGCGACGGTGACGAGCCCGAACGCGGCAGCGACGGCCGCACCACGTCGTACGAGAAGAGAGGTCGCGCTGGGCAAGGCTTCCTGCTTTCACGTCGGTTCTGCTGCTGACGGAAAGCAAGATGAGGCGGAGGGCCCTGGGGTTGTGTCACGGCGAGGATGTCCCTGCCCCGGAGCGGCGTTGGCGCGTTTTCCCCCTGTCGCACGGCTACGCCTCCCTCATCCGGATCCGATGAGGGAGGCGGCGTGCATCGGTCCGAAGCGATGTACGCGGCGTGGGGTCAGCGCGGCGCGGTGGACACCGCGCGGGGCCGGGCGGGCGGGGAGCCGTTCACGGCCGCGTCGTACAGACGCTGGATGTCGGAGCCGAAGTACGGGCTGTAGGAGATGTCGGCGGTGGGCCCGCCGGTCTTCCAGCCACCTATGCTGCCGACCACGTCACCGGTCCCGGTACGGGAGTTGAAGTTCGCCAGGTATGGGCCGCCGCTGGTACCCGACCGGTAGTCGTCGCAGGCGATCCGCAGGTACGACCCGGGCGTGCCGTCCGTCGGCGTGAAGCGGGTCGTGGAGTTGGTGCAGGTCAGCGGCTGCTGGTCGGCGTTCGGATAGCCGATCAGCCGGATGCGGTCAAACGCGTAACCCCGCCCGGTGGCAAGGGTGTTGGCACCCACGACGTCCTGGGCCTTCTTGCCGTCGCTGCGTGCCCCGACCTGAGCGAAGGCCACGTCCCACGGGGCACCCTTTGTGTGGCCGCGGTCGTAGTAGCGCTGATCGATCCAGACCCGGCTGCGACCCCGGGAGTCGATGGCCACCGGGAAGATGCCGTGCGGTCGCGGGTTGGCCGCCGTCCACTGCGGTACGAACGCCATCGCGCCGCCGCCGGCCCTGCCGTCCATGCAGTGGCCCGCGGTCAGCACGATGTTGTGGTTCCGGCTCTTGATCACACTCGCGGTGCAGAAGTACGAGCCGCTGCCGCGCTGCATGTACATCCGCCCGATCATCGCCAGCCCGCCGAAGTGCGAGCTCCGCGGGCCGACACCGGACACACCGGCACCGGCGCCAGCGCCTTCGGGCCTCGACACCGCGCCGCGGTCCGACAACGCCCGCTGGGACAAAGGCCTTTCAGCCGCCGAGGATTCGCCACCCCCGATCGGCTTCGCCTCGGCCATACGCCGGCTGGTCCAGAACCGCTCCGCTGCCGCAGCCGTCCACCGCGGCCCCTCGGCAACGGAGGCAGGCCTCTTGGAAGTTGCGGCGGTGGACACCCCGGGAGCGTCCGCGGCGTCGGCCGTGCCCACCACGGTCATCGGTGTGATCAGGCCGACGACGGTGCCCGCGGACGCCATGAGAAGAGCACCGCGCCGGCCTGCACGGTGCTTGGACGAACTGGACAACTCGTTGGGTCTCTTCACGCGGTGTGTTCCTTCGGTAGGCGACAGGACAGAACGAGCAGACGATATGGGACGGATGCTCGATGATCGAACTATTTGCCGATCGCGGGTGAGCGACATCACGGAGCGGCGCCGACCGCGGAGCCAAGCCCGACTGATCCTGTGCGACCCGTTCGAAACTGCCTGGTGAAAACCCCCAACGAAATGGGGGAGTTGTTCGTGATGCCGGGTGAGGGGATCGGAGGGGATGTGGCCGAATGGTCAACGCTGCTGTCCGAGTTGGCGCGGGAGCGCGGCGCGGAGCTGAACCAGTACGGCTTCCTGCTGTGCGGCGACCGCGCGGAGGCGGCCGACCTGGTTCAGGAGGCTCTGGTACGGGTGCTCAGGAGGCAGTCCGGCATGTCAGAGGGGCGACTCAATTACGCCACTTGCAGTCAGAAATCGCTTCTGCAACATCCGTTAGTGGCGTTGCGATGTCGTGTCTTGCCAAGTGTTTTTGCGTAGTGGCACGGTGTGCTATGAAGCATGGCGGGTCAGTGCACGGCGGAAGACGGCAAGGTATCCCCAAGCCCGACGTCGTGACTCGTTCTGCCGTGAGCGACATGGACTGGTGGACAGGCATGAGCATGCAAGCCACATGGTGCAATCGGGTGATGAGTCACGCTGCCTTATTCCGCAGGACCCGGATGTTGACGTCTGTTGCGGACGGCGCGGAAGCGCCACGTGTGGCGTACGTGCTGACACCTGATGAAGCACCAGAGGAGCTGATGTGACCATGGCGGAAAATCCCATGTACTCAAGGCACCGTCTTGCTCAGCGCCTGAGGCGAGGCCGGGAAGAGGCCGAACTCACTCAGCAGCAGGTCGCGGAGTCGTTCGGTTGGAGTCCTTCCAAGGTCATCAGGATCGAAAGCGGGGCGAAGCCCGTCAGTGTGCCTGACGCCATGGTCCTGATGACCAAATACGGAATCGCCGGAGATGAGGCGGACAGATTCGTCGAGTTGGCCAGGGCCGCCCGGCAGCCTTCCTGGTACGCGGGGTACAAAGCGATCATGTCCCCGGAGTTCGAAGCGTTTCTCGCCTACGAGGAATCCGCTTCGATCGTTCGAGACTTCGCACGGAACGTAATTCCTGGACTGTTGCAGACCGAAGAATATACCGAGGCGCTGATGGAGTCCTTCGGCGTGGCGGAGGACGAAAGCAGGATGCGTGTCGAGCTGCGTATGAAGCGTCAGAAGGTGCTGGACACCTCGGCGCAGTTCTTCTACATCCTCGACGAGGCCGCGCTCCGGCGGCAGGTCGGATCCGCGACCACCATGCAGCAGCAGTACGAGGTCTTGGTTGCGGCCAACGAGCGGCCGAATGTGACCGTGAAGTTCGTTCCGTTCAAGGTGGGGGTGTACCCGCTCTTCCGGAGCCCGTATACGATCTTCGAGTTCCCGGACAGTGATGACCTTGTGGCCTATCTGGAAAAACCGGAGACCGAGGAACTGCTGAGCGAGAAGACTCCGAGGTCCGGCAGGCAGAGTCCGTCCGACTACTTGGACGCGTTCTGGCGGGTGGAGCACTCGCTCGCGCTGGATATCAGCGAAGGTGACTGGCTGTGATCGCGCGGCGAGGCTGTTCAGTCATCGAGGATTTACCGTGGTGCTGCACCGATGAACACGGCCCAGGTATCCCTGTCAAACGTAATGTGGGCGCCGTGGGGAAGCTTGGAATCCCTGACCCGTATGCGTCGGCCCTGCGCCACTTCAAGGCAAGCGCCGACGGGTTCACTGTACGAACTCTTGCGCCAGCAAGGCTTGTTCTCGGGCTTCACGAACACCCCCGTAGCCCCCACGAATACCCTCATCAGAAATCATTCGGCTTGCCGAGTATGGGAGGTTTTTCCCTGTATGGCAAGGCGCGTTTTCCGACAGTTTCGCTCGTGGGGAGGCTGTCGGGAATAGAGGTACATAACAGGAAACAGTGAAAGGAGGGGAGCCACCAGGCCTAGCCGGCAAGCATCCGGCCTGGGGCTCCCTGCAGAGCGCTCCCTCGTGGATCGGGAAGGCAGCACCCTGAGATGGATTCTAATCACTCAACCGGCCAACTGGTGCGAGAACACTGGGACAGGTGGGGACGGACGATGGCTGGCCACGCCGTACGTGGCGCGTGTTCCGCAGCCGGAGGCGCCATTATTTCCTTCATAGTCTGGTGGCTGAAGAACCGGTAGCGGCAACTTCGGCCATCGAAGTGTCACTTCGTCAATGTCGACCGAGTGCTCAACCGGCACCCTGCTCGACGTTGAGATGGATGGGCCCGCGCAGAACCGGGCTTCGCCGGTACGGCGGAGGGTCGGTGACCAGGCTGGGGCGGTCGAGTCGGCGTACCAGCTCGGTCAGGGCGATCTGGGTTTCCAGGCGGGCCAGTGGACCGCCGAAGCACAGGTGGATGCCGCTGCCGAAGCCGAGGTGCTGGTTGTCACGCCGGTCGGGGTCGAAGCGGTCGGGATCGTGGAAGCGGTTCGGATCGCGGCTGCCCGAGGCCAGCATGAGCATGATCTGCGAGCCCTTGGGGATGACGGTGTCGCCGACGGCGATGTCGCTGTACGCCGCCCGCCAGGGAATGATGTGCACCGGCGGCTCGTAGCGCAGCAGTTCCTCGACCAGCGGGACGACCAGGCCCGGTTCGTCGCGCAGCCGCTGCAGCACTTCCGGATGGCGCAGCAGCGTCAGCATGCCGTTGGTGATGAGGTTGACGGTGGTCTCGTGGCCGGCGATCAGCAACAGGTTGGCCGTGGCGACGATCTCGGCGTCGGTCATCCGCCCGTCCGGCCCGTCGTCGTTGGCCAGCCGCGACAACAGGTCGTCCCCCGGCCGGCCGTGGCGTTGCTCCAGCAGCCCGCCGATGTACTCGCGCAGGTCCTGGCGGGCCCGCACGCCGTTCTCCAGCTTCTCCTTCGGGTCGATCTTGGGGTCGTAGTCGATCGAGTTGATGATGTCGTTCACCCACAGCCGGAATCTCGGCTCGTC
Source organism: Streptomyces olivochromogenes (assembly GCF_021538895.1). Classification (GTDB taxonomy): domain Bacteria; phylum Actinomycetota; class Actinomycetes; order Streptomycetales; family Streptomycetaceae; genus Streptomyces; species Streptomyces olivochromogenes_A. The sequence continues at coordinate 56,924 of NZ_JADDRL010000019.1, read as the reverse complement.
CTCGCGTGGCACGCCGAGCAGGTGGCAGATCACCGTGACGGGGAACGGGTAGGCGAAGTCGTCGACGATGTCGATCTGCTCCTTGCCCGCGAAGTCGTCGATCAGACCGCTGACGATGGCGGTCAGGTCGCCCTGCATGCCGGCCACCATCCCCGGGGTGTGCGGGGGGCCGAAGTGGCGCATCGCCATGCGCCGCAGGCGGTCGTGCTCGGGCGGGTCGACGTTGATGAACGCCGGCGTGCCTCCCCCCTCGGCGGAGGGCATCGGGCGGGCCAGATTGCGGACGTCGGAGCTCAGGTGCGGGTCGTGCAGTAGCTGAGTGAGCTCACGATATGTGCTGACGACGTAGCTGCCGTCCTCCTGCCGGGCCACCGGCGTCTCACGCAGCTCGGCATACAGCGGGTAAGGGTCGGCCCGGGACGAGTAGTCGAGGATCCGGCGCAGCGTGCCGGGCATCTCGGTCGTGGTCATCTGGCTCTCCCTCCTACCGGTGGTACTGCGCGGCCGTGACCCGCCGCTCACCGGGGTCATGTCCGGTGACGACCACCGTGGCGCCCTGCGCGAGCAGGGTGGGGCCGGGGAAGTCGACGGGCACCGGCTTCATGTCGACGGGCTGGTCGGGTGTGGGGCAGGGCGGCGGGAAGGGTGCGGCCGTCTCGATCAGCTTCCGGTAGTGGTCCAGCCACTTCGCGTTGTTGAAGCTCACCGCCGCGGTCACGCGGCCCCGATAGCCGTACGCGGCGACGAAACGGCGGTCGGACACCGATCCCTGGGAGACGACGACCTCGTCGGCGAAGGTCGGTACGCCGACGGACTTGATGTTGACGCCGAACTGGATCGACCAGAACACCGGGATGGACAGATGGGGCCAGCGGTCCGCCTGGCCGCTCACCATGTTGTGGGCCGCGACCTGGGCCTGCTCCACGGCGTTGGCCCAGTGTTCCAGCGAGATGAGCCGGTACTCGTAGATCGGGTTCGGGCAGCGTGCCACGTCTCCGGCGACGAAGATGTCGTCGGTGATCAGGCCGTTGAGGTCCAGGGCACGGCAGCCCGTGTCGCAGGCGATTCCCCAGACGCCCGCCGCCAGGCCCGAGTCCCGCAGCCACTCGGTGTTGCGGATGCCGCCGAGTGCCACCACCGCCACGTCGGCGTCGATCGTGCTGCCGTCGTCGAAGTGAGCACGGCGGAACCGTCCCTGCGCGTCGCCCTCCAGCCGGGTGACCTTGACGCCGCAGCGCAGATCGACGCCGTGAGCGCGCTGCATGTCCGCCGCGACGTCACCGATCATGGCACCGAGCGCTCCGACGAGTGGGGCGGGCGCGAGTTCGGCGACGGTCACCGGGATGTCCCGCTCGCGGCAGATGGAGGCGATCTCGGAGCCGGTGAATCCCGCACCGATGACCAGGACGCGGGAGGGTCCGGCGGCGAGGGCTCGCTGCAGGCCCTCGGCGTGCTCGCGGGTGCGCACGACGAACACTCCGTCCAGGGCCGCCTCGCTCTCGACGAACCACGGCCGGGCCCGCACCCCCGTGGAGATCAACACGCGGTCGAAGGGAATCTCTCGTCCGTCGGCGAGACGCACATGGTTGGTCGCGAGGTCCAGCCCGCTGGCCGGCACACCCAGCAGCCACTCCGCATTGATGTCACGACGTCGCGGCAGCGTGGTGTCCCCGGCCGACACCCATCCGGTCAGGACCTGCTTGGACAGGGGAGGCCGGTCATAGGGTTCGCCGAGCTCGTCGCCGATCATGGTCAGCGATCCGGTGAAACCCTCGTCGCGCAGGGCCTCCGCGGCCCGCAGCCCGGCCAGTGACGCCCCTACGACCACAATGCGGCCGTCGCGCTTGAACGCTCGCAGGTTGTCGGCGCTGGTCATGACGCAGACGCCTCAGCCGGTACGTCCCGTCCCTCCAACTGGTCCACCAGAATCGCCTGGACCGGGCAGGCCGCCGCGGCCCGCAGCACCTGCTCGCGCTGGGCGTCGTCGGGGTTCGGGTCGTACATCAGCGCTTCCTCGCCGTGCATCCGGAATGCGTCCGGAGCCAGGAAAGCGCACTGCGCATACCCTTCACATCGGGAAAGATCAACGACAATTCTCATCCCGACCTCCACGGGGACTGCGAACTGCGGACCCTGCGAAGTGCGAGGGCGTGCGGTGCACCGCGCTCGTCGGGTCTCCACAGAAAGAAAAGAATTGATCGTCACGAATGAGGCGACCGGCGTCTGTAATTCCGCCCAGAGAACCTGATCTTGCTGCCAAAAGCGTATCCCGGGGGCACTTCACCCGCACCCCGGCCGCCATTCACCCGGGCGCCGCGTGCCCATGCGGCGGGGACCGCGTACTTCGTCGATTCTGTAGAAGTGATGTGGCTGGAGTGACCCGGTGTGCGGGTCGCTCCCGTCTCGTGGTGCCGGTCGGGATGGCGGCTGCGATCGGTGCGGTTCTTCGATGTGCCGGAGGCGCGCATGGGCAAGGTGCTGGGTGATGTGCTGGGCTTGGCGGCCGGTGTCGCGGTCAGTCCGCTCCCGATCGTCGCCATCATCATCGTGCTGGCGACGCCTCGCGCACGCCTGAACGGGTTGGTGTTCGCCACCGGCTGGGTGGTGGGTCTGTCTGGCCTGGGCGTCGTGATGCTGCTGATCGGCGGCCACGAGAGCGCCGACAGCCACGGGAAGCCGGCTGACTGGGTGGGGGCTCTCAAGCTCGCCCTGGGGTTGGCCCTGGTTGTCTTCGCCGCGAGGCTGTGGCGTCATCGCCCTGTCGAGGCCACGCAGGCACAGTTGCCTCGATGGATGGCCGCGATCGACCACTTCACACCGGTCAAGATCTTCCTCCTCGCCCTCCTGCTGTCGGCCGGGAACCTGAAGAACGCCCCGCTGACGATTGCCGCGGCAGCGTCCATCAGCTCGTCCGGCCTGCCGGTCGCGGAGCAGATCGCCGCGCTGGCGATCTTCGTCGTCATCGCTTCCCTCGGGCTGCTGACGCCGCTGGCGGTCTTCCTGGTGCTGGGTGAGCGGGCGAAGAACATGCTGGGGAACTGGAAGGAATGGGCCGCGCGGCACAACATGGCCATCATGGCGGTGCTGTTCTTCGTGTTCGGGCTGAAGCTGCTCGGGGACGGCATCGACGTACTGGTTTCCTGATCATGTCGGCTTCGGCCGCCGAAGGTGTCGCGGCCAGTGGTGTCACGCGTGCGCGGTCGCGGCCCGGTCCCGAAGTGGGGGCGGACTGCCGAGGCGACGGGCCAGCGTCGGTTGCTGCGCCGCCACGGCGCCCGCGCTGATGCTGATCGCGACGGCGACACACACCACGATCAACCACGACAGCATGATGAACACCGAGCCGAGGGAGCCGTACTCGGCGAGGGCGTGGTTGAGTGCCCGGGGCAGATACAACCGTGCGGTCACGGTCAGCGCGGTGAGGGCGACCGCTGTGATCACCGCGCCGGGCAACAGGGGTTTCCAGCCGATCAGGCCGCCGAGCAGCAGGTGCTGGGTCCACCACCACAGCCCCGTCAGACCCACCAGCGTGACCGGGATCCCCAGCCAGGCCCCGACACCGAACCCGTCGCGCATCGGGCCTTGTACCAGCAGTGCCCCCAACCACAACACGAGCCAGGCCAGCCACCGCCAGGGGGCGATTCTGGTCCCCGCCCGGGGAATCTCCCAGGCCCGTTTGCACAGCCGCTGCATCGCCCTGCTCATCGCGGTGGCCGAGAGCAGCACCATGAGCCCGCCCACCACGCCGGTCGCCTGCCGCAGATTGCCCGTCGTGGGAGTGAGCGCCTGTACGAGCTGGGCGTTCGCGGCACCGGTGATCCCGAAGACCGTACGGACGGACGTGATGAGCTGCTGCCGGACCGCGGGCGGGGCGTACGCGCCGACCACGAAGAGCAGCGGAACCGCGGTCAGGAAACACTGCGCCGCGAGGCGAGTGGCGGAGTCGAAGATGTTCACCGAGACCATGCGGTCCAGGAGGTGGGTGATCACCGGAAACCGGGTCGTCGCGCGGGCGTGCGCGTCCCGGGCGGAGGTCACCAGCCGATGTGTCCACCTCTGTCGACGGGACACGTCGGCGGCCTGGCGCTGCGGGTGGATCATGCCCCCCGGCGGCACCCTCCCGCTACTGGGCATGTCGTGCTCCTTCCTCTCCCCAGAGTGGGGGACAGGGCCCTCCGGAGCACGTCGGACGAAGCCCCCGCCGCGGCCGGGCCGCGACGGGGGCAAGGGTGGGCGGAGCCGCCGTCAGCCGCTGTGCACACCCACCTCGTAGAGCGAATATCCCCACTGGGTCCCGCGTTCCGTGCCCGTGACGCGGACGTAGCGGGCCGGTGTGCCGGCGAACCGCGCCGTGTCGAGTCCGCCGTCACCGGCGGTGGTCGACCAGACGGTCTGCCAGTTCACGCCGTCCGTCGAGAGGTCGATGTGGTACGACTTCCCGTACGCGCGCTCCCAGTCGAGCGTGACCTGTCCGACGCGGTGGGTCGAGCCCAGGTCGAGCTGCAGCCACTGGCCGTCGCTCCAGTCGCTGGCCCAGCGGGTGTCCCGCCGGCCGTCCACCGCGCGGCCCGGCGCATAACTGGTGAACGGGTTCCACTCGGCCGAGCTGGCCGTGGCCGGCGCCCCCTGGGCGAGGTTGACTCCCGCCTGGTGCTGCTCGGTCGCTCCCCAGGTGTGCAGGTAGGACTCGGCACCCCGGAAGAGGTCGTCCACCACGTCCTGGCCGCCGACGAGCCGGATGTCCTCGATCCAGTCCGGCACCAGGCCGTAGTGCGCGGCTCCGTCGGTGTTGAGGTCCCAGGTGCGCTTGCCGGTCGTCTGCCGGTCGATGAGGGAGCCGCCGTCGACGCTGCGGAAGGGGTACTTGACGGGGTTGGGGGTGTCCGCGCCACGGGGCCCGGGCCAGCCGCCGACGCCGTTCATGTCCGTACCGTAGCCGTACCCGACGTGGTACTTGTCGCGGAGCGCGTCCGTGCGCTTGGCCTCGGCGCTGAAGCCCTCGGAGCCGTGCATGTACTGGGCGATGAAGCCGCCGAGGCCGTAGACCCGCTCGGTCCAGTTGAGGTCCATCCAGCTGTGCGAGGAGATCACGCCGGGGTAGGAGTCGGACTCGAATATGTCGAGCGCGCGGCCGGCGGCCTTGACGCTCATGTGGTCGATCTCCAGCATCATCTTGCGCTTCATCATGCCGCGGACGGCGTACTCACCCAGGTCGGTGAGCCCGCGGACATTGCACTGTGCGTCGGAGGCGTACGAGGGAACCGCCACGCCCGCCGGGAGCTTCGCCTCGGCGCCGGGGGCCGCCGCGTTGCCGATGGGGTTGTCGTGCTGGGGGCCCGTGCACTTCTCGGTCTTCCAGAAGGTGCCGGTCGACAGGAACTGCCCGACGTTGATCGCCGTTCCGAGGCCGCCCGAGTCGAAGCGCACTCCGCACAGCGCGTTGTCGAACTTGTGGCAGAGGAACATGCTGCGCACGCCGAGTGAGTACAGCTCGTCCAGGCCCGCGTCGATGTCGTGCTTGTCGCACTGCGCGATGTCCAGGATCTGCTTGCAGCCGAAGGGCTCGGAGGTCTCGACGCCGAGTATGACCGCCAGCTTGCCCTGTTCGATGACATGGCGGGCCTGCGTGCTGTCGGTGACGATGCGGAACCAGCCCTTGCCCGGGCCGCCGTACATCTTGTCGATGTAGGCCTGGAGGTCGTACGTCAGCTTCGCCTGCAGCCGGATGGACGTCATCTCGTCGCAGCTGCGGTCCTTGAAGAAGTACACCGAGCAGATCACGCCGTTGGTGACGAGGTCGTTGACGAGCACCCGCTGACCGCCGCGCCAGGCGCGTTCCACCCAGGCGTAGTAGTTCTGCTGGTGGGTCAGTGAATCGTGCGCGGGCCAGTCCTTGAAGGTGGGCCAGCCGACCGGGTCGTGTCGGCCGTCGCCGCCCTTGGTGATGAAGTCGAAGATGGCCAGCGAGCCGTCGGGGTAGTGCTCGGGGCAGTCCTTGAGCGCGTCGGCGATGCCCGCCTCGGAGAAGGTCTTGCCGCAGATCAGACGTCCGCCGAAGCCTTCGTTGGCGAACATGTGGTCGTGCGCGTCGACGAATCCCCGCACCTCGCCCTTGGCGTTGGTGCCGGTGAACGGCTCGCCGGTGACATTGATGTCGGAGTCGGGAACGGGGCGTGAAGTGGGATTCCACCAGTCGTTCGACGCCGCCGTACTCGGCGTGGGGCCCAGGATCATGGCCAGCACGAGGAGGAGCAACGACACGGAGGCGACGTGCCTGTGGCGTCGGTACGGATTTCTGCTCACGGTCACAACCCACGTCCCTTGGTCGGGGGGATGGCGGTCGACGGACAAGGGTCGTCCGGGGTCCACAAAGGTCCGGATTGTCATGTCCTTCACAAACAGTTCGGCCATGAGGATCGCCAGTACGGCCTTCAACGTCAAGGGTCTTGCCGCAGCTGATTACGATCAGTCTCACAAGCGGTGAGGCGCACACGGCGGCTGGTTCAGCGAAGGGCCGCGGTCCGGCCGTGCTCCCAGCTTCCCGGCGATCGTGGTCAGCGCCTGCCGGCTCGGGCCAGCGCCTGCTCCGCCTGGGCGGCCAGGGTGCCGACCAGATCGGCGGCGGACGGCAGGTCGTCGATGAGGTCGACGGCCTCGCTCGCCCACTGCGGCAACGCGGGGATCTCGCCGCGTACCACGGCGTCCTGGTACGCCTGTTGGGCATCGGGGTCGGCCGAGAGTTCGCTCTCCCGGCCGCGCCATCCGTCGAGGAACGGGTGGGCGAGGGTGCGCGCGGTGTACCGCGCCGGCCACCGCGAGCCGCGGGCGATGTCCAGCACCCGGTTGCGCTCGGTGTCCTCACCGCGCCCCTCGACGATCGCCCTGGCGGTCGAGTCGGCGACGAGGGCTTCGGCCGTGGCCTGGAAGCGGGTTCCGAGCAGTGCTCCAGCGGCCCCCAGGGCCAGGGCGGCCGCCACGCCGCGGCCGTCGGCGATCCCGCCCGCCGCCAGCACCGGCACCGGCGCCGCCAGGTCCACCACGACGGGCACGAACGGCAGCGTGGACCGTCCGCGCCGGGCGCCGTGCCCGCCGGCTTCGGTGCCCTGAGCCACGATCACATCGGCGCCCAGATCCACCGCCCTGCGGGCCTCCTCCAGGTCGGTGACCTGAAGGATCAGCGCCGTACCCGCGCTGCGGACGCGCTCCACGAAGGGACCGGGGTCGCCGAAGGACAGCATCACCGCCGACGGGTCGTGCTCCAGCGCCCGCGCGATCGCGTCGTCGTCGACTGCCCACGTCTGGAAGCCGATACCCCAAGGCTTCCCGGCGCCTTCCTCGGCCAGCAAGGGTAGTTCGCGGGCCAGCCAGTCCCGGTCGCCGTTCCCGCTGCCCAGCAGCCCCAGGCCGCCGCCGCGCGAAACGGCCGCCGTCAGTGCGCCACCGGCCGAACCGCCCATCGGGGCCAGGGCGATCGGATGCTCCACACCGAACAGTTCCGTGAACGCCGTTGACAGCCCCATGAGCGCAATCCTCTCCCACCCGCCATGCCGGTCGCAGCGAATTCGGTTTGGCGAGTTCCTTGGGCACCCTTCGTTGATCACGGTCGCGTGAAGGTCGTGAGCGTCCTGTGGGGACGGGAACCCCGGTCATGGATGTGCCGTCCTGCGACGTGACCACAGCTTGTTGAGGGGAAGGACCTCCATGCACATGCGCGCCCGTGTCTCCACCACCGCTGCCGTCTTCGCCCTGTCGGCGCTGGCCCTGACGGGCTGCGGGAACAGCGACGACGACAGCAAGGCGTCCGCGAGCGCTTCCACCTCCACGTCCGCGTCTTCCGAGTCCGACTCGGCCGCCCCGACGTCGAAGGAGACCGGCTCGAACGGAACCGCGACCGGCGGGCAGACCGCGATCCCGACCACGGCCGGCAACAACGGCGGCGGTGACGTGTCGGCGTGCACGACGAAGAACACCCAACTCCGCTTCGTCCAGGCCGCGCGGCACGCCGGCGAGCAGCGACCGGCACAGGGCACCATCGAGGTCACCAACACCTCGAAGACGACCTGCACGATCGTCGGCGCGGTCACGCTGACGGCCAAGGACGACCAGGACAAGGCCGACCCCGTCCAGACGGACAACACGGCCGGCGGCACGGACGCCGTCGACGTCAAGCCCGGTGCCAAGGCGCGGGCGTCGGTGGCCTACACCGACCTGAACTTCGACGGCAGCCCGTCGGGCCGGGAGGTCTGCGCGGTACAGGCATCCAAGGTCGAGATCGCCCTGCCGAAGGACGTGTCCCGCACCGTCAAGGTGACCAAGGACAGCGGGGCGCCGGGCTCCTTCAACGTGTGCGGGAAGGACGTACGACTCTCCGCCTTCAAGGCTTCCTGACGGGGCGTCGGCCGCCGGAACGGACGGGCCGGGTTCACCGAGCGACGGGCCGTCAGCCGGCCCATCGCGGAACCGTGAGCTCCGGCCACTGCTCCTTCCAGCGGGCGTTCGTGCCGGCGCCGTCCGGATCGGTCATTCTCGGCGCGGGCCGACGCTGCGAACCCACACCGGAAAGGGAGTTGCCGTCTCCTGCGTTGACTGATCATCCGCGTCTTCAAGGTCTGACCAGGGAATGACACCCGGCTCCCGGTCGCTCAGGAAGCCATCAATGACAGGACCGAGGTCGGCAGTCGGCGCATAGGCTCCGCCGAAGGGCAGCTCGTCCGCGGCCACCGACCCGGTTGAGCACCGGAGTTGCCCGGCCTGCTCGTCGTGCCACACGTAGAACGTCGCCACCCCGGAGAAGTCCATGTCCCGGATACGGAGCCGGATGCCTTCGGCGGTCTGCTCGAAGGCAGCGACCACCTCTGACACCGACAAGGCCCGCCTGTCCTCGTCCTTCGCGCCCAACCGCCAGGTGTTGGTCTCCCGCTCCACCCGCCGGTCAGCCGGATCCAGTACCAGTGGCTCGTCCGCCACTTCGGCGATCCAGGTCAACAGCATCCCAGCAGTATCCCGGCATCCTCCGGTCACCAGGAACCACCACCGGCTAATCCGATGGCACACTCACGCTTCCGGCGACCAGACTGCACCGGTGAACACCCCGCCGTCGCCAGGCCCACTGCCCCCTGTACCAGTGCCGGACCCGCGCACCCGCGACGTCGTTCTCGACGTTGCGGGCATGCACGCCCTGGTTGCCGGCCTGGTCGTGCCCGGCGACGCGTCGACGTACGTCATGAGCGCGTTGGAAACCGCCCGCGAGCTCATCCGGCACTCCTACTACCGGTACGAGTTCGCCACCGTCGCCGTCACGCACTCCCTGTTCGCCTTGGAGCACGCCCTCGTCGAGCGCCTGGCCGTCAACGAACCACTCCAGGACCTGATCGAGCAGGCCACCGACACAGGACTCATCCCGGCCGAGCTCGCCGCCGAACTCGACTGCGGCCGACTTCTGCGCGACAGGCTTACGCAGGGTGCCGTAACTAGTGCCGCCCTCAGCCCGGTCAGGGCCATCGACCTGGTGCGTGCCGTCTTCGACGCCGTTGCTGCGCTGCTTCGTTCACCATCGGCGGCTGACGATGCAGATGCCGCTGACCGGCTCACTCGGCTGTGGGAGGAGCACCGGCTCGCACCGTTCCCGGCAAGCTTCCGCGGTGTGGACATCGAGGGCGTGGAACTGATCCTCCTGGACGCCGATGTCGCCGGCCTCGTGCAGAGAGAACTGAAAGCCGGACTCGACGACAGCGGCGTTGCCATCCTCTGGGCCTGCGTCGCCGACCTCGACAAGATCGTACCGCTGATCAACGAACAGTACTGCGTCTCGTACTTCATGAGGCTTCGAACGGCGGCCAAACTGGTAGCAGCGCGCCACGTCCCTCCGGCGAGCTGACAACCGCAGGTTGATAGAGACAGGGACCAGTCAGCTGGGTTCGGTCTGCCAGCGGGCTCGTACCACTCCGTCGGCATCAGGCATGACAGCGGTGAACAGAGGCACACGCTCATCGGCATACATGGACAGGAGCGCCGCGGCAGCGACATCGGCACCGGAGATCCGGGCGGCCAGCCGCGGGAAGTCGTCCTCGTCGGCGACAGCGCTGTGGAGTCGGCCGGCGGTGTCCTGCCAGACACATTCGACGAGTCCCTCGGCGGGGAATGCGGCGAGGACCGCGTCCACGTCGTCGGACAGGCCCGGCCACACGGCCAGACGGACACGGGGAGCGAGCCCGGCGCGAACCGTGTCGACGGTGTCGGGGGAGAGGCGGTGCCATCGTGTGACGCCGTCGATGTACGTCTCCTCCAGGGTTCCGGCGCGGCCGGTGGCGACGGCCGCGCGCAGACAGGCCCAGAAGTCGTCGTCGCCGGGCCGCTGGACGCCCTCCGGATCAGTCTCCACGGCGTACGGGGAGGCATCCAGGCGTTCCGCGAACAGCCCGAGCTCTCGGGTTCGGGCCAGCGCCCCCTCGCAGAGTCGGCCGCTGCCGATGTAGAGGTACTGGTCCCATCCGACGTGTACGGCGAACGCGCCCTCGGCCTCCAGCCGGCACCAGGCGCCGCTCTCGCGCAGCATGACTCGCACCAGCTCCAGCGCGACACCGAGCGGCACCTCCGCTCCGTCGTGGAAGCCGGTGAGGCCGTTCGGAAAGAGCCCGTCGAGCCCAAAGCCGTCCTGGAGCGGCTCGACACCGAAGTGCACGAGGGACGGAATCCCCGGTTCGCGTACGGACAGTCGGTCGATGCCGACCTCCACGGCGAACGCCTCGACCGCTTGAAGATAGGCCCCCTCGACCTGGCCGTGATCGCTCACCGTGTCCTCGGTACCGATGTAGGACCCGTTATCGTCGCGGTCGGCGGGGTCGTACTTGGTGACGCGGAAGATGTGGGGAAGCTGCACCTTCCCATCCTCCGGCATGCTCCACCGGGACGGTGGCACCGGTGGTACGCCGCCCGCGCGGTCCTACGCCGCCTCCCATGTGAAGCGGCCCTCAAGACGGTCCGGGCTGAGGTAGGCGTAGCCGGCGCCATGGGCGAAGTTCAGGAAGTACGCGTGGTTGCTGTCGGTGCCCATGAGGCAGAAGAAGAAGCGCCACGGCGCCTCGACCCCGGCCCACCGGCACCTGCTCGTCGTCGGGGCCGAACCGCCACAGCGAGCGCCCCTTGGTCCCGGCCGGACCGATGGCGGCGAGCGCCGGTATGCGGCCGCCGGGCTGGATGAGGAGTACGGCTTCGCCGTCCTCCGCGTCCGCGCCGCCGCTCTCGTAGTCGTCGTAGGAGAGGAAGAGGTAGGCCATCCGCTGTTCCTCGCCGGGCTCCGCGGGCACGGGGAACTGCCCGATGAAGTCCAGCGGTTCCTGTGTTTCGGGATGTACGGGCCAGCAGGGTTCGGCCAGCCAGACGGGGTCACCGCCCAGCTTGGCCACGGGCTCGGTGACGGGCCCCTCGACGGGATGGAACGACATCTGCAACCGGGGGAGGTACCCGGCGTCGTAGGGACCTTCGGCTTCTTCGACAGGGCGTGCCACGAGCATGTTCGGACTGTAACCGTCGGCACTGACAGTGATGTCGGCAGGCCTGATTCGGTGGTCCTGACTCCGGCGCCGACAACAGATGGGTCAGGGGCGGTCCAGAAGGCGTTTGGGGTGCATGCCGTCGACCATGCCGACGAAAGGCGGATGGATGCTGTAACCGAGCATCCGGCGGAGGTCCTCCGAGACCTCACGGACGACGTCCCGGTCGGTGGAGAGGGTGAAGGCCTCCTGCGTCCGCAGCCAGGGCTGACAGTACTGGGCGGTGGCCGCCAGACGTGGTGCGGCGCTGCGATTGGCGCCGCCGCCGTGCCAGAGGGTGCCGACGAACACCACGCAGGAGCCGGCGGGCATGACGGCGGTCGGGCGAGGGTCCGTGTCGGTGGGGGTTCGGCCGTCCGGCCAGCGGTGACTTCCGGGTATGAGGACGGTCGCGCCGTTGTCGGCGGTGAACTCGTCGATCGCCCAGACAGTGGCCACCGAAAGCTCCGGCCGGGGGCGGGGCACGGGATAGAAGCCGTCGTCGGGGTGCAGCAGCTGGGCGTCCTCGCCGGGCCGGATGTTGATGACCTGGAGCTGGGACAGCAGATAGTTGGGCAGCAGCAGCCGGTCGAGCAGGGCCAGGACGCGTGGGTGACCCACGAGGCGGTCCACGCGACGGGTCTTGTTGAGAACGCTGTAGATCCGCTGGGTGCGGTGGCCCTCGAAGGCGTTGCGCCCTGACTGGCCGAGCAGCGGCGTGAGTTCGTCGCGAAGGCCGTCGCATTCTTCGCGGCTGAGCAGGTCGGTCAGGATGACGTAGCCGTCGCGTTCCAGGGCGGCCAGGTCGGCCTGGATCTGCGCGGGCTCGACGCCGTGGCCATGGTCGCTGTCGTTGGTGGCGCGGTGTGTGCGGGCGAGATCGCCGGCCAGATCCTCCAGGTTGCGCACCTCGGGGTGTGCGTTCCGCTCGGTCATGCCGTCCTCCCCGAATGGTTCGTGGCACCGGCGGCTCCGGCGACGAAGGCCCACAACTCGGCCGTGACTCGTGCGAGGTCGGGGCGAGGCGTCCTGGTCAGGGCGACGGCGACGGCTGTGTGGACGCCGCCCAGGATCGCTGCCACGAGCAACTCGGGGTCCCGGTCGGGGAGTAGACCGCCGTCGCGCTGTCCGCGTGCGATGTTGCGGGCGCCGAGCTCGATGGCCGTGTGCAGGCGTCGCGTCTCGATGCCCGCCGTCTCGACGTCGCCACCCAGCCGGGTGAGTACGACGGGGGCGAGCGGATCCTCGTACAGATGGGCCACCCACGCGGAGACCCGTGCCCGTTCCCTGTCGTACCAAGTGTCCCCGTCGAACTCCCGGTTGGTCACTGCCTCGTCCAGCCGGTCGTAGAAATCGGAGACGACAGCGCTCACGAGGCCGCTGCGGGTGCCGAAGTACCGATAGGGCAGGCCGACGCTCACCCCGGCACGCCGCGCCACATTGGACACCTCGATGTCTCCGGTCATGACCAACTCTTCGGCGGCCGCCTGAAGTATGCGCTGCCGAGCCGCCGAACCGCGGGGGGACCATCGCTCTTCCATGGCACCGGATCGTAAGTTGAGCTCAACTCAATATCAAGAGCTCTTCAGCTCGTTCCGAGGGCGCATGCCCCTGATAGGTGGGGGACCTGGTTACTCGATGTACCCGGTGACAGGGTCGACCTGGGAGAGGAAGTCCCGTACGGCCTCTTCGAGTTGGGCCGTATCGGCCTGCGCCGGGGGATTGGTGCGGAAGCCGAACCCGTACTGCGGATCGGGCCCGGTCAGCCAGGTGAAGTGGTAGGTCCCCGGGCTGTCTTGCGGCTGTACGACCTCGAACTCCTGGCCGTCGACCGTCATCGGCCACCGCTCGCCGTCCGCTGTCACGGCATTGCTCCTTTCGCGGCAGGAAGGGCGGGGGAACTCCCGCGTTCTCGTGCGGCCCGCGCCCTCAGCCGTGCGTGCTGTCTGTTCAGTTGACCTTGAAGTCCGCGGCCTTGGTGTCCAGGGTGGTCCTGCCGTCCTTGGCGGTGGCGAGGACGGCGACGTGCCAGGAGCCGTGCGGGGACGAAGCGGCCTCGGCGCCGGACACCTTGGTCGTGTAGGTGCAGCGTACGGTGTCGTCGCCGCCCGGCTTGCAGGTGGCCGACTCCGCACTGGCCATGTCCTTCGCCGTCAGCCCCTTCTTGGCGAAGGAGGAGTTCGCCGGCCAGGCCAGAACCTTCAGGCTCTTGACGCCGGAGGACGCCGTGACCTCGGTGGTGAAGGTGAGCGAGCCGTCCCGGCCGCTGTCGGGGGCGGTGTAACGGGCGGTGCTGTGCGCCAGGGCGGGGGGCTGGTCCCCGGCGTAGGCGAAGGCGAAGGCTCCGGCGCCTCCGAGGACGACGACACCAGCGGCGACGGACAGAGCGATACGTCGGGACATGGCGGATTCTCCGTAACTTTCTCAGCGGGTTGAAGCCGGCGCTCTTGGCTGCGCCGCTGCATCGATACTCGCAACGGCGAGGCACCCCGGGCTTGAGCACAGGTACTCAACTCGGCCTAGGTGCTTGCACTTGGATCAACGAGCGGACCAACGCAGGGCGCCCACGGCGCGCGCACTCCGGTGGCAGGAGGGATGATCAGCTCATGCGCATACGACGCGAGGCCCGCTGGGTCCTGTGGGGACTGTGGTTTGCCTGTCTGGGGTTCTCCATCTGGTTCTTCGTGGAGGTGATCAGGCTGTACCTGCAGGCCGAATCCTGGTGATACGACGATGGATTGAACCCGCCGAGGAGGGCGCTCCGGCCTGCGTCACGCCGGAGCGTCACGCTCGGCCCGCTCCTCGGGACCGCTCAGGCTCGCGACACAGGGACGCGGAGCGTTGAAGCGCTGGAGTTCGGTGACCTCGACCGGCGCCCCGATCTCCGCGAGGGCTCCGCGCATGAGTCCCAGGTGAATGGAGCAGACGACGCCCGGCAGTTCGTCGGCGACCTTACGGAAGGGGCAGTTGCGCAGGAGGATCCGACTGCCCTCCTCGTCCACCTCGGGATCAAAGCCCATGCCGGCGAGCATGGACTCCATCTGCCCGATCGCTTCGTCCCTGCCGGCGCGGGCGAACGGGGCGCGCCGCTCGGTGAGGAAGCGCCCCCACTCCTGGCCGGCCGCGATCGACGCCGTCTCGGGTTCCGGGGCGGTGGACGCGAGCTGGCTCGCCAGGATCTCGGCGAGGAATCGGTAACCGTCGCCGGCCTCGTCGCGTACCGGCTGGGCGGCCGTGTACACCATGCTCGGGCGGCCAGGACCGACCGCGCTCGCCTGCTCTTCCCAGATGTGGTTGTCCTGCATCAGGCGGTTCAGATGGAACCGGACCGTGTTGGTGTGCAAACCCAGCTCGGCGGAGATCTCCTGCACGGTGACGGGCTTGCCGGACCGGCGCAACAGGTCGAGGACAGCCTGTCGGGTGTCGTTGGTGAGGCCTCGGCTCGGCCTGCCGGCACTTGAATCGACCATAGGGCGAATTATGACAGATTTTTCGTAGAAACCAAGAGGCGGTCGGGGGTGGTGGTAGGTGAGGGTAGGGGCTCCACCCCCTGAGCTTGGAGGTCGCCTGCGCGTACCATCGCTGATATGTATCAGAAATACACGCCGGATCACCAGGATCCCGGTAACCCTGACATCAGAGGCCGTGAGGACGTCGAGCGGCTGGTCGCCCAGTTCTACGGGGCGGCCTTCGCCGATCCGCTCCTGGGCCCGGTCTTCATCGACATCGCACGGATGGATCTCGCCGAACACCTTCCGGTGATGTGCGACTTCTGGGAGACGGTGCTCTTCCGCGCGGGCCTGTACCGCAGGAACGCCTTCACGGTCCACGCCGAACTGCACTCCCAGGCCTCGCTCGGAGGTGCCCACTTCGCGCGCTGGCTCGCCCTCTGGACGCAGACAGTCGATCTGCTCCACTCGGGAGAGAAGGCCGAGCTCGCCAAGGAACAGGCTCGCCGGATCGCCTGGTCGCTGGACAAGCGGCTCAATGGCGGGAGCGGCAGCGAGTTCGTGACGATCCACCGTCGTCCGCGCCGCACCTGATCCCCGCATCGCCACACCTGGTCCCAGAGCCTGCGCTGGCACGTCTCATATTTATGAGATAAATTGGCTGCACCTGGATAAGCCTCGAAGGAGGACCCCATGAACATCACCGAGGTCGCCGGCACCGCACGGCACCGCGCCCCCGTCCCCGGCGGACCCACTGTGGCCCTGCTCACCCCTGCCGACGCCTCCGGGCACGTCGGTGTCTTCCACGTCGAGATCCCGGCCGGTGGCGGCATGCCCGAACACGATCACGGGCCTTCGGAGATAGTGCTGATCCCGCTCGCCGGGTCGGTCGAGCTCCGGCACGACGGGCTTGCCCGGACCCTGTCGCCCGGGATGACCGCTCACATCGCCGTCGGCGAGCGCGTCAGCCTCGCCAACCCGGGAACCGAACCGGCATCCGTCATGGCCATGGCCAGCCCGCCCGACTTCACCCGGTCCCTGGCAGGCTGGCCCACCACGTGAAGGAGTCGACAGCGGCCGCAGAGCACGCAGAAGGGCCACAGGAGCCATGAACACCACCGCCACGGTGACGGCCGGTGCCGTGACCTTCGTCTGGCTGGGGATGGTCCTCGCCGTCTCCTTCGTCGAGGCACCGCTGAAGTTCCGAGCCCCCGGGGTGACCATCCCACTCGGGCTCGGGATCGGCCGCCTGGTCTTCCGGGCCCTGAACCTCATCGAGATCGTGCTCTGCGTCGCGGTGATCGCCGCGGTCGTCGCCAGTGGCGCGTCGGCTGTCGCCGCGGGGGCCGCCGCGGTGGCGGCGGTGCTGCTCGCGGCGCAGCTCGGGATCGTACGGCCCCGCCTCAACCGGAGGACCGACCGGGTACTGGCCGGAGAGAGCCTGCCGCGCTCCCGCGGTCACCTCTACTACGTGACCTTGGAGCTCGCCAAGGTCTTCGCCCTGCTCGTGCTGGGCGTCAGCGTGCTGACCGGGTAGACCGGCATGCCGCGTGACCGTGGGGCCCCATGGCGCGGGCTCGTGGTGTGGCGGCCGACAGGCGAGGGGCGATCCTTGACCCAGTTCATTAGCGCGCTAATGATTGGGGCGTCGACTCACTCCTGCGGAGGTAATGGCGATGGAACTCGTTCCCGGCAACACGCTGATCACCGCAACCCCTGATGAGGGCCGCGCGCTGGCCATCAAGCTCGCCCGCCTGACGGTGAAGGCCACGCAGCCGGACGACGCGGTGCGCGAGCACCTTCGGCCGCAGTACGCGGAGGAGCACGCGACCGGTCTGATCTCGGTGGCCCAGGTGGTCGCCCTGGAGTTCGCCACCATCGCCGCGGCCAACGGGTACTGGCGCTGATGGCAGGGGACATATCGGTCGCACACCTGACGGAGCAGCCCTGCTTCGCCCTCTACAGCACGGCCAACGCCGTGACCCGGGCCTACCGGCCGCTGCTGGACCCGCTGGGCCTGACCTACACCCAGTACATAGCGATGATGGCCCTGTGGGAGCGCGACGGGGTGGATCTGCGCACCCTGGCGGACCACACACGCCTGGATCCGCCGACACTGACCCCGGTGATCAAGCGACTTGAGGGCAAGGGCCTGGTGAGCCGGGCCCGGGCCGTGGACGACGAGCGGCGTCTGGTGCTGACCGTCACCGAGGAGGGGTGGCGACTGCAGCGCGAGGCCATCGACATCCCTCAGGCCATGCTGTGCCAGGTGGGCCTGTCCCCGGCGGAGGAACACCAGCTGCGGATGCTGTGCGAGCAGGTACTTCGCAGTCTCGCGGCCTCGTCGGCACACCCTTCGGCACCGACGGCGGCGCCGCAGTGACCGCGCGCCGCTGCCTGGCCCTTACTCGGGCGGGGACCCGGCAGTGGGCTCCGCGTCGTGCAGGGCAACGAGTTCCGCCAAGTCGTTCGAGACCATGACCTGAGCGAGACGTCCGGCGACCGCGACCACTTCGGGCCATACCGTTGCCTGAAGGTACTCCGCGTCGGTGTCGCTGGGTGCCTCGGACTGCGCGGCGATGAGCGCGGCGCCCAGCTCCCGCATGAGAGCGACCTCTTCCTCGGTCCGCAAGCTGGTGCCGAGGTAGGACTCGGGGGCGTCGGCATCGCAGAAGTCGTCGAAGAGCACGTGGAAGATGTGGTCCAGGTTCTCGAAGGTCGACGGGTCCAGCCACACGTCCCGCTGCCACGGCGGATTGGCCAGAGACAGCACCGCCGGTACGAGGTTGACTCTGAAGTTCGCTATGAGTCGGCCGTCTTCGCTCACGGGCCGAGACTAGCGGTGGAATGATCTAGTGGACGATGCGGGTGACAGCCCCGTCCTCGGGATCCCCGTACATCGAGATCAGCTGCGCGTCGCTCATGCCGTCGACTTCTTCGCTTCGCTCGACTGGAAAGATCACGTGGGTGCCCTGGTCCGTCCAGTACTCGACGACGCGGTGTGTGGCGGTGGCTCGACTCATGCTGTGCTCCCTTGCGGCGCGTGGGGTTCAGGTTGCGTCTGCGAAGGTTGAGGGTCAAGGGGAAATGGGGCTTCCGTTTCGACTTTCGGAGGCGTATGTTCCGCTTACCCCGCGTCGGCTCCTTGCGAGGAGCCGGCCCGCCGGTCCCGGGGCGGCGGGCCCGCGGGGGCCAAATGCCTCGTCATGGCCACATGCTTCAAACACCGATGCCGGTGCGGGATTCGTCTCACTTCGACCCCTGCATCGCATACGATCCTGTGCCGAATGCAAAGGCCCTGGCTCAGGCCCAGGCGACCACCGCCGCATTCGCGCAAGGAGTCCCTCCCGCCCTGGTGTTCCGCGTCGCCGAGCCGACGGTCGTCAGGGAGAGGTCGGGGCCGAAGGCCTCGCGCGGACGACGGCCTGGTCGCCTCGTGGCCCGAACAGATGCAGGATCTCCACCGCGCTCGTGCTCGCCGGACCGAACCAGTGCGGTTCCCTCGTGTCGAACTCGGCCACTTCACCGGGGTGCAGCGTGGACTCGTGGTCGCCCAGGATGAGACGCAGCTCGCCGGCGAGGACGTACAGCCACTCGTAGCCCTCGTGGGTCACCAACTTCGGCTCGCGGGGCGCCAGTACGTGCTTGAACACCTGCACCCGGCCCGGGTACTGGGTCAGGGGCACGAGGATGCTTCCGTCGTTCTTGCGCAAGGGCGTGAGATGCACCCTGGGATCACCGGTGGCCGGAGCCGCCACGAGTTGGTCGAGTGCGACCCGGTGCGCTCGCGCGAGGGGGATGAGCAGGTCCAGCGTCGGGCGCCGCTTGCCTGATTCCAGGCGGGACAGCGTGCTCACCGAGATACCGGCCGTGGACGCCAGCGCCTCCAGCGTGAGCCCTCTGTCCTGGCGCATCGTGCGCAGCCGGGGCCCGATGCCGTCGAGGATCTGCTCCAGTTCCGTGTCCACGCGGTCCAGTGTGGAGCCTTTTGCGGCCTTCGCAAAAACGCTGGTCGGGGGCGGTCGCCCTGTCTGAGCCTTGCCGGGCTGGTACTCCCGGATGTGAGAGGTAGACCGTGACCACAACGACGACTCCCCCTGCTCAGGCAGCCCTGAGCGCGCGCAGACGCTGGACGGTGCTGGCCGTCTGCTGCCTGAGCATGTTCCTGGTGGGGCTGGACACCACCATCGTCAACGTAGGTCTGCCCGCCATCGGGCGCGGCCTCGATGTCGGGACACGCAGTCTTGAGTGGACGGTCGACGCGTACACCATCGTCCTGGCCGGCCTGCTGATCTCCTCCGGTGCGCTGGCGGACCGTTTCGGGCGCCGCCGGGTGTTTCAGTGCGGCTTGCTGGTGTTCGGCGCGGCCTCGCTGGTCTGCGCGGCGGCACCTTCGGTGGACGCGCTCGTGGCGGCCCGTGCCGTTCAGGGCGTCGGCGCCTCGATGCTCAGTCCGGTGGCGCTCGCGATCGTGGTGAACGTGATGACCGATCCGAAGGAGCGAGCGCAGGCGATCGGCGTCTGGGCGTCGGTGTTCGGGCTCAGCATGGCCTTGGGCCCGGTCACCGGCGGTGCGCTCGTCGGGGTGTTCGGCTGGCGTTCCCTGTTCTGGGTCAATGCCCCGGTCATCGTGATCGCCCTGGTGCTCAGCGCGGTGTTCGTGCCCGAGTCCCGGGGTCCGCGGGCGCGGCGCCTCGACGTGCCGGGTCAGGTCCTGCTGACCGCGGTCATCGGGGTCTGGGTCGGCGTCCTCATCGAGGGGCCGCGCATCGGCTGGACGTCACCTGCGGCTCTGGTCGCTTACGCGGTCGCGTCCGCGGCGACGGTCGGATTCGTAGGGGTCGAGGCCCGCCGGGACGAGCCGTTGATGGATCTGCGCCTGTTCCGGAGTCCGGTGTTCAGCGGTGCGTTCCTGGGCGCCGTGGCGGTCTTCGTCGCCTTGAACGTGACACTGCTGCTCAACACCCTCTACCTGCAACAGGGCCGAGGGTTCACGCCACTTGCCGCCGGGGTGGCGACCCTGCCCATGGCTCTCGGAGCGACCGTCTGCGCACCCTGGTCCGGCCGTCTGGTCGGTCGTGTCGGACCGCGGCTGCCGCTGAGCCTGGCCGGCGGCTTCATCACGGCAGGCGGCCTGTGTCTGATCGGGCTCGACCGGCACACGGGCGTGCCGCTGCTCCTGTTCGCCTACTTCCTCATCGGGATCGGTTTCGGTTTCGCCAACGCGCCGATCACCAACACCGCGGTCAGTGGCCTGCCTCCGGCCCGCGCCGGTGTGGCCGGAGCGATCACGTCCACGGCACGGCAGTTGGGCTCCGCGCTCGGGATAGCCATCGCCGGCGGCCTGGTCGCGCACACCGGCCCGGTGGGGCTCGCACAAGCCTCCCGCCCGGGGTGGTTCCTGGTCGCCGGCTGCGGGCTGCTCCTGCTGCTCATGGCCCGTGCGTCGCGGTCGAAGGGCTGAAGACGGCGTTGCGCAGTCTTCGGCGCTCCCCATGCCGCGCGTTCACACGTCGCGCCGCCGTACGACGACGACCGCGAGTACGACCGCGGCGAGCGGCCAGACCGCGTAGACGATCCAGGAACCGGTGACCGTGGCGGTGTACATGCGCGATGTGGGATCGGGCTGCCAGTTCTGCACCAGGCGCCTCCAAACGGTGATGAGCATCGCATGGTTGACGTCGGCGGACCAGCGCTTGCTCTGCTCGAAGAGCGTGGGCAGCATCAGCAGCGTGAAGGCGCTGGTGACCATGGTCGCGGCGCTGTGCCGGATCAGGACGCCGAGCCCGAGGCCGACCAGGGCACAGACCGGGGCCAGCAGCGCGGACGCGGCCAGCCCCCGGAACACTCCGGGATGGGTGATCGAGACTCCTGCGTGCCGCCCGTCCAGGATGGCCTGGGAGACCAGGAAGGAGCCGATGGAGACGACCGTGCCGACGACTGTCCACACGCCGGCCGTGACCACCGCTTTCGCCAGTACGACGGTGCCGCGGGCCGGGACGGCCACGGTGGTGGTGCGGATCAGGCCGCTGCTGTACTCGCTGACGACGGTGATGGCGCCCATGCTGCCGGCGACGAGCATCAGCGTCATGTAGCCGGACGGCGGAAAGGCGTCGAACGGCAGGAAGTCGGGGGGCTGTCGCAGGCTCGTGTGGGAGCCCGCGAGGTTGTTGTAGTCCGCCACCGCCGCCGCAACCGCGGACCCGATGACGAACAGGGTGGTGAGTGCGATGGTCCACGGGGTGGAGCGCAGGGACCGCATCTTGATCCACTCGGCGGCCAGGACGTCGCGGAAGCGGGCGGGCGGCGCGGCGACGGGCGCGGCAGAGGTGGTCGTAGGGACGGAGGTGGCTATGGTCATCGGGCTTGTCCTGCCAGGTATTCGACGCTGTCGGCGGTGAGTTCCATGAATGCCTCCTCCAACGAGGCGGTCCGGGTGGTCAGTTCGGTCAGCATGATGTGGTTGTCGAAGGCGAGCGCGCCGATCCGGTCCGCCGCGAGCCCGGCGACGGTGAGCCGCTCGGTGTTGAGGGGATCCTGCGGCTGGACCGATGCGCCCGCGGCGGTCAGCAGCGTTGCCAGCGCGGCAGCCCGTGGGCTGCCCACCACGACGCTGCGGCGCGTACTGCGGGCCGCGAAGTCCGCCACCGACTCCGCGGCGATGAGCCGGCCCCGGCCGATGACGACGAGTTGGTCGGCGGTGTTCTCCATTTCCGACATCAGGTGGCTGGAGAGAAAGACGGTGCGCCCTTCGGCGGCCAGCCGTCGGAACAGACGGCGTACCCAGAGAACGCCCTCCGGGTCCATGCCGTTGATCGGCTCGTCGAACATCAACACGGGCGGGTCGCCGAGCAGGGCGGTGGCAATGCCGAGCCGCTGCTTCATACCGAGCGAGAACCCCCCGATACGGCGGTTCGCCGCATCCGCCAGCCCCACCTCCCGCAACACCTCCTTCACCCGGCTCGGTGCGATGCCGTTGCTGCGGGCCAGGGCGGACAGATGGGCCGCGGCGCTGCGCCCGCCGTGGACCTGGGTGGCGTCCAGGAGGGCGCCGACGTGGCGCAGTCCACGGCGGTGGCTGTGGAAAGGAACGTCGTTGACGGTGGCGGCGCCGGCGGTGGGTGCGTCCAGGCCGAGCATCATCCGCAGGGTGGTGGTCTTGCCTGCTCCATTGGGGCCGAGGAATCCGGTGACCTGGCCGGGCCGCACGGTGAAGGACAGATGGTCGACGGCGGTCTTGCTGCCGTAACGCTTGGTGAGTTCGCTGACTTCGATCACCCGGTCAACACTGTCGGGAAGCCACCGACCCGGCATCGGGCCGCGGGCGGCAATCGGGCCGCAGGGTTGGCCCGTGGGCGTAGACCCCGAGGCCGATGCCCCGTGAACAGGGGCTGGCTACTCTCGCGGCATGGACGCAAGATCGCCTCTCCCGTCACCTGCCGGCGGATTCGTAGCGCCGGCTCCCTCCCGAAGCGGCGCACCGGCCGTGACGAGGACCCTGGCCACGGCCTGGGCCGGGGGCGTCCTGTACCCCTTGGCGATGGTTCTGCTGCTGGGCGGCGCGCCGCGGGCATCGGGCGCGGTCCAGTCCGTCGGGGCGCTGCTCGCCGCGAGCCTGCTGGCCGGGCTGCTGCGACGGATGCCGCTGCTGGCTCTCACCATGACGCTCTTGGGTGCCTCCGCCGTGGTCGTGATTCCGCTCCGGGATACGCGTGTGAGCCTGGCGGGGGCGTATCAGGGCGAGTTCCTGTCGTTCCTGGCGGTGGACCTCGTCCTGGGCTTCATCGTCGCCACCCGCACGCGACGAGCTTCGACCGGCGCCGTGGTCGTGTCCCTCACCGCGCAGCTCCTGTTGATCGGTGGCTTCGCGCACGGGGACAATCTGACGGTCAACAGCGTGATCACACTTCTGGCGACGGCCGCATGCTGCATGGTCGGCCTGCTCATTCGCGAGCGCCGTGAGCACACCCTGGCGCTGCGCGCGCAGGAGGTGGCCAAGGCCGTGACCGCCGAACGGCTGGAGATCGCAAGGGAGTTGCACGACATGATCGCGCACAGCGTCGGCATCATCGCCATCCAGGCCGGGGTGGGCAACCGGGTCATCCAGACCCAACCCGCGGAGGCCCGCGAGGCGTTGCGAGTCATCGAGGAGACCAGCAGAGAGACCTTGTCGAGCCTGCGACGCACACTGGTGGCGCTGCGTCAGGCCGAACCGGAGCCAGCGGCATCGGGCAACGCGACTCTCGCACCCGCGCCGGGTCTGACGGACATCGAGCGGCTCGCGGCGGCGACCGCGGACGCGGGGGTACGCGTCGACGTGCGCTTCAGCGGCGAACGGCGGCCCCTCCCGGCCGACATCGAACTGTGCGCCTACCGGATCGTGCAGGAGGCGCTGACCAACGTGGTCCGCCACGCGGGCACCGGGCACTGCCGGGTGACCGTCGACCACAGGGACGAGGAGTTGTCGGTCGAGGTCGTCGACGACGGTCGCGGCGTCACCGAGAACGGCTCGGCCCACGGTTTCGGCCTCGTCGGCATGCGGGAGCGGGTCGACCTGCTGCACGGACACCTCAGCGCCGGGCCGCGTCCCGGGGGCGGCTTCCGAGTGGTGGCGCGCCTGCCGCTGCCCAAGCCCGTCGGCGCGCCGGGGGAGGCCCGGTGACCGTCCGAGTCGTACTCGCCGACGACCAGCCGTTGGTACGGTCCGGTCTGCGCGTGCTCATGGCCGACCACCCCGACCTGGAGGTCGTCGGTGAGGCCGCCACCGGCGCCGAGGCCGTCCAGCTGGTCAAAGAAGTCAGCCCCGACGTCGTGGTGATGGACATCAGGATGCCCGGCATGGACGGGATCGAGGCCACTCGCCGGATCACGACCGGACCGGCGGTGACCCGTGTCCTCGTGCTGACCACGTTCGACGAGGACGACAACGTGTACGGCGCCCTGCGGGCCGGCGCGAGCGGCTTCGTGGTCAAGGACATGGCCCTGGACGACATCCTCGCGGCGATCCGCGTGGTGGCTGCCGGTGACGCACTGATCGCGCCGAGCGTCACGCGCCGTCTGATCGCGGACTTCGTCGGACGCCCCACGGCTGCCCCCGAGCGCTCCCCACGGCCGATCGAGGGCCTCACCGAGCGGGAATGGGAAGTGCTGGCCCTGGTCGGACAGGGCCGGTCCAACAGCGAGATCGCGGGGGACCTCTTCATCACGGTGGCCACCGCGAAGTCGCACGTGTCACGGCTGTTCACCAAACTGGGCGCCCGGGACCGGGTTCAGCTCGTGATCACCGCCTATGAGGTGGGGCTGGCCAAGCCGCCGCGCTGAGCACGCCGACGCCGGAATGCCGTGAGCGGCCTGCGCGGTGCGACCTTCCTTACGTCAAGTCCCTTGCTCTGAGCGGGGAATCCGCAGGTCGGCTCAGTGGACGACTGGCTCAGTGGATGAGTCACTGTCCCAACTCTTGCCGCACCGGGCTCCCATGCCCCACTCTTGGCGAGGCTTTCGGCCGACGACCCGCCCTGGCCACGTAGGTGACTGACACTCAATTCCGCATCACCCAGGGGGAAACCGGTGTCGAATTGGCCTGTTCCTAGGTCGGCAGCGTCGGCAGCGTCGGCAGCGTCGGGCATGCGCGGTTGGCGCGCGCCCGGAACATCCGAGGGCCGATTCCTCAACTGTCAGCCTCCCTACGGCAGATCCGGGCCCCACCGCCCGCAAGGGCGCCGTCCGCCATAGTCGCCGGCCTCGATCGCCGCATCCGCCGCTGCAACACCCCCTTCTCGTCCAGAAGCCGCCCCGCCTCAGGCCCTCCCCGGCCCCGCGGGACGGAACCCGCACCTCACCGCGCCCCTCCGTATCGCACCACCCCCACACCCCACCGATCGAACAGGACGCGACATGGAAATCTCCCGGCGAAGACTCTTCGCAGCAGCCGCGGCAAGCGTGGTGGCGGCGGCCATCGATGTCGGCGGACTGCGAGTCGCCGCCAGCGCCGCGACCCAGGTGGCCCCGACCACCGGATCGACCTTCGGCCTGACGACTCTGGACGTGACCGTGCAGCGCGGTCCGGATCTCGGCGAGGGCTACCACGGCATCGTCGCCGCTCCCGGCGAGCCGCACATCGTCCGCCGGGACCTCGCCAACGTCGCCGCTCCTCAGATCACCCGCTCGCTGGCCGCCTTCGCCCAGATGACGGACCTGCACATCATCGACGACCAGTCACCGCTGCGCGTGGAGTGCCTCGACCGGCTCGCGGACTTCGGGCCCCCGCACTACAACTCGTACCCGACCGCATCCGCCTATCGGGCCCACGAGTTCCTCTCCACGCACTCCACCGACGCCATGTGCCGGGCCATCAGGGCGGTCGGCCGGGGCCCGCGCACCGGCGCCCCGCTGACCTTCACCGTCGTCACCGGCGACGCGGTCGACAACTGCCAGTACAACGAGACCCGTTGGTACATCAACCTGCTCGACGGCAGCACCGTCCGACCCGACTCCGGCAACCTCGCCAAGGACGAGAGTGTGTCGAGCGGTGTCCTCGGTCCCGACGTCAACTACTGGCACCCCGAGGCGCGTCAGAACCCGCCGGACCACAACGACCTCAACGGCTTCCCGGTGCTCCCCGGTCTGCTGGCGGCCGCCCGCAGGCCGTACACCGCCAGCGGCCTCGGCATGCCGTGGTACGCCGCCTACGGCAACCACGACGCGCTGGTGCAGGGAAACGTCCCGCCCGACGTGCTGCCCTTCGACCCGCTGAAGAAGATCGCCACAGGGTCGACCAAGCTCACGCAGGTCACCGGCGTTCCGGACGTCTTCAACTACACGGACCCCTCGTACTACATCGAGTTCCTCAAGGACATCATCACCGGCGAGTTCACCCTGAAGACCGCCACGGTGACCTCGGACTCGGCGCGCCGGCTGCTCTCGCGGCAGGAGTTCATCTCCGAGCACTTCAACACCAGCGGACTTCCCTCCGGGCACGGGTTCACTTCGGGCAGCGACAAGGCGTACTACGCGATACCGTCCGGGGCGAACGACCTCGTCAAGTGCCTAGTCCTGGACACCACCAACGGGAGCGGGGGAGCCGACGGCTCGCTCGGCCAGGACCAATGGAACTGGCTCCAGAGCCAGTTGAAGGCCAACAGCTCCCGGTACGAGCTCGACGACTCCGACGGCACCAAGCCCCGGACGGTCGTCACCCAGCCCGGCGTCACCGACAAGGTGTTCGTCGTCTTCTGCCACCACACGATCGACTCGATGGGCAACACGGACGGCGACCACCCCTACAGCGGCGCGGACCTGCGCGACCTGCTGCTGCGCTTCCCGAACGTGGTGCTGATGGTCGACGGCCATACCCACGCCAACAACATCACGGCCCACCGTCCCGCCTTCCCCTCCACCCTCGGCCACGGCTTCTGGGAGGTGAACACCGCCTCGCACATCGACTGGCCCGTCCAGAGCCGGCTCCTGGAGATCGCCGAGGGCGACGGCCTGCTGTCCATCTTCACCACCATGGTCGACGCCGACGCGCCGTTGTCGGCGGGCGGGGACACCAGCACCCCGGCGGCGCTGGCCTCCGTGGCGCGCGAGCTGTCCGCCAACGACCTGCAAGAAGTGGGCCGGGGCATCGACAAGCGCCGCGGCACCCCCGACGTGCGCAACACCCAGCTGCTCATTCCGGCGCCCTTCACCATCCCGTCCGGCGGTGGCACGCTGCTTCCCGGCGTCGGCTGGCCGCAGGTCCAGCAGGGTCAGAGCGGTGAGAAGGTCAGGACCCTGCAGTACCTGCTGAACGCTCGCGGTGCGGCCCTGACCGTGGACGGCGTCTTCGGCCCCGCCACGGCCACTGCCCTGAGGTCCTTCCAGACCCGGATCGCCCTGACGGCCGACGGCATCGCCGCCGCGTCGACCTGGCAGGCGCTCGCCATGACGGTGCAGCAGGGCAGCACCGGCCCGGCGGTGTCGGCGACGCAGAGCCAGTTGAAGGCGCACGGCGCGGCGTTGACCGTGGACGGCGTCTTCGGCCCCCTCACCGCTTCAGCCCTACGCTCGTTCCAGACCAGCCGCGGACTCACGACCGACGGCCTGGTGACCCCGCCCACCTGGCAGGCGCTCCTGGCACCCTGACATCACCGGGCACCGCAGCACGCTCGACCGCCCCCTCGACGGAGGCGGTCGAAGGTGCCCTTGACAGACCAGTGCCCTCTGCCCTGTTCGCTGCGGCAGCTCACGAGGTCCAGATCGGGTCGTCCGGAGCGGGTCGTCCGGAGAATCGCTCAAGTGGATCTCCGGCGAGCGAGAGTCGGCGGCGTGCGGTGACGATGAAGTTGTTCTGCGCCGATTCCACGCGGGCACGCAGAACGAACCAGTTCTCTTCCGGAGTCAGGCCGCGTCTGACCTTGGCGTGAAGCCGCCATATCTCCTCGTCAAGGGTGTGAGCGGCCTCCGCGATGGCCTTGTCGGCGACGAGGTTCACCATGCTCAGGGCCTCGTTCCATGGCCGCCAGTCAATGCCGGTCCCGTGGACGACGCCTTGGGGGATGGAGCTGGGGCGACCGGATTCCGCCTCGCTGAGGCTCACGAGCACCCCTGACGATTCGCGGAGGACACGGGCGCACGTAGCCGCGACCTGCTCTCGGACCCAGTGTCTGTCCTGCGCTCTCCTGCTGACCGCACTGCCCGCGAAGACACCGATCAGCGTGGTCGCGACCGCTCCGGCGGGGGCGGCGAGCAGGCTCCACCATGCAGACATATCGCGGTCTATCCGTGCCATTCCCCCGAACTCATGGCTGATGTAGTCGGCGAGGTCTCCGCCGCGGCCTTGGCGGCCTCCGGTTCGGCGAGGCGGGTGCCTGATGAGGCGTGCCAGTAGCCGCGCTCGACATTCGGCAGCAGTCGCTCGGTCGGCCAGGCGAGGTGGTGACGGAGGTCTTCGGGCTAGCCGTTGCGCTGTCCGGCCAGGGCTTTTCCCAGGTGGCGCCCTCTTCGGACGGCGAGCTGACGGGCAGGCCGGCCGAGAGGAAGGCACGGTGGTCGTCCGCGAACTCGTCGATGCCGTACTCGGCTTCAATGCGCCTGAACTCGGCGGCGGTGAGGCCGGGTTCCATGGTGCGGCAGTCGGCCTCCCGCAGGCGGCGGGCCGCTGCGGCTGCGAGTCGGACTGCGTTTGTGTCGATCACGGCGTGACAGCCGCGCGCGGAAATCTGTCGCGCCCAGTGAGAGCGAGCCGCTAGCCTCCGCCTGGACTCAGCGAGGTACGTCACCGCGAAACGGAGCCGGACATGGGGACTGAGCGCACGCGGACCGACCGTTTGGGCATGCTGCTCGAACAGTTCGACTACGCCAGGGAGAGAGCCGAGGTCCGACTGACCGGGCTCAGCGACGAGGAGTTCCTCTGGGAGCCGGTCCCCGACTGCTGGTCGATCCGGCGCCGGGGCGAGGCGACCACGCCGAGGGCCTTCGGGCCGGGTGACTGGCTGCTCGATCAAGGCGCACCGGAGATCCCGGCAAGCGAGTACGCGGAGGTGGCCCGGCAGGCCGCCGACGGCATGTCGGTCGCCAAGATCGCCGAGGACTGGAGCGTGAGCGTCGAGCGGGTCGAGCAGATCCTCAACCATAGCAGCCCGCCCGAGCCCGACGAGACCCCGGTCACCACGATCGCGTGGCGGCTCGGGCACCTGCACGTCGGCTTCGCGGGCCAATGGGAGTGGACCTTCGGAGACCGGCGGCAGGAGCCGAAACAGCTGGTCGACTTCACTCCCGACGCGCCCGTGGCGATCGAGCGGTTCTGGGCGGTGATCGACCGCTGGCGCGACAGCGTCGCCACCGTTACCGACGAGCAGCTCGAAACGATCGGCTTCTCGCAGTACCCGTACGGCTCCGACCCCGACGATCCGTACCTCGACGTGCTCTGGGGGACCAACCTCGAATTCATCCACCACATGGCCGAGATCGCGCTGCTCCGCGACCTCTGGCGGACCCGCCTCACCGCTCGCGCCTAGGGCCTGTCGTCAAATTCCCGTCTGCCCCGCGACGCCTGGCACTCCCCCAAGCTCTTCGAGCAGGGGGGACCCCCACTCACCGCACCGGGCGAAAGCCCAAGTACGTCCAGTACGAGGACTTCCGCCCGGCACTCCCCCAGCCTTCGGCCGGGGGGACCCCCAGAGCACGCACCAGACGCCGCAGGGCCGCCCTTCGGGCGACGACGGGAATGTGACGACAGGCCCTAGGTCCGTCAGCGAGGCAGCTACGGGATCAACCCCGAGACCGGCGAGGCATTTTCGGCCTGGGCGCCGCCGTCACCGCCACCGCACATCGCCTGCTCGTACAACTTCGGCAGCGCGTCGTTGAGCGGATGGTGCCGCGGCGTCCCCGAGGAGTCCCGCTTGTTCCACCTGATGAGGTTGAACGCGACGGACATCTGCCGCTTGCCGTCGGCCCGGGTCAGGGACACCGTTCCGGCTCCCCAGACAGTGCCCTCGTTGCCCCAGAAGGTGCCGCAACCCGGGATGCCGACCTTCTGCAGTCCGAGGCCGTAGTCGATCGTCGTTCCGTCCAGGGCACGGACGGGGACGGTGCGCTGCATCTGCGCCAGGGACGACTGGTTGACGATCCTGCCGTCGAGCAGTTCGCCGTAGAAGCGGTTGAGATCCTCCATGGTTGACACCAGGGAAGCCGTCGCCGTCACCCAGGACATGTTGTAGACGCTGTAGTCGCGGGGCGGGTCGATCAAGCCGTACAGAGCCTCGTACATCCGCGAGTGCGGTCCCTTGATACGCGGCCCGGTCGGAAACCCGGTGTGCCGCAGGCCGGCACGCTCGATGACGTTCCGGGTGATGTACCGCTCGGCCGAGGTACCGGTCACCCGCTCAAGGAGTTGGGCGAGGATCGCGTAGTTGGTGTTGGAGTACACCCCTTCAGGGCCTCCGGGTTCGCCGACGGGCGGCGCCGTGAGGGCCAACTCGATCAGCTCGGCCGGGCGGAACTGCCTGAACCGGTTGTCGTCCAGGCTCTTGGGCAGCGACGGGAACGCGTAGGGGATGTAGTCCGGGATGCCACTGGTGTGGTTGAGCAGCATCCGAACCGTGATCTTCCTGCCGCGCTCTCCCGGCACCAGCCGCGGCAGGTAGTGGCCGATCGGCGCATCGAGCCGGATCCGGCCCTGCTCGACCTGCTGCATGACGGCGGCGGCGGTGAAGGTCTTGGTGATGCTGCCGATGCGCTGCCGCATGTCGGGCGTGACGGGACGACCGGTCCCGACATCGGCGACCCCGGCGGCGGCGCGCCATGTCCGGCCGCCATCGCGCACCTCGGCGTACACCCCGGGCATCCCCGCCCGGTGGACCGCGTCCATGGCGGACTTCAGTTCGGCGGGATCGAATGCGGTCGACGGGCTCGTGTCCGCGGCCGGCACCGCGGCCCTCGTCTCGTCGGGCGCGGGTACTGCCGCCACCGTGCCCGCGCAGACGCTCAGCGCGGCAATGCTTGCGCTCAAGGCAAGTCGGATCTTCAAGACGTCCGTCCCTTCGTGATCAATGAGTGAGTGCGACGGGGGCTCCCCCCGTGCTTGTCCACTTCCGTCGCTCAGTTGGCGACAGCGCGGCTGCTCACTTCGCGAGTGCGCGACGCAGAACTGCGCCGAGTTCGGCGTTCTGCCGCTGGGAGACCTCGGCGGAGAGGATGGCCTGCGATCCGTGGAAGGTGCCGGGCCACTGGTGCAGTTCGACCGACACGCCCGCCTGGAGCAGGCGCAGGGCGTAGGCGATGTCCTCGTCGCGGTTCGGACAGAACTCCGCGGTGGCGATGTAGGCGGGTGGCAGGCCGGACAGATCGTCGGCCCGCGCGGGGGCGGCGTACGGTGTGGCGGGCCGGGAGCCCAGGTAGTGCCGCCACGCTCTGGTGGCCTTGTCGCGGGTGAACCAGGGCGTGTCGGTGAAGTTCCGCGCCGACCACGTCTCCTGTCGGTCGTCGAGCCCTGGCTGATTGAGCAGTTGGAAGCGGATCGCTGGGCCCTGCTCGTCACGTGACCGCAACGCCACCGCGGCCGCGATCCCACCGCCGGCACTGTGACCCCCGACCGCGATCCGGGCCGGATCGACACCGAGTTCGGCCGCATGCTCGGCGGTCCAGTTCAGTACGGCGTAGGCGTCGTCCAGGGCGGCCGGGAATCGATGCTCGGGGGCCAGGCGGTAGCCCACCGAGATCACCACCGCGCCGGAGGCCTCGGCGATCCGAGCGGCCCACGGGTGCTCGGTGTCCACGTCCCCCATGACGAATCCGCCGCCGTGCAGCCAGACGATGGCCCCCTGCGCCTGGTACGGCCGATAGATCCGCACCGGCACGTCCGGGTCGGCGGACACCGTGCGGTCCTCGACCTCCATCTCCGCGATGTCCGGTGCCGGCACGGCCGCGGCCAACTCGGCGAACTTCTTGCGGGCGAGGAACGGATCGGTCAGATCGGTGCGCGGGAACAACGGTATGAATGCTTCGAGTTCGGGATCCATGACGACCATCCTCACGGCCGGCTCCCAAGGGATCACCCGCCAACCGTCGCGCATCGCGCCCCGATCGCGCGCCGATCGGCGCCCCTGCCCCGCGGCCTCCCCTCTTATCCTTCTGCCATGGAGGCACTGGCCGTACGGCTGTCGGGACTCGATCCATACGTCGACGGTGCGATCCGGATCGTCGCGTTCTACGACACTCTGATGCGCCGACGCGTGGACCTCCCCGCGCTCGCCCGCGCCTCGGCGGGCCTGGCCGAATGCATCGCCGGGATACGACTCCACGGCACGGGGCGGACGACCCGGGCCACACCCCAGGGCACCGAAGCCTCCGCCCCGCAGGCACCCGCGTCCACCACGGCGCCGATCACTCTGGACGACGAGGAGATCGGCACGGTCTGGCTCGAACGCCCCGGACCGCCCAACCCGCTCGACGAAGTCCTTCTCGACCGGCTCGCCATCGCCGCGGCGGCGGCCGTCGAGCGGTACGGCCCGGCCCGCACCACCATGGCCGACCCCGCCCTCGTCGAACTGGCGATCAGCGCCGACAGCGACGAGGCGGCCAGAGCAAGGGCGTTGCGACTCCTGGGCTTCGCCGCCGAACTGCCGGTCCACGTCGTCGCCGTACGCTCGCGGCTCCCGCTGGACCGGATCGGCGGCCTGGTCTGCCCGGCCCGCCCGGTGAAGGCGGCACCGCTCGCCGGCGTGGGCGTCATCCTGGCCACCACCATCGATCCGACCCGGTTCCCGGCGGACCTACGCGCGGGCATCGGTGCCGCCGGCAGCCCCGACCGATCCTGGCCGCAGGCCCGCACCGCGCTCCGCTTCACGACCCCGCGCGAACCCGTCGTCCGCTACGGGGACTTGGGCGCGCTGGCTCTCCTGGCCGAGGTTCCGCGGGACATCTCACGCGACAACGCCGACGTGATCGCGATCGCCCGAATCGCCGACAGCCCCGAGGACATGGAGACGCTGGACACCTACTGCGCCACCGGCTCCCTGCGCCGGGCCGCCGACCTGCTCCACCTGCACCACAGCAGCGTCGCCCGCCGTCTCGAACAGATCGCGAGGACCCTGGACTTCGAACTCACCGAACCCACCGGACTGACCCGGGCCAGGCTCGCCCTCACCGCATGGCGGCTGCTCGACGAGTGAGTACGATCCGGCTTCCCCCATGATGGCAAGGGGTCATGAGGCGAGGCTGTTCAGCGCGGCTTCGGCCAGTTCAGGCCACTTCGCCGCGTGGGTGTGGGGAACGGCGACCCAGTCCTTGAAGGGACGGTGCTTGCCGGAAGGGTCGAAGAGTTCGGCATCGGAGAGGGCGAGGGCCGCGGTGTGAGTGGGGGTTCCGTCCCCGAGTTTGAACGCGAGGTAGTCGTCCTTGAGGCAGGCGAAGGCCTTGCCGTGGGCCTTGAGGGCGCGCTTGCCGAACATCGCACCGGCGGTCGCGCCCTGGTGGGCGAGGTCGGCCGCGATGTCGTCGAAGACTTCATCGGGAGTCATGAACGGGCTCCTCTGTCGTGTGGGATGAGGCGGCTGCGTCGGCAGAGCAGGGAGTCGCGTTCCGCCCGCCTGCCGACCCTACCGAATGCCGCGTCGCAGGCGGCTGTAGCCGGCCGAGGGCGGTCAGGGCCGACGGATCAGACGGCCCCCGGGGAGTCGGCCGCCTCGCCCACCAGACTCTCTTCGTCTTCGAGCCGCTCGACGATGAGCATCGCCGCATCGTCCGCCAGACGGCCCCCGGTGTGACGGACCAAGCCCTGATGCAGACGCGACAGGAACTGCGGCGGAGTGCACGGGTACACCGCCTCCATGGCGTCGGCCAGGGCGAAGAATTCGTTGTCGGGGCTGCGGGCTTCGATCACCCCGTCGGTGTGCAACAGCAGACGGTCACCGGGTGTGAACGGATAGCTCTCCGGCTCGCTGGAAAGAGCGGGGACGAAGTCTTCGAGGCCGAGAGGCGGTAGTGGGGAGGAGGGCATCAGGGCCTCCACCTTGCCCTCGCGCAGTAGCAGCGGGGGTGGATGGCCGCGATTGACGACCCGGACCACGAAGTCGTCGGAGACCTCGACGACGAGCGCCGTGACGAAATCCTCGGCGAGATCTTCCCCGGGGCCCCGATGGGCCGCATGCGGCACGGCGCGCTCCCGGCGCAGTGCGGCCGCGCAGCGGTTCATCACTTCCGCCAGATCATCCTCGTAGTGCGCTGCCTCCCGGAACGCGCCCAGCACGGCCGCGGCCAGGCGCACGGCGGGCAGCCCCTTCCCGCGGACATCGCCCACGATCATCCGGACCCCGTACCGGGTCTGCGTCGCCTCGTACAGATCGCCGCCGATCTGCGCCCCCGCCTCCGCCGCCAGATACATGCCGGCCATCTGCACCGGCCCCAGCCGGTCCGGCACTTCGCGCAGGACGACTTGTTGAGCCGCCTCGGCGACCCGGCGAACCTGGTCGAGCTGGATGCGTCTGCGCGTACGCATGGCATTACTCACGGCGACGCTGGCCACCGACACCATCAGGAGGGACAGAAGGTTGCTGTAGACCTGGCCACCCCAGCTGTGGTGGAGGGTGGCCGTCGTCACGGTGACAGCACCGGCCCCGACCGCCGCCGAGACAATGCCTTTCGGGCCCCAGGTCAGCGAAGCCAGAGCCGGTGTCGCGGCGAGGATGGGGCCGGTCACCACATCATGCGCGGGCGAGAGCTCGATCAGCAGCGCGAACAGCACGATCATGAACGGCACGCACTGCCCGAGCCTGAAGAGGACCCGGCCATGACCGCCTGCTCCTGACGCGCCGGACGAACGGTAGAGCGACCCCATGGCTACAGCCTGACTCACTTGAAGTCCGGTCTTCCACTCAAGGGCCTTTTGTCCCCACAAGGAGTGGAGATACCGCTCGCTACGCTCCGTCAGCGCACCTACGCCCGTGAGCGCGGTGTCAGCGCGCCGGGGCGGGGTCCAGGAGTACGCCCGGGTTGAGGATCCCGGCCGGGTCGAGCGCCTGTTTCGAGGCGCGCAGCGCGAGGGCGAAGGGTTCCGGACGCTGGCGGTCGTAGCCGGGCCGGTGGTCCCGGCCGACGGCGTGATGATGGGTGACGGTCGCGCCGTGATCGTGGAGGATGTCCATGGCCCCGGCCTTGATCTCGTCCCACATCGCCACTTCGGAGCCGCGCCTGCCCGGTGTGATCACGGTGAAGTACGGCGCGGGGCCGTCGGGATAGACGTGGGTGAAGCGGCAGTTGATGGTGCCGGTCGTGCCCGTCACCTCTTTCACCACGTCGGCCAGCCGACTCCGTACCGACTCGTAGACCGCCGGTGCGCGGTCCCAGGTGCAGGCCGTTTCGAAGGTCTCACTGATCACGCTCATACGGGCGAGCGCGTCACGCAGGTAGGGCATGCGCAGGAACGCCGAGCGCCAGGTGTCCGCGGCGGTGTCCGGGCCGGCGGATTCGCTGACCGCGGGTGTGCCGCCATGATCGCGGGCGAGCGTGACGAGTTCGGCCAGGCGTTCCTCGACGGGGGAGTGCGCCGATTCCATGCCCAGGACGAGGACGCTTTCGCCGTTCTGTGTGATGCCGGCCAGGCCGGCCTCCCCGGGGTCGAGGAGCCGGCAGTTCGCCGGGTGCAGGCCCGACTGTGCGACGGCGCGCACCGCGTCCATGGCGGCGTGGACGTCATCGAACAGCACCGTCGCCGACGCCTTGTGGCGCGGGCGCTCCTGGAGCCGCATCCAAGCCTCGGTGATCACGCCGAGCGTGCCCTCGGAGCCCAGGAACAACCGGTCGGGGGAGGGGCCCGCACCGGAACCCGGCACCCGCAACGACTGGCTGACGCCGGCCGGTGTCACCACACGCAGCGATTCCACGAGGTCGTCGATGTGGGTGTACAGCGTGGCGTAGTGGCCTCCCGCCCGCGTGGCGAGCCACCCGCCCAGCGTCGAGAACTCGAAGCTCTGCGGGAAGTGGCGCAGGGTGAGTCCGTGGTGCCGCAGCTGGTCCTCCAGAGCGGGGCCGAGGACTCCGGCCTGGATCCGCGCGGCCCGGCTGACCCTGTCGATCTCCAGCACCTGGTCCATCGCCGACAGGTCCAGAGACACGGCACCGCGGTGCTGGTCGGCCCGGCACTCGACGCCACCGACGACCGAACTGCCCGCGCCGTACGGTACGACGGCCACCTCGGCGCTCGCCGCCCAGTCGAGGAGGTCCGTGACGTCCTGCTCGGTGCGGGGGCGGGCGACCTGGTCGGGTGCCGCCGCGAGGTCTCCGGCGAGGGAGCGCATCACGTCGCGGTAGGCCTTGCCGTAGGTGTGTGAGGCGCGGTCCCTGGGTGCGGCCGACATCAGAGGCGCGAGTGCCGGGGGCGGTTCCACGCGGACCTTCGGCAGGGCGAGCGCGGACACGTCAGGTACAGGCAGGGGGGTGTCCGCCGCCCCGGGCAGCAGCTGCCCGAGCGCGGTGCATTCGGCGTCGGACAGTGCCTTGTCCTCGGCGCCCCAGCCCCACCAGGAGCGGCGCGGGGCGGTATCGGTCGATGACGCCTTGGCCGTGCTGCTGTCTGCCACGGTAATTGACCCTCCAGTAATTTACCCCTTGGTAATTTACCGCAACGTATAGTTTCGCCATGACGACCGCAAGAGCCTCGACCACGCCGGATCCGGCGGGCGGCGAACGGGAACGCAACCAGCCCCGGACCCGCACCGCGGGCACCAAGGGCGTTCCGCGGGCCCACCGGGAACAGCAGATCCTCGCCGCCGCCCTGGAGGAGTTCGGCAGGCACGGCCACGCCAAGGCGTCCATGGCCGAGATAGCCCGGCGCGTGGGCGTGACGAAGCCGCTGCTCTACACGTACTTCGGTTCCAAGGACGGCCTCTACGCGGCGTGCGTCGACCACATCGGCCCGCACCTGCTCGAGGCGATCGAGCAGGCCATGGCGAAGGACTCACCGGAGGGCGGGCTGCCCCTCGCCGTGCTCACCGCCCTCTTCCAGGCGCTGGAAGGCCGACGGCACGCTTGGTTCGTGCTGTACGACCGCACCCTGCCACCTGATTCCGAGCCCTGGCACACGGCCAAGCGCCATCGCGAGGCGATCGACGAACTGGCCGCCACCGGCACCGCCGCCCTGCTGCGCGTCCAGGGCAACGACGATGACCTGGACGCGGACGCGCTCAAGCACCTGTGGACGGGCACGGTCAGCTCACTGGTCGGCTGGTGGATCTCCCATCCCGAGCTCTCGGCCCAGGACATGAGCGCACGCTGCGCCCGCCTCCTGTCGGCTGCCCGTGTCGTTGCCTGAAGGGGAGGGTTACGGCAAGAGCGCCTGCGTCCACCGGAGTTGAGGTCAGGTGGTGAGATCGCGTTGGATGGCCCGATGGAGCGCATAGAAGCCGAACTGTTCACTGACGGTGGCAACGACGCGGTGGTTCGGCTGCCCGGCCGACGGTTCCCCGGGGTTCTGCTGCAGGGGGACTCCCTGCACATCCTTCGCGGCGACGTGGCCGACGTGCTGGACGCCTGCGAACGAGGTGACCTGGACGAGGCCCGAGAGTTCGCCGGCTCTGTCCTCGCGAGCCTGGATATGCTCCTGGTGCGGTACGCAACCGTGTTGGACGAGCACAACATTCGGCGGCCGTACTGAGCGTCTCGGCCCACGTGCCGAGCGGGTCGGAGACGCTCGCCGGCGGTCGACGAGGGCACCGGCGCAGTCCGCATACACGTCGAGTCGCCGCATACGCATCGAGCCGCTCCTGCCGGAGCTCGCGGCGTGTGGCCAGGCCGTGCCGCTGCCTCTCGGAGAGGCAGGGCCTGGCGTGCTGCCGGGGCAGGCCGCCGACGAGTTGGCTGTGTGGGATCCGGCTGGTCGCCTGCGGGCGGAGTGTCAGCGGCGCCGGGCGATGGTCACCCCGTCGCGCACCGGCAGCATCACCGAGTCCACCCGTTCGTCGGCGGTGATCAGGTCGTTCAGACGCCGCATGGCCAGGTAGCGCTCCTCCTGGTACGCGGGGTCGAAAACGCGGCCGCCGAGGAAGACGTTGTCCAGCACCACCAGCCCACCGGGGCGCAACCGGGCCACGATCTCCTCGTAGTACGCGGGGTAGTTGACCTTGTCGGCGTCGATGAACGCGATGTCGATGACCGGTTCGGTGTCGAGCGCGCGCAGTGTCTCCAGTGCGGGGGCTATGCGCAGGTCGATGCGGTCGGCCACGCCCGCACGCTCCCAGTAGGGTCGGCCGATCGCGGCCCACTCCTCGCTGATGTCGCAGGCGAGCAGCCGGCCGTCGTCGGCCAGGCCACGGGCGATGCAGAGGGTCGAGAATCCGGTGAAGACGCCGACCTCGACCGCGAAGCGGGCGCCGGTCAGCCGCGTCAGCATGGTGAGCAGCGTGCCCTCGTCGGCGGACACCTGCATCTGGGCGGCTTCGCCGGTGGCCGTGCGGGTGGCGACGGCCAGCTCCGTGAGGATGTCGTCGGCCGGGGTGTGGTGGCTGAGCAGGTAGTCGCCGACGACGGGGGCGACAGGCTCCAGCTCGGCGCCGTCGATCGGGGCGGTCCACTCGACGACGAGTTCCTCCTGGGTGGCGAAGCGCACCAGGTGACGGGTGATCACGTCCTCGACGCGGGCCAGCGATTCGGCGTCGACCGCGGTGGCCGTCAGTTCCAGGCGATCCGGAGAGGCCGTGAGGTTGCAGGTTCCGGCGGCAACCGTGATCGTGCCCCGGCCGTCGGGGGTGAGGGTGGTGCCGGCCTTGTGGCCCATGTGCGAGACGAGCTGCTTGAGGTAGCGGGCGGGGCGGTCGGTGACGACATGGGCAGTGGCGAGGGGCATGGGACTCCTTGGGTCTCCCGGGTAAGCGGCGAAAATCTTCGCCACTTTCTCGACGTGAGGATTCTGCGGTCGGGACGGCGGAGTTGTCAAAAGCGTTTAGATTCCTGGACACTTCTCTCCATGGCAGAGGAACAGCCACCCGCACGCGGCAGCGACACCGACCAGGACCAGGAACCCCGCGACGAGCAGGGCCACCTTGTGCTGCGCTCGCCCGAGCAGTTCAAGGCCCTCGGCCATCCGCTGCGTCACCGTATGGTCAACGTGCTGCGCCAGCGCCCCGCGACGCTGCGCCAACTCTCCGACGCGCTGGGGATGAGCAAGGGCACCATCGGCTACCACGTGCGCGTGCTGCGCGAGGCCGGCCTGGTCCGGCTGGCCGAGACCCGCCAGGTGCGCGGCGGCACCGAGCAGTACTTCGCGCTGGTCAGCCAAAGCTTCCGGCTCCACGAGGACGCGGTGGTCGGCCCGGAGTTCCTGATCAACGCCGCGCTGGGCGAGATGCTGCCGAGCGGGCCCGGCCAGGCCTCCCACGCCGCACTGCGCCACCTGTGGCTCACCGACGCCGAGGCGCACGCACTGGAGGCCCGGCTGCGCGCGATGGCCGCCGAGCCGCAGCCGACGGACCCCGCGCACGGTCAGCCGTACGGTCTGCTGGTGAGCTTCTTCCGCGCCGACGTGCCCAGCCTGCCGCCGGACGAGCGGAGCTGACGGTCGGCCGGGGGCCGACGTCAGCCGGGCCAGAAGTCTTAGACTGGACCGAATAGTCCATTCCAAGGTGGCGTCGTGGGCAGAGAGCTGACAGCCAAGGGCCGGGCCACCCGGACCCGAATCGTCGAAGGTGCCGCCGCGGTGCTGCGCGACAAGGGCGTCGCCGTCGCGACCCTGGACGACGTCATGGCGCGCACTCGGACGAGCAAGAGTCAGCTGTTCCACTACTTCCCGTCGGGCAAGGACGAGTTGCTGCTCGCTGTCGCGCAGTTCGAGGCCGACCAGGTGCTGGAGGACCAGCAGCCCCATCTCGGACGGCTGGATTCCTGGGAATCGTGGTGGGCGTGGCGCGACGTCGTGGTCGCGCGCTACGAGGAGCAGGGCGACCAGTGCCCACTGGGGTCGCTGTTCCTACAGGTCGGCCGCTCCACGCCCGGGGCCCGCGCGATCGTGGTCGAGTTGATGCGCCGCTGGCAGGAGAGCCTGGCCATCGGCATCCGGTCCCTTCAGGCCGCCGGACTCGTACCGGCCGGTCTCGACGTCGACCGGCGTGCGGCCGCCCTGCTCGCGGGCATCCAGGGCGGAGTGTCGATCCTCCTGGCGACCGGCGAGTCGGCCCACCTCAGGGCCGCCCTCGACCAGGGCATCCATGACCTGGGTGGCCCTGCCGTCGCGACGGGCTGAGGCCCCCCGCCCCACGTACGCGCCGCTCGCCAGATTGGACTTGCTGGTCCATTTTCTGCCCCCTACGTTTCCCGGTGTCCACAGAACGCGACGCGCCGGACGCGTCGGCGATGCAGCAGGGAGCAGCACATGGCCGGGCGACTGCAAGGCAGGACGGCACTGGTGACCGGGGCCACCAGCAACATCGGTCGGGCGATCGTGGAGGCGTTCGCCGCCGAGGGCGCCCATGTCGTGGTCTCCGGGCGCAGCGAGGAGCGCGGCACCGAGGTCGTGAACGGCATCCGCTCACGCGGCGGCCGCGCCGACTTCGTGCAGGCGCGGCTCGACGGCAGCGCCGAGGCTTCACGAGCACTGGCCGCGCAAGCCACCTCCACCCTGGGCGGACGTATCGACATCCTGGTCAACAACGCGGGCGTCTACCCCGGCGACTCCACCGCCACGACCGACGAGAAGACCTTCGACGAGGTCTACGCCGTGAACGTCAAGGCGCCCTTCTTCCTCACCGCCGCGATCGCGCCCGCCATGGCGGAGGCCGGCGGCGGGGTGATCATCAACCTGGGCTCGTGGATCGCTCGCCTGGGCATTCCGATCGGTGCGCTCTACAGCTCCACCAAGGGCGCGGTCGAGACCCTGACACGCGCCTGGGCGGCTGAGTTCGGCCCGCAGGGGGTGCGCGTGAACGCGATCTCACCCGGGGTGGTGCTGGAGCCCGCCCCTGATGAGGTGCACCCGGGCGAGGCGATGATGAACGGGACTCCGGCAGGGCGGATGGGCAGGCCTGAGGAGATCGCGCACGCCGCGGTCTACCTGGCCGGCGATGAAGCCGCCTTCGTCCACGGCATCGTTCTCGACGTCGACGGCGGACGCACCACGGCAGCGGTCGTCGCGCGCTGACGACTTCCCGGCACGAGCCGAGGGGCACGGAACGAGTGCGAGGGGATCGCTCGCTCGGGTCCGGCCGCAGGGTGTGACCGCGGCATGCTGCATTGGCATCACCGACGTCACCGTGTCGGGGGAATGCACCGTCGGCCGACGGGCCGGGCTTCCGGGATTGATGTGACGATCACTCCAAGGTGGCATGGCGACTCACGCCAATCACCACGGCTTGCAGGAGGACCAATCGATGAACCTCACTCTGAAACGCATGCTCGGCGCTACCGTGGCGGTGGCCACGGGCGCGACGGTCTTGCTCGGCACCGGGGCCGGCACTGCCAACGCCGTCAGCCGGGCGCACTGCGACCGCGCTGAACGCAGCATGTGGAACAGCGGGCCCGGCACCGACGTGATCGGCCACAACTGCAGCATGCCCGACACTAAGCGCCGCTGGTACAGGATCGAGATCGACACGCTGGTGCAGACCCACTACAAGAATGAATACGTGGACGGCGGGGTCGCCCGGACCGTGACCGTGCACGACAGAAGCGTCAGGTGCCTGGGCTACACCTCCAACAAGGGCACGGTGCACTGGTTCGGCTGCCCGCCCTCCTGACACACCGGGCGAGTTCTCCCACGCCGTGGCCCCTGCAGACCTCGTTCCAGAGGGGATCTGCCTCAGCTCCTGTGGCCGGTCACGGCACATGTCGGCCGCAGGGGCCCGGCAGCGGTGAGCCGCCGGCCAGGTCTTCGTCGAGCTTGGCTGCCGGGTCCATGGTGAGAGTCGGAACGTGGCGGGCGGCCCACTGCCTGGTGAGGGAGGGGAAGCCCTGCGGTTCGTCCTGCACGGTATTCAGGATCCCGGGCAGGTCGGTCGCCCGCCAGGATCTCGATGGGAGGTCCGGAGGGAGCTCCTTCTACGTCTGCCCCGTCCGGCCACAGCCGGACGACCGCGCCGGCCTGCTGAAGCCTCGGTCGGGGGGCGTGCCTGCATCGGCGACCGCCTCCGGGGCTCGGCGTGCGCTGGTCCAGCCCGGACGTCAGGCTGGGAGAGAGGACAACCTCCGACGCGACGTCGAGGCCGCTTCCACCATCCTGGCGTAGAGGACCTGCCAGCGGATCTTTGCCCGAGAAGTTCCGCCGGGCGCGGATACCAGCCGGACGCGACTTCCAAGTCGATCCACTCGATGTCGCGTTATTCGCGACCTGTGCTCATGCCGCATCGTGCCGCATCGCACAAGGAGATTGACCGATGGAAATGTCCGGACCCACGCACAGTCGTCGTCACTTCCTTGGCGCCGCTGCCGCGGCTGTGGCGGCGGCCCGGTTCGGTGCCAGGAATAGCGAGGGGGATGGCGAGAGGGATGGCGCGCAAGCACGGTCCACATCGAGGACACCTGGGGTCGATCCCACGGTTGACAGTGCGATACGTACGTCCTTCGGTCCCGTGAAGCAGATCAATGCCGGTGATCTGAGCGTGGGATACGTTGAGGCCGGACCTGCGAACGGGCAGGCGGTCCTGCTTCTGCATGGCTGGCCCTACGACATTCACAGCTACATCGAGGTCGCGCCATTGCTCGCCGCGAAAGAGTACAGGGTGATC
The DNA here is from genome assembly GCF_021538895.1 of Streptomyces olivochromogenes. Taxonomy (GTDB): domain Bacteria; phylum Actinomycetota; class Actinomycetes; order Streptomycetales; family Streptomycetaceae; genus Streptomyces; species Streptomyces olivochromogenes_A. Next base: position 14,759 of record NZ_JADDRL010000019.1, on the reverse strand, counting down.
GTCCCCTACCTGCGCGGCCATGGCACAACCCGATTCCTTTCAAGCAAGACGCCCAGGAACGCCCAGCAGTCGGCGTTCGCTGTCGATGTCATCGCTCTGATGGACGCCCTCAAGATCGATAGGCCGATCCTCGCAGGCTACGACTGGGGCTCGCGGACGGGCGACATCATCGCGGCTCTCTGGCCGGAGCGCTGCAAAGCACTGATCTCCGTAACCGGGTATCTGATCGCGAATGTCGAAGCCAACAAGATGCCGTCGCCGCCGAAGAACGAATGGGCATGGTGGTATCAATACTATTTCGCCACCGAAAGAGGAGTGCTCGGCCTTGAGAAGTACCGGCGGGATTTGGCCAACCTGGTGTGGCGATTCAACTCCCCGACATGGAAATTCGACGAAGCGACCTTCGATCGCACGGCCGCTGCTTTCGGCAACCCGGATTACGTCGGTATCGTGATCGACAATTACCGCTGGCGGCTGGGTCTCGCGAAGGGTGAGCGTCAGTACGACGCCCTGGAAAAGCGCCTGGCGGCGGCGCCGGTGATCGCGGTGCCGACGATCACCATCGACGGAGCACATGATCCGTTCACGCCTCCGGGGAACGGTTCGGCCTATCGCAAGAAGTTCACGGGGAAATACGCGCACCGGACACTGGACGTGGGACACAACGTTCCGCAGGAGGCTCCGCATGCCTTCGCGGGGGCTGTCGTAGACGTCGATAGGTTCTGACCGCATGAGGGCAGGGCAGGGCAGAGCAGCGCGGGCCTGGGCGCACGCGTTGGCGTCGCCGGGGCCTCGCGACCGACCACGACCAACCCCCTGACGGACGGTCTGGGAGGATCAACGCCGTGTCCGATTACATAGGTTGGCTTCGTGCACGCGTCGGCTCCGCCCCGATCCAGCTCGCCTTCGCCGCGGTCTGTGTCGTTGACGAAGGCCGGGTGCTCCTGCAGCGCCGGAGGGACGACGGCGCGTGGGGCTTCCCCGGCGGCGCCGTCGAACTCGGGGAGTCTGCCGAGGAGGCCGCGGTCCGCGAGGTCCGGGAGGAAACCGGGCTCGACGTACGGGTCACCGGGCTGCTTGGTGTGTACACCAAGTACTGGCACACCTATCCGAACGGAGACAGAGCCCAGCCCATCACGGTCTTCTTCCGCGGCACGCCGATCGGCGGGGCCATGCCAGGTGCCGACCTTGCCGGGACATCGATCGATGCCGAGACACTCGAAGTGCGCTACTTCCCTCTTGATGACCCACCGCAGGCCCTGACCAACCAGCAGCACGCGGACGCCCTGGCGGATTTGCGCGCCGGACGCAGTGGTGTCCATCGCTGAACGGGTGATCGCCGGCTTCGACGAGGCCCTCGTCGGCTGTCTCCGCCTGACACGGTGAGTTGTCAGGTCAGACGGTCGGCCGGGTCAGAGGGTCCGGTCGGGACAACGTCTCGGAGAGCGGCAGACCGTCCCTCGCGGCAGCTGTCCGACGCGCCCGCAGTTCGGCTCGCGTCCTGGGACGGTACTTACCACCCGATTCGAGCGGCCCACGGTCCGGCACCTGGCACCTGGCGGAACGTGGAGCGAGTCCGGGTCCCATGCGATTGCTACCGGCGCTACCGGCTGGGTCCTGACTCCAATACGCGGGTGCCCGGGGCGCAGGTCTTTGTCAGTTCATCGAGTTCAGCGGGCGACAGCTTACGGGCGGAGCCGCGTCGGCTGTGGTCGAGTTGTGCGGATGCGGTCAGGAGCCACTGAGGGAGAGGGGCGACGCCGATGAACTCGGCCAGGCGGGTCAGTTCCGCGGCGGGATTGTCGAGGAGGTCCTCGTAGGCGAGCGTGGTGCGCTGATCGGTGGGGAGTTGGCTGAGGAACTCCGTGCCGTCGGTGACCAGTTCGGACCACAGGGTGCCGAACGTCCGCAGGGGGAGGTCCCGGTCTCGTACGAGCGCAGGATCGAAGCGGTCTTCGAGCAGTGGGGACAGATCCGCGGGCAGCGAGCGTACGTGCTCTTCGGTCAGGTCGGCGAAGCTGGCGATGCCTGCTCGTGCCTTGATCTCGCGCAGCAGGGAGATCGTGCGGTATCCGGGATGACGGCTCATGGACAGGGCGCAATCCGGTCCGTCTCTGAACATGTGCACGAACCTCGCGTCTGGGAACGTCGCTCGTAGCTTTGGCGCCCAGCCTGTCGAGTAGCCGGAGCGTTCCACGACGGCCGTCCGATCGAACCGCGCGCAGAGCAGGTCATAGAGTGCCTGATGGTGTTCGGCGGCGGTGCCCTCGGGCCACTGGGCCACCACTGCTTGGAGCTCGTCGAGGAGCCCGTCCGGGTCGTCGGTGAGGTGCGGCAACACCATCAGGGAGAGCGCGGGAACGCCGGTGGTCTCCGTCGCGTACCTTCCGGGGCGGCGTGTGTAGAGGAACTCCGGCAGCGGCAGTCCGCTACGGATCATCCGCTCGAAGTGCGGGGCGGGCCGGAAGAGCGTCTGCCAGAACTCCTCACCGGTCACCGTCCCTTCGGGGAAGGCGGCGTCGCCCACGGAGGCCATGAACTCGTTGAGGCTCAGTACGTCCGGGTGGGCGTTGAGGATGCGTGACAGCGCGGTCGAGCCGCTACGCCCCGTACCGATGACGAAGGTCAAGGAACGCACAGACACCCTCCGCGACTTCGTGACACCCAGGACCAAGCTCCGGCTACCGGAGCACTATCCAGGACCACGACGGCCTCAAACGGGGTCTGGCGCAAGTTCCGCAGGGCGTGTGACAAGGGTGCCGTCTGATGCCTTCATCGTCGATGGGCTCGGGTTCTTGGAGGTAGGCGAGGCCCAGGACGTTGCGCTCGGCGACCGGGCACTTGTCCCAGGCTTCAGTCAGCCAGCCGTCGGGCGCTCCCTCGGCGAGCCGCGCGAGGGTCGTGTCGTAGTAGTCAGCGGCTGCCCGATGCGGCGGCCTGGGGTGGCCTTGCAGCTGTACTCGGCCAGGAGCGCCATGGTGGTGATGCCTTTCCTGTTGGACGGCGATCTTCGAGCGGAAGGGTTCGGGGGGGTGTCTGAGGGCAGTCATGGACTCGTTGGGGCGCGCGCGGCAGCTGTGTCGGGTCGGCGCATAGGGTGCCTGGATGATCGAGGTACCGGAGGCTTTGGCGCGGAGCACCGTCGAGCGTGAGGGGGAGTCCGGGGCGGAGTGGATCGCCGAACTGCCCGGGCTCGTCGACGAGTTGCTGGAGCGCTGGGGATGTGAGTTCGACGGCGCGGTCATGCACGGGGGAGTCGGGGTCATCGTTCCGGTGCGACGGCGGGACGAGTCGAGCGCTGTGGTGAAGGTGTCGTTTCCCCACCCGGGCAACGTTCATGAACCGGACGCTTTCGCGGCCTGGGGCGGGCGCGGAGCCGTGCTGCTGCACGAGCGTGTCGACGAACGGTTCGCGATGCTGGCGGAGGTCGAGGACGGTGATGAGGTGGCGGCGGTCGCGGGGCGAGTCGGTCGCCGACTGGCCATTCCCGCCCCGCCTGGTCTGCCCCGGCTGCGGGAGCGGGCCGATGCCTGGGAGGAGGACCTGCGCAAGGATGCCGTAGCGCTTCCCCACTCTGTGCCGGGGCGTGTGGTGGACGCGGCCGTGGCGACCGTCCGCGAACTGGGTCGCGTCCAGCCGGACATCCTCATCCACGGCGACCTCCACGCCGGAAACATCCTGCGCGCCGACCGTGAGCCGTGGTTGGCCGTCGACCCCAAGGGGTACGTGGGGGATCCGGCCTACGACGGCGGCACACTGCTCAAGTCACGCGCGCTGACACTCCTGGAAGCGGACGATCTGCCCAAGGCTGTCCACCGCGTCCTGGACATGTTCGCCGAGGCGGCGGAAATCGATCGCGTACGCGTCGAGCGTTGGGCCCAGTTCCACGCCGTCCAGGCCGCGTTCTGGGGCCGTCGGCACGGCTTTCGGAGGGCCCGCGGTGGGCCTGGGCTGGACTGGCTCATCGCGTTCGCGGACCGGCTGGCGGAGCTGCTCACGGAACGCGCCTAGGTGACGATCCTGCGGTGCCGTTGATGCCGGGCCGGTGCTGTTCGCCGGCTCACCTCACCGCCCCCGAGACGGCTCCGCGCCGACCGCTTTCGGACTGCGCGACGGAAGGCGGTGCGTGGCATGCCGATGTGTGGCACCTTGGATGGAGCTGGCCCGCCGCTTTCCCCCGTAGCGGCGGGCCAGTCCTGCTTGATGGCGCAGGCCGGGGTGGTGGCGGCCGGTGCGCCGGGGCGAAACCGGCCCCGGGAAACTCGCGTGCGTCGCGGTCCCGGTCCCGGCTACTGTCCTGGCTGTGCAGGTGCGCAGGTTGTGGCTACTTCGCCTCTCAAGCGGGTAACGCGGGTTCGAATCCCGCCGCCGGTGTGGTGCCGGTGTCGTCCAGCGGCCCAGGACGCCTACAGTGCGCTGCCGCCGACTTCGAACTCTGCACACCGAAGGCACGAGCCGCCCGCCACGGGGGAGTTGAGGCGGGCGGCTTTTGCCGAGCTCAGCGCCGGCCCGACCCGGCCCGGCCAGCCCGGCCGACTCGGAACCGACCCGCCCGATCCGCCCGATCCGCTGGTTCTTTCGGCACCGAACGGTTTGGGGACTGGGGCCGCCATCGCGCCGCGCGGCTGTCCGATTGTGGTGGCATACGAGGGTTCCCCCCTGCGCAACGCTGTCCCTGCTTCGGTGTGGTGCAGGGCGCGCCGTGCTGATCGATTCATGAAGGATCCCTATCGTGCCGACCCCGGTGGAAACCGTCGTCCCCGCTCCCGAGCAGCTGGTGCACTCCGAGGTGGAGCGCATTCTGCATACCTTCCTGGCCGAACGGGCACTCGGTCGGGACGGTGAACCGGCCTTGCCGGAGGAACTGTGGCCGGTGCTCGCGACGTATGCCCTGCGCGGCGGAAAGCGCCTGCGTTCCCTGCTGTGCGTCATGGGCTGGCATGCCGCGGGCCGCCGTAATGTGCCTGCCTATGTGATCCGGGCGGCGGCGTCGTTGGAGCTCTTCCACGCCTGCGCGCTGCTGATCGATGACGTCATGGACGACAGCGAGCTGCGCCGTGGTGCGCCGACCGCTCATCGCGCCTTGGCGCGGAACGGCGCGAGCGACGGAGCGGGACGGTTCGACGAGCGGCTGGGCGTCAACGCCGCGATCCTCTTGGGCAACCTCGCTTTCACCTGGTCCGACGAGCTCTTCCGCGGCGCCGGCATGACCCCCGGTCAGCTGCGGCGCGGCTACATGGAGCTGGACGCGATGCGCACTGCCACGGTCTACGGTCAGTACCAGGACCTGCTCGCCGCGCACCAGGGCTCCTTCCGCGCCGAGGAGGCGCTCTACATCGCTCATTTCAAGACGGCCCGTTACACCGTCGAGGCGCCGCTGCGGCTCGGCGCGGCCCTGGCGGACGCCGATGACGAACTGCTGGGCGGGCTGAGCGACTTCGCTGTCCCCCTGGGGATCGCATTCCAGCTCCGGGACGATCTGCTCGGCGTCTTCGGGGATCCGGCGCAGACGGGCAAGTCGCACAGCGACGACCTGCGTGACGGGAAATGCACCGTTCTCGCCGCGCTCGCCGTGTCCCTCGGCAATGCCACACAGGCCGCTCGCCTGCTGGAGTTGCTGCGGGCGGGCATCACGGACGCGGAGGACCAGGACGAAGCACGCCGTCTCATGGAGGCCACCGGGGCGCGGGCAGCGGTCGAGGAACGCATCGGCGCCCTGAAGGGCGAAGCGCTGAGCGCGCTGGACGCCACACGAATGCCCCGGGGGGTGTCCGACCGCCTTCGGGACATCGCGGGCTCCTCGCTCGCCCGTGTCGCCTGACAGCGGCAACGAAAGTATTTCCCCGCTCATCCCTGAGGCCGATGCACGCAACCGGCGTTCGCCATTGACTCGGCACCACCCGCCCGCACACGTGCTGGCGTGATGCCTGCGCAAGTCAACGCCGAAGGGGCTGCCACGAGATGAGCACACGAGAGACTCGACGACATCCCCGGGCGAGGGCGCTGGCGCGTACCGAGCCGGGCACCTTTGTACCCGCCCCGGCACCGCGCTGAGGAGGTACACCACTCATGCGCAGAAGACTGGCAGCGGCAGCCATGACGGTACTGGCGGGCGTAGCGCTGGGGGCCGGTGGTGAGTGGCGGCCATCGGCGCACGACGCCACCCTCTCGTACGCCGTCGCCCCGGGCCGAGCCGACGCCGGCGTCGGCCTGGGCCTTGTTGCCTTCGACGGCCAGGTTCCGGTCGCGGGCAGGGCCGGAGCCCTGGACCACATCACCTTGAGCATGGGGAGTCCCGGGCATGGTGATCCTGGTGCGGGGGACCCAGCCATGACCGCCCCCGGCCCCGGCGAGCCGGAGTGGGATCATCACGGCAAGGGCGTCGCTCAGGACATCGGCGGGTGGATTTCCCTGGCCGCGGTGCTGATCGCTGCCGCTGTCGCACTGCTCGGCGGGCGACGCCGCGCACGCGAAGGCTGACGCCGTGGACGCCGAGGCGGCTGACCCCGGGGCGGCGCCCAGCCGCGCACCGGCCTCCCGCATTGACAATCAGTCACGTTCTCGGCAAAGGTGCGAGCGCTGACTCTCGTCGGCCCCAGGGTGCTCAGTCGCCACCACTCGACCCTGCCGGCGCCGGACGGCACCAGAGCCCGTGGGTGGTACTCCTGCATGCCGGTGAGGGTAGAACTCCAATGATCACGGTAGTCATCGCGGACGACGAGGAGCTGATCCGGGAGAGCGTGCGGCTCATCCTGGAGACGGACGAGGCCATCACCGTGGTGGCGGCCGTCGCGGACGGCGAGCAGGCCGTCGCCGCCGTGCTCGCCCACCAGCCCGACGTGGTCCTCACCGATGTGCAGATGCCGGCCATGGACGGGCTCACAGCCGCACTGGCCCTGCGGCGTCTGCCCCAGCCGCCCCGCGTCGTCGTCCTCACGTCGTTCTCCCGGGACGAGTACCTGTACTCCGCGCTCAAGGCCGGAGTCGACGGCTTTCTCCTCAAGGACGTCCGTCCCCACGAACTCATCGACGCCATCAAGGTCGTCGCCCGCGGGGAGGCGATCATCTCCCCCTCCATGACGCGGACACTGATGGAACAGTTCACCGTCCCGCATGAGGCCGTCCACGCCCGGGAGCGCCTGAAGCCCCTGCCGCAGGAACAGCGCACGATCCTGGCCCTGCTGGCCCAGGGGCTGTCGAACGCCGAGATCGGTGCGCGCATGCAACTCTCCGAGTCCCAGATCAAGGTGCACGTCAGTCGGATGCTGCGCCTCCTGGGCTGCGCCAACCGCGTCCAGGCCGCGATCCTCGCCCACACCGCGGGGCTCACCCCGCCGGCCGTTCCTTCCTGATCACACCCCCCGCTCGACGCCTCTGCCGGCCACAGACACCCCTGTGTCAATCGTTGCGCTAAAGCTGGTTCTCCAGACGGATTCTGATCACTTTCGTTGCGGCTTGACTCGGGCCGTCCGCGAACGCGGACGGCCCGAGTCATCGACTGTCGCGGTTCCCGCGGTTGTCCCGGTCTCGTGGGCCTGGTTCACACCTGGAGATTCCCGTGACCCGAAAGCGACCGTTCACCTGGCCCTTCCCCGAACTGGAAGCCCCGGTGCCGCCCTGGGACGCCACTGCCTGCGACTGCGACTGGGAGCTGTGCTCCGAACCCTGTGTCGTGGCGTCGGCGACGGTGGTCATGTCCTGGGCACGCGACGGCTCGCTCAACTCGGGCTCGGGACAACCGTCGGCACCGGCGACGGAGACCGCACAGCCCCGCGAACAGGAACAGCCGCGCGAACAGGCAAAGCCGCGCGAACAGTTGGGCTCGCGTTGAGTCCTGCTGCCGCGCTGTCGCGGTGTCCCGTTCCCACGCGGCGGCACGGCGAGCGATCGAGTGCGCTCGCCGACCGCTCGGCGCTGTTGTTCCTGGGGCTGATCGCCCTGCTGACGGTGTCCGAACTGGTCCAGGCCGCTCACCACGTTCCATCACACCTGTGCGAGGTTCACACCGAGTGTTCTACGACCCCCGTGCCGGCCGTCGCGCCGCCGGAAGCCCTGACCGAGCGCCCCGACAGCGCCCGGACACTCGCCCTGAGCCTGCCGGCTTCCCAGGCGCGGTGAAACGGCCCGTCGCCTCCGCGCGTCACCTCGGCGCCGTGGCACTGGCCTGCCTCGCCGCCGTCGCACCGGCCTCCGTCGCGTCGGCCGCCCCCGCATCGGCCGGTGGCCGGAACTACGTCGCCCTCGGTGACTCGTACGCGTCCGCGCCCGGCGTCCCCGAACAGACCGACCCCGGATGCGGGCGTTCCAGTCAGAACTACCCCTCCCTCGTGGCCCGGCAGCGCCACGCCCGTCTGACGGATGTCACCTGCGCCGGCGCCACCGCGGCCTCGCTGGCCCTCGCAAAGGACGGAAGACCCGCGCAGTACGACGCACTGAACCGGGACACCGAGCTGGTGACCGTCAGCATCGGCGGCAACGACGGGGTCGGCTTCTCCGCGGTGCTGACGACTTGCGCGACGCTGAGCCGTACCGATCCGACGGGCACGCCGTGCCGCGGTCACTACACCGAAGGCGGGGGAGACCGCCTGCTGGAGGGCATAGCCACGACGGCTCCGAAGGTCGACGCGGTCCTCGCCACCGTCCACCGGCGTGCCCCGCACGCCAAGGTGCTCCTCGTCGGATACCCCTCGATCTTCCCCGACGACGGGACGGGCTGCACCAGTCCCGCCGCTCCCTTCGCCGCCGGGGACTTCGGGTACCTCCGGGACACGGCCAAGGCGCTCAACACGATGCTCGCCCGCCGCGCCGAACTGGGCGGGGCCGTGTACGTGGACACCTACACCTCGACGGTCGGCCACGACATGTGCCGTCCGGCCGGCGAGCGGTGGATCGAGAATCTGGCCCCGGCGGTCCCGGCCAATGCGGGGCACCCGACCGCGCGGGGTGAGCAGGCCATGGCCGAGGCCGTGGAGCGGGCGCTCAAGTCCTGCCACGGGGCACGCGACGAGGCCGTACGTCCCGCCGCACGACGGGGCTGACCCTCACCTGCCGTAAAGGCGTGTGACCGGGCGCGCCACCTCCTGGGCGCTCCCGGTCACATCCGCACGGACCTCGTTCCGCGGAGTCAGCGCAGAGCCTGCTCCAGAGCGTGGCGTCCACTCACGGCCAGCTTCGCGTAGACCTTCGACAGGTGCATCTCCACCGTGCGCAGGCCCACGAACAGGTGGGAGGCGATCTCGGTGTTGGTCATGCCCTGCGCGGCGAGCTCCGCCACCTGGCGCTGCGCGGGCGTCAGCGCCTCCCGTCCCCGGAACGTCGGAGTGCGGGGACGGTCGCCGAGTTCCCGCAGTCCGGCCCGCGCCTGCTGCGCGATCGGCTCGGCCCCGCACTCGTGGGCGACACTGACGGCCTCCTGGAGCGCGGCACGCGCGTCCTCCGGTCGCCCGTACCGCACGGCCAACGTCCCCCGGTCCGCCTGGATCTGCGCGTACCGGAACCGCGCGAAGTTGCCCCGCAGCAGCCGCGCCGCCTCGTCGAGCAGTTCCAGGCCCTCCTCCTGGCCCACCACCAGCGCTCGGCCACGCAGCGCCACCGCCGTCATCTCCGCGACCCCCCACGCCCGCGCCAGCCGCAGTTCCTCGTCGGCCAGCGTGAGAGCGGACTGCCGATCGCCGAGGAGCAGGTGCACCAGTGCGGCCTCCGACCGCCACGGGTAGAACCCAGGACCCGGCATGCCGCGCGCGTTGAGGCGCTCGCCAAGGTGCAGGAAGTCCGCCAGCGCCCGCTCGAAGCGGTTGTCCGCCGCGTGCACCCAGCCTCTGACGAGCAGTGGGTAGTCGTAGATCGTGTGAAATCCGAGCGGCCCGCTCAGGTCGCAGTCGTCGAAGAGGTCCTCGGCCTTCTGTGTCTGTCCCTGGCGGACGAAGGCCTCGGCCAGGGTGGCGACCGTGAAGACACTGTGGCTCTCCCGATGGTCGACACCGATGTCCCGGAACGCGGCGAGTGCGCGCCTCGCATCAGTCTGGGCGTCTGTGAACGCCCCACGTCGGCAATGGGCGTTGGCCCGCATGCTGAGCGCCTGCGCGTAGTTCAGCGCGGAGGCCCTCGCGTGTGTCTCCGCCACGGCCGCGTCGGCGTACTCGAACGTCAGGTCCGGCCTGCCCGCGGCGCCCAGCGCCAACACCGCGCAGGGGTAGACGATGGACTCGTCGCCCACCGGCGCCATGCCCCTGCTCAGCCCGACACGGGCCAACTCGATGACGTCCTCTGCACCTTCCCCGAGCGCGGCTCCACGGAAGCTGAGCAGCGCCGCCAGCGCCCTTCGCCCCGCGTCGTCCTCGGCGTCCTGGAGGCGCAACTCCATCAGCCGCGGCCACGCCCGCACCGCCGAGGACGCCTCACCGAGACTGACGAGCAGGTAGTCCAGCTCCAGCCGAAGGGCGGCCGCGGCATCCTCGGTACGAAGCCGCTGGATCGTTCCGTCCAGCATCGTCAGGGCTTCGCCGTAGCGGTCCATGGCGAACAGCGCACCGGTCAGACTGCGCGCGGAACGGGCCAGCGCCTGCGGTGTGGCGCTGAGCCGCAGGCTGCTGCGCAGTTCCGGTACGGCGGCCGGTACGTCGGAGTCGAGTCGGGCGGCGCCGATCAGGGTCAGAACCTCACTGCGCTCCTGAGCGTCGAGATCCTCGCTCAGGGTGCGCCGCAGGTAGACCACCGCCTCGTCGGGTGCTCCGCGGTCGAGCGCGGCCTGGGCGGCGCGCCGCAGGATCGCCGTGGCCTGCGCCATGCCCGTCGGCCCGTGGACCAGGTGCGGCGCCACCTGCCGGGCGGGCGCTCCCCAGCTGAGCAACAGCTCTGCGGCGCGGGCATGGTGCTGCTTGCGGCAGGTGGGCGAGACACCCTGTGCCAGGCCGGCCGCGAGCAGGGGCGGATGCAGCTGAGCCCGTGGTCCGGCGTGCTGGACGAGATCGGCCTGAGCCAGCGCGTGCAGGGTGTCCTCGACCGTGTGCCGGTCCATCGCACCGGCATGGGCTATCACCTCAGGCAGCTGGGCGCCCCCCAGCGAGGCGAGAACGGCGGCCACCCGTTCGGCGTCGGGTCCGATCCTGCGCAACGCCGCCCGAGCGGCCACGCCGACGTCCGCGAGCAGCGGCTTGAGCGCACCAGCCAGTGTGGTGTGGAGCGGGGGACGGTCCGGCCGGCCGCTCCCACCGTGCCGCTGCGCGTCCACGGAGGCCAGCAGTGTCCGGATCAGGTACTGGTTTCCGGCCGCTGCCGTCAGAAGCGGGGACAGGACTTCGCCAGTGGTCTTTCCGTCCTCGGACGCGTCGAGGATCCCGGCCAGCCGGTCGGCGACCGCGGATTCGTCGAGCGGCGAGAGCCGGACGTGGTGGTCCAGGAGCCGCAGTACGGCACCGAGAGCCGGCTCGTCGACCGACTCACCCGGCCCCATCGCGCAGACGACCGTCACCGGATGCGCACCCACGGCCCGCGCGATGTTCCGCAGCCCGCGCAGGGACACCGCATCGGCCCACTGCAGGTCGTCGACCAGCACCAGCACCCGCTGCGTCGGCACGGACCGGGCATCGGCGAGCATGCCGTCCGTGGGCGGCGTCGCGTCCCCCGAGGCCAGCCAGCGCACCCACGCCACGGCCCGTTCCCCGCCACCCTCCGGCACCAGTGAGCACATCGCGGGCGACGGGGCGGTCTCAGGGAGCTGGCTCGCATCCGGCTCGTAACACGCGCTGAGCACGGCGAATCCGGCGGTGCGAGCCCGTTCGCCGAGGTCCGTGAGGAGCCCCGACTTGCCGCTGCCGAACCCGCCACGCAGCAGGACGCTCGCCCCGCCGGGACGCTCCAGCAGTTCGTACAGTGTGTCCCGCTCGCGTGCACGGCCGAGAAGTGTGGGTACCACGCCGCTCCTTTTCCGGTCTGCCGTTGCAGGGCCGCACGGACGGACGGCGACCGACCATCCGGTCGGGGGGTCGCCCCGCACGGATGCCGGCCCTGTGGCGCATTCACCGTACTCACCTGGGATGTCGAGGACTGTCGGCACCCCACCGAAAGACGTGGATCTTTCGGTGGGGGTGGGGTGTCCCGCGCGCGTATGCCGGTGTTCGGATGAGGGTGCGCACTTCGCTCGTCGAGAGCCGCGCGGCGCATCCCCGCGGCGGCCAAAGCCCCGGCAGACGTGTACCCGTGCCTGGGGAATCCCCGGGCGGGCGGCATCACGTCGAGCGCCGAGCGGTGCCGCCGCGCCCCCGGTCAGGGCGGGCGCAGTGAGCCTTTGCCGTTCCCTGTTTGGAGTGAAATGCCTACCGATGGGCCCCTGCACGCCGAGGTCCTCCAGCCCCCGGCCACGACGGCCGTACCGTCCCCGCCGCCGTTCGCACCGCGCCGGCCGGTCGCGCCGAGCACGGTGATCATCGTGTTGCTGTCGTGCGCGCTCCTGCTCAGCCTGTGCCTGCTGTACGTGCTGGTCGTCAGGTCGGCCGACTCCGGATGCGAGCCGTACGGCCGCGCCGTGTGCGCCTCCACCAATCCGCAGCCCGCCGACACGCCGGTGCTGCCGGGCGGCGAGCCGCCGAACGTCGACGTCGCCTGGAAGCCGCCGCACGGCCGCGCGTACTGACCGATTCGTACAAGGAAAGACATGACGAGCAACGAACGATTCCCAGCCCGCGGTCACCAAGAGGCACCCGACGCGGCCGCGGAGGCGAACCCGGGGCAGACGCCCCTGAACGCGACCCCGGGGGCGCTCTACGACCTCGGTGAATTCACCGACCTGCGGCACCGCCACCGTCGGCTCGTGGGCACGATGACGGCAGCGTTCCTCTCCTTCTACCTCGGGTACGTGCTGCTGTGCACGTTCGCCCCGGACGTGATCGCGTTCAAGGTGGCCGGAAACGTGAACTTCGCGCTCGTCCTCGGGCTCGCGCAGTTCGGGTCGACGTTCCTGATCGCCTGGCTCTACAACCGCGCGGCCGACCGGCGGATGTCCCCTCTCGCCCGGCTGCTCGCGGACCGCTGCGGTGCCATCGAGCCGGACCCCGCCCTGCCTGCCCGACCCAGGAGCACCTGAACCATGGCCCACGTCGAGTTTCCGGCCCTCGCGGCATCCAGCACCGAGCCGAACAGAGCCCTGATCCTCGTTCTGTTCCTGGTCTTCGTCGCCGCCACCCTGGCCGTGACGGTATGGGCCGGCCGCAGGAGCGGGGGCGCAGCCGAGTTCTACGCGGGTGGCAGCTCCTTCACCGGCTTCCAGAACGGACTGGCCATCTCCGGCGACTACATGTCCGCCGCCTCGTTCCTCGGTATCACCGGATCCATCGCGCTCTTCGGCTACGACGGCTTCCTCTACTCCATCGGCTTCCTCGTCGCCTGGCTCGTCGCCCTGCTGCTCGTGGCCGAACCCCTGCGCAACGTGGGGCGGTTCACCATGGCGGACGTCCTCGCCTTCCGCATGCGCCGGCGTCCCGTGCGTACCGCGGCCGGAGTGTCGACCATCGTGGTGTCCGTCGTCTATCTGGTGGCGCAGATGGTCGGCGCCGGGTCCCTGGTCGCGCTGCTGCTCGGGGCCTCGGGCGAGGGTACGAAGAGATGGATCATCCTTGGCGTCGGCGCCCTGATGGTTCTCTACGTCTGTGTCGGCGGCATGCGCGGTACCACCTGGGTGCAGATCATCAAGGCCGTCATGCTGATCGCCTGTGCCGCTCTGCTGTCCGTCCTGGTGATGCACCGATTCGGCTGGAGCCTGTCGGCTCTGCTGGGCGGGGCGGCGGACGCCAGCGGACACGGTCACGCCTTCCTCGAACCCGGACTGAAGTACGGCGCCAACCTGTCCACCCGGCTCGACTTCATCAGCCTGGCCCTGGCACTCGTACTGGGCACCGCCGGCCTGCCGCACATCCTCGTGCGCTTCTACACGGTCCCGACGGCGCGAGCCGCCCGTACCTCGGTCAACTGGGCCATCGTCATCATCGGCGCCTTCTACCTGATGACCATCGCCCTTGGCTTCGGCGCCGCCGCGCTGATCGGTCCCAAGACGATCGCCGCCTCCAACCCCGCCGGGACCACGGCGGCTCCGATGCTCGCCAAGTACCTGGGCGACGGCTCGGGTTCCACCACGGGAGCCGTGCTGCTCGCCGTCGTCTCGGCGGTCGCGTTCGCCACCATCCTCGCCGTGGTCGCGGGACTCACCCTGGCTTCGTCGGCGTCCTTCGCCCACGACCTCTACGCCCACGTCCTGCGCAAGGGGGAGGCCGACGAGCGCAGCGAAGTGGCCGTGGCCCGCTGGGCCGCGGTGGTGATCGGAGCGATCGCCATCGTCCTGAGCCTGTACGCGGACAAGCTGAACACGGCGGCACTCGTCGCGCTCGCCTTCGCGGTGGCGGCCTCCGCCAACGTGCCGACGCTGCTGTACAGCTTGTTCTGGCGGAAGTTCACCACCCGGGGAGCACTGTTCGCCGTGTACGGCGGCCTGGCCACCTCGCTCGGCCTGGTGATCTTCTCACCCGTGGTGTCCGGCGGGCCCACGGCCATGCTGCCGGACCTCGACTTCGCCTGGTTCCCGCTGGAGAACCCAGGTCTGGTCTCCATACCGGCCGGCTTCGTCCTCGGCTGGCTGGGCACCGTGCTCTCGCCCGCCGAAGAGCGCGACGAGGACCGGTTCAAGGACCTCCAGGTCCGCTCCCTCACCGGAATCGGGGCGCGGTGAGGCCTCCCATGACCGCCCCGACCCATACACACGCTCGTTCCAA
>NZ_JADDRL010000189.1 GCF_021538895.1 Streptomyces olivochromogenes | reverse complement strand
CGTGCGGACGCCGCCTCCGGCGTGCGTGCGGACGGGACCTCCGGCGTGCGTGCGGGCGCGGGCGCTTCGCCCACCGCCCCGGCACGGACCGTTTCCGGCCTCCCCCGCCGCCACCGTCGCCCGGTGCCTTCCCTCGTCATCGTCATCACCGTCGCCGCCCCCGCCTACTTCCCCGTGATCGAGCCGAAGTCCACCCCGGAGCCCAGCAGCAGGCCGGCGCCCAGCAGCAGCATCGTCGCCGGGACCATGAACGTCGTGATCATCAGCGTGGCCCGGGGTACCGCGCGGGCGGCCTTGCGGCGGGCGTTCTGGGCGTCCGTACGGCGCATGTCCTTGGCGAGGGACACCAGCGTGTCGACGATCGGCGCGCCCAGTTCCTCGCCCTGCTGCAGCGCCGTGACGAACATGGCGACCTGCTCCGAGTCGTTGCGGCGGCGCAGCTCCGCGAAGGCCTGGCGGCGGCTCATGCCCAGGTCCATCTGGCGCAGCGTGATGCGGAGTTCGTCGGCCCAGGGACCCTCGTACCGGGAGGCCACGCGGTCCAGGGCCTGGCGGAAGCCGAGGCCCGCGCTGACCACCACCGCCAGGACGTCGAGGAAGTCGGGCAGGGTCCGCTCGATGACGTCCTTGCGGACCCGGATCGCCGACCAGATGCCGACCTCCGTCCAGAACGCGCCGAAGGCCAGCAGCAGCACCGCCACGAAGTAGTGGCCGCGCGGCAGCATCACCAGGAAGCCGACGGCGCCCAGCGCCCCGTACACCGCCCGGCGGGCCGCGTAGCGGTCTATGGTCAGACCGCCGGGGTTGCCCGCGAGGTCGATCCTGCGGCGGTACTTGGCGACCTGCTTGGGGCCCATCAGGCGCAGGACCGTGGGCGCGTAGCGCATGCCCAGGCGGTCGATCAGGGAGTCGACCGCGCCGGTGCGGGTCGCTCCCACCTCCAGGGCCACCGCCAGGTCGCCAGGCAGTTTGGCGTCCGCCCGGTACATGCGGATCCCGGCGAAGGCGCCCCAGACGCCGAGGCCCATGACCAGTGCCAGCAGAAATGCCATGAGTCCGCTCCCTCCCTCAGACGTCGATCCGGCTCATCCGGCGGATGAGGACGAAGCCGATGGCGTAGAGCGCGAACGCGATGATCACGCAGGCCTGGCCGACCGCTGAGCCGGTCATGCGCTCCAGGGCGCCCTCCTTGACGCCGTCCATGAGGAAGAGCACGCCGATGCCCATGACGGGAACGGCGTACGAGGTCATGGTCACCTGGGAGAGCTGGGTGCGGATCTCGCGCCGGGTCTCCTTGCGCTCCTCCAGCGTCTCGGTGAGGTTGCGCAGGGCCGAGACGACCTGGCCGCCGGCCTTGTTGGACAGGACGAGGGTGGTGACCAGGACGACGAGTTCGCGGGACGGGAGACGGTCGGCGAGTTCGCCGAGCGCGTCGTCCATCGAGTGCCCGATCGCCAACTGGTCGGCGACCTTGGAGAGTTCCTCGCCCGCCGGGGCCTCCAGCTCCTCCGCCGCCATGCCGATCGCGGTGCGCAGGGCGAGGCCGGCCTGGGTGGCGTTGGCCAGGATGCGGGCCAGTTCGGGGAGTTGGTTGATGAAGCGCTCGATGCGTTTTTGCCGCTGCCAGTTGAGGAACTGCACGGCGGCCCCGATGCCCAGCAGTCCGGCCAGCGGCCCGAAGAAGGGCGCCAGTGCCGCCTGGCCGATGAGCCAGAGGGCGGCGACCGCGGCGAGCATGTAGACGAAGAACTCGCCCGGGGTGACGTCCAGCCCCGTCGCCACCAGCCGCAGCTCCAGTTTCCTGCCGAGCCGGGTGCGGCGCAGCCGCCGGTCGAGGTTGCGGAAGCGGCGCCGCCGCCCGGTCTCGGGGATCCGGCCGGTGTACGACAGGCGGCCGATGAGCGCGGCGCGCTGGGCCCGGCCCGAGGCGTAGGTGTGCACGCCGGCGACGGCCAGGACGCAGGTCAGCAGCGTGACGCCGGAGGTGAGGGTGACGAGGGTGTGGAGATCCATGGGGATGGCCTACCTACCTGGCTTCTCGGGTGGCGAGCTGGTCCGCGCTCAGGGCGACGCCGAAGGCCTGGGGTAGGGGCTGGCCCGCCATGTAGAGGCGGTCGGCGGTGCGGCGTGGGAGGGGGAAGTACTCGAAGCTGCCGTGGACACGGCCGTCGTGGGTCATGGGCCGCGCGTGGAAGCGGGCCACGGTCGCGATCCGGTACGGCTCGCCGCCGTGGCTGTCGAGCAGGGCGATCTCGGTGATGCGGCGGGCGCCGTCGGCGAAGCGGGTCAGCTGGACGATGACGTCGACGGCGCTGTTGATCTGGTCGTGCAGGGCTACGAAGGGGACCTCGACGTCCGACATCGAGGCGAGGGTCTGCAGTCGGGTGAGCGCGTCCTCGGCGCTGTTGGCGTGCACGGTGGCCAGGGAGCCGTCGTGGCCGGTGGACATGGCTTGCAGCATGTCGAGGGACTCGCCGCCGCGGACCTCACCGACCACGATGCGGTCGGGGCGCATGCGCAGGGAGTTGCGCACCAGGTCGCGGATGGTGACCTGGCCCTTGCCCTCCACGTTCGGCGGGCGGGACTCCAGGCGGACCACGTGCGTCTGCTGGAGCTGGAGTTCGGCGGAGTCCTCGATGGTGATGATCCGCTCGTGCGCCGGGATCAGCCCGGAGAGGGCGTTGAGCAGGGTCGTCTTCCCGGTGCCGGTGGCGCCGGAGACGATGATGTTGAACTTCGCCTGCACCAGGCCCGCGAGCAGGAACAGCATGTGCTCGTCCAGCGAGCCGAAGCCGATCAGCTCCTGGAGGGTGAAGGAGCGCGGGAAGCGGCGGATGGTGAGGGTGGGGCCGGTCAGCGACAGCGGCGGGATGATGACGTTGACGCGCTCGCCGGACGGGAGGCGCGCGTCGACCATCGGGTTCGACTCGTCCACGCGGCGGTTGACCGTGGAGACGATCCGCTCGATCGTCTGCATCAGCTGGTCCTGGGAGACGAAGCGGAGCGGCAGCTGTTCGACCCGCCCGCCGCGCTCGACGAAGATCGCGTCCGGGCCGTTCACCATGATCTCCGTGATGGAGGCGTCTTCGAGCAGCGGTTCCAGGATGCCGAGGCCCAGCGCCTCGTCGACCACCCGGCGGATCAGCTGGGAACGCTCGACCGTCGACAGGACCGGGCCCTCGCGGCTGATGATGTGCCCGAGCACCCGCTCCAGCCGGGCCCGACGCTCGGCGGCGGCCAGCGAGCTCATCTCCGCGAGGTCGATCTCCTCCAAGAGCTTGGCCCGGTACGAGGCGACCAGATGGCCGTCCTCGCCCCGGCTGCCCTGCTCCTCGGGGGAGTTGATGCGTGCCCGCAGGCTCATGGGTGGCTGCTCCTCGCTCCTCGGTCAGTGGTCGAGCGGCATGGTGGCGGTCTGGCGGGCGGTGTCGAAGGGCCAGCCGGGGACGAGCGACGGGATGGAGACACTGGCGGTGACGGTGACGGAGTCGTCCCCTTCCGAGGGCTCGCAGGCCACCTTCATGCCGCCGCTGACCGCGTTCGCGCACGCCTGTCCCACGTCCTGCCGCAGCGAGGCGGCCCGCGCCCCCGCACGGGCCGCCGTCCCCGCCTGCTCGGCGGCGTAGGCGACCGCCCCGATCTGGATGCCGGCCAGGGCGACGATCAGCAGGATCGGGATGAAGCCGAGGTATTCGATGGCGACTTGACCGGCATCGCGCCACTTGCGCTCGCACGGCATCTCAGCGCTTCACCTCCTCGACGGCGCCGGCGTGGCCGTGCACCGTGACGGGGAAGTCGATGAAGCCGGGGAAGAGCACCGGGACCTTGAGGTCGACGTCCGCGGTCACATAGCCGGTCCCGTCGCAGTGCCGCACCGCGGCACCCCCCTTCCACGCCCCGGACAGATGCTTCAGCGCCGCTTGCTTGCACACGTCCAAGCGCGCCCCCGGAGGCGCTGCCGTCCCCGCCCGCACCCCTTCGTCCGCAGCATTCCCGGCGAGCGTGAAGGTGTACCCCACGAGCACGCACTGCCACATCAGCACCAGCGTCAGCACGATCAACGGCGTCATGCCGAGGAACTCGATGGTGACCTGCCCCTTGTCACCCCCCGGCCGTTTCGCCTTGTCTCCCTCGGGCCGTTTCACCCGCCGCCCTCCCTCCGGCGCCGCAGACTCACCGACGCCCGGTCGCCCCGCGTCCGGCCGGCCCGCCGGTCCCCCGCGGGCGCCCGCACCAGTCCGAGCTCCCCGGCGAGGGCCCACAGGGCCTGTTTCACCGTGCTCCTGCTGTCGAGTTCGTGGACGCGTCCGGCGTCCACCACCGCCTGGAGTTCCTTGAAGTTGGCGGGGACGGCCGTGCCGGCCAGCGCGGTGCCGGTGATGCGCTGGACGAGCTGCGGCTGGATCTCCGTACCGCGCGAGTGGCGGTTGACCACCACCGTGGTCTCCTCGGCCTTGCGGATCTGCAGCCGGTCCCACATCCGGACCGTGCGCTTGGCGGCGCGTACGGCGACCACGTCCGGGGTGGTGAGCAGGAGTGCCGTCTCGGCCATCTCGACGGCGGCCGCGCTCGCCCCGCCGAGCTGGGCGCCGCAGTCGACGACGACCACCTCGTAGCGGGAGCGCAGGGCGCTGATGATCTGGCGGGCGGCGCGGTCGGTGACCTCCTCGCCGCGTTCGCCGTCGCCGGGCGCGAGCAGCAGGGCGAGGCCCGTTTCGTGACGGAAGACGGCGTCGGCGAGGACGCGCGGGGAGATGTCGGTGATGGCGGCGAGGTCGGCGACCGAGCGGCGGAACTGGACGTCGAGGAAGGAGGCGACGTCGCCGGTCTGGAGGTCCATGTCGACCAGGGCGGTGGCGCGGCCGGAGGCCTGGGCGGCGAGGGCCAGCTGGATGGCGCAGAGGGTGGCGCCGACGCCGCCCTTGGCGCCGCTGACCGTGACGACGGTGCCGCCGACGCCGCTGAACACGTCGGCGCCGTGGCCGAGATGGCGTCGTACGCCGTTGGACCACTGGGCGACGGCCTGGACGCGGCTGGCCAGCTCCTCGTAGCTCAGGGGCAGCCCGACCAGTCCGCGGGCGCCGGAGTCCATGGCGGCGGAGAAGAGGCCGGAGCTGACGTCGGTGGTGATGAGGATGACGCCGACGGCCGGGAAGCGCAGGGCGACTTCGCGGATGAGCTCCAGGGCGGGGACCGGGCCGATGCGTTCATGGACGACGACGACCTCGGGAAGGTCGTCGACGGACTCGGCGGCGAGGCGGGCGAGGGTGTCGATCAGCTGGGTGGAGTCGACGACCGGGGCGAGCGGTTCGGCGTCCGGCAGCTGGCTGAGCAGGGTCGTCACGGAGCGGACGGCGTCCGCGTCCGAGACGGCCGGGAGGATCCTGGTGGGCATGCGGACCGCCTCTCACTTGTCCGTCGCGAGTTCGTACGTGCGGTCCTTGTCGGGGACGGTGGTCTCGCTGCCGGGGGCGACCAGCGCGAGCCGGACCCGCTGGGCGAACGACTCGGCGTAGGTGATGCGCTGGGCGTCGATGGTGGACAGTGCGAAGGTGATCGGGACGGCGTCGGTGGGCCCCTGGCGGTCCTGGCTCTTGCTGTCGGGCTCCAGGGAGGTGAGCCGGCCGACGTCGAGGACCCGGGCGTTGGTCACGATGATCTTGGACTGGTCCGGGTCGCCCTGTTTCCTGCCCTCGAAGGTGGCGTAGACGTTGACGCGGGAGCCCGGGGTGATCTTGCCGGCCACGCCGGTGGCCGCGTCGATCATGATGGCGACCTCCTGCTCGCCCGCCTGGAGCGCGGGCTGGTCGACGATCATGTCGGACTGCAGCAGCGAGCCCTTGCGCAGGGTGGTCACGGCGATCTTGCCCTGGATCTCGCGCAGGCTGGTGATCGCGTTGGACGACAGCCACCGCTCGGGCATCTCGATCTTCTCGAACTGGCTGGTGTTCAGCGTGGCGTACGGCGCCACGTCGGACCTGACCCGGTACGCGGTGACCTCGGGGCCGACCTTGGACTTCACGTCGTCGATGACGGACAGGACGCCGGCGAAGGCGCCGAGCGCGCAGACGACCGACAGGATCAGGAGTATCACGCCGCGGCGCTGACGGGAGTTCATGAACCGTGCAACCTCATTGGGGGAATCGGTCGTGCGGGATCGTCGGGGAGTGTGCGGTCGGACGGGGCGGGTCAGGCGGGCGTGCGTTGTTCCAGGGCCCGGGGTGCGGGGGGCTCGTAGACGGGTGGGGTCGCGGAGCAGAAGACGCAGCGGTCGCCGATGACGTCGATGCCGCACCAGTGGCAGGTGCTCTGCCGTACCGAGGTGACCAGTTGGTAGAGCACGGAGAGGTCGGCGAGATAGCTGCAGAACTCGATGAGCCGGCTCGTCCCCCACCACTGCGGGGACTCGGCCGGCAACGGGGTCTCGCGCAGGCCGTGCGCGCTCCAGGACTTGGCCAGCGAGGCGAGCCAGTCGGACTGCAGCTGCCCCCGGGCGACGAGCATCCAGGTGCTGAACTCGGGTCCGGCCAGGGTGGCGCCGGGCCCGACCCGGACCAGCTGCGGCTCGGGGTGCGCGACGACCGCGAACTGGCTGCCCGGCACCCAGGACTTGGCGTGCGCCTTGAGTCCGACCGGGACGCGGTCGAGCCGGGCGACGGAGCCGAGGACCGCGCCGGAGTGGATGTAGTGGACGAGCAGTCGCCCGGCGGAGGCGAGCACGCCCGGACTGAGGTCGCAGGAGGCGAGCTGCCGCAACTGGCGGGCGAGGACCGCGAGTCCGAGGGGCGGCAGGTCGGGCCGGAACAGGGCGATGCGGTCGCTCTCCAGGAGCGAGCGCAGGGTGTGGAGGCGCTGGGTGACCGCCGCCGGGACGGCCTGCGAGCACAGGACGATCACATGTCCGTGCTGCTCGACGAGCGCCTGGAGTTCGGCCAGCGCATGCTCCAGCGGCCGCTTGTCGAGGTCCCGCAGCACCACGGCGGGCATGGTCCGTTCGTCCTGCACTGGCAGCGCCATGTCGGCACTGGTCACGGCAATGGCAGTTGGCACGCGCAGCTCCCCGCTCTCCCCACCCGTCGGCCCACCGGCGTTACTCCCATGGGCCGGGACGACTTCATTGCGTGACTACCTCAGCACTGTATCCACGCCTCTGTGACCGGAGAACAGCGTTTGTGCAGCTGCTCGGGATCCGTCTGCGCACAAGCCCCGCCAAATCAGGACAGGTTGAGCATCCGACCGTCCTCCGATTTGGTCTGGACCTATTGACAGCTGGATTGGTCTGGACCAACTTGTTGTCATGCCCAGATTCAGACCACGCACACGAACCTGGTCGGCCGTGGCGGCCCTGGCGCTGGCCGTGACGGCGGCGGGGATCTCCGCCGGCCCGGCCTCCGCAGCGGACGTGAACAACGTCAAGAACGCCGGCTTCGAGTCGGCCCTGAGCAACTGGACCTGCTCCGCGAACAGCGGCGCGACGGTCTCCTCCCCCGTCCACTCCGGCGCGGCCGCGCTGAAGGCGACACCGGCCGGGCAGGACTCCGCCCAGTGCACCCAGACGGTGGCGGTGAAGCCGAACTCCACGTACACGCTGAGCGCGTGGGTGCAGGGCGGCTACGCGTTCCTGGGCGTGACGGGCACGGGCACCACGGACGTGTCGACCTGGACCCCCGACTCGGCGTCGTGGAAGCAGCTGTCGACGACGTTCACCACGGGGTCGTCGACGACCTCGGTCGGCGTCTACACCCACGGCTGGTACGGCCAGGCGGCGTACTACGCCGACGACGTGTCGGTGTACGGCCCCGACGGCGGCGGGGGCGGCGACCCGGCCCCGACCGTGCCGGGCGCTCCCGGTGGCCTCGCCGTCTCCGGCACGACGTCCTCGTCGGTCTCGCTGGCCTGGAACGCGGTCTCGGGCGCGACGGGCTACAACGTCTACCGCGACGGTACGAAGGTCACGGCGGTGACCGGCACGTCCGCGACCGTCACCGGCCTCGCGGCGTCGACGTCGTACTCCTTCCAGGTCACCGCGACCAACTCGGCGGGTGAGTCCCCGAAGTCGGCGGCCGTGACCGGGACGACGACGGCATCGGGCGGCGGAGGCGGGGGCGGCGCCGTGCCCCGGCACGCGGTCACCGGCTACTGGCAGAACTTCAACAACGGCGCGACGGTACAGAAGCTGTCCGACGTCCCGTCCGCCTACGACATCATCGCGGTGGCCTTCGCGGACGCCACGTCGACCCCGGGCGCGGTCACCTTCAATCTGGACTCGGCGGGGCTCGGCGGCTACACCGTCGACCAGTTCAAGGCGGACATCAGGGCGAAGCAGGCGGCCGGGAAGAAGGTCATCGTCTCGGTCGGCGGGCAGAACGGCACGGTGTCGGTGAGCGACCCGACGTCGGCCACGAACTTCGCGAACTCCGTCTACTCGCTGATGCAGACGTACGGCTTCGACGGCGTCGACATCGACCTGGAGAACGGTCTGAACGCGACGTACATGTCGCAGGCGCTGCGCGCGCTGTCGGCCAAGGCGGGCTCGTCGCTGGTGCTCACCATGGCGCCGCAGACGATCGACATGCAGTCGACGTCGAACACGTACTTCCAGACGGCCCTGAACGTGAAGGACATCCTGACGGTCGTCAACATGCAGTACTACAACAGCGGTTCGATGCTCGGCTGCGACGGCAAGGTGTACTCGCAGGGCTCGGTCGACTTCCTGACCGCCCTGGCCTGCATCCAGCTGGAGGGCGGCCTGTCCCCGTCCCAGGTGGGCCTCGGCCTGCCCGCCTCGACCAGCGCGGCGGGCAGCGGCTACGTCTCCCCCACGATCGTCGACAACGCCCTGGACTGCCTCACCAGGGGCACCTCCTGCGGCTCCTTCAAGCCCTCGAAGACCTACCCCGACCTGCGCGGCGCGATGACCTGGTCCACCAACTGGGACGCCAAGTCCGGCAACGCCTGGTCGAACGGGGTGGGGGCGCATGTGCACGGGCTGCCGTAGACCCTGAACCCTGTTCCCGAAAGGCTCGACCCGAGCCGATTCCGACCCCCCACGGGTTGCCCCCACGCCGCTCGCGAGTGGCGTGGGGGCCGTCCGCTTCCCGGCCGGTGTCGCGCTTGGCCACTACAGCCCCCGCCAACCGCACCCCTCGTCGCCGCACGTGCCGAGTTCGAACCACACCGTCTTCCCCGGCCCCTCCTCGTGGCAGCCCCAGCGTCGGGCGAGGGCGTTCACCAGGGCCATTCCCCGGCCGCTCTCCCCGGCGCCCGCGTCGATCAGGCGCGGGGCCCGGCGGTCGGCGTCGCCGACCTCGCAGCGGAGCACGCCGTGCGAGGCGGAGAGGGTGAGCCTGAAGCGGCTCGCGGCGTGCCGCAGAGCGTTGGTGGCCAGCTCGCTGACCAGGAGTTCGGCGACGTCCGCCACGTCGCTCTGCTCCGCCAGCCCCCATTCCTCCAGTTGCCGGCGTACCGCTGCGCGCGCCTCGCGGGCCGCCGTGGGCAGCGGCTCGTACTCGACACTCAGGTGGCCTGCCCGTATGGGGGGCTGCGGGTACGCGGCGTACTGAGGGTCGGGATCCGGAAAATGTCTCCCGGAGGGTTGCAGCATGCCCTTCAGGGTGCCTCCCCGCGCACCGCCCCACACGGGGAGGATTACCCCATTCCCTACCTGTACGTACCCGTACCTACCTGTGTCCGGGCTACGCGTACTGGATGCGGACCGTCGCCCCCTCCGCACCGTCGCGCACGTCCACGTACGCGCACACCTGCCGGGTGAACCACAGTCCCTGCCCCGGCTCCAGGTCCCCGGTCGGCGGCGGTACGAAGCCGGCGAGCGGGTCGGTGACGCCGCGCGGCAGGCGGAGTTCGCAGACGCAGGCCGGGGCCCGTCCCCACAGCAGGGCGCCGGTCGCCGGGCCGAGGGCCGTCTCCGCCTCCGTGACGGCCGTGGTGAACAACTCCGCGTCGGCGGGCGGGAGTCCGTGCTCGGCCGCCCAGGTGCGCACGCCGTCGTACAGGTCCGCCACCGGCAGCGAGGTCGCGTCGCCGGGCGGCGGCGGCAGGGGTACGGCGTCCAGTTCGCGCACGAGGGTGGGCGGGGCCTCGTACAGGCCCGTACCGGGGTGGGCCCGGCGGGCCTCCTCGACCAGGGCGGAGCCGGCGGTGCGGGTGTCGTAGGCGCACAGGGCCGTTGTGGAGAAGGGGGCGAAGAGGAGGTTGGCGAGGGACTCGTAGCGGATCCACTCGGCGCTCTCCCGGGGCGAACTGCCCGCGCGGCCCGCCCAGTCCGGCTCCATGAGCAGGTGGATACGGCCGCCCGGGCCGGCGTGCGCGGCGAGGTAACCGGCGCCCTGGGCGACGGCGTTGGCGGCGGAGCCGGTGTACCAGTCGGTGTGCGGGACGAAGCCGACGTCCTTGGCGTCCG
>NZ_JADDRL010000188.1 GCF_021538895.1 Streptomyces olivochromogenes | reverse complement strand
CTGGTCGGCGGGGCGCGCGTCGGCGGTCATGCCCGCGAAGGGTACCGATATCGCAGGAGTAGTGCCAGACAATTGATGATTACGGCGACCGTGAGCGCCCAAAACAACGAAATCCGTACGCGCACCGTCACCTCACGCCACCCGCCCCAGCTCCCCCGGATCGACCGCGTACGCCAACTCGCCCCCGCCCACCAGCCGTTCGGCCTCCTCCACGACGGTCAGGCCGAGCCGGGCCATCTCATTGCCCTGAGAACCGGCGAGATGAGGGGTGAGGAAGGCGTTGGGCAGGTCGTAGAGCGGGGAGTCGGCGGGCAGCGGTTCGGGGTCGGTGACGTCGAGGACGGCGCTCAGGCGTCCGGCGCGGAGCTCCCCGACGAGGGCGTCGTGGTCGACCAGGGCGCCGCGCGCGGTGTTGATCAGGACGGATCCGGCGGGCATCAGCGCCAGCTCGCGGGCGCCGAGGAGGTGCCGGGTCTCGGGGGTCTGCGGGGCGTGCAGGCTGACGATGTCGCAGGTGCGCAGCAGCTCGTCGAGGGCCAGCAGCGGTACGCCCAGCCGGGTGGCCTCCGCCTCGTCGACGTACGGGTCGGTGAGGCTCACCCGCAGGTCGTGGGGGCGCAGCAGCTCGATCAGGCGGCGGCCGACGCGGGAGGCGCCGACGAGGCCGACGCGGCGGCCGTAGTTGCCGACGCCGGGGAGCAGGTCGCCGTGGGGGAAGGCCCGGTCGGCGCGGAGCCGGTCGCGGAGGGCGAAGGTGTCCTTCCCGGCCAGCAGGATCATCGCGAGGGTGTACTCGGCGACGGGCAGCGCGTTGGCGGCGGCGGCCGAGGAGACCGCGATCCCGCGCCGCCAGACCTCGGGCGTGGTGAAGCCCTTGACCGAGCCGGCCGCGTGCAGCACGGCGCGCAGGGCGGGGGCCGCGTCCAGGACGGGCGTGTCGAGACGGGGGCAGCCCCAGCCGGTGATCAGGATCTCGGTGCGGGCGAGCGCCTCCCGTACCCGTGCGTCGGTGAAGTCCTCGGCCACCAGCGCGGGATCGATGTCCACGCGGGCGCGCAGCCGCGCGAGTACGTCCGGCGGAAAGACGCGCGGCACGTTCCGGGACGTCATGGCGAACAGGGCGCGGGGACGCTCGGTCAAGGACGTGACCTTCCGGGTGGGTGGGGCGACACGCGGGGGAAAACGCTCTCTACGGGCTCTCCACGGTAGATCGCGGCGAATGAGAGGGTCAACGGAGAGGCATTCTCGGGAAGGGACGACAGGGATGACGCAGACGGTCACCAACTGGGCGCGCAACATCACCTACACGGCCCAGGAGTTCGGGCGCCCCGACACGCTCGACGCGCTCCGCGCCCTGGTGGCCGGGAGCGCGCGGGTACGGGTGCTGGGCAGCGGCCACTCCTTCAACCGGATCGCCGACCCGGGCGACGACGGCCTGCTGCTGTCGATCGCCGGCCTGCCGCCGGTCGTCGACGTGGACACCACGGCCCGTACGGTACGGGTCTCGGGCGGCGTCCGGTACGCCGAACTCGCCCGTGCCGTCGACGCGCACGGCCTGGCCCTGCCCGCCATGGCGTCCCTGCCGCACATCTCGGTGGCCGGCTCGGTGGCGACCGGCACCCATGGCTCGGGCGTCGGCAACCGCCCGCTCGCCGCGGCCGTGCGGGAGGTGGAGCTGGTGACCGCGGACGGCTCGACGGTGACCGTCGCCCGGGGCGACGCCCGGTTCGACGGCGCCGTGACCTCCCTCGGCGCGCTCGGTGTGGTCACCGCGCTCACCCTCGACCTGGAGCCGTCGTACCGGGTCGAGCAGTACGTGTTCACCGGTCTGCCCCTGGCCGGGCTGGACTTCGGGGCGGTGATGGCGGCGGCGTACAGCGTGAGCCTGTTCACCGACTGGCGGGAGCCGGGCTTCGGGCAGGTGTGGCTGAAGCGGCGCACCGACCGGCCGCTCGCGCACTTCCCGTGGGCCACGCCGGCGACCCGGGCGCTGCACCCGGTGCCGGGGATGCCCGCCGGCAACTGCACCGAGCAGCTCGGGGTGCCGGGGCCCTGGCACGAGCGGCTGCCGCACTTCCGTGCGGAGTTCACACCGAGCAGCGGCGACGAGCTCCAGTCGGAGTACCTGCTGCCCCGGTCGGCCGCATCCGACGCGCTGCACGCCCTCGCCGGTGTCCGGGAGACGGTCTCCCCCGTCCTGCGGATCTGCGAGGTGCGCGCCGTCGCCGCAGACGAGCAGTGGCTCAGTCCGGCCCACGGGCGCGACTCGGTCGCGCTCCACTTCACCTGGATCGAGGACACGCAGGCGGTGCTGCCGGTGGTGCGCCGGGTCGAGGAGGCGCTGGACGCCTTCGCGTCGCGGCCGCACTGGGGCAAGGTGTTCACCGTGCCGCCGAAGGTGGTCCGCGGACGGTATCCACGCCTGGCGGACTTCCGCGCGCTGGCCCAACAACTCGACCCCCGTGGCAAGTTCACCAACTCCTTCGTGCAGGATGTGCTGGATGACTGACTTTGCACAGCCCCTTTCCTAACCCCTTGTCGAAAGTCCCCCGCAGCGCCTAGCCTGGCGCGGCGCCGGTGCCGACACGTCCGCCCCGGCCTGGCCCGGACGGCATGGGAGGGGCAGCCGCGTGAAGCGCACATCACGTGACATCCGCACCGCGAACCGCTACGAGGTGCTGCGCCAGATCATCGCCGAGTCGCCCACCTCCCGGCAGCAGCTGGCCGCCACCACCGGGCTGAGCCTGGCCACGGTCGCCACGCTCGTCGGCGAGCTGCTCGACCTGCGGATGCTCACCGAGGTCGGCTTCGAGGACTCGGCCGGCGGCCGCCCCCGGGGGCTGGTGGCCGTCAACGCCTCGGGCGGCGCCCTGATCGGTGTCGATATCGCGGAGACGTACGTCCATGTCGAGTTGTTCGACCTCGCGTTGAACGTCCTGGCCCGCGCCGACGAGGACCTGCGGCCCGGCGAGAGCCGTCCGGAGCAGGTGGTCGGCCATGTGGCCGCGGCCGTCGGCTCGGTGGTCGCGCGGGCGGGGGTCGAGGCGGCCCGGGTGCTCGGCGTCGGGGTGAGCGTGCCCGGCCAGGTGGACCGCGACGAGGGCGTCTCCGTGTACGCGCCCAACTGGGACTGGCACGACGTGCCGTTGCTCGACCTGCTCGCCGAGCACATCGCCCATCCGCTGTATCTGGACAATCCGCTGCGGGCCTGCGCGGTGGCCGAGTTGTGGTTCGGGGCCGCTCGCGGGCGCGGGGACGCCGTGGTGGTGAACCTCGGCACCGGCGTCGGCGCCGGGCTCGCGCTCGGCGGGGGGCTGCACCGGGGCGTCAGCAACAGCGCGGGCGAGTGGGGCCACACCACGCTCGTCCTGGACGGACGGCTGTGCCACTGCGGCAACCACGGCTGCGTGGAAACGTATGTGGGCGCGCCCGGCATCATGCAGAACCTGCGCGAACTCAGCGCGCAGAGCACGCTGTTGCACCCCGGGGACCAGACGGCCACCATCGACGCCCTGGCCCGCGCGGTCGCCGCGCAGGACCCGGTGGCGGTCAAGGTGGTCCGCGACACCGCCCGTTACCTGGGTGCCGGGATCTCCGACCTGATCAACCTCCTCAACCCCGAAGTGGTCGTGCTCAGCAGCTGGGTCGCGGCCAGGCTCGGCGAGCCGCTGCTCGGCGAGGTGCGCGCGGCCGTCGCCCGGCACGCGCTGCGGCGGCCGCTGGCCGCCACCGAGATCGTCCTCTCCCCCATCCCCACCGACCCGGTGTCCCTGGGCGCGGCGACGTTCGCGCTGGAGGGCGCCCTGCAGTCGGTGGGCCACAGGACAGGCGCCAAGCGCACCACCCACGCAAGGAGCCGTACCGCACCGCCTTCATGACGACGGAAGGGATGCACGTGACTCACCCCCGCTCCACGACACCCCGCACCAGGAGAACGGCCCTTCTGGCAGCCGCGGCCGCGCTCGCCGTGGCCGGGCCCCTGGTGTCCGCCCCGCCCTCCTCGGCCGCCTCCCCCGAGGCCGCCGAAGTCTCCCCGCACGCCGCCCAGACCATCGACGACATCGGCGCCTCCGGTGCCTGGTGGGTCAACGACCTGCGGCACTTCGACCCCAAGGTCCAGGCCCGGGTGGCCCGACTCCTGTTCTCCGCCGAGGGCCTGGACCTGAGCGCGTACCGCTACAACATCGGCGGCGGCGGAGCCGGCGTGACCTACGCGCCGCGCGCCCCCGAGGACTTCCTCAAGGACGACGGCTCCTACGACTGGAGCAAGGACGAGGCCGGCCGTACGTTCCTGTACGCCGCCGCGAAGTACGGCGTCGAGGACCTGATCGGCTTCGTCAACAGCGCGCCCGCCGGGTGGACGACCAACGGCAAGAGCTGCGGCGGCCACCTGAAGGCCGAGAACGAGCGGGACTTCGCGAAGTACGTGGCCGACGTCACCGACCACTTCGCCCGCCAGGGCGTCCGGCTCGACTACATCAGCCCGTTCAACGAGCCGACGAACAGCTTCGACTCCTGCGGCCAGGAGGGCATGCTCGTCGACCCGTCCCAGCGCGACGACATCGTGCGCGCGCTGGGCGCCGAGCAGCGGGCCCGGCACCAGCGGACCTCGATCATCGCCGACGAGTCGACCAGCACGGTCAGGTTCAACTCCGAGGTCCCGCAGTGGATCTCGCAGCCGGACACCGCCCAGTACGTCGCCAGGCTCGCCCACCACACCTACGACAACCCGAGCGACGCCGACCGGGCGAAGGTCCACGAGACCGCGCGGGCGGCGGGCAAACGGTCCTGGTCGACGGAGATCTGCTGCTTCGGCAAGGGCGGCACCGGCTGGGCGCAGGAGTACGACCCGACGATCGACGGCGGGCTGAACCTCTCCCGCATCGTCTACAAGGACTTCGCGACGGCGCACGACTCGGCGTTCCAGTGGTGGGTCGCGCTGTCGGAGATGTCCGGCAGCGACCCGCTCGCGCGCAACGACGACGGCTGGAACGACGGCCTGATCTACTACGACCCGAACTACGCCAAGAACGGCAACCAGACCCTGTACTTCACCAAGCGCTACTACGCGCTCGGCCAGTACAGCAAGTTCGTGCAACCGGGCGCGGTCGCGCACAACGTGACGGGCGCGCCGGACGGCGTGGAGGTGTCGACGTACGACCGGAACGGCACCTGGGTGGTCGTGGTGAACAATCACAACACCACCGACACGGCGTTGAACCTGCACTTCAACGGCGAGTCGCCGGTGCGGGCGGCCAGGGCGGTGCGCACCTCGGCCGACGAGAGCTGGGCGGACGTCGCGAAACCCGCCGTGCGTGGCGGTACGGTCGCGGCGACGCTCGCGGCCCGTTCGATCACGACCTACGTCTTCGACCAGAAGGGGCACGGGAGTTCCGCGTTGACCGGCGCGCTGGTGGGCAGGCAGTCGGGCAAGTGCCTGACCGCCGACGCCGCGGGCGCGGCCATCGCCTCGTGCACGGGAGCGGCCGGGCAGTCGTGGTCGTACGACGCCCGGGGCACGCTCAAGGGCGCCAACGGCTATCTGACCGAGGGGAGTTCGGGTCCGACCGCGACGACCGTCGCGACCGGCGACGGCACCCAGCGCTGGCTGCTGAACTCCAACGGGCAGATCGTCAACGAGGCCTCGGGGCGGTGCCTGGACGTCAGCGGGGAGGCGACCGCGGACGGCAGCAGGGTGATCCTCTACAGCTGCGACGGCGGTGGCAACGAGGCCTGGACCAGACAGTAGTCACCCAAGACCGGTATCAAGGGCTGAGCTAGGAGACCGATGTCCTTCCGCACGACCTCTCCCACTCCCGACTACGTCGAGGACGTCTCACCGGGCAACGGGGCGCTGCCACCCCGGGCCTGGTACGCCTCCTCCGACGCCGCGTCCCTCTCCCTGAACGGCGACTGGCGCTTCAGGCTGTCGCGGACGGCCGACGCGCAGGACGACTCCTTCGCCGAGGAGGGATACGACGCCGGCGCGTGGGACGAGGTCCGCGTCCCCGGCCACTGGGTCCTCCAGGGCGAGGGCCGGTTCGGATCCCCGATCTACACCAACCACCTCTACCCCTTCCCCGTCGACCCGCCCCGCGTCCCTACCGAGAACCCGACCGGCGACCATCTGCGCGTCTTCGGCCTGCCCTCCGACTGGCCGGCGGACGGGGGCGCGGTGCTGCGGTTCGACGGCGTGGAGTCCTGCGCCCGCGTCTGGCTGAACGGCACGGACATCGGGGAGTTCAAGGGGTCCCGGCTACCGCACGAGTTCGCGGTCGGGCACCTGCTGAAGCCGGCCGGCAACGTCCTCGCCGTCCGCGTCCACCAGTGGTCGGCGGGCTCGTACCTGGAGGACCAGGACCAGTGGTGGCTGCCCGGCATCTTCCGTGACGTCACCCTGCTGCACCGTCCGGCGGGCAGCGCCCTGGACTTCTTCGTGCACGCCTCCTACGACCACGTCACGGGCGAGGGCACCCTGCGCGTCGACTCCGACACGGACGGCCGGGTGACCGTGCCGGACCTGGGCATCGACCTCGCGACCGGCGAGACGGCGACGGTCGCGGTGCGGCCGTGGACGGCCGAGACGCCGCGCCTGTACGACGGGGTGCTGGCCACCGAGGGCGAGCGGGTGCCGCTGCGCATCGGTTTCCGGACGGTCGAGCTGGCCGACGGCCTGATCAAGGTCAACGGCAGGCCCGTCCTCCTCAAGGGCGTCAACCGGCACGAATGGCACCCGCAGCGGGGCCGCGCCCTCGATCTGGAGACCATGCGCGAGGACGTGCTGCTGATGAAGCGGCACAACATCAACGCGGTACGCACCTCCCACTATCCGCCGCACCCCGCCTTCCTCGACCTGTGCGACGAGTACGGTCTGTGGGTCGTCGACGAGTGCGACCTGGAGACCCACGGCTTCACCGAGCAGGCCTGGCGGGACAACCCGGTCGACGACGAGCGTTGGACTCCGGCCCTGCTCGACCGTGCCGCCCGCATGGTCGAACGCGACAAGAACCACCCCTCGGTCGTCATGTGGTCGCTCGGCAACGAGGCGGGCACCGGCCGCGGTCTGACCGCGATGGCCGAGTGGATCCACGACCGCGACCCGTCCCGGCTCGTGCACTACGAGAGCGACATCAACTGCCGTGACACGGACGTGTATTCACGGATGTACGCCGGCCACGCCGAGGTCGAACGGATCGGCCGCGGTCTGGACGGCGGCCCGCACGGGCGCCGTGAACTCCCCTTCATCCTGTGCGAGTACGGGCACGCCATGGGCAACGGCCCCGGCGGACTCGCCGACTACCAGCGCATCTTCGAGTCCCACGAGCGGCTCCAGGGTGGCTTCGTCTGGGAGTGGATCGACCACGGCATCAAGGACGAGCGGTACGGCTTCGCGTACGGCGGCGACTTCGGCGAGGAGCTGCACGACGGCAACTTCGTCTGCGACGGTCTGCTGTTCCCGGACCGGCGTCCGTCCCCGGGGCTCGTCGAGTACAAGAAGGTGATCGAGCCGGTCAGGATCGAGGGGGACGGCGCTGACGGCACCGTGCGCGTCACCAACCGGCACGACTTCGCCGATCTGTCCGCGCTGACCTTCGAGTGGTCGTACCAGCTGGACGGCGAGACGGTCGATTCGGGTGCCCTGGCGGTCCCCGCGCTGGCCCCCGGCGAGTCGGCCGACGTGAAGCTGCCGCAGCCGCCGGCGGCCCCGGGCGGAGCCGAGACGCACGGCACGGTACGGGCGCTGGCCGCCGACGGAACCGCGTGGGCGCCGAAGGACCATGTGGTCGCCTGGGGCCAGTTCCCGGTGTCGGCACGGCAGGTGCCGTCGGTCGCCGCGAGCGACGGGCCCGTACCCGGCGAGGGGCTGATCACCCTGGGACCGGCCTCCTTCGACGCCCGCACCGGCGCGCTGCGCACCATCGGCGGCGTGGCCGTCACCGGGCTGCGCCTGGACGTGTGGCGGGCCACCACCGACAACGACGACGGGGCCGCCTGGCAGTCCGACGCCCGCCACGGACTGCTGTGGCGCAAGGTGGGCCTGCACCGCATGCGGCACCGCCTCGACTCCGTGGAGCCGGCCGACGACGCGCTGACGGTACGCACCCGGGTGGCCCCGGCGGCCCGGGAGCTGGGGCTGTCCACGGTGTACCGCTGGACCTCGGACGGAAGCCGTCTCCGGCTGACCGTGTCGGTGCGTCCGGCGGGCCACTGGACGGTGCCGCTGCCGCGGCTCGGCATCCGCTTCGGACTGTCGGCCGCCGACCGGGTGCGGTGGTTCGGCGGCGGCCCGGGTGAAGCGTATCCGGACACCAGGACGGCGTCGGTGCTCGGCCGTTGGCAGTCGACCGTCGACGACCTGCAGACGCCGTACGTCCGTCCCCAGGAGAACGGCGCCCGCGCCGACGTCCGCTGGGCGGAGCTCGGCGGACTGCGGATCGAGGGAGACCCGGAGTTCTGGTTCACCGCCCGCCGCTGGACCACCGAGCAACTGGACGCCGCCGCCCACCTCACCGACCTGGCACCGTCCGACACGGTGTGGGTCAACCTCGACCACGGCCAGCACGGCATCGGCTCACAGTCCTGCGGCCCGGGCCCACTGCCCCAGTACCACCTGCGGGCCGAGCCCACGGAGTTCTCGTTCGTCTTCTCGGAAACCGGCTGACCTACACCGTTCCTGACGACCCCGCGGCCGGGCACCCCCCTAGGCACCCTAGGAAATTAACTAGGTACCCTAGGTTCGGGTACTCGGCGAGCGGGTGCCCGGACAGGAGGTGTCGTATGGCCCGCGCGGGGCTCACCGCCGACCGGCTGGTCGCGGCGGCCGCCGAACTCGCGGACGAGGTCGGCTTCGAGAACGTGACCCTGTCCGCGCTGGCCCGCCGCTTCGGCGTGAAGGACGCGAGCCTGTACTCGCATGTGCGGAACCTGCGGGACCTGCGCACCCGGCTCGCGCTGTTCGCGGGCGCCGAGTTGATCGACCGGATCGCGGAGGCGGTGGCCGGGCGGGCCGGAAAGGACGCGCTGGCCGCCTTCGCGGGCGCCTACCGCGCGTACGCCCTGGAGCGTCCGGGCCGCTACGCGGCCACCCAGATCCGCATCGACCAGGAACTGATCGCCGACTCCCCCGAGTTGCGCCGCACCGCCGACCTCACCTACGGCATGCTGCGCGGCTACGGCCTCGACGAACCCGACCTCACCGACGCGGTACGCCTGCTGCGCAGCACCTTCCACGGCTACTGCGCCCTGGAGTCCGCCGGCGGCTTCGGCGCCGCCCGTGACGTACAGGCCTCCTGGGACCGGGCGATCGACGCGCTGCACGTCGCGCTCACCCACTGGCCGAAGGAGCGGAAGACCGATGGCTGAGCCCTGCCACGACGTCACGGGCAGCGGGCCCGTCCTCCTCGTCCTGCCGGGCGGCGCCGGGCATCCCATGGGCCTCAGCCCGATGGTGGAGCGCCTCGCGGAACGCTTCACGGTCGTGACGTACGACCCTCTCGGCCTCGCCCACGGACGGCTCGGCCTGCCCGTGCCGGACCAGCGGGTGGCGGACTGGAGCGACGGCGCCCAGCGGGTGCTGGAGGCGGTCCTGCCGCCGGGCGAGTCGGCGTACGTCTTCGGCACGAGCTCCGGCGGCATCACGGCCCTCGACCTGCTGGCCCGGCACCCGCTTCGGCTGCGGCACGTGGTCGCCCACGAGCCGCCGTGTGTGACCCTGTTGTCGGACGGCGTGCGGCAACGGGCCGATCTCATCTCGCAGTTGGAGCGGCATGCGCCGTCCGGGGAGGGTGTCCCGAGCAGCCCCATGGCCGTCTTCGTCGCCCATGTCCTGCGCCCCTTCACCGCCTACACCCCGGACCGCCCGCTCTCCTCCGCCCGTCTCACGGTGGCCGCCGGCTCCGACTCGTGCGGTCAGGTCCTGTACCGGACCGCCGAGTTGGTCGCCGAGCGGGTCGCAAGCCCCTTCGTCGAGTTTCCCGGCGGGCACCTCGGCACCCTGGAACACCCCGTGGAATTCGCCGACCGTCTCGCGGAGACGCTGGTTCCGGAAGCACCCCAGGGGCACCGCTGACCACTTAGACTGGAAGCTTCGCGAAGGTCACGTGCGACCCCGGGGGAGGGAGCGCGCCTTGTCCCAACAGCAGCTCGGACGCGGACCCTTGAGGTCCGACGGCGCGAACCCGGCGCCCCCCGACGACCGCGACTCACCCCCGGCCCGTTTCGTCGGCTGGCTCGGCAGCCTCGGTTGCGCGGCTGCCGGATACGGCGTCTTCCAGGCCCTGTTCGGGATACTGCCCGACTCCCTCGGCGGAACCCCGGCCAAGTGGCTGGTCTCCCTGGTCAGCGGGGTCGGCACGGCCCTCGCGGCCTGGCTGGCGGCGGCGCTGCTGCGGACGCGGTCCGCGGGACCCACCCGGGTCGTCGCCGTGCCCGTCCGCGTGGCGACCGCCGACCCGGGTCCGCTGCCCGGGGTGTTCGCCGCCACCTACGAGGCGCTGGCCGACCAGGTGACCGTGGTCGACGACCCGGTCCGCGGCCGGCT
>NZ_JADDRL010000187.1 GCF_021538895.1 Streptomyces olivochromogenes | reverse complement strand
TCCGCAGGCTGGGGCGGCTCGGAGTACTGCGGCGGTGGGGAGTAGTACGGCGGCTGGTGGGGCTCGGGCGGCTGCTGGGGATAGGGGTCCGGCGTACTGGGCATGGGGACGGTTCCTTGTCTTGGCGTGAGCGTGAGCGTGTGCGGGTGAGCGTCGGGGCGTGAGCGGGGTCAGCCGATCAGGAGCGCGGTGGGGAGCAGGACCGTTCCGGTGCAGAAGGCGATCAGACCGGTGCGGATCCACTGGTGCTTGCGGGCGGCGATACGGCTGGTCTCGACGAGGGCCGCGGTGAGTCCGGCGGCGGGATCGCGGTCGGTGTCCGCGAGCGCGTCGGCCAACCGGCCCGCGCGTACGGCCTGTTGGACGTCGCCGAAGTAGCAGAGGGGCTGGCCCGGGGTCCAGACGCCGGTGCGGTAGCGGGGCAGCACGGCGAGCAGCAGCGCGAACAGGGACAGGGCGAGCGCGAGCGCGCCAGCCCACCACACCCAAGTCCCCGGGGCGGACAGTTCCTCCGGCCCCCAGTTCCGCCCCGCCACCAGCCCGGTGAACACACCCGCGGTCATCCCCAGCGCCGCGACCAGCACGGACGCCTTGCTGTCCGCGCGCGCGATCTCCCCCCGCATCTCGACGAGCAGCCGCTCGGCGGCACCCGCACCGGCCGCGGTGCCGGGCGCCTGGGGCGGGACACCCGGCGTCGGTGTCGGTGCTGGTGCCGGCGTCGGTGTCGGCGGGTTGGTTCGGTTGGTTCCGTTGGCTCCGCCGGCCGGGTTCCTCGGTGTGTTCGGCGTACCGTCGGGGGTCCTCATGCCGGCTCCGGGCCCGAACCGGTGGGCGGCGGCGGGACGTCCGCCCGGGGCGGTGCGTACGGCGAGGGCATCGGCGGGGTGACGGGCACCGGCCCCGATATCGCGCCCCCGTACGGCGCGGCTCCCGCCGTCCCCTGCCCCGCCTCCGCCGGATAGGACGGCCCCGGCACCGCCCCCGGCGGCAGTGCTCCCGGTGCCTCCGCGCCCGGAGTCGTCTCGCGCATGCGCAGGATCGTGTCGACCTCCTGGCGGATCTGTTTCAGGGACTCCGCCTTCTGGTAGTCCTCCAGGCCGTCTCCGCCGATGAGCTCCAACTGGGCCTTGATGAAGGTCAGCTGGTCCTTGTGGATGCTGTCGATGACCATCCGCGTGTCCTCGGGATGGGCGGCGAGATGCAGGGCCCAGGCGCCGACCCCGCCGTACTGGAGATGGTGCTGGTAGAAGTGGAGCTTCTCGGCGACCAGTTGCTGGTGCTGCCGCTGCCGCAGCACCTCCAGCTCGTACTGCTGGTGCGCCTGCCGCAGCCGGAACTCGTGCTCCGGATCGAGCATCTCCGACTCGTAGCGCAGCGTCCGCCGCCGCTGCCGATGGGCGATCGCCTCGTCGTCGAGACGTAACCGCACCACGCAGTCGACCGCGAGCCCGGTGCCCGCCGCGAACCCGCCCGTCTCCACGACCTGTTGGACCGCCGACTCCGCCGAGGAGCTGTCCTCGATGGGGAAGCGCCGGCTCACCGGCCGGGCCAGCTGCTGCAGCTCCCGGGTCAGCCGGGTCGGCACGTCCCGCTCCCCGCTGCGCACGTACGCCTCCGGGTCCCGCACCCGCCAGGTCAGATCCGCCGTCGCGCCGAAGGAGAACGCGTCGTCGTCACTGGGCAGGAGGAGGTCGAGCTGCACCGGATGGCTGCCCATGTCGACCTCGTACACGGAGGTGTAGCGGCGGGTCGCCGCGTCCGTACGGCTGGGCCGGTGCGGCGGGATGTACGCGTCGTACGCGCCGCCGGCCGTGGCGAAGACCAGCGCGTGGTCGATCGCGCCGACCGGCCGACGCGTGGTGTAGTCGAAGCGCGAGATGGGCCGCACGGTGACCACCGGGTCGATCAGTGTGCTGTGCCGGTCGGCCTCTTGCTGCCACTCCGGCTGACGGCGGAAGTCCGCCATGGGTCAACTCCTAGGGAAAGTACGACATCAGGGAAACGTCGAGGGAGCGGCCGCGGCCGGCCACAGCAGCTCCAGCAGCCGGTCGGCGACCGGCGGCCGCGGCCCCCCGTCCTCCGCCCGCATCGAGCGCAGCTCGTGGTCGAGCCGGTCGCGGTCGGCCGCCTCGACGATCAGCGCGGGCAGCAGCAGCTCCAGGGCCTGGGCGGCGTCCGGGCGGCGCTGGGCGACATGCACCCAGGCGTGCAGGGCGTTCAGCGCCTGCCGGGTGTGGGCGCGGTCGCCCAGCGCGGTGCGCCACAGGGTGGCCAGGTCGCGGGCGGAGTCGGCCTCGTACATGCCGGTGTCGGCGTACCACTCCACCAGCGCGCCCTCCTCCGCGTTCTCGCAGGCCCGCACGAAGGCGTTCAGGGCGAGGGCACGCACCGCCGGGGTGGCGTCGTAGAGCAGCCCGACCAGCTCGGAGAGCATCTCGCCGCGGCGCGGGCCCACCGACAGCAGCAGCGCCGTCGACTCGATCAGGTTGTCCGCCTCCGCCCCCGTCGCGCCGCTGATGTCCGCGCGGGCCCGGCCCGCGAGCGCGCCGAGCGCCGGGCTCGCCAGCTCCGGGCGCAGCGGGGCCAGCAGGCCGAAGGCGCGGATCGCGGTCCAGCGGCGGGCCCAGTGCCCGTCCGTGCACCACTGGGTGAGCAGCCGCAGCACGGCCGGCGCGTCCAGCAACTGGGCCAGGGTGAGCGCGTTCGCGGCGGTGACGCGCGGACCGAACGCCTTGGCGACCGCCCAGCCGTCGACCAGCAGCGCGATCGTCGAGGGCAGGTCGGCGGTGGCGAGCAGCGCCGCCGCCGCGGCGGCCCGGGTGCGCACCACCGGCCGTCCGTCCCGGGCGAGCTCGCGCAGCCAGGCCACCAGCGCGGGCCGCGCGGAGGGATGGCCCGTCCACACCTCCGTGAGCAGCACGCGCGCGGTGCGCTCCTCACGGAACCGCGCCATGAACTGCGGTACGGGCCCCCAGTCGGTCGGCTCGTCCCGTAACTCCCCCTCGGCCCGCGCCCGCTCCAGCCGGTCCGTGGCCGAAGGACCGAACACCGGGATCTCCGGCGGCTGTTCGGGGTGCTGCAACTGCTGGAAGTGCACGAAGAGCCGGTCCGCGAGCTCGGCGGCCAGCACGTACGGGGCCTGGTCGAACACGGCGAGCGAGATCAGGAACGCCTTCTCGCGCAGATCGCTGTCGGGCGCGCTCAGCCAGCTCCGGCACTGCTTCTCCACGGCCGCCTGCCCGAAGTCCGCGAGCCGGGCGTCCGCCTCCGCGCCCCCGTCGTACTGGGCGAGCTCCCGCGCGAACTCGGCCGCCTCGGCGGGCCGCCGCCCGCGCGCCAGGAAGTCCCGCACCGGCGCGAGCGCCAGCAGTTTCGCCGCCTCGCCGGGCCGCCGTACGGACAGATGTGCCCGTACGACGTCCTCGGCCGCCGGCGGCGCCCACCGCGCCGGGGTGACCCCCAGCAGGAACGGCGAGTTCTCCACGGTCACCACCAGGTGCCCGTCGGTCTTCTTGAGCTGGTCCACGGCCGCGTACAGATGGGTGTCGCGCAGCGGCCGGTTGCGGGTCAGCGGCAGGTCGCGCAGCACATGGCCGCCCGGCCGGGCCAGCTGCGCGGGCAGCGCCGCCGGGGTCGTCTCGGCGGGCAGGGCGTGTACGGCGGGCACGCCGAGGCGGTGCAGGAGCATCTGCGCGGCCGCGTACCGCCCGGCGGCGTGCGGGCCGGACAGGACCAGCACGCGCTCCTCCCGGAGCCGCGCCAGGGCGGCTTCGAAGCCCGGGCCCTCGACGAAGACGGCGGCCAGCGCGTCGAGGCGGGCCCGCGGTATCTCCCCGGAGGCGTAGCCGGTGGCCGCCGGCCCGTGGTGGTGGATCTCCGTCTTGCCGCCCAGGAAGACGTCCCCGCTGACCTGCCCGCCCGACACCCCGTGCTGTGCCCCGCCGACCAGGCTGCCGCCGAAGGAGGCGGCCGAGCCGAGGATGAAGCCGGGCGTGTGGGCGAACAGCTCCCGCTGGGCCGCACGGGCCTCCTGGGTGCGCTCGGCGACGTCCTCGGGTCTGTCCCCCTCCGGCTCCGCCACCGGCTCGGTGGCCGGAGGGTCCTGCTCCGGCGGAACCGTCACGCCGCGTCACCCCCGGTCCCGCCGAGGTGCACGTTCCCGGTGAACCGGCCCCCGGACACCCCGTGCTGGTCACCGGCGACGAGGCTGCCGCCGAAGGTCGGGGAGCCGCCGTCGAAGTGGAAGACGACCGCACCGGTGGAGGCGGAGGTGCTGGTGGAGGGTGCCGGGGGTGACGTCCGCCCCGGTGCCGGGCCGTCCCCCGAAGCACCCGGCACCGGGGCTCCCCCCTCCCCCGTTCCACTGTGGTCGTCGGGCCCGGCCGCCCCGTCCGGCACCGGGCCGTGCAGCCACGCCGTCAGCGGGCCGTTCTTGCTGTCCACGCCCACCCGGTGGAACTCCGCCGCCGGGATCCCCGTGTGGTCGTGCCGCACGATCCCCCCGTACACCCCGTCCGAGACGCACAGGGCGAAGTCGTCGGGGCGCTCGCGCAGCGCGGCGCGCAGCAGCTTGGCGTCGAGGAGGCGGCAGGCGTGGTTGAGGTCCGAGCCGACCCAGCCGTGCGGGTCGATGGCGACGTATCCCGAGGCGACGACCGCCCGCAGCCGGATCTGCGCCGAGCTGGACGCCATCCGGTTGACCGCCCGCAGCTGCGCCGGCACCTCGGTGAGCAGGGCCCGCAGCAGCGCCGGCACGGAGGCGTTGGCGTCGATCAGTTCCATCACGGAGTCCCCGCGGTCGGCCCGCAGCCGCAGCGTCTCGTCGACGCCGGCGGTCTCCAGCGCGCGGTCGGTGATGTCGTAGAGCATCCGGCGTAAGTAGGCCTGCTCGACGTCGTCCCGGTCGCTGTAGCGCTCGATGTCGAGCAGCAGGATCGTCCGGCTCACGGGATCGCTCATGGTCGCCCTTCGGTGATGGAGGCCTTGCGCCAGGTGAGAAGCGTGGCGTGTGAGGCGGCGCGGCGGAGAGGTCGGATGACGCACTCGGACTGTGACGGTGTGCACAGAACGGGGGCGGGGCCCTCAGGACTCGGTTCGCGCGATCCTTCGCAGGACGTCCATCCGTACGATCCGCAGCGTCCGTCTGCCGGTCACCACCACACCCTTGTCCCGCAGCTCCTTCAGCAGCCGCTGGACCATCTCCCGCGAGGCCCCCACCGACCCGGCCAGCTCCTGCTTGCTGAGCGGCACGAGGAGCTCCACGCCGGTCTCGGTGTAGCGGGCGTTGGTGCGGGCGAGGTCCAGCAGAAGGGTGGCCAGGCGCTCGCGGACGTTCATGGAGGCGAACTCCAGACGGCGCTGGTCGGCCGCGCGCATGCGGTCGGAGGTGAGGCCGAGGAGGGCGTAGGAGACGTCGGGGGAGCGGCCGAGGAAGGCGGTGAAGCGCTCGCGGTCGACGGCGACGGCGCGGACCGGTTGCAGCGCGGTGACCGTGGCCGAGCGTGGGCGGCCGGTCAGCGCGGCCGACTCGCCGACGACGTCACCGGGGCCGCGCAGCGCGAGCAGCGCCTCGTAGCCGTTGACGGCGGCCGCGGTGACCTTGGTCCAGCCGTGGATGATGAAGAGGACGTACGAGGAGGGTTCGTGCTGGTGGAGCAGCACGTCCCGGGAGCGGAAGGCCAGCTCGCGGCCGAGCCCGAGCAGCGTTTCGCGGTCCCCCTTCTCCAGCCGCGCGAGGAAGGGCACCCGGTCGTCGAGACCGACCCCGTCCGGTAAGCCGTCGGCCGTCATGTGTTCCCCCGTCCCCCCGATCGCCACAGCGACCGTTCAACGTACTGAACATGTCGTTGTCATGGGCACCAAACGGGTCGACGTTCACTCGGAGG
This sequence comes from Streptomyces olivochromogenes, assembly GCF_021538895.1. Classification (GTDB taxonomy): domain Bacteria; phylum Actinomycetota; class Actinomycetes; order Streptomycetales; family Streptomycetaceae; genus Streptomyces; species Streptomyces olivochromogenes_A. The sequence goes on along the minus strand of NZ_JADDRL010000187.1, from coordinate 4,687 downwards.
CCTCGATTGCGGGGGCGACATATCCGGCGTGTCGGGGCGGGCTCCATTTGTTTTGACCGAAGTCCGTGAGGTAGGTACGCTCAGACCTTGTGCCTGGGGTGTGCCCTGGCTCTCGTGCGTGCCTTCAACCGCATAGCGAGCTGTGACACGGCCACCGTAATCTGCGCCCTTTCCGCTTAGCGGCGGGAGTCTGCGGGATTCGACACACCCGACCGCGTGGGTCGGCGAAGTTCCAGGTTAGCTGTACCTATCGGCACACAGAAACCGGAGAAGTAGTGCCTACGATCCAGCAGCTGGTCCGCAAGGGCCGGCAGGACAAGGTCGAGAAGAACAAGACGCCCGCACTCGAGGGTTCCCCTCAGCGTCGTGGCGTCTGCACGCGTGTGTTCACGACCACCCCGAAGAAGCCGAACTCGGCCCTGCGTAAGGTCGCGCGTGTGCGTCTGACCAGCGGGATCGAGGTCACCGCTTACATTCCGGGTGAGGGACACAACCTGCAGGAGCACTCCATCGTGCTCGTGCGCGGCGGCCGTGTGAAGGACCTGCCGGGTGTTCGCTACAAGATCATCCGCGGCTCCCTCGACACCCAGGGTGTCAAGAACCGCAAGCAGGCCCGCAGCCGCTACGGCGCCAAGAAGGAGAAGTAAGAATGCCTCGTAAGGGCCCCGCCCCGAAGCGCCCGGTCATCATCGACCCGGTTTACGGCTCCCCTCTGGTGACCTCCCTGATCAACAAGGTGCTGATGAACGGCAAGCGCTCCACCGCCGAGCGCATCGTCTACGGCGCCATGGAGGGTCTGCGTGAGAAGACGGGCAACGACCCGATCATCACGCTGAAGCGCGCGCTGGAGAACATCAAGCCGACCCTTGAGGTCAAGTCCCGCCGTGTCGGTGGTGCGACGTACCAGGTTCCGATCGAGGTCAAGCCCGGTCGCGCCAACACGCTCGCGCTGCGCTGGCTCGTCGGTTACTCCCGCGCCCGTCGCGAGAAGACCATGACCGAGCGTCTGCTCAACGAGCTTCTCGACGCCTCCAACGGCCTTGGTGCCGCTGTGAAGAAGCGCGAGGACACGCACAAGATGGCCGAGTCCAACAAGGCCTTCGCGCACTACCGCTGGTAGTCGCTACCCCATCGAGAACCGAGAGAAGACTGAAGCCTTATGGCTACCACTTCACTTGACCTGGCCAAGGTCCGCAATATCGGGATCATGGCCCACATCGACGCGGGCAAGACGACCACCACCGAGCGGATCCTGTTCTACACCGGTGTCTCGTACAAGATCGGTGAGGTCCACGACGGCGCTGCCACCATGGACTGGATGGAGCAGGAGCAGGAGCGTGGCATCACGATCACCTCTGCTGCCACCACCTGTCACTGGCCGCTTGAGGACGTCGACCACACCATCAACATCATCGACACCCCGGGGCACGTCGACTTCACCGTCGAGGTGGAGCGCTCCCTGCGTGTGCTCGACGGTGCCGTGACGGTGTTCGACGGCGTCGCCGGTGTCGAGCCCCAGTCCGAGACGGTGTGGCGTCAGGCGGACCGCTACGGCGTTCCGCGTATCTGCTTCGTCAACAAGCTCGACCGCACCGGTGCCGAGTTCCACCGCTGTGTCGACATGATCTCTGACCGCCTCGGCGCTCAGCCGATCGTGATGCAGCTGCCGATCGGTGCCGAGGCCGACTTCAAGGGCGTCGTGGACCTGGTCCGCATGAAGGCGTTCGTGTGGTCCGCCGAGGCCACCAAGGGCGAGATGTACGACGTCGTCGACATCCCGGCCACGCACACCGAGGCTGCCGAGGAGTACCGCGGCAAGCTCATCGAGGCCGTGGCCGAGAACGACGAAGAGATCATGGAGCTGTACCTGGAGGGCGACGAGCCTTCCGAGGAGCAGCTGTACGCCGCGATCCGTCGTATCACCATCGCGTCCGGCAAGGGCACCGGCACCACCGTGACCCCGGTGTTCTGCGGCACCGCGTTCAAGAACAAGGGCGTCCAGCCCCTGCTCGACGCGGTCGTGCGCTACCTGCCGTCCCCGGTCGACATCGAGGCCATCGAGGGCCACGACGTCAAGGACCCCGAGGTCGTCGTCAAGCGCAAGCCGTCCGACGAGGAGCCCCTCTCGGCGCTGGCGTTCAAGATCATGAGCGACCCGCACCTCGGCAAGCTCACCTTCGTCCGGGTTTACTCGGGCCGCCTGGAGTCCGGCTCTTCGGTGCTGAACTCCGTCAAGGGCAAGAAGGAGCGCATCGGCAAGATCTACCGCATGCACGCCAACAAGCGTGAGGAGATCGAGTCGGTGGGTGCCGGCGACATCGTCGCCGTCATGGGCCTGAAGCAGACCACCACCGGTGAGACGCTGGCCGACGACAAGAACCCGGTCATCCTGGAGTCCATGGACTTCCCGGCGCCGGTCATCCAGGTCGCCATCGAGCCCAAGTCGAAGGGCGACCAGGAGAAGCTCGGCGTCGCGATCCAGCGCCTGGCCGAGGAGGACCCGTCCTTCCAGGTCCACTCCGACGAGGAGACCGGCCAGACCATCATCGGCGGCATGGGCGAGCTGCACCTCGAGGTGCTCGTCGACCGTATGCGCCGTGAGTTCAAGGTCGAGGCCAACGTCGGCAAGCCGCAGGTCGCGTACCGCGAGACGATCCGCAAGGCCGTCGAGCGCGTGGACTACACCCACAAGAAGCAGACCGGTGGTACCGGTCAGTTCGCCAAGGTGCAGATCGCGATCGAGCCCATCGAGGGCGGCGACGCCTCGTACGAGTTCGTGAACAAGGTCACCGGTGGCCGTATCCCGAAGGAGTACATCCCTTCGGTGGACGCCGGTGCTCAGGAGGCCATGCAGTTCGGCATCCTCGCGGGCTACGAGATGACCGGCGTGCGCGTCATCCTCATCGACGGTGGCTACCACGAGGTCGACTCCTCCGAGCTCGCCTTCAAGATCGCCGGTTCGCAGGCCTTCAAGGAGGCCGCGCGTAAGGCCAGCCCCGTGCTCCTTGAGCCGATGATGGCCGTCGAGGTCACCACGCCCGAGGACTACATGGGCGAGGTCATCGGCGACATCAACTCCCGCCGTGGCCAGATCCAGGCCATGGAGGAGCGGGCCGGTGCCCGCGTCGTCAAGGGCCTCGTGCCCCTGTCGGAGATGTTCGGCTACGTCGGCGACCTCCGCAGCAAGACCTCGGGTCGCGCAAGCTACTCGATGCAGTTCGACTCCTACGCCGAGGTTCCGCGGAACGTCGCCGAGGAGATCATCGCGAAGGCCAAGGGCGAGTAACGCACCGCGTTCACACGCTTTAGGCTTGACTCCGGAGCCTCAAGGGGCATTCAGCCACATTCCTGGATGAATGCCCCGGGTTCCGGGCTATCCAGCAAAGATCACCTGGCGCCGATGAAGTAAGGCGTACAGAACCACTCCACAGGAGGACCCCAGTGGCGAAGGCGAAGTTCGAGCGGACTAAGCCGCACGTCAACATCGGCACCATCGGTCACATCGACCACGGTAAGACGACCCTCACGGCCGCCATTACCAAGGTGCTGCACGACGCGTACCCGGACCTGAACGAGGCCACCGCGTTCGACAACATCGACAAGGCGCCCGAAGAGCGTCAGCGCGGTATCACCATCTCCATCGCGCACGTCGAGTACCAGACCGAGGCGCGTCACTACGCCCACGTCGACTGCCCGGGTCACGCGGACTACATCAAGAACATGATCACCGGTGCCGCGCAGATGGACGGCGCGATCCTCGTGGTCGCCGCCACCGACGGCCCGATGCCGCAGACCAAGGAGCACGTGCTCCTGGCCCGCCAGGTCGGCGTTCCGTACATCGTCGTCGCCCTGAACAAGGCCGACATGGTGGACGACGAGGAGATCCTGGAGCTCGTCGAGCTCGAGGTCCGTGAGCTCCTCTCCGAGTACGAGTTCCCCGGCGACGACCTGCCGGTCGTCAAGGTCTCCGCGCTGAAGGCGCTGGAGGGCGACCCGGAGTGGACCCAGACCGTCCTCGAGCTGATGAAGGCCGTCGACGAGAACATCCCGCAGCCCGAGCGTGATGTCGACAAGCCGTTCCTGATGCCGATCGAGGACGTCTTCACGATCACCGGTCGCGGTACGGTCGTCACCGGCCGTATCGAGCGTGGTGTCCTGAAGGTCAACGAGACCGTCGACATCGTGGGCATCAAGCAGGAGAAGACCACCACCACGGTCACCGGCATCGAGATGTTCCGCAAGCTGCTCGACGAGGGCCAGGCCGGTGAGAACGTCGGTCTGCTCCTCCGTGGCATCAAGCGCGAGGACGTCGAGCGCGGCCAGGTCATCATCAAGCCGGGCTCGGTCACCCCGCACACCGAGTTCGAGGCGCAGGCCTACATCCTGTCCAAGGACGAGGGTGGCCGCCACACGCCGTTCTTCAACAACTACCGTCCGCAGTTCTACTTCCGTACGACGGACGTGACCGGCGTTGTGACCCTCCCCGAGGGCACCGAGATGGTCATGCCGGGTGACAACACCGAGATGAAGGTGGAGCTCATCCAGCCCGTCGCCATGGAAGAGGGCCTGAAGTTCGCCATCCGCGAGGGTGGCCGCACCGTGGGCGCCGGCCAGGTCATCAAGATCAACAAGTGAGCCCAGCTCTCTTGAAGGTCTGACCTTCCGGGGTCGCCTGACCTGAAGAGAC
>NZ_JADDRL010000186.1 GCF_021538895.1 Streptomyces olivochromogenes | reverse complement strand
GTGCTCGACGGGCACAGCGCCGGGCTGCTCCTGGTCGCGGCCCACACCGGCGGCTTCGCCCGCTCGCGCACCCTGTTCTTCCTGGTCCCCGCGGACGCGCCGGGCCTGGTCCGCACTCGGCAGACCGCCCTCGACGCCACCCGCCCCCAGGCACGTGTCCAACTGCGGGACGTCGAAGCCGAGTTGCTCGGCGACGCCACCCCCGACACCGTCCCCGACCCGCTCCCGGCCCTGCGCGGCCACGGCGACGTCGTCGCCGCCGTGCTCGCCGCCGAGGCGGTGGGGGCCGCCGACCGGGCCCTGGAGCGGACCGTCGAGTACGTCAAGCAGCGCGAGCAGTTCGGGCGGCTGATCGGGTCCTTCCAGGCGGTCAAGCACCGGCTGGCCGATGTGTACGTCCAGGTGCAGGCCGCCCGCTCGGCGGCCTATTACGCGGCCTGGGCGGCGGCGCCCCCGTCCGCGGCGCCCGGCGCCCCGCCCGGGGCCGCGCCGCAAGGGCGGTGGCGGGAGACGGGCGGGCCGGTGGGCGGGCTCGCGCTCGCCCAGGCGCTGGAGGCGCTGCGGACGGCCGCGGGCGAGGGGATCCAGCTGCACGGCGGGATCGGGTTCACCTGGGAGCACGAGGCCCACCTGTACTTCAAGCGGGCGGCCGGGGACGAGCTGCTGTTCGGGCCGGTCCACCGGTTGCGCGCCCACGCGGCCGACTCGGTGCGGCTCTTCGAGCAGGGGGAGGTGGCGGTCTGATGGCGGGCTTCGGTGTGCGGTTGGTGCAGAAAGTGTCCTCGACCCGGGGCTTCGCGAAGGTGGCCCCGCATCTGATTCCGGCGCTGGACCGGGGCGTCCACCGGGTCACGCGCGGGAAGGTCCTGCTCAGCGCGCAGTTGCTGCCGGGGGTCGTGCTGACGGTCACGGGGGCGCGCAGCGGGCTGGCGCGGCGTACGCCGCTCGCCTGCATGCCCGAGGAGGGCGGGCGCGGCTGGATACTCGTCGGGTCCAACTTCGGGCGGACCGACCACCCGGCCTGGACCCACAACCTCCTCGCCCACCCCGACGCCTCCGTCAGCTGGAAGGGCGAGGAGATCCCGGTGACGGCCCGGCTGCTGGCGGGGGAGGAGCGGGCGGCGGCCTGGCAGGCGCTGCTGGCGTTCTGGCCGCCGTACGCGACGTACCAGGCGCGGGTGGACCGGGAGATCCGGGTCTTCCGGATCGTACGAAGGCAGCCGTAGCCCCGCAAAGTCGCCGGGCGGCCCTACAGCGTCGCCAGGCGCTCCACCAGCAGCAGCGCCCCGATGCCCAGCATCGCCGCGCCCGACGTGCGGGTCACCGCACGGGCCGCCGCGGGGCGCGCGCCGAGCAGGGCGCGGGAGAGGGCGCCGACCGTGAGGTAGACGGCGGCGCAGCAGGCCATGTGGAGGAGTCCGAGCGTGGCGGTCTGGACGGGGACGGGCAGGTGGTGCCCGTCGCCCGTGGTCAGGAACTGGGGGAGTACGGACAGGTACAGCAGCAGGCCCTTGGGGTTGAGTCCGCTGATCGCGGCGCCGCGCAGGAAGACCCGTCCGGCGCTCGCGCCGACGGCCGCCTCCGTGCCGCCGGCCGCGCCCGCCCCGGGCACCCCCGGCCTGCGCAGCACTCCCCACCCCAGCCACACCAGGTACCCGGCCCCCGCCACCGTGAGCGCGGTCAGCAGCCGGGGCGAGCCCGCGACCAGTACCGCGAGACCCGCCGTCGCCAGTGCCGTGTGCAGCGCGTAGCCCGCGACGAGGCCCGACACGGCCGTGAGCACCGACCTGCCGCGCAGTCCGGCCGCGATGGTGTACGCCCAGTCGGCGCCCGGCACGCACACCAGCAGCAGGTCCACGGCGAGGAAGGAGAGAAGGAGTCCCGAGTCCATGGAGGTGACGTTAGGCGGGAATGTCCCGAAAGTGTTCCTGAAATTTGCCCATGATCGCGGGTTCTGAGCAAATATCTACTTCATGGACGACGTGGACCAGAAGATCCTTGCCGAGCTCCAGCAGGACGGCCGGCTGACCGTGACCGAGCTGGCCGCGCGGGTGCGGCTGAGTGTCTCGCCGTGCCACCGGCGGCTGCGCGAGCTGGAGCGGTCGGGTGCCATCCAGGGGTACCGGGCGGTGGTCGACCCGGCCGCCCTCGGGCTGAACTTCGAGGCGCTGGTCTTCGTCTCCATGCGGCAGGAGGACCGGGATACGGTCGCCGACTTCGAGCGGGCGGTCAGCGAGGTGGAGTACGTGCTCGACGCGCAGCGGCTGTTCGGCGAACCGGACTATCTGCTGCGGGTGGCCACCGCCGATCTCGCCGCCTTCCAGCGGCTGTACGACGAGCGGCTGGCGACGCTGCCAGGGGTGCAGCGGCTGACGTCCACGCTGGTGATGAAGCACGTGGTGCGGGACCGGCCGCTGCCCGCCTAGCGCGACGGGCGGCAGCTCACCTCGGTGAACTACCGCCCGCGAGACAGGACTTCGAGTCGGTAACGGCCCGTTGGCGTCAAGGGCTACTTCGTCGGCTTCTTCCCGGTCACGCCCAGATGTACCAACAGCGCCAGGTTCGGCTTGAGTTCGGCCTGTTTGACACCCCAGGTCTGGAAGCCCTTCTGGTGTCCGGCCACCGCCGCGAGCATCGCGACCAGGGAACCCGCGATCGCCGCGGGGTTCACGTCCTTGTCGATCCTGCCCTTGGACTGGAGTTCGGCAATCGAGTCCGAGAGGGAGTTGTTCACCGAGTTCAGGATCTTCATACGGATCTTGTAGAACCGTTTGTCCCCTTCTGCGGCACCGAGGTCCACGACACGCAGGATCGCGTCGTTCTTGCGCCAGAACTCCAGGAACCCGTCGACGAGTTCCTGGGCGGTCTGCCAGCCCGCCTTGCCGACCCAGGACCGCCCTTCGAGGAGCTCGGTCAACCCGGCGCCCTCGGCGGCCATTTGGTCGGCGATCTCCAGGACGGCGCCTTCGACGTCCGGGAAGTACTGGTAGAAGGTCGCGGGCGAAGTGCCCGCCTTCCGGGCGACATCGATGACCTTGACGTCCCGGTAGGGGGAGGAGCTGAGCATCTCGCTGAGGCAGTCGAGCAGCTTCTGCCGGGTCGCCTGCCCACGCCGGCCGGCCACGCGGCCGTCGACGGTACGCACTTGTCCTGTCATGCCGTCAGCTTACCGAGGGGTGATCGGAGCGCGATTCGGCCGACTGCAAATGGGGTGCATGGGGGTGCGGAGGGTGGTGTGCCTGGTCTGCGGGTTGCGCGCGGCGCAGTTACTTTGGCGGCATGGCCGAAAACAGGGCATCGGTGTACGGAGAGGGCGTCCCGTGCTGGGTGGACGCGCAGCTTCCCGACGTAGAGGCGGGGAAGCGGTTCTACGGTGAGCTCTTCGGGTGGTCCTTCGAGGACGCCGTCGGCACCTTGGTGTGGGCGCGCAAGGACGGCTCGCCCGTCGCCACGCTCGGGCACAAGACGGACGGCCGGATGCCCACCGTGTGGACGGTGTATTTCGCGACCCCGGACGCGGCGGCGCTGTGCCGCCGGATCCTGGCGGCCGGCGGGCAGGTGGTGACGGCGCCCACGCGGATCGAGGCGCTGGGCACGGCCGCCCTCGCCGTCGACCCCGGCGGCGCCGTCTTCGGCCTGTGGCAGCCGGGCAGCCACAGCGGCTTCGGGGCGCGGCACGAGCCGGGCACCTTCGCCTGGGTCCAGCTCTACACCCGGGACACCGAGGAGGCCAACGCCTTCTACGGCGAGCTCTTCCACGACGCCCTGTTCGACGCGGACACCGAGCCCGATTTCGGCCGTGCGCCCGTCTCCGACGTCTTCCCGGCCGAGATGCCCTCGCACTTCCTCGTCCACTTCCGGGTGGAGGACCTCGACGACGCGCTGGAGGCGGTGCGCGGGCTCGGCGGGCGGGTGCAGGCGCCACCCTTTGAGACGTCGTACGGCACTGTGGCCGTCGTGACCGACAATCAGGGGGCGTCGTTCGCGCTGCTTCAGCGCTAGCGACGGCGGAAGCGACACCGCAAGCGGCCGTGGAATGTCTCGTTTATCACGAGACACCCCGATAAATCACCGGGTTCGCAACCTGTGCCCGAGCCAGGAAGAATCGGGGTGCGTGCCGCCACGGCGGTGCGGTGGTGAGACGCTGCACGGGGTCGCGTACATATGTGGGTGACGCGGCTCGTACGGGGAGGTGGCAGGCAAGTGGTGGATCAGCTGACGCAGCACGATCCGCGGCGGATCGGGCCGTTCGAGGTGCTGGGACGGCTGGGTGCCGGCGGCATGGGGCTGGTCTATCTCGCGCGCTCGGCGTCCGGCCGGCGCGTGGCGATCAAGACGGTCCGGACCGAGCTCGCCGAGGACCAGCTCTTCCGCGTCCGCTTCACGCGCGAGGTGGAGGCGGCCCGGGCGGTCTCCGGCTTCTACACGGCGGCCGTCGTCGACGCCGACCCGCGCGCCGCCGTGCCCTGGCTGGCCACCGCGTACGTCCCCGCGCCCTCCCTCGAAGAAATAGTGAACGACTGCGGGCCGCTACCGGCCCAGGCGGTGCGCTGGCTTGCGGCGGGCGTGGCGGAGGCCCTGCAGTCCATCCACGGCGCCGGGCTGGTCCACCGCGACCTCAAGCCCTCCAACGTGCTCGTCGTCGAGGACGGTCCCCGCGTCATCGACTTCGGTATCGCGTCCGGCGTCTCGAACACCCGTTTGACGATGACGAACGTCGCCGTCGGCACCCCCGCCTACATGTCCCCCGAGCAGGCCAAGGACTCGCGGAGCGTGACCGGCGCCAGCGACGTCTTCTCGCTCGGCTCGATGCTGGTGTTCGCCGCCACCGGACACCCGCCCTTCCACGGCGCCAACCCCGTCGAGACCGTCTTCATGCTGCTGCGCGAGGGCCCCGACCTGGAGGGCCTCCCGGACGAGCTGCGTCCGCTGATCGAGTCCTGCATGCAGATGGAGGCCACCGGCCGGCCCAACCCCGCCGACCTCCAGGCCCAGCTCGCCCCGCACCTGTTCGGCTCCGGCTCCGACGACAGCGGCACGGCCTCGGCCTGGCTGCCCGAGAAGGCCGTCGCCCTCATCGAGTCCCGCCGCGGCGGCCGCCCGGCGGCCAAGCCCGCCCCCGCCGGCCCGCGCAGCGGCGGACGCGCCGCGCTGCCGCCTCCGCCCTCGCACGACCCGGTGATCCCGGGCCCGGCCCTGCCGGTCGGCACCCCGGCGGGCGCCCCCGACACCGGCCCCGTCCGGCTGGCCGGCGCCCCGGTGCCCATCGGCCCCGGCCCGCGCGTCGCCGACGCCCGCGCCGCCGCCGTCAAGGCGCCCCCGCCGGAGGCCGGTCTGGTCGCCAGCTGGTCCCGCCCGCGCCCCGGGGTCAACGGCGCCGACCCCGCCGTACCGGCGCCCCCGCCCGCGCCGCCGGAGACGGCGTCCGGCTGGCGCCCCTGGCGCTTCCGCATGTCCAACGACGTGTGGGGCACCCCGTCCGTCGACGGCGACCTCGTCTACGTCACCTCCTTCGAGGTGCACGCCCTGGACGTGGGTACCGGCCGGCGCCGCTTCAAGACCCGGGACGTGGCCTGGTCGATGGCGGTCGCGGACGGCCGTATCCACGCCTCCGACGGCCCCACCCTGTTCGCCCTGGAGGCCCGCGAGGGCGCCGACCTGTGGCGGCTGTCCACGGAGTCCTGGGTGTACTCCCTGCACGCCGACCGGGGCACGGTCGTCACCGGCACCCGCGGCGGCGGCGTGCAGGCCTGGGAGGCCGCCAACGGGCAGAAGCTGTGGGAGATCAGCGGCTGCCAGACCGACTTCGAGTCCCCCGAGGCCGGACCCGCCGTCCACGACGGCACCGTCTACGTCTGGCAGGACGCCCGGCTGCGCGCCCTGGACGCCCGCACGGGCGAGGAGCGCTGGTCCTACCCCATCGGCGACGCGGCCTCCTGCGGCGGCGTCCCGGTCCGCCTCACCCCGGCGCCGGACGGCTACGTCTACATCTCCGCGGGCACCCGCGTCCTCGCCGTCGACGTGGCGAGCGGCATGGTGCGCTGGCACTTCGAGGCCCCCGCGGTCTTCCTCTGCCCGCCCACCTTCGTCCCCGGCCCGGCGGTCACCGGCGGCGGCATCTACCTCGCCGACTACCTCGGCACGGTGTACGCCCTCGACGCCACCGACGGCCGCGACCGCTGGCGCATCGCCACCGAGGCCCGCGCCTCCATCGATCCGGTGCTGGTGGCCGCGGGCCACGTCCACGTCGGCAGCGGCAAGGGCCTCTACACCCTGGACGCGGTCACCGGCACTCCCAAGTGGCGCTTCCAGTCCGGCGGCGACATCGTCGGCGCCCCCGCGGTCGCCGAGGGCCGTATCCACTTCGGCTCCACCGACCACCTGCTGTACACCCTGAAGGCCGACGACGGACGCCTGCGCTGGAAGCTGGCCACCGGCGGCGAGATCACCGGCTCCCCGGTCGTCAAGGACGGTGTGGTGTACGCCTGCAGCAAGGACCGCTGCGTCTACGCCCTCGACGCGGAGAAGGGCACGGGCACCGCGCGTACGGCGTGACGGGACTCCTCGGGGACGGCCGCCGTACCAGTAGTCGCACGGAAGGGGCTGTGGACGGCGGCCGTCGCTCCGGGGAGGGCTCCTCGCTCTCACAGCAGACGCTACGCCCGGCGGACGGTGCCCGCCACGCGTACGAGTGGTGACTCAGCGTGTACGGTACGTCCGCCCGTCCCGCCCCCCGAACAGCTCCGCCTGGCGCTCGGGCGGCAGGTTCCCCAGCGCTATCAGATGCGGCGCCTGCGCGAACGCCTGTGCCCGGCCCGCCTCCTTCGCCGCCCACAGCGCCCGCACCGTCCCCTGCACGGCCTCCGTCGGATACCCGGCCAGCACGACCGCGCACCGCACCGCTGCCTCCAACGCCCCGCCCGGCTCGGTGAGTTCGGAGACGAGCCCGATCTCGTACGCCCGCCGCGCCCCGATCCGTTCGGCGTTGCCCATGAGCGCCATCCGCGCGACCTCCCCGTAGGGCATGCGCTGCGCCATCAGCACGGACTCGTAGGCGCTGACCATGCCGTAGCCGGTGTGCGGGTCGAAGAAGGCGGCGGTGGTGTCCGCGACGATGAAGTCCGACTCCCCGAGGAGGTAGAAGGCGCCCCCGCAGGCCATCCCGCACACGGCGGTGACGACCGGCTTCCACAGGTCGTTCGCCTTCGGTCCGACGCGCAGCAGCGGATCGTCCTGCATGTACGGCGACGACGGCTGCGGCACCACGGCGTCCCGGTCGATCCCCGTACTGAAGGCCCGCTCCCCGGCGCCGGTGAGCACCACGGCCCGTACGGCGTCGTCGAACCGCAACTCCCGCCAGGTGTCCGCGAGTTCACCGGCCATGGTGAGATCGATGGCGTTCAGCCTCGCGGGCCGGTCCAGGGTGACCACCGCGACGCCGGTGTCCTTGTCGGCGCTGACGCGCAGGCTGTCGCTCACGAGCGCTCCAGGACCCACTGCGGAAGCCCGCTGCCGGGATCGAACACGAACTGCACCCGGGCCCCGATCCGCACGCGCTCCTCGGGAACGGAGTCGAGCGGCGCACCGGGCCCGCTCACCAGATTCCCCACGAGCCGTATCCGGGGCGCCTCATCGAGCTCGACGAGGACGACGTGGTACGGGGCCTGCGCGGCGTAGTCGGGCAGGAGAGGCGGATGGGGGCGGACGTACGACCAGATGCGTCCCCGCCCGTCCGTCCGCCGCCACTCGCACGCGAAGGACCGGCAGTGCGGGCAGCAGGGCCGGGGCGGGAAACGCACCTCGCCGCACTCGGCGCAGGCCTGGACGCGGAGCTCGCCGCGGCCGGCGTACTCCCAGAAGGGGGCGCCTTCGGTATCGATGACGGGAGACAGCATGTCGGTCAACTCCTCAGCAGCAGCGCGGACGTGGGGACTCCCTCGCCCGCCGTGACCAGGCAGGTGGAGGCGCCGGGGACCTGGGCGGTACTGGTTCCGCGCAGCTGCTTCACGCCCTCGGTGATGAGGTTGAAGCCGTGGACGTACGCCTCGGAGAGCCCGCCCCCGCCGGTGTTGATGGGCAGCCGCCCGCCGATCTCCAGGGCGCCCCCCTCGGTGAACGCCCCGCCCTCGCCCCTCCCGCAGAACCCGTAGCCCTCCAGCGACAGTGGTATGAGCGGGCTGAACGCGTCGTATATCTGGGCGACGTCCACATCCTGAGGGGTGAGGTCGGCGTGCTTCCACAGATGCCGGGCGGCGGTCCAGGCCGGGCCGGTGAGGGGGTCGTCGTTCCAGTAGTTCACCATGCCGTGGTGCTGGGCGGGCAGCCCCTGGGCGGCGGAGTGGACGTACACCGGCCGCCGCCGGCAGTCCCGGGCCCGCTCGGCGGAGACGACCACGCAGGCCAACGCGCCGTCCGTCTCGAGGCAGTTGTCGAAGAGGCAGAGGGGCTCGCTGATCCACCGGGAGGTCATGTACATCTCGCGGGTCAGGGGCCGCTCGTACATGATCGCGTCCGGGTTCTGGTTGGCCCGGTTGCGGCAGGCCAGGGCGACGTTGAAGAGGTGGTCGCGCGTGGCGCCGTACTCGTGCATGTAGCGGCGGGCGAGCATCGCGATCTCGTCCACGGGCCGCAGCAGCCCGAAGGGCCGGGTCCACTGGGCCGGTGTGGGCAGCTGAACGGCGGTGTTGGTCCAGGGCCTGGGCCCGCTCCCGCGCTTGCGCGACCGCCAGGCGACCCCCACGGTGGCCTGCCCGGCGGCGATGGCGGTGGCCAGGTGCGCGACGGTCGCGCAGGAGCCGCCCCCGCCGTACCCGATCTTGCTGAAGAAGGTCAGATCACCGAACCCGACCGCCTTGGCGAGCTCGACCTCCTCCGTCTCCTCCATCGTGAAGGAGGCGAGCGCGTCGACCTCGCCGGGATCGATCCCGGCGTCGTCGAGGGCGGCGAGGACGGCCCGGCAGGCGAGGGTCTTCTCGTCCTCGGGAAGCCGCTTGGCGAATCCGGTCTGCCCGATCCCGACGATGGCGGTGGCGTCCTTGATCCCCACGGTGCTGGATCCCCCGGCCCCTCCCGGCCCTCTCACCCCTCCTGATCCTCTTGCCCCTCCCGCCTTTTCCGCTCCTCCGGCCATGCCGCGCCCACCTCCGCAATGCCATGCCCACCCTCTGCTGACAGCCCGTCAGGTTACAGCTAATCTGACGACCAGTCAGCTACGCGTTGGGGAGGCTGGGTGGTCGTGCGCGGTGACGTGGAGTGGGGCAGCATTCCGGGCTTGGTGCGGTCGGCGGCGGAGCGGTACGCGGACGCCGAGGCGGTGGTGGACGGCCGTGCGAGGATCTCGTACGTGGAGTTGGGCGCGCGGGTGGAACGCGCGGCGGCGGCCTGCATCGCGAGCGGGCTGGAGGTGGGCGACCGGGTGGCCATCTGGGCCCCCAACTCCCTCGACTGGATCGTCGCGGCACTCGGCGCGGTGTCGGCGGGCGCGGTCCTGGTCCCCCTCAACACGCGCTTCAAGGGTACGGAGGCGGCCGACGTCCTGCGCCGCAGCGGCACCCGGCTCCTGTTCGTGACGGGCACGTTCCTCGGGACCTCGTACGTGGCGTCGCTGCGGCGCGCGGCCGGCGAGGGCGACGCCGCCTCGGGCCCGCTCCCGGGCCTGCCGGCGCTCCGACAGGCGGTGGTCCTCTCGGAGGACGCTCCGCCCGGCTTCCGCACCTGGAAGGACTTCCTGGCGAGCGGCGAGTGCGTCGGAGACCGGGAAGTACGCGGGCGCGCCGCGCGGTTGGACGGCGGCTGCGCCTCGGACATCATCTTCACGTCGGGGACTACGGGCCGCCCGAAGGGCGCGCTGATCACCCACGCGCAGACGCTGCGGGCGTACGAGATCTGGGCGGACCTGGCGGGCCTGCGCTCGACCGACCGCTACCTGATCGTGAACCCCTTCTTCCACACCTTCGGCTACAAGGCCGGGGTCATCGCGTGCCTGATGCGCGGCGCGACGATGATCCCGCAGCCGGTCTTCAACGTGGACACGGCGCTGGCGAACATCGCGGCGGAGCGGGTGTCGGTCCTGCCCGGCCCCCCGACCCTCCACCAGTCCCTCCTCGACCACCCCGCCCGCGACGCGCACGACCTCTCGGCGCTGCGCCTGGTCGTGACGGGGGCGGCGGTGGTCCCGCTGCGGCTGGTGGAACGCCTCAGGGGTGAACTCGGCGTCTGCACCGTCCTGACGGCCTACGGCCTCTCGGAGGCGAGCGGCATCGTCACGATGTGCCGCCGCGGCGACGACCCGACGGTGATCGCGTCGACGTCGGGCCGGGCGATACCCGGCACGGAGGTCCGGATCGCCGACGGGGCGGGGGCGCCGCAGGGTCCGGGGGTGCCGGGCGAGGTGCTGGTCCGCGGCTTCAACGTCATGCGCGGCTACTACGAGGACGAGACGGCGACGGCGGAGGTGATCACCGAGGACGGCTGGCTGCACACGGGCGACGTGGGCGTCCTGGACCCGGCGGGCAACCTCCGCATCACGGACCGTCTGAAGGACATGTTCATCGTCGGCGGCTTCAACGCGTACCCCGCCGAGATCGAGCAACTCCTCGGCCTGCACCCCGACGTGGCCGACGTGGCGGTCATCGGCACCCCGGACCCCCGCCTCGGCGAGGTCGGCAAGGCATTCGTCGTCCGCCGCCCCGACGCCCTCCTGACAGCGGACGACCTGATCGCCTGGTCCCGCCGCGAAATGGCCAACTACAAGGTCCCGAGATCGGTGGAGTTCGTGGGCGAACTA
>NZ_JADDRL010000185.1 GCF_021538895.1 Streptomyces olivochromogenes | reverse complement strand
GGTACCCGCGCAGAAGGCCCGGACCCCGGAAGCCGCACGCCCCCAGGGCACCTCCGGCGACCACCTGGAGCACCCCGACCCCCAGGTCGCCGCCCAGGCCGCGGCCGTCGACAGCCTCCTCCGCTGCTGGGTGCGGGAGACGGGCCTCACCGCACCCGACGCCGGCACCCTCCGCATCCCGCTCCCCACCAGCGGTACGGCCGTGACGGCGCCGGTCCGCTACTGGTCCCCGGCGGGCTGGCACCGCTTCGGACTCCCGCGCCTCGCCGACGCCCCCGAGGACGCCCCACCGCTCGACGCGGTCACCCTCGCCGCCCTGCTCACCCGCGAGACGCCGGGCGGCGCCGACTCCGGCCCGGCCGCCCGCGTGGCCGGCGTGCGCGGCGACGGGGGTGACCTGGTCGCCAGGGTCGCCGACTCCCTGCGCCGTACCGTCACCTTCATCAGCGACCGGCGCCGGCGCCCCGCCGACGGCCCCGACCTCTTCCTCGCCGCCGAACAGGCGCTGCTGCTCGGGCACCCGCTGCATCCGACCCCGAAGAGCCGAGAAGGCCTGTCCGAGGCCGAAGCCCGCCTGTACTCACCGGAGTTGCGCGGCTCCTTCCCGCTGCACTGGATGGCCGTCGCGCCGTCCCTTCTGGCGACCGACTCGGCCTGGACCGAACGCGGCCGCCCCGTTCCCGCCGCGCAGCTCACGGCGTGGCTCGCCGGAGCCGGGCTCCCGCTGCCCGACGGCCACGCCGCCCTGCCCCTGCATCCCTGGCAGGCACGCGAGGTCCGGCTGCGCACCGAGACCGCGGCGCTCCTCGATGCCGGACTCCTCCGGGAACTCGGCCCGCACGGCTCCCCGTGGCACCCCACCTCCTCGGTACGCACCGTCCACCAGCCCGGCGGCCCGGCGATGCTCAAGCTCTCCCTGGGCCTGCGGATCACCAACTCCCGTCGGGAGAACCTCCGCAAGGAACTCCACCGTGGCGTTGAGGTGCACCGCCTGCTGCGCGCCGGTCTGGCCAAGGCCTGGCAGGCCGCTCACCCCGGCTTCGACATCGTCCGCGACCCGGCCTGGCTGGCCGTCGACGGTCCCGACGGCCGGCCCGTGCCCGGCCTCGACGTGATGATCCGGCACAACCCGTTCGTCCCGTCGGACGACGTCTCCTGCATCGCCGGACTGGTCTCACCCCGGCCCTACGGCCCCACCGGCACCGCTGCCGACGGCGGACCGGGGGCGACGGCGCCGGTCCGGTCCCGGCTCGCGCAGGTCGTCACACGGCTCGCCGAACGGACCGGGCGACCCCTCGCAGCCGTCGCCACCGAATGGTTCCTGCGCTATCTGGAACAGGTCGTACGCCCGGTGCTGTGGCTGGACAGCGAGGCCGGCGTCGCACTGGAGGCCCACCAGCAGAACACGCTGCTCCTGCTGGACGGCGACGGCTGGCCCGCCGGCGGCCGCTATCGCGACAACCAGGGCTACTACTTCCGCGAGTCCCGGCGCACCGAACTCGACTCCCGGCTGCCCGGCATCGGCGAGCACAGCGACACCTTCGTCTCCGACGAGGTCACCGACGAACGCTTCGCGTACTACCTCGCCATCAACAACGTGCTCGGCCTGATCGGCGCGTTCGGCTCCCAGCGCCTCGCCGACGAACAGCTGCTGCTCGCCGCCTTCCGCCGCTTCCTCACAGGTGTCGCCTCGGGACCCTCCGCGCCGCGCACCTCCCTGCCGGCCCGGCTGCTCGACTCGCCCGTCCTGCGCTGCAAGGCCAACCTGCTCACCCGGCTGCACGGCCTCGACGAACTCGTGGGCCCGGTCGACACCCAGTCCGTCTACGTCACCATCGCCAACCCCCTGCACTGCTGAACCGCACGACCCACCCCTGAACCGCACGACATCGACGTCCTTCACTTCCGAGGAACATGCCCCACCCCGTCTCCTGAGAGGAGCCCGCCGTGCCTCCCACCGACGCGAGCGCCGACGCCGGCCCTGTCCCTGCTCACCCGGGCTGCGCCGACCCCGGCGAGGTCAGCGAGAACTGCGAAGACACGCTGGACCTGCGCCTGCCCGACGAATTCGTCGCCCTGATGGCAGGGAAGGCGCCCGACACGTACGACGCATACGACACGTACGACGCGCACGGCCGCGGGGGAGACACGGAGGACCGGCTCGTCCCGGCCGACGACGGGCGGGACCTCGCCGACCGATGGCCGGACGAGCCCGACCGGCGGCGGGACACACCAGACCTATGGCAGGACGGGGGCGACCAGTGCCAGGGCGTCGGCGACCCATGGCCGGACGCGGGCGACCGATGGCCGGACGCGGGCGATCTGTGGCACGTCCCGACCACCCGGGTGCAGGTCCCGGCGGGCGACCGGCCCGTCGCGGCGCACGAGGACCTGCTCGACGGCGTCCGTGCCTGGGGGCCGATCGCGACCCCCGTCGGCTCGTTCCAGCTGCACCCGGTCCGCCTCGACCGCGACCTTCCACTCATCCGCCGCTGGATGAACGACCCCGCCGTCTCCGCCTTCTGGGAGCTGGCCGGTTCCGGGGCCCAGACCGAGGACCATCTGCGGGCGCAACTGACCGGCGACGGGCGCAGCGTCCCGTGCGTCGGCATCCTGGACGGCACCCCGATGAGCTACTGGGAGATCTACCGGGCGGACCTGGACCCGCTGGCCCGCTACTACCCGTCCCGCCCGCACGACACCGGCATCCACCTCCTCATCGGCGGTGTCGCCGACCGCGGGCGGGGGCTGGGTTCCGCCCTGCTCAGGGCCGTGGCCGACCTGGTCCTCGACCGTCGCCCCGCCTGCGTACGCGTCGTCGCGGAGCCCGATCTCCGTAACACCGCCTCCGTGGCCGCCTTCCTGAAGGCGGGTTTCCGGTACGCCGAGGAGGTCGACCTGCCCGCCAAGCGGGCCGCCCTCATGATCCGGGACCGGTCCCTGCGCCATCTGATGTAGGCCGCGCGACGACGCCGAGGAACCCCACCGTGATCCCAGCCCCGGTCCCACCCCTGGTCCCAGCCTTGATCGCCCGTTTGTCAGTGCCGGGTCGTAGGGTGGTCGCGCTATGACGAAGCCCTCCCTCCCTGAACTCCTGCATGCCGCCGTCTCAGCCGTCGGCGGTACGGAGCGCCCCGGCCAGGTGACCATGGCCGAATCGGTCGCCGAGGCGATCGACGACGAATCCCATCTGCTCGTCCAGGCCGGCACCGGCACCGGAAAGTCGCTCGGCTATCTCGTGCCCGCGCTCGCACACGGGGAGCGCGTCGTCGTGGCGACGGCCACCCTCGCCCTGCAGCGCCAGCTCGTGGAACGCGACCTGCCGCGCACGGTGGACGCGCTGCACCCGCTGCTGCGCCGCCGCCCCGAGTTCGCGATGCTCAAGGGCAGATCGAACTACCTGTGCCTGCACCGGCTGCACGAGGGAGTACCGCAGGACGAGGAAGAGGGACTCTTCGACCAGTTCGAGGCCGCGGCGCCCACCAGCAAGCTGGGCCAGGACCTGCTGCGGCTGCGCGACTGGGCGGACGAGACCGAGAGCGGCGACCGCGACGACCTCACGCCGGGCGTGTCCGACCGCGCCTGGGCGCAGGTGTCGGTGTCCTCCCGGGAGTGCCTGGGCGCCACGAAGTGCGCGTACGGCGCCGAGTGCTTCGCGGAGGCGGCCCGCGAGCGCGCCAAGCTCGCCGAGGTGGTCGTCACCAACCACGCCCTGCTCGCGATCGACGCCATCGAGGGCGCGCCGGTACTGCCGCAGCACGAGGTGCTGATCGTGGACGAGGCCCATGAACTGGTCTCCCGCGTCACCGGCGTCGCCACCGGCGAGCTCACGCCCGGCCAGGTCAACCGCGCGGTGCGCCGCGCGGCGAAGCTGGTGAACGAGAAGGCCGCCGACCAGCTCGAGACCGCCGCCGAGGGCTTCGAGCGGCTGATGGAGCTGGCCCTGCCCGGGCGGCTGGAGGAGATCCCGGAGGACCTCGCCTACGCCCTGATGGCACTGCGCGACGCCGCCCGCACCGTCATCTCCGCGCTCGGCACGACCCGCGACAAGTCCGTCCAGGACGAGGACGCGGTCCGCAAGCAGGCGCTGGCCTCGGTCGAGACGGTCCACGACGTGGCGGAGCGCGTGGTGAACGGCTCCGAGTGGGACGTCGTCTGGTACGAACGCCACGACCGCTTCGGTGCCTCCCTGCGCGTGGCACCCATGTCCGTCTCGGGTCTCCTGCGGGAGAAGCTCTTCGCGGACCGCTCCGTCGTGCTCACCTCCGCGACGCTCAAGCTCGGCGGCGACTTCAACGGAGTGGGCGCGTCCCTGGGCCTCGCGCCCGAGGGCACGGAGGGCGAGGACCTGCCGAAGTGGAAGGGCGTCGACGTCGGTTCGCCCTTCGACTACCGCAAGCAGGGCATCCTCTATGTCGCCAAGCACCTGTCCCGCCCGGCGCGGGACGGCGACCGCGCCGACATGCTCGACGAGCTGACCGAGCTCATCCAGTCGGCCGGCGGCCGCACGCTGGGCCTGTTCTCCTCCATGCGGGGCGCCCAGCTCGCCGCGGAGGAGCTGCGCTCCCGGATCCCCGAGTTCCCGATCCTGCTCCAGGGCGAGGAGACCCTCGGCGAGCTGATCAAGAACTTCGCGGCGGACCCGAAGACCTGTCTGTTCGGCACGCTGTCGCTGTGGCAGGGCGTCGATGTCCCCGGCTCCAGCTGCCAGCTGGTCGTCATGGACAAGATCCCGTTCCCGCGCCCCGACGACCCCCTGATGAGCGCCCGGCAGAAGGCGGTGGAGGACGCCGGAGGCAATGGCTTCATGGCGGTCGCCGCGACCCACGCGGCGCTCCTCATGGCCCAGGGCGCCGGCCGTCTCGTACGCGCCACGGGGGACCGGGGCATCGTCGCCGTACTGGATCAGCGGCTGGCCACGGCTCGGTACGGCGGCTATCTCAAGGCGTCGCTGCCCGACTTCTGGTACACGACGGACCGTAACCAGGTCCGGAAGTCGCTGGCCGCCATCGACGCCAAGGCGAAGCAGGCGGAGGCGGAGTGATCGCGGGGTGGCCGGTCCCGGCGCCGGGACCGGCCACCCCGCGATGTCATGCGGTCCGGGACCGGGTCCCGCACAGCACAGGGCCCCGGAACCGGCGCAGGGGTCCCGGGGCCCGGTCAGGGGACGCGCCGTTTCGGCCCGTCCATCGCAGCCGTCACACGCGGCGCAGCACCGCGACGACCTTGCCGAGGATGGTCGCGTCGTCGCCGGGGATCGGCTCGTAGGCCGAGTTGTGGGGGAGCAGCCAAACATGGCCGTCCTCGCGCTTGAAGCGCTTGACGGTGGCCTCGCCGTCGAGCATGGCGGCCACGATGTCGCCGTTCTCGGCGACCGGCTGGCGGCGGACGGTGACCCAGTCGCCGTCACAGATCGCGGCCTCGATCATGGAGTCGCCGACGACCTTCAGGACGAAGAGCTCGCCGTCACCGACCAGCTGCCGGGGGAGCGGGAACACGTCCTCGACCGACTCCTCGGCGAGGATCGGCCCACCGGCGGCGATCCGGCCGACCAGCGGCACGTACGACGCGGCGGGCTTGCCGGCGGTGTCCGTGGGCTGCACCGTCACGGCCTGGTCGGAGCCGCGCACCTCGTACGCGCGCGGGCGGTGCGGGTCGCGGCGCAGGAAGCCCTTCCGCTCCAATGCCATCAACTGGTGTGCGACGGAGGAGGTGCTGGAGAGGCCGACGGCCTGGCCGATCTCCCGCATGGACGGCGGGTAGCCCCGCCGCTGCACCGAGTCCCTGATGACCTCGATCACGCGGCGCTGCCGGTCGGTCAGCCCCGAGCTGTCGGCCCGGATGCCTGGAGGTCGGCCAGGCAGGGAGCGCTTGTGCCCCTCGGGATTCGTGGCTTCGTTCATCGCATGCACCGGCTCAAGTCGGCCCTGGGAGCGGTCCTGGGCAGTGATGGTGGCACTGTCTGCGGTGGTGGTCACGTCGGCCCCTCTCGATGGTCTCCCTGCTGCACAACGGTAGTTGCTTTCGAAAGGTTGCGCCAAACACACGTTCGAGTGAAAAATCGCGGTTCACCTGTCGCGATCATGTGTTTGGGTGTATGGCTGACGCGGTCCCTGGCGGACAAAACAGCCCGTTGCTGTACGCTTCACCGCCGGGGTCATGACCTTGTGGGCCGCTTCCCCAGTCTGCCATCCGGAATCCGGTCAACCGGACGGCGGTCCCCTTCTGCGCCGGAGTCCTACGTCTGCTCCGTGCGGCGCCCACCGTATCTCCGTAAATGCCCTGGCGATACGGCTCTGCGCACGCGTGTTGCGGGTGAGGCCGGTCCGATCGCGCGGTGCCGATCCGTACGCGCGCGACACGCGTATGGCCTCGATGTATGAGCCAATCCCCACATCTAGTGGTTGGATTGCTACAGCAGCCCACAAGTTGTGGTCCCCCGGGTCTTCGGGGCCACGGCGATCGCCTATGCTTGGGGCTGCTTCGAGGGGCCCATGAGGTCTCTTGGGGCTGTTGAGTCTGCTGTGAGGAGGGTTGGAGATCATGCACTGCCCCTTCTGCAGGCACCCCGACAGCCGTGTCGTCGACAGCCGTACGACCGACGACGGCACGTCGATCCGCAGGCGCCGCCAGTGCCCTGACTGCTCCCGTCGTTTCACGACCGTGGAGACGTGTTCGCTCATGGTGGTGAAGCGGTCCGGAGTCACCGAGCCTTTCAGCCGTACCAAGGTCATCAACGGCGTGCGCAAGGCGTGCCAGGGACGGCCTGTCACCGAGGACGCGCTCGCCCAGCTCGGCCAGCGGGTCGAGGAGGCGGTGCGGGCCACCGGAAGCGCCGAGCTGACCACCCACGACGTGGGGCTGGCCATACTCGGCCCGTTGCAGGAGCTCGACCTCGTCGCCTATCTGCGATTCGCCTCCGTCTACCGGGCGTTCGACTCGCTGGAGGACTTCGAGGCCGCCATCGCGGAACTGCGGGAAGCGAGGCGAGGCCCCGCCGTGGACGACGAAGACGCGGGAGCGGGGAGCCAGGAGGACGACCGCGGGCGCGGGGGGACCGGCGAGGTCCCCGTGCCTGCCCACGCCGCCGACTGACCGGCGGGCGGGAACCGGGTGGAGACCCCGGTTCCGACCGGACGGCGGCGATCGAGACCTGTTGTGGGCGGCAGCGTGAGGGTGCCCGCAACACAAGACAGCACACCGTGTCACGGGAACATCGTGGCACTTCAGGGCGTTTTAGCCCGTACAGGGAGGCGGCATGACAGAGACGGCGAGCGGCCCGGCACGAGGTTCCCGGTCCAAGGGCACCAAGGCCAGCAAGGGGCTGCGTATCGAGCGCATCCACACCACCCCCGGCGTGCATCCGTACGACGAGGTGGCCTGGGAGCGCCGTGACGTCGTCATGACCAACTGGCGCGACGGCTCGGTCAACTTCGAGCAGCGTGGCGTCGAGTTCCCCGACTTCTGGTCGGTGAACGCGGTCAACATCGTCACCAGCAAGTACTTCCGGGGTGCCGTGGGCACCCCGCAGCGAGAGGTCAGCCTCAAGCAGCTGATCGACCGCATCGTGAAGACGTACCGGAAGGCCGGCGAGGACTACAAGTACTTCGCCTCGCCCGCCGACGCCGAGATCTTCGAGCACGAGCTGGCGTACGCCCTCCTGCACCAGATCTTCAGCTTCAACAGCCCCGTGTGGTTCAACGTGGGCACCCCGCAGCCCCAGCAGGTCTCCGCCTGCTTCATCCTGTCCGTCGACGACTCCATGGAGTCGATCCTCGACTGGTACAAGGAAGAGGGCATGATCTTCAAGGGCGGCTCCGGCGCCGGCCTGAACCTCTCCCGTATCCGCTCCTCCAAGGAGCTGCTCTCCTCCGGCGGCAACGCCTCCGGTCCCGTCTCCTTCATGCGCGGCGCCGACGCCTCCGCGGGAACGATCAAGTCGGGCGGTGCCACTCGTCGCGCCGCCAAGATGGTCATCCTCGACGTCGACCACCCGGACATTGAGGACTTCATCGAGACCAAGGTCAAGGAGGAGGAGAAGATCCGCGCCCTGCGTGACGCGGGCTTCGACATGGACCTGGGCGGCGACGACATCACGTCCGTCCAGTACCAGAACGCCAACAACTCGGTCCGTGTGAACGACGAGTTCATGAAGGCGGTCGAGCGGGGCGGCAAGTTCGGCCTCCGCGCGCGGATGACCGGCGAGGTCATCGAAGAGGTCGACGCCAAGGCCCTGTTCCGCAAGATGGCCGAGGCCGCCTGGGCTTGCGCCGACCCGGGCATCCAGTACGACGACACGATCAACCACTGGCACACGTGCCCGGAGTCCGGCCGTATCAACGGCTCGAACCCGTGCAGCGAGTACATGCACCTGGACAACACGTCCTGCAACCTCGCCTCGCTGAACCTGATGAAGTTCCTGAAGGACGACGGCAAGGGCAGCCAGTCCTTCGACGTCGAGCGCTTCGCCAAGGTCGTCGAGCTCGTCATCACCGCGATGGACATCTCCATCTGCTTCGCGGACTTCCCGACCCAGAAGATCGGCGAGAACACCCGCGCGTTCCGCCAGCTCGGCATCGGCTACGCCAACCTCGGCGCCCTGCTGATGGCGACCGGCCACGCGTACGACTCCGACGGCGGCCGTGCCCTCGCCGGTGCCATCACCTCCCTGATGACCGGCACGTCGTACCGCCGCTCCGCCGAACTCGCCGCGGTCGTCGGCGCGTACGACGGCTACGCCCGCAACGCCGACGCCCACAAGCGCGTCATGAAGCAGCACGCCGACGCCAACACCAAGGCCGTCCGCATGGACGACCTGGACACGCCGATCTGGGCCGCCGCCACGGAGGCCTGGCAGGACGTCGTCCGCCTCGGTGAGCAGAACGGTTTCCGTAACTCCCAGGCGTCCGTCATCGCCCCGACTGGCACCATCGGTCTCGCGATGTCCTGCGACACCACCGGCCTTGAGCCCGACCTCGCCCTGGTCAAGTTCAAGAAGCTGGTCGGCGGCGGCTCGATGCAGATCGTCAACGGCACCGTCCCGCAGGCCCTGCGCCGCCTGGGCTACCAGGAGGAGCAGATCGAGGCGATCGTCGCCCACATCGCCGAGCACGGCAATGTGATCGACGCCCCGGGCCTCAAGCCCGAGCACTACGAGGTCTTCGACTGCGCCATGGGCGAGCGCGCCATCTCCGCGATGGGCCACGTCCGCATGATGGCCGCGATCCAGCCGTGGATCTCCGGCGCCCTGTCCAAGACGGTCAACATGCCGGAGACGGCGACCGTCGAGGAGGTCGAGGAGATCTACTTCGAGGCCTGGAAGCTGGGCGTCAAGGCGCTCGCGATCTACCGCGACAACTGCAAGGTCGGCCAGCCTCTCTCCGCCAAGACCAAGGAGAAGGAGAAGGCCGAGGTCACGGCCAGGGCCGAGGAGACCATCCGCGGCGCGGTCGAGAAGGTCGTCGAGTACCGCCCGGTCCGCAAGCGCCTTCCGAAGGGTCGTCCCGGCATCACCACCTCCTTCACGGTCGGCGGTGCCGAGGGCTACATGACCGCCAACTCCTACCCGGACGACGGTCTGGGCGAGGTCTTCCTGAAGATGTCCAAGCAGGGCTCGACCCTCGCGGGCATGATGGACGCCTTCTCCATCGCCGTCTCCGTCGGCCTCCAGTACGGCGTGCCCCTGGAGACGTACGTCTCGAAGTTCACGAACATGCGCTTCGAGCCGGCCGGCATGACGGACGACCCGGACGTGCGGATGGCGCAGTCGATCGTCGACTACATCTTCCGCCGCCTGGCGCTGGACTTCCTGCCCTTCGAGACGCGCTCCGCGCTCGGCATCCACTCCGCCGAGGAGCGTCAGCGTCACCTGGAGACCGGTTCGTACGAGGCGTCCATCGACGACGAGGTCGACGTCGAGGGCCTGGCCCAGTCGGCGCCGCGCGCCCAGGAGCTGAAGGCCGTCGCCATGCCGAAGGCCGAGCCCGAGGCGGCCAAGCCAGCCCCGAAGCAGGCCCACACCAGCGCCGAGCTGGTGGAGATGCAGCTGGGCATCCAGGCCGACGCCCCGCTCTGCTTCTCCTGCGGCACCAAGATGCAGCGCGCCGGCTCCTGCTACATCTGCGAGGGCTGCGGCTCGACCAGCGGCTGCAGCTGAGGTCGGGCACCGTCAGGGTGTGAACCACCGTTGAGGGCGGTGGAGCCGGTTTCCCGGCTCCACCGCCCTCGGCGTCTGTGACGCTTCTTGCGGCGGGCGCCGTGGCGGCAGGTTCATCGCGTGATCAAGAGAATCGAGCCGGCGTCCCTTTTCCGTCCCCGCACGCCCCTTTGGGCCCTAGCCTCCGCTCATGACCACATCGCAGAGGTACGACGGTGACATCCGCGAACTCGCCGGGCCCGCCCGCCGCGGCGCTCGACACACTGCTCGTGGACCTGCGCTCACCGGATCCGTCCGTGCGCGACGACGGGGCCTACTCGACCGCCGCGCGCTGGATACCGGTCCTCGACGCGAGCGAGCGGTACGGCCTCGGCGACAGCGTGGCCCGGCACTTCGCCGACACCGCCGTCGAGGCCCGCGCCTTCGCGCCGCTCGTCCTGGCCCGGATCGTCGAGGCGGGGACCTGGCGGGAGGAGTGGTGGCGCGCCTTCTGCGACTGGTACCCCGCCGAGACGGATCTGCGGGGGCATGATCCCGCGCTCGGCTGGGTGCACGCCGCCGCCCACGGCGCCGATCTGCTGGCGGCCCTGGCCGAACATCCCGGACAGCGGCCGCTGCCACTCGCCGAGTGCGCCGTGGACCGGCTGCTGGCCCCCACCGACCACCTCTTCGACGCACAGGAGGACGACCGCATCGCCCTCGCCCTGGCCCGGATCCTCTGCCATCCGGAGCTGACCGAAGCCCAGTCCGAGCAGTGGTTGATCCCCGTCTCGGAGGCCTTCCGCACGGGTGAGCCCGGACCGGTCCCGGCCTGGGCGTCGAACACCATGCGTACGCTGCGCATGCTGTACGTCCTCGCCGACCGCGGGGTCAGGAGGCGCAACACGGACGAGGCGCCGCGCACGCCCACCCACCGGGAACCGGTCCTCGGCGCACTGGCGCGGACGCTCGCGATCGTCGCCCCGTGCACCGGATGACCGTCAGGGCTGGTGTGCCCTGCCCATGTGCCGGGTGAAGGTCGCCGGGTCGTCCTCGAAGCCGTACATGCCGGACCGGAAGGTCCACCCGCCGGACTCGTCGCGCGTGAACTCGCCGACGGTCGCCGCCGTCGCCCCGAGCACCGAGGCGAATTCGTCCTCGGCCAGGACGGTGTAGCCCTCTCGGATGCGCACGGCGGGGTTCCGTACGTTGACGAACGTACGCTCCGCCTCGCGCTGCTGGATGACGACACCGACCACCACGCGCGCGTACCGGCTGTCGAGCCGGTCGAGTTCGAGCGTCATGACCTCGTCCCAGCCGAAGCCCTTGCCGTCCTTGCTGTCCCGGTTGAGGAAGATCGTGCCGTCCGGCGAACGGCTGTCGAAGTGCACCAGATAGGCCGGTGCGCCGTACAGGTCGCCCGTCACGTACGTCGCGGCGACGATGTCGAGATCGGTGGGCGGCTGTCCGGCCGGACTCGGGTCCCACTTCAGTGCGACCTCGACCTTGCGGATCCCCTTGCTGAAGCCGTTCACCAACTTCCCCTTCCCCCTAGAGGCCTCTCTGCCCCAACTTCCCGGAAGTCAAGGCTCGTTGTCCATCGTGCCATGTACGCGGGGGAGTGTGCGCGGGTGATCTTCGCCGGAGCGTGACCGCTGCCACGGTCCATGGCCTTACGATGGCGCGGTGCTGGTCAAGTGGATTCGCTGCACCGTG
>NZ_JADDRL010000184.1 GCF_021538895.1 Streptomyces olivochromogenes | reverse complement strand
GCGGATCGGCCGCAGGAACGCACCGCGCCAGTCGGACGACGAGTTCGAGCCGGCCGGCCTGCTCCACAGGCCGTTGGTCGTGGGGCCGGTGGCACTCGGCGTGGCCACCCTCGTCATCGTGCCGCTGGTGATGCTGGGCAGCGGCGGATCGGGCGGCGGGGGCGAGACCCGGACCGCCCGCGCCGACGGCGTGGCGAGCCCGAGTCCGTCGGCCGGGACCGGGAAACCGGCGCCGACGGTGTCCGTGTCCCCCAGCATGGTGCCGCCGCCCAGCGCCTCGGCCACCAAGCCGAAATCCAAGCCGAAAAGCACGCCGCCCGAGAAGAACGGCGGCGCGGTCACCGTCACCGTGACCGCCACACCCCCGGGCGCCACCACGACCGCGCGGCCCCCGCAGGACACCGCCGCCACCGCCGTGAACCGCCTCGCCGGGAGCGACCCGTCGGGGCGGCACATCTGCTACCGCGCATACGTCTCCGGACAGGGCTGGCAAAGACCCGTGTGCGACGGCACGATGGCCGGTACGACGGGACAGAACAAGCCGATCAAGGCCCTCAACATCGCGGTGACCGGGACCGGAGGCTCGGACGCCAACGCCTTCCGCCACGACCCCGAGTCGACCGACGGCCAGGGCAAGTGGGTGAAGCAATGGACCGGCATCACCGCCGACGGCAGGAACAACTACATCGGCAGTACGAAGAAGAGCGCTCCGTACATGACCGGCTTCGCCATCAACATCGGCAGCGGCCGGATCTGCCAGACCGCCAAGGTCCGGGGTGCCGCCTGGGGCGGTCAGGGCTGCGCCGACCCGCGCCCCGACTTCGTCTTCGGCGGCACCCTCGAGAACACGCGCTGGCTCGAAGCCGTCAAGTTCACGGTCTGACCGGAGTCCCCCGCCGCAGGCGGGCGCGGTCGACGGTCCACACGCCCAGGCCCGCCAGTACGGCCGCCCCGATTCCGTAGACCGGCAGCCACAGGGTCGTCGTCGACGCCAGGCAGTCGGCGACGGCCTCATGGCGGTGGAAGGCCTGCGCCGACGCCAGGGCGGCACCGTCGCGGCCGGCGAGGTCCGCCAGCGCGGCCTCCACCCGAAGGCTCTCGTACTCCCCCAGCCTGAGGCACCGGCCCCGGGTGCCCGTCATCGGGAACAACCACGCCCAGCGCTGCAGCGCCGGAGCCAGCGCGATCGCCACGCACAGCCCCATGGTCAGCGCGTACGCCGTCAGACCCTGCACGTACGAGCTGCGGAGTTCGGGCACCCACATCGGCGGCCGGTAGAAGGAGAAGACCATCACCAGCAGTGTCACGCCGATGTACGTGGCGAACCACTGCCAGGACCCCTGCGCGAGCGCGAAGGTGAGCAGGGCGGCGAGCGCGATGCCGACGACGCCCGGCTGAACGGGCGCGCCACGGCCCCCCGTCCCGGCGGGCGCGGCTCTCCCGGCTTTGTCAGGGCTGAGGTTCTTCATGCGCGCTCCCGCCTGCGTCCGAGAGCACCAGTAGACCGCCGTGCCGCGCCACACGCCCGCCGCCACACGCCAACCGCTCACTAAACGTCAGAATTGGCATATTTCTGTAACCTTGAAACATATCACCCATTCGGGCTACGGCCGCCCGCGAGAGCAGCTGCCGGCGTCCTGCAACGACCTCGGCGCGTAGCCCCGCACCAACGTTCTCCCAGGCTCTACCCATCAGTAACCACCTCCCACTACTCTGCCGCCAACTCGACCGCAGAGAAGGGGAGTTGGGACATGGGCGCAGTTCGTGCGGTGAGACGGGTGGCGGCCCTCATGGGGGCCGCCGCGCTGCTGGTGGCGGTGCCGGTGGACGCCCACGCGGCGTCGCCGAAGTTCTCCGAGACGACGGCGATCGGCACGCACAACGCGTACGACAAGGCCAAGTACACGTACTTCGCACAGGCGTTGGACTCCGGTGCCTCGCTGCTGGAGCTGGACGTCTATGTCGACAGCCTGACCAAGCGGTGGCGGGTGAGCCACAGCAACCCGCTGGGGAACAACAACAACTGCGAGGCCGCGAAGACCCCGGCCGAGCTGTACAGCAAGAGCCGCAACCAGGACCTCGGCGGCTGCCTGGACAACATCGCCGCCTGGAACCAGCTCCACCCCGACCACCCCCCGATCGTCTTCAAGGTCGAGATGAAGGTCGGCTTCAACGACAAGGGCGGCCTCGGCCCCGACGAGTTCGACACCCTGGTCTCGCAGAAGCTCGGCAACAGCGTCTTCAGGCCGGCCGACCTGCTGGGCGGGACGTACTCCTCGCTGGACGCCGCCGCCAGGGCGAACGCCTGGCCCGCGCGGGACGCCCTCAAGGGCAAGTTCATCTTCGAGCTGATCCCCGGCACCGTCGAGCAGGCGAACCCCTTCGACTCGTACTGGACGGACGAGGAGTACGGCGACCACCTGCGCGATCTGTACGCGGCCGGCCGGATCTCGGCGGCGCAGGCCTTCCCGGCGGTGCTCGGCGCGGAGAACGGCGACCCGCGCACCGGCCGCTACGACGCCTCGATCCGCCCCTGGTTCGTGTTCTTCGACGGGGACGCGGCGACCTACGTCAACCACGCGTACGACACGTCCTTCTACTCCGCCAACCACTACTTCCTGATCATGACGGGTGCCGACGGCGTGTCCCCGGCGATCTCGTCGACGTCCCCGACGGACGCGGAAGTGGCCGCCCGCCTCGCGCTGCTCGCCGCGGACCACGCGAGCGTCATCACCTCCGACTGGTCGACGAAGTCGCCGGCGGTGCTCGGTTCGGTGACCGGCAGAAGCTGACGTTCCGGACGCCTGGACGGATCACCTGTGCAAAGGTGGGGCATACACCATTCAACTCCTGTCACCCCACTGACGCTTGAGGGAGTCTCCCCATGCTGCACGGTATAGACGTGAGTGCGTTCCAGTCGTCCTCCTTCGACACGGACGGCCTCTCCTTCGCCTTCGTCAAAGCGACGGAGGGCCGTTCGTACATCAACCCGAGGCTCGCCGCCCAGACGAAGCACGCCCGCGACGCCGGCCTGGTCGTCGGCTTCTACCACTTCCTGTGGCCCGGCCATCTCACGGCCCAGGCCGAGTACTTCGTCAAACACGCCCCCGAAAGGCCGGGCGACATCCTCGCCGTCGACTGGGAAACCACGAGCGAGGGCACCCACGCGAGCAACGCGGAGAAGGACCTCTTCATCCGCAAGCTGAAGGAACTGCGGCCGGCGAACCAGGTGATCCTCTACACGAACCGGGACTTCTGGCTGAACATCGACACGACCTCGTACGCGGGCGACGGCCTCTGGATCGCCGACTACGTCAGCGCCGGCAAGCCCCGCATCAAGGCCAAGTGGCGCTTCCACCAGTACACCAGCGACCCCCACGACAAGAACGTGGCGGACTTCGCGAGCAGGACGTCCCTCAGAGAGTGGGCGGCGGACGCCTGATCCGCCTGATGCATCAGCGGCCGTTCGTGTCCTGAGCCTCGTTTTCGGGTCCCCGAGGTTTTGGAGCGGTCACGTGGGGCCACACTGTTGCCGTCCCGGTGCGGCGGCCGACTACGGGAGGTGGGTGACGTGGCCCTGCGACCCGCCCCCTTCTGGGAGACCCTGGACTCCGGGGACCGGGCCGCCCTGATGCGGGCGGCGACGCGGCTGGGCCTGGACGCGGACCGGCAGTTCGTGACCCAGGGCGAGGACTCGGATCATCTGGTCGTGCTGATGGACGGCTGGGTCAAGGTCGTCGCCCAGTCCTACACCGGCTACCGCGCCCTGCTCGCCCTGCGCGGCCCCGGTGAACTCCTCGGTGAACAGGCCGCGGTGGACAGCGGTCGCCGCTCCGCCTCCCTGGTCACGGCCACTGCGGTCGACCTGCTGCAACTGCCGGCCACCCGCTTCCATGTGCTGGCCCGCACCCGCCCCGGCATCGCCGCCGTCCTGGAGCAGACCCTGTCGCGGCGGCTGCGCGAGGCCGACCTGCAGCGCGCCGGCATCACCGAGCCGGTGCCCGCCCGGCTGGCCGCCCTGCTGCTCGATCTGATGGAGCGCTGCGGGCGCCCGGAACCGGACGGCACCGGCCGCCGTATCGCCCTGTCCCTCTCCCAGGACGACCTGGCGGGGCTGCTGCTGACCTCGCGGCGCACCGTCAGCCGCGTGCTGGAGCAGTGGCGGGCCCAGGGCTGGATCGTGACGGGACGCCAGTCACTGCTGATCCGCTCGGTGGACCAGCTGAAGGCGCAGGCCTTCGACGGGTGAACGCCGCCGGGGCGGTGGCTCAGCAGGACGCATAGTGCACCCCGTCCTTGGGCGCCTTGTAGATCCGGTAGCCGTTGTTGTCGGTCAGCTGATAGGTGACCGTCCACTCGTCGCAGGTGTCGTCCGGGCTGCCCGCCGGGCCGTAACCGGCGTCCTGGTGGCTGGTGAAGTTCAGGGTGGCCAGGGTGTAGGAGCCTTCCGTCCTGAGGTCGCTGAGCACGAAGTCGCTGTCCCGCGTGGTGGACATGACCTGCTTCCACTGGGAGCGGCTGGAGCTGGAGCCGACGTCCACCACGCCGCTGGTCGGGTCATAGTAGCCGAGGGCCGTGTCATAGTCCTGCTCGTTGATGGCCCCGAAGAAGTGGGCGAACATCGAGGCCACGTCCTCGGCCTCGGAGTCGCTCGCGACCGCGGAGTAGTCCACCGTGGCGCCGGGGGCCTCCGCCTCGTCGGACGGGGTCTCGGTGGGCTCCGTGGTGTCGCCGCCGTCGGTCGAGCCCCCGTCGGTCGAACCCCCGGTCACGGAGCCGCCGGAGGTGTAGAGCCCGTCGGACTCCGCCACCGAGGGGGTCGAGCCGCCCGAGGTGTCCATGTGGGTCGCCGCGTACCCGGCGACCCCGCCGACCAGCACCGCGCCGAGCAGCCAGGACGCCACCCTGCTGCCCCACGAGGTGTTCTGGCGGGCCGGGGTCGTCGGGGTGTAGAGGGGAACGGGCTGCCGCGGCGGCCCGGAAGTGGGCTGCCAGCCCGGCGGTGCGGTGGTCGCCGTGGCCGTGGGGGTCGCCTGCGGCTGCGGCGTCCGCGCCATCCGCCGCGGGCGCTGCTTGGCCCGGTTGTGCGCCAGTTCCAGCACGGGCAGCCACTCGGACAGGGGCGGCCGCCGCTGCGGGTCCCGGTTCTGCGCGCGGTTGGCGAGCTGGGCGAGCTCCGTGGAGACGGCCCGCAGCGGGCCGGGGTCGACGCTGTCCTGGTCCCGGTTGAACACCCGCAGGGCGAGCAGCCCGAACTTGAAGGAGTCGGAGGCGGTGGTGGCCTTCTGCGGCTCCGGCACCTCCCAGCCCGGGGTGTCCACCTGGGCGAGGACGTCCTGGCTCCGGTAGCGCATCGAGTCGCAGTCGATGAACAGACACCGGCCCCGCCCGCCGAGCGTGAACAGGACGTTCTTCGGCGAGAGGTCGCCCACCGCCACCGCGCGCCGGTGCAGCCAGTCGAGGGTACGGGCCAGGTCGAGCAGGAGCTCCACCCGGTGCGCGTCGTCGACGAACAGGCCGACGCGGGTCATGTAGGCGTCGTCGTTGAGCAGGAACTCCAGCGCCTGCAGCTTCACCTCGTTGGTCTGCGGCATGCGCAGCTCGTAGGCCTGGACCACGCGCCGCATCAGGAACCCGACCACCTTGGTGTTCGGGTTGCCCGACGGGCGCGGGTCCGTCGGGGTGGCGCCCCGGTAGACGAGCGCGAGCGGCCAGGTCAGCCGCTCGTCCAGGAAGTCGCGCTCGGCCTGGGACAGCAGCTGGCGGAAGCAGACCATGTCGTACAGGGCGTCACTCTTGTACGCGACGGTCGGCAGGTACTCCTTGTACGCCAGGTACTCGCCCTTGAACTTCCCGGGCGGATCGGGCACCCCGTACACGATGCCCTGGCCGCCGTTGCCCAGGCCGTGGTCGGTGTACTTGCCCAGCTTGTCGGGCAGCACCCAGGGCACCGTCACACTGCTCACAGCGACCCTCCGGGGGCGGCCGCGCGCGGCCACAACGCCACCAGGGTGCGGTCGTCGTCGAAGGTCTCCCGGTAGAAGTCGAGCAGATGGGCGAAGGCCAACGGCGGTAGCGGGCGCTCCAGTTCACAGGCGAACAGATGGGCCACCGCGCCCCGCCCGTCGCCGACGGGGTCGCCGAACCCGTCCGTGCCGACCAGCAGCACGCTGCCCGGGTCCAGGAGGTACTCGTAGGGCGCGATGTCGGCGGGAACGTACGGCAGGGGCTGCACCGCCGAGGAGACCAGCCCGTCCGCGCCGACCGCCTTGCCGCCCCTGAGCGGGTACAGCTGCTGGTGCTTGATCGCCCACACCCCTGAGTCGCCCACCGACACCAGCGCCACCCGCACCCCCTCCGGAGTGGGTACGGCCACCCCGGCGACCAGGGTGGTGGCCAGCAGGTCGGCCGTCTCGGCGACGGAGGCCTCCTCCTGGTGCAGCAGACGGCGGGCCTGTACGACCAGTTGCCAGTGGACCGTGTTCAGGAGCTTGCGCCAGTCGGTGACGAAGCCGCCGCTCCCGCGGATCTGGCCGAGCAACTCGTCGACGGCGCTGCGGCAGGCCAGTTGCGAACCGATGTGCGGCTGGCGGGCGTCGGAGACGCCGTCCGCGACGGCGAACACGACGGTGCCGGTGTGTTCGTCCCAGGCGGCCGCCGCGTCGTCCTCGCGGGGCCGGCCCTCGGCCCGGTGCGCGTAGCCGCGCACCGAGGCCAGCCGCAGGTCGACGGCGCCCGTGGACCAGCCGTCGCAGACGGTGTCGGGACGGTACGACAGGCCGCCGGTCGGCGGCCTCGGGTCGAACACGGGGACGGCGCCGTCGACGGCGATGGTCCGCCAGCGCTCGGCGAGGGTGCCCGGGTGGGCGGGCGGCGGTGCCGGGCCGTCGCGGCCGGGCACGTTCGGGGCCGGTACGCCCGGCGGCCAGGACTGGTTGCCGTGCCAGTCGTAGCCTGCGGACGCCGCGGGGTCGGGCCGGTCGTAGGAATCGGACGGGTCGCGCTGGTACAGGGCGGGGGCCGGGCCGGGAGGCGGCGGCACGTGCGGCTGCTCCCGGCCGTCGTCGGGGTTTCTGCCGAATCTCACGTCAGATCACATCGATCGCGACGGTGAAGCCTTCCGGCTTGTCGACCACCAGTTGCGGCTGGGGCGAGCCCAGCGAACGGCCGGACGAGATCACGCTCTTGGTGAGGGCGGTGCAGAACTTGGCGATGGCGGCGCCGACATCGACCCCCTTGTTGGCGACGAAGCCGAACTGCGGTTCCGTGGCGACCTGGTTGATGGTGTGCGCGTCGGCGTCGACGATGCCGCAGGCGATGATGTTCGGCGCGCCGAGGGTGGTGGAGCGGTCGGTGAGCCTGCGGTGGGCGTCGCGCCAGTCCTCGCCGTGGTTGGGCAGCCCGTCGCTGAGGAAGAACACGGCGGGCCGGTGCACCTGGTAGCCCTCGCGCTTGAGGGCGCCCACGTCGTTCGGGATGCGGTTGATGAGGTCCTCGAAGGCCGCGAGGTAGCTGGTCATGCCTCGCGTCGTCAGCTGCGGGAACTCGCTGGCGCTGCGCAGGTCGACCAGGTGGACGCGCTCGATGACGTCGTCGGAGAAGCCCAGGACCGAGAAGCGCACCTTGGCCGCGGCCATCGGTTCGCCGAGCAGCGCCTGGTGCAGTGACCGCAGGCCGTCGTTGAGGTCGTCTATGTGCTCGGTCATCGAGCCCGACTCGTCGGCGAGGACGTAGATGGGGAGCAAGTGCCCCCGATTGCTTTCCATCATCGTCTTTCCGTTCTTGCGAGATGGGGACTGTGTGGGTGTCTTGCGTGGGGGGTGGTGGTCAGAAGGCGTCCTCGGCCCGCCGGAAGCCGTCGGGCGGGTTGACCGAGAACTGCGGGTCGCCGGAGGCGAGGCGCCGCCCGTAGCCCACGACGCTGTCGCGCAGGAAGGCGGCGCAGCTGTGCGCGGCCGAGACGGCGTCCTGGTTGGGCGGGGCCATGAAGCCGAGCTCGGGCCGGGTGGCGACGGCGCGGACCGTCAGGGTGTCGGCCCGGCCGAGGCCGAGGGCGATGAGGTTCGGCGCGGCGGGGTTGCCGCCGGTGTCGGTGAGCGTGTGGTGGGCGTCCCGCCAGCCGTTGCCCTCCTCGGGCGGGCCGCCGGTGACGAAGTACACGATCGGCCGCAGCACCTGGGCGCCCTCGCCCTTGACCACGGCGACGTCCTGTCCGACGACGGTCCGCAGCAGCTGGAAGGCGGCGCTGTACGACAGTCCGGGGCGGCCGGTGAGGATGGGGGTGCGGGTGCCCTGCGTCACCGTCTCCAGTTGCAGCCGGGGTTCGGTGGTGGCGGCCATGCCGAGGACGGAGAGGCGTACGGCCGCGGAGACCTCGGGCGCGCCGCAGAGCGCGGCGTGCAGGTCGCTGAGGCCGCGGTTGAGCTCCTCCAGGCAGGCGCGTTCGAGGGACTCGTCGAGCACCAGGTAGATCAGGGCGGCGTAGGTGGGTACGGCGGGCCGGCCCGCGTACGGGGGCAGGTGGTCGCCGACGACGGTGGACCCGGGGCCCTGGCCCGGTGAGCCGTACCGCGGTGTCTGCGGGTGGCTCTGGCCCGGTCCGGCCCCTCCGGCCGGTCCGGCGGTGGACGCGGCGGGCAGCTGGGCCGGGGCGTCCCAGGGCCGGGCGCCGGGGAGTTGGGGTGTGGTGGCGGCGGGGAGCTGGGCGCCGCCGGTGGCGCGGCCGACCACGTCGGTCAGCAGTTGCCGCATGACCTCCAGGTCGCCGGCCTGGACCAGGTTCTTGTCGGCCATGGCCTGGAACAGGGCGAGCGCGCGCTGGTTCTGCAGCTCGGCGGTGGCGAAGCGGGCCTCTTCGAGCTTGTGCAGCATGTCGAAGGCGCCGGCGGCGTCCTCCGGGTGCGTGTTCATGTACTGCCGGATCAGGCCCTCGCTGTCGATGGAGACGTGCTGCAGCGCCTCGGCCTGGCGGGCGGCGGCGTCCATCTCCTGTTCCTGCTTCTTCGCCGATATCTGGCCCTCGCGCAGCACGTTCCCCATGGTGGGCACGTGCTCGGCCTGGCCGAGCGTCTCCCGCCGGCCGGCGTCGATCAGCGACTCCAGGTAGGCCTTGGACTTCTCGTCGGGCTGCACGGTCACCTGGCAGCCGAAGATGATCAGTCCCTGGGCGAGGGTGACCTGTTGTCCGCAGCGCTGGTTGAGGTAGTGCTGGAGGCCGAAGGAGTCCTCGATGGCGAAGCGCTGTCCGGCCCCGTGGAACAGGCTGGTGAGGTAGTTGTGCACCAGGGGCAGCGGGTTGCTGATGCCGGAGCGCACCAGGTTCTTGGCGCCCTCCCAGCTGTCGACCCGGAACGCGAAGTCGACCTTGACCTCGAAGGCGTGCACGCCGTCCCGGGAGACCAGCGGGTTGCGGCCGAGGACGGCGCTGCGCTGCTGCGGGCGCAGGTCGACCTCGTAGCGGGTGCGGAACTTGGAGAAGACCTGCTGCGAGGGTTTCATGGGGCGGCCCTCGAAGCACTCCACCTCGCCGGAGGCGGTGGCGTAGACGACCGCGAGGTGCGGCTGCGTCGCCTTGGTCGGTCCCACGGCCATGCGGGGCACCGGAGTCTGGTTGACGATCAACGAGACCGGCTCGGTCACCGGCCACCTCCTGGCTGAGCGGTTCGGGCGGATGAGGCTCCCCGCAGGGCGGCGCCGAGCACCGCCGCGGAGCGTGGCAGGGGGCGGAAGCGGTCACGGTCGGTCCAGTGCCGTGCGTAGCGCTCCAGGAGCATCGAGGCGCGGGAGCCGCGGACCGCGACGTCCTCGACGAGGACGCGGACCAGGTCGTCGAGGAGCTGGGGGTCGGCCTCGGCCTGGGTGGCCCAGCCCTCCAGGACGCTTCCGGCCTCGTCGGAGAAGAGTTCGCCGCCGATGACCTCGGACCACAGGTAGCCGAGCAGCCGCCGCAGTTCGTCGCCGGGCGGCTTCTCGGCGGCGAGCCGCAGCAGGGTGGGGCGGCTGCGCCGGGGCGCGGTGCCCACGGCGGCTTCGTCCGTGGCCAGGGTGGAGGCGAGGATCAGGAAGGCGAGGTGTCCCGAGGGGCGGCTGGCGGTCTCGTGGGACATCTCGGCGAGGGCGCGCAGCACCACCGGGGCGTGCGCGGTCACGTCCTCCTCCATCAGGTCGGCGAAGGCGTCGCCGATCTCGATGGCGACCTGGATGTGGTCGACGGTGCCGAGCCGGGTGAGGGTCTGTACGGCCGTGGGCAGGTCGGCGCCGCCCAGGCACAGGCCGTAGGCGCGGGCGGCGGCGGCCTGGAACTCCCAGGTGCCGCTGAGGTACCAGTTCTCGACGAGGCCGCGCATCACGGGCCGTACCTGCGGGTCGCGGGCGCACACGCGCAGGGCGTAGGCGATGGCCTCGCGGCGCAGCTGGCCGTGGTCCTCGTCCTGGATCCAGCCGGGGAAGACCTGGGTGGCGATGGCCTCGAAGGACTCGGTGGCGATCAGGCCGAGCGCGGTCCCGGCGAAGCTGCGCACCTGCTGCGAGGGCTTGTCGACCAGTTCGGCGAGCCAGTCGAGGAGTTCGCCCTGGATCAGGTACTCGGACCAGACGTGCCGGACGACCCGCGGCGGGTAGTCGGGGTTGCGGTACTCGGCGATGGTGCACGGCAGCCAGCCGAGGTCGCCGCGGGTGACCGCGGTGACGGTACGGGCGCGCAGCTTCTCGGCGAGCAGGCGGCGGGACTGGGTGAACGGGTCGTGGCGCAGCGGTACGGGGCCGTGGTCGACGCTGGCGGTGAGGACGCCCCGGTCGCTGCGGAACCGGTCGAGGAGGGTGCTCGCGGCCAGGGCCACGTACTCCTGGGGCAGTCCGCCGAGGACGGCGAGGGCGATGGCCTGGCTGCGCAGCCAGGTGTCGCCGAGCCCCTCGAACCACTCCTCGGGGCCCTCGCCGCCAGTGTGGTCCATGCGGGCGCGGATCCGCTCCGGGTCGATGGCGCCGCCGCCGTGTTCGTGGGCGAGGACCTCCGCCAGCCGGGCGGCGTCCCGGCAGGCGGCGCTCGCGTCCAGCAGCAGGGAGACGAGGTCGCCGACGCCGTCGGAGGCGAGCGCGCCGTCGGCGTCCGTCTCGCCGAGCCGGTGGCCGAGGTGGGCCAGGAGCACGGCGCGCAGGCCGTCGGGGCGGGCGATGCGCTGCACGTACTCGCCGACGCCGCGGCCGAGTTCGGCCTCAGGACCGGCGATCAGCACCAGGTGGGCCTCGGCCTGCTGGAGCAGGTCCTCCAGTCCGGCGAGCTGGGAGCCGCGCAGCTCGGCGAGGTCGGCGGGCCGGTCGAGCAGCAGGCCCGCGCCGCTGCCGAGCTGTTTGAGCTCGGTCAGCCGGGCCAGTTCGGCCACCGAGTCGAGCAGGTAGAAGTTCTTGGCCTGGGCGGCGATGAGCAGACGTACGGCCGCGGCGGTCTTGCCGGCGCCGCCGGGGCCGCGCAGCACGACCGAGCGGCGCTGCCAGGCGTCGGCGACGACGTCGTCCCAGCGGTCGGGTGGCTGGAAGGTGTGGCGGACGGTCTCCACGATGGCCGCGGCCAGGGGGCGCAGGACGACGCCGCGTTCGCCCCCGGCATGGATGACGATCTTGTCGCCCTGGACCCGGTCGCCGCCGAAGTGCGACCACGCCGTGCGCAGCAGGCCGGCGCGCAGACTGCCCTGGCCGGCCCGGGCGGTGGCCATGCTGGCGGTGCTGCCCGCGCCGACGGTGTTGTCGGGTGCCGCGGCGGGTGTCTGCGCGCCGCCCTGCGGGGTCGCCGCGCCCTCCGCGCCACCGGCTCCCTGGCCGGACGGGGGCGCCCCGCTGCCGCCGCCCTGGGCGGACGCGCC
>NZ_JADDRL010000183.1 GCF_021538895.1 Streptomyces olivochromogenes | reverse complement strand
CCTCGTGGACCGCGAGCAGCCCGTCGATCGCCGCACGGCCGGCGGGCCGCAGCGGGGCGCGCAACGGGCCCGCGGGCAGGCCGAGTTCGGTCAGCAGGGCCTTCGCGGTGACCGCGCCCGGCAGGCCCCCGTCCATCATCGCCTCGATCAGCGGCGTCACCCGCCGCTGGAGACGGGCGGCACGGGCCGTGTCACCGGCCGCGAACGCCTCCAGGATCTCCGCGATGCGGCGCGGTGCGACGTTCGCGACCGTGCTGACGCAGCCCGCGGCGCCCACCGCGTACAGGGCAAGGACGTGTTCGTCGCAGCCCGCGTAGTACGCCAACTCCGTGCGCGCCAGCACCTTCTGGGTGCCGAGGAAGTCGTAGGAGCAGTCCTTGACCGCCACGATCCGGGGGTGGTCGGCGAGCCGGATCATCGTCTCGGGCTCGATCCGGGTGCCGGTGCGGCCCGGGATGTCGTACAGCATCACCGGCACACCGCTCGCGTCGGCGACCTCGCGGAAGTGCGCCTCCACGGCCTCCTGCGGCGGCTTGCTGTAGTACGGGGTCACCACCAACACGCCGTCGGCGCCCGCCTTTTCGGCGGCGAGGGTCAGCTCGACGGTGTGCCGGGTGTCGGAGGTGCCGACGCCCGCGACGATCGGGATCCCGTCGCCGACGGCCTCCCGGACGGCTCGGACCAGCTCCGCCTTCTCCGCGTCCGTCGTGGTCGGCGACTCGCCCGTCGTGCCGCTGAGCACCAGACCGTCGCAGCCCTCCGCCACCAGCCGGCCGGCCAGCAGCCGGGCGCCGTCGAGGTCCAGCGCGCCCGCCTCGGTGAACGGCGTGATCATCGCGCAGAGGGTGCGGCCGAAGGGAGCGGTGGGACTGTCCGTGTTCGTCATGGGAGTAGTCTCGGCAGAGCCACCGTGAAGCTCCACTTAATTCTTCTAAGGGGTATTGGTAAGCGGTGCTGATTGATCGCTGGGCGGTGCGCTGCCGTACGTCCGTCTCGCCCGCCGCCTTCGCCCGGCTGGCCGGGGGCGGGCTGCGGCTCGTGGCGAGCGGCGCTCGGACGGCGCCCACCGACGGGTCGGCCGGACCAGCACCCGCCGCCGGACCCGCCCCCGGACCCCACGGCCTCGGCGTGCCCGAACTGGTCGCGGAGGTCGTGTTGTTGCAGGCCCGCCCGGACTGGTTCCAGACCCGGCCGTCCCGGCTCGGCGAGCGCGGGACCGGGAGCGCCGACCAGGGCTAACGGTCTTTCTCCGGGGTACCCGGATGTTCCGGAACCGAGAGGAGGCGGAACACCGTGACCGGGACCACGGACCTGAGGCCCTCCGCCGACGGGCAGCCCTCGGTGGGCGATCTCGTCGGCCGGGCCACTGAACAGCTCTCGCGGCTCGTACGCCAGGAAGCGGCCCTCGCCAAGGAGGAGTTGGTCGAGAAAGGGCGGCGGGCCGGGCGCGGCGGCGGACTGCTGGGCGCCGGGGCCGCCGTCGGGTACGTCGGCCTGATCGTTCTGGCCGGCTCGGCCACCGCCGCCCTCTCCCTGACGCTGCCCGTGTGGGCCGCGGCGCTCGTCGTCGCGGCGGTGTTCTTCGTGGTCGCCGCCGTGCTGGCCGCGATCGGACGCGACCGGCTGCGCCGTGCCGCGCCACCCGCACCGCAGGAGGCTCTCGCGAGCGTCAGGGCAGACGTCGAGGAGATCAGGGAAAGGGCACACCGATGACGGACAAGACCCCACAGGGGCCGGGCGCGAAGGGCCCCGACGAACTGCGGGAGCAGATCGAGCAGACCAGGAACGAGCTCGGCGACACCGTCGAGGAACTGGCGGGGAAGGCGGACCTGAAAGGTCGTGCCCGGGCCCGGGCAGCCGACCTCAAGGACAAGGCCGACGCCATGACCGTCCAGCTGCGCGGCAGCGCGGCCCAGGCCGGCCACGCCGTACAGGACAGGGCGACCAGGGCGGGCCACGTGATGCAGGACAAGGCGGCTCACGCGGGCCACGCGGTACAGGACCGGGCGACCCACGCGGGCCACACCGTGCAGGACCGGGCGACCCGGGCGGGGCACGCCGCCCAGGACAGGGCCGCCCAGGCGGAACGCACCGTCGAGGAGCACGCTCCGCTCCCGGTGCGCAGTGCGATCCAGTTCGGTGTGCGGCATCCGCGCCCGGTGCTGCTCGTCGGGGCCACGAGTGTGGCGATCATCTGGACGGGCCTGCGGTGGCAGAGGCGCCACCGCCGCCGTCACTGAACCACGGACAACCCGGACAACCCCACAGGCAACCCACAGGCAACCCATGGACCCATAGACAACACGGCACGGCCTCCGCCCCGCCAGCGGTCACCGCCCCACCGAAAATTTCACTCGCCTGGACAAAAAAAGTATTCGGTGGGACGGTGGACGCATGCTGGACGTGACCGTGATCGAGGACCCCGAGGCCGCAGCCGTCTCCCTGGACCCGACAAGGGCCCGGCTGCTCGCCGAGCTGGCCGCCGAGCCCGCGTCGGCCGCGATGCTGGCCGGCAAGGTCGGGCTGCCCAGGCAGAAGGTGAACTACCACCTGAAGGCACTGGAGCGGCACGGCCTGGTCGAGCTGGCCGGAGAGCGCCGCAAGGGCAACGTCACCGAGCGGCTGATGCGCGCGACCGCCGCGTCGTACGTCATCTCGCCGCTCGCGCTCGCCTCCGTACAGCCGGACCCGAACCGCTTCCGGGACCAGCTGTCCGCGCGCTGGCTGCTCGCGCTCGGCGCCCGCCTGGTGCGGGACGTCGGCACGCTGATCACCGGCGCCACCAAGGCCCGCAAGGGGCTGGCGACGTACGCGCTGGACGGCGAGCTCCGCTTCGCCTCGGCCGCCGACCGGGCGGCCTTCGTCCAGGAGCTGACGGCGGGCGTGAGCGCGCTGATCCGCAAGTACGACGCCCCGGACGCGGAGGGCGGCCGGGACCACCGGATCGTCGTCGCCGTCCACCCCACGGTCAAGGACCAGCCCGCCCTCGATCCGGAAAAGTAGCGAGCAGGAGCCCCACCATGTCCAAGGAATTCGAGATCGTCCGCGAGTTTGAGGTCGACGTCCCACCGGAGAAGGTGTGGGAGGCCGTCACCTCCGGATCCGGTGGTTACCTCTGGCCGATGGACCCGCCCGAGCCCCGGGAGGGCGGCAAGGGGCCCTTCGGGTCCACCGTCACCGCCTGGGACCCGCCCCGTCGCTACACCAACCGCAGCGAGGACGTCGGTTTCCCGACCCAGTCCCTCAACCAGCTCGACTACACCATCGAGCCCCGCGACGAGGGCCGCCGGGCCTGGGTGCGCTACGTGCACAGCGGCATCTTCACCGACGACTGGAACAACCAGTACGACGGCGCGAGCAAGCACACCAACTTCTACCTGCACACCCTGTGCGAGTACCTCACGCACTTCGCGCCCCGCCCGGTCACCTTCGTCCAGCTGAACGGGCCCGAGGCCTCGCAGACCCCGCGGGCGCTCGCCGCCGTCGGCCACGCGCTCGGCCTGGCGGACGACACGGCCGCGGGCACGAAGGTCGGCGCCCGGGGACCCGGCGGGCGGATCCTGGACGCCGTGCTCGACTACCGCAACCCGTACTTCATCGGGCTGCGCACCGACAACGCCCTGATCCGCTTCTTCGGGCGCGGGCACTGGGGCGCGCCGCTCGGCATCAGCGTCCACGACTTCGCGCCGGACGCCGATGCCGAGGCGAACGAGACCGCCTGGCAGGCCTGGCTGAACGGGGTGTTCCACCAGGCCTGACCGCCACCGGCTACGGGTGGAAACGCAGCACCTGCGGGTCGTGGTCGCTGATCTGGTCGTGGAACTCCGAGTTGATGTGCACGGAGTCGTAGTCGAAGTCGCAACCGCGCCGGATCGCCGGGCTCACCAGGATCTGGTCCAGGACCTGCTGGTTGCCCTGGTAGTCGTAGGTGTAGCGCTCGCTCCTGGGCAGCGACTTGATCGCCGACCACAGCTCGCCGTCACCTTCGAGGATCTTGGTGGTGTCGGAGAACTCGAAGTCGTTCATGTCGCCGAGCGCGATGACGTCCGCGTTCTTCTGGACGTCGAGGATGCTCTTGACGAACGCGTTGACCAGCGTCGCCTGTGCGTGGCGCTGAGTCTCCGAGCTGCGCGTCGGCGGCTGGTACTGCGAGGTCAGCGACTGGTCGCCGCCCTTGGAGTTCAGGTGGTTGGCGATCACGAAGACCGTCCTGCCGCGGAAGACGAACTCCCCGGCCAGCGGCTTGCGGCTGGACTTCCAGGCCTCGTTGCCCGGCTCGATACGCCCGGGAGAGGCCGTCAGCTGAGCCTTGCCGTG
Organism: Streptomyces olivochromogenes; assembly: GCF_021538895.1. GTDB lineage: Bacteria > Actinomycetota > Actinomycetes > Streptomycetales > Streptomycetaceae > Streptomyces > Streptomyces olivochromogenes_A. The sequence continues at coordinate 7,564 of NZ_JADDRL010000183.1, read as the reverse complement.
CTCCTTGACGACCCCGACGGCGGTGGTGGAGTCGCCGCCCGCGCGGTCGGTGAAGGACACCCGCTCCGGGTTGAACAGGAACACCTGGCGGATGTTGCCGCCGGGCTCGCCGCCGTCCTGGTCGTTGACCGGGTTGATCGAGCGCCACTCGTACTTCGGGCCGCCGGCCGCGACGATCGCGTCGATCAGCTTGTTGACGGTCTCGCTCGCGTCGACCGTGCCGTCGTCCTTGGCGCCGTTGTTGTCCTGGATCTCCTCCAGGGACACGATGTCGGGCGACTTGAGGTTGTTCACGATCGCGGAGGCGTGCTCCTCGAAGGTGGCGTCGGACGGGTCGAGGTTCTCGACGTTGTACGTCGCCACCGCCAGCTCGCCGCGCGACTGCTTGCGGGTCGTCTCCCGCTCCAGGCCGCCGCTCTCCAGCGTGCCGAGCTTGCTCGCGACGAGGGTGTAGCCGCCGAACTGGTTGAAGTCCAGCGGGCCGGTGGTGTCGCCGGCCAGGGTGTCGCCGACGTTCGCCTTCGGGAAGTCGGCGGTGGCGCCGAGCGACTGGATCTGCAGGCGGCCGGTGTTCTGGGAGGTGTAGGAGCCGTACACCGTGCCGCCGCGGCGGTTGCGGTGCTCCCAGGGCTTCACGGTGACCCACAGCTCGGAGTACGGGTCGGTCCCGGTGACCACACGGGTGTCGGAGACCTGGACGTTCATGCCCTCCAGGGACTCGTAGTAGTCCAGGGCGTACGCCGACGGGTCCAGGGCAAGACCGTTGATCGAGCCGCTCGCCGCGGTGTCGCCGGACGGGGCGTACGTGTCCGGCACCGAGTCCTCGTCGATCACGGTGGCCGCGGGGACCGCGTTGCCGCTGGACAGGACCGTGATCGTCGGCTTGGTGATCTCGGTCACCGACTGGTTGCCGGACGAGGTGCCGCCCGGGACGTACTCGGAGACCGTGCCGGCGACCGTGACGGAGTCACCGACGGCGACCTTCGGGGTGGAGCTGGTGAAGACGAAGACGCCCTCACTGGTGGCCGGGTTGTCGTCCGGCGTCGTGTCCTGAATCCAGAAACCACGGGAGGAGCCGTAGGTGCGCGTGGCCGTGACGACGCCGGGGACGTCCGTCACCTTCTGGCCGGCGTACGGCGACATACGAGTGGTGCCCTGGATGTCGTGGATGCGCACGGAGTCCGCGTGTGCGGGCGAGGTGAGGGCAACGGTGGACGCTGCACTGCAGACGGCGGCGACGGTGAGCGCGGCGAGGCGCGCGGAAGACCTGCTCGGCAAGGGGATCCCTCCGGGGACATGCGTGAGCGCCGGGGCGAGGGTGGTCGGTCGAATTGGAGCGTGCATGACACGCGCTGGCGTGTGACACGCGTAGAAAGACAGTGAACAGTTGTCCCCCGACTTCTACGCGCGTCAATCTCCTGCCTGGAGGCGGGAGTTGTCAAGGTTTCGGCCATGTACGACTACCGACCGTGAGATGAACCGGGCGGCATGGGTGGAAATCCGTCTAGGCTGAGCGGCTGAGTCCTTTCACGGCCGCAAGGAGAACCAGCCGATGTCAGACAGCTCCCCCCTGCCGCCCGTACGGCTGCACCCCGAAGCGGAGCTGGCGCGCGCCGCGCTGTCCACGACCTTGCTCTCCCGGGCCGCCCGGCTGGCCCGCTGGGCCGGGCCCGAGACCCGGGTCGACGCAGGGGGCAGCCTGATCGAGGAGCAGCTGCCGGCCGCGGCCGAGCTGCTCGAACTGACCGGCGACCTCGCCGCCGCGCTCGCGAGCGAGGCCTGGCGGACCGCTCTGGACGCGGGCCTGGTCGAGATCATCGACGAGGAGGCCGGGACCGTGGCGGCGGCGGAGGACCTGGCGCTGCTCACCCAGGGTTCGCCGCACGATGTGCTCGCGGTGTGGCTCGCCGCGCTGGAGAGCGTGCTCGCCGACGCGAGCGTGCCCGATCTCGACGGGCTGGTCGACGCGATGGACGCCGGTGGCGAGGTCGATTTCTCGTCACTCGACTGGGACCCCGAGGCGGAGGCCGACTTCCTCGACGGCGTGCTCGGCAATCTGTACCTGCTGACCGTGAGCGCGGACGGTCCCGGCGAAGGGCCGGTGCCGCTGCCCGCCCTCGCCGCCTCGATGATCGTGCCCGGCGACATGAGCGAGCCCACCAACGACGTGCTGGAACAGGTCTCCGACGCGATGATGCGCCTCGACGACCAGTTCCGGCTGCTGGAGCCGATCGGGCTCGTCGAGTACCAGCCGCTCGACGAGGAGTTGATGTCGGACGCCGAGGACGCCGAGGAGTCGTCCTTCGCGGTCGACGACACCGACGTCTCGCGCTACGGCATGGTCCGGCTCACCCCGCTCGGTGTGTACGGGCTGCGGGCGCGGCTGTTGGAGGCCGGGTTCGAGGCGCCCGCGGTCGGTGAACTCGCCGACAAGGGGGCGGACGTGCTGCTCGACGGGACCTCGGCGTTTCCGCCCGCGGCGGCGCACGCCGAGACCGAGCAGTGGCTGGCCCACCGCGAACCCTTGCTCGCCGCCCGCGAGTTGCTCGCCGCGGCCCGGGGCGGCGACGCCGGCGCGCCGCTGCGCAGGCTGCGCTGCCAGCAGGCGCTGTCGCTGGTCGGCATGGAGGCGGAACCCGCGCTGCGCGAGGTCCTCGACGATCCCGAGCTCGGCGGGCTGGCCCGGGTGTGGCTGAGCGAACGCGGCGCCTCCGACGTGCCGGCGCCCTCCCAGGACCTGGTCTTCTGGCTGACCATCGACACCCTGGCCGCACAACTCGCGGCCGAGGGCAACTCCGAGGAACTCCAGGCTCTGGTGGAGGGCCTCGCGTCCCAGCACAGCGGCTTCTTCGCGGCCGCATGGCGAGTCGAACACCCCGCGACCGCGGACGTCCTGGAGGCAATGGGCCGCCTGCACCCCGACAAGCGGGTGGCCAAGGAGGCCCGCAAGGCTGCGTTCAAGGCCCGCTCACAGCAGGGGGGTTGAGACAGGGCGCGACAGGGACCGCGCCGGACTCGGGCGGCTTCCGGGACTCGGGCCGGCTGCCCAGACCTAGGCAGACGTCCCGGAGCCTTGTTGGGTTGCCTGGACTCAGGCCAAGGTGCCCGGACTCAGGCCGACCTGCCTGGACTCTGGCTGACATCCCGGACCCTGGTCGGCGGGCCCAAACTCCCGGCCGGCCGGCCGGCCCGCCCGGACCCCGGTCACCGTACCGGGCTCGGGGCGGATGAGTGGTCGAGCCGGCGGAGCCAGGTCGCTTTGGGGTTTTGTGGGGGAGTGCATACGGGTTCATGGAAGCGGGGGCGTTGAAGTCGCTCGGTGTTCAACTCCCGTTCAGGGGCGGGCGGGAGCGTTTCGTGGATTCGAGGTCGCCACCCTCCACGGCACTCCCACCGTCACAGGAGACACCATGTCGCTCACCCGCAGGGACTTCGCCAGGAAATCCGCGATCACCGGTGCCGGTGTAGCGCTGGCGGGCAGCGTCGGCGCCCTCGCCACCGCGCCGAACGCCCTGGCGTCCACGGACACCGAAAGCGCGGGCGAGGAGTCGGCGGCCGCCCACGGCGGAGTCGGCTACGGACCGCTGATCCCCGACCCGGACGGCATCCTCGCGCTGCCCGCCGGGTTCACGTACCAGATCATCACGTTCAGCGGCAGGACCAAGCTGGAGTCGGGCGAGTTCACCCCGTCCAACCACGACGGCACCTCCACCTTCGACGGGCCGCGCGGCGCCACCCTCCTCGTCAACAACCACGAGCTCAAGGGCCCCCGCGCCTCCTGGAAGTACCCGGTGCCGCTCACCGAGGGCCTGGTCTACGACCCCGCCGCCTCCGGTGGCTGCACGGTCGTCGAGGTCCGCCACGGCCACGTCGCCGAGTGGGTCGGCATCGCCGGCACCTCCACCAACTGCGCGGGCGGCAACACCCCTTGGGGCACCTGGCTCACCTGCGAGGAGACCGAGGACAAGGCCGGCCAGAACGGCATGACCAAGGACCACGGCTACGTCTTCGAGGTCGACCCGTCCGACCGGCGCGCCAACCGCGACCCGAGGCCCATCAAGGCGCTCGGCCGCTACGCCCACGAGGCCGTCGTCGTCGACCCCAAGCGCGGCCACCTCTACCTCACCGAGGACGCGGCCGGCCCCAACGGCCTGCTCTACCGCTGGACCCCGCCGCAGGACTTCTGCCACGGCCGCGGCAAGCTGCGCACCCTCGCCGACGACGCGGGCGTCCTCCAGGCCTTCAAGTGCTTCGACTCCGGCGGCCAGTTCGTCGACGACCTCTCCCGCGCCACCAAGATCGGCACGGTCTACGGCGTCGACTGGGTGGACGTCCCGGACCGCGACGCGAAGACCACCTCCGTGCGCAAGCAGTTCACCGCCGGCCAGGTCACCCGCGCCCGCAAGCTGGAGGGCATGTGGTGGGGCGACGGCGGTACCTACATCGTCTCCTCGTTCGCCCGCACCGAGAGCCCCGTCCAGCACGACGGCGCGGTCTGGTTCTACGACCCCAAGCGCCGCACCCTCACCCTCAAGGTGCTCCTCGGCGTCAACGCGGACCCGGACACGGACGGCGCCTTCGACGGCCCGGACAACATCACCGTCTCCCCGTACGGCGGCCTCGTCATCGCCGAGGACGGCGAGGGCATCCAACACCTGTTCGGCGCCACCGACAGCGGCCGCACCTACCCGATCGCCCGCAACGACCTGAACATCGGCACCGCACAGGAGCCGGAGTACAGCGAGTTCACCGGCGTCACCTTCTCGCCCGACGGAAAGACCCTGTTCGCCAACATTCAGGAGCCGGGCATCATGCTCGCCATCACCGGCCCGTGGAAGCGGCAGAAGCGCGGCTGAACTCCCGCCGGAATTTAATTCGTTCGCTCGTCCCGCGGTCACCCTCCTAGAGTGATGCACGTCCAGGTGCGAAGGCAGGACCTACTTCCACTGCTAATGGGGAGGCCGCGGGTTCGAGTCCCGCCACCGGTACCTCGTGCCGGTGTAGCTCAGGGGTCAGAGCACCAACCGTCGGTTCCGTCGACCTGAACTCTGGACACCACAACTTCATGCACCTCCCGGTGCGCGGGCAGCGGCTACTTCTTTCGCAGAATCCGAGCCGCGGCCGAATTGATCTCGGGAGGCGCAGCTCAAGGTGGGTGCCCGGTGCGCAGGCAGCGGTTACTTCATTGGATCGGGCGGTTGCGGGTTCGAGTCCCGTCATCGACTTCGGGTCGGTGTAGCTCAATGGGTAGAGCACCTGGAAAAGTCCGTCGCCGACCCCTGATCTCGGGCCCCCTCCTTTTGTTGCGCCTCTCTCCGAAACACGAATGAATTCGGGGGAATTCACGATGGCGCGATTCAACACCAAGGCCGCCAAGGCGCAGCCGACCTCGCGGGTCACGTCCACGGGGCGGGTGCTCCGTACCTATCAGGGCGGTCGTGGTCATGAGCGGGACGCGCGCTCGGAGCTCTTTCTGCTCGCCGTTTCCAACTTCGTCTCGCAGCGGACCTTCTACGAGAGCGGCGCCGACCGCGACACCCGGTTCGCCCGGCTCCTGCGCGAGCTCGCCGTCACCGACCCGTCCTGGACGGCCGGACTGCTCGGCTGGCTGCGGGGCGAGGGCGGCATGCGGACGGCCTCCGTCGTGGGCGCCGCCGAGTACGTGCACGCCCGGCTGGCGGCCGGCGCCACCGGCGGCCCGTCCAACCGGCAGGTCGTCGCCTCCGTCCTGCAGCGCCCGGACGAGCCCGGTGAGCTGCTCGCCTACTGGACCGCGACCTACGGCCGCAACATCCCCAAGCCCGTCAAGCGCGGCGTCGCCGACGCCGTACGACGGCTGTACCACGGCAAGTCGCTGCTGAAGTACGACACCGCGTCCAAGGGTTACCGCTTCGGCGACATCCTCAACCTGGTGCACGCGGCGCCGGACCCGGACAAGCCGTGGCAGGGCGAGCTGTTCCGGTACGCCCTCGACCGCCGGCACAACCCGGACACCGCCGAGTCGCCCGCGTCGAACCGGGTGCTCACCGCGCACCGCGAGCTGATGGCGGTGCCGGTCGAGGAGCGCCGGGCGGTGGTGACCGCGCCCGACGGAGCCGAGCGGCTCGCGGCGGCCGGGATCACCTGGGAGGCGCTGGCCGGATGGCTCCAGGGCCCGATGGACAAGGCGGCCTGGGAGGCCGTGATCCCGTCCATGGGCACCATGGCCCTGGTCCGCAACCTGCGCAACTTCGACCAGGCCGGCGTCTCGGACGAGGTCGCGGCCCAGGTCGCGGCGCGGATCGGCGACCCGGCGGAGGTGGCGCGCTCGCGGCAGTTCCCCTTCCGGTACCTGGCCGCCTACCAGCACGCCCCGTCGCTGCGCTGGTCGTACGCGCTGGAGCAGGCGCTCGGTCACTCGCTGGCCCATGTGCCCGCGCTGCCCGGCCGCACGCTGGTGCTCATCGACCGCTCCGGCTCGATGTGGGCGCGGCTGTCGGACCGCTCCGAGCTCAACCGGGCCGACGCGGCGGCGATCTTCGGTACGGCGCTCGCGGTGCGGGCGGCGGACGCCGACCTCGTCGAGTTCGGCTCCACGAGCAAGCGGGTCAAGTTCCGCAAGGGCGAGTCGGTGCTGAAGATCCTGGGGCGCTTCGGCGACCTGGGCGGCACCGACACCACCGAGGCGGTGCGCCGGCACTACAAGAAGCACGACCGGGTGCTGATCGTCACCGACGAGCAGTACGCGTACCACCAGCACGGGGACCCGACCCATCAGGTCCCGGCCGACGTCCCAGTCTACACCTGGAACCTGGCCGGCTACCGGGCGGGCCACGGCCCGTCGGGCAAGGAGAACCGGCACACCTTCGGCGGCCTGTCGGACGCGGCCTTCCGGATGGTGCCCCTGCTGGAGGCGGCTCGGGACGCCGACTGGCCCTGGGCGGCCTGACCACAGGCGTGGCCCGCACTTCTACGGGGGGTGCGGGCCACTTCCCTTGCGTCTCGCGAAGTCCGGCTACAGGGCCTCGGATCCCGGCTTGACCATGTTCCGCACGGTGCGCGCCTTCACGAAGGAGCCCAGTGCGGTCATCTCCCACTCGCCGGAGTACTGGCGGATGAGCTTGGCCATCATCACGCCCGTCTGCGGCTCGGCGTTGGTGAGGTCGAAGCGGGCCAGTTCCTCGCCGCTCGCGCCGTCGATGAGGCGGCAGTAGGCCTTGGCGACCTCGGTGAACTTCTGGCCGGAGAAGGAGTTCACCGTGAAGACCAGGCCGGTGACGTCCTGCGGGATCCGGCCGAGGTCGACGGCGATCACCTCGTCGTCGCCCCCGCCCTCGCCGGTGAGGTTGTCGCCGGAGTGCTTGATCGCGCCGTTCAGGATGGTCAGCTTGCCGAAGTAGCAGCTGTCGACGTGGTTGCGCTGCGGGCCGTACGCGATGACGGAGGCGTCCAGGTCGATGTCCTTGCCGCGGAACGCGGGCTCCCAGCCGAGGCCCATGTGCACCTGGGAGAGCAGCGGGCGGCCGCCCTTGACGAGGGAGACGGTCTGGTTCTTCTGGAGGCTGACCCGGCCCTTGTCGAGGTT
>NZ_JADDRL010000182.1 GCF_021538895.1 Streptomyces olivochromogenes | reverse complement strand
GGGCGGGCCGGCGGATGTCGGCGACGGCGACGACGGCGACCAGGCTTGCGGGGTCGAGGGGCGGGCCGGTTCGCCCGTGCCTTCCGGCCGTAAAGAGCTGGTGCCGCCCGGTGGGAGGGGTGCGGGACTGCCCGGGGTCGGGCAGTCGGCGACGGTGGAAGGCGGAGTCGGCTGATGCATCGGGCGATTTCTTCTGCGCTCTGTGCGCCTCGGTCGCACTCGGCGCCAGGCGGAGGGACAACTGACGTGCGGCGGCGCGGCCCGTCCGGGCGATCCGCCACACAGGTGAACGGAACGGGACTCTTCCTGGTCACGCCTCCCTTCGGGGGAGCCGACCAAATGGCCGTCACACGGAAGGGCTCCTGTGCCCTTCATGCCGGTCCGTCGTCGCCGGAGGAGTGACAGCGGGCCGCCCGCGACACATCGGGCCCACGGGATCAGGATTTGGACCCACGTGGAGCGTCGGGCCCATGGGGTCCGGGGTCCTGGAGACCACTCGATCCGGTGGAGGCCGGGTGCCGAGCCGCCGTGGCTCATACGTCCCCCGCGGTGCCGTCACTGCCGGATCGGGCGCCTCCCGATGCGGTGTCTCCACGCCGCTTCTCGCCCTTCTCCTCCGCTCGTGTGCGGGAGCCGCTCGGTTTTCCGGAACCGGGGCGTGGACGACCCGCGGCGGGGGTGCACGGATGCCTGCGGCCCGTCCGGGGCGGCCGGGACTCCTCTCCTTCCGGTCGGAGACGGCCGGCGGCGCCCTCGGTGGGTCGTACACGGCGCCTTCGGCGGGTGCCGGGCTCCGAGGCACACGGACGAGGCGGAGCGACGGCCTCCTCACTACCGGTCTTGCCTTCGGACTCCTGCCCGGTCTGCTCTTCGGGCCCGGCGTCAGCGCCGCCCGCACGTTCGGCGCGCAGGCAGCGGCGGATCGCCTCGGGGTCCAGGCCTTCGTTGCAGGCCTGATGGAGGAGGCGGGCGAAGAGGTAGTCCGGGTCTGCGCCGAGCGCCATCGCCAGGGCCTCCCTGGCTTCCAGGTCGTCGCCGGTCGACCAGGCGACCCAGCCCGCCAGGGTGAGCGGCGCGGCGGCGTGTTCGCCGTACGGTCCGACGCAGCGGCGGGCCAGAGCACGCCACAGGCGCAGGGCCGGACCTGCTTCGTCTTCCTCCATCCACGCGGCGGCCCGATCCCGCGTCGTACGGTCCTGCAGGCCGAGGATGAGCCTTGCCGCCTCCTCGTGCGTGAGCAGTCCGTCGTCGCGGAGGTCCAACGGGAGCGTGCCGGACACGGGCGGCGCCGCGGCGAACCGGCTCAGGGCTTGTTCGGCGAGGGCGAGGGTTTCCCGGGCCACGTCGGCGCGGGTCGCGTCGTCGAGGATCCGGGGCACCATGGCCATGCCGACGGTGTCCAGGGCGATCTCCTGCTCCAGCGCGGCGGAGATCTCCCAGGGGAGCAGCCTGGCCCGCAACTCGCGCAGTGTGCCGCGCACCTGGACACCGGCGTAGGTGGCCGCGGCCGCCAGTACGGAGGTGCCGGGCAGGCCCATCGGCGCTCCGTCGTCCGGGCAGCATCCCTTGCTCGGGCAGCAGTACGACCAGAATCGACCGTCCGAGATGCACAGTGCCTCGACGACCGGTACGTCGAGGTGGCCGCACTCGGTGCGCAGCAGTTGGGCGAGCGGGCGAAGGCGCCGCATGACGTCCTGGCCGGACTCGCCCTGCGCCGGTTCGGAGCAGACGTAGGCGACCATCTGCTCGGGCCGGGCGCCCCTGCGCTCGCTGCCGGACACCAGGCCTTGTGCCAGCTGCCGGGCGGCCGATTCCCAGTCGTCCGCGCTCGTGGGGATGCCGAGCCGGGCACGACCGCCGAACCGGCCGCGTCCGCCGTGGTCGTGGAGGGCGACCAGCACGATGCTGTCCTCGGGGCGGTACCCGAGCAGATACGGCAGCGCGTCGGCCAGTTCGGCCGGGGTGCGCAGGGTGACCTGGTTTTCGTGCGCGGACTGCGGGCGCGGCAGGACCGGCCCGACACCCGCGACGTGCCGGGGGTCGGCCCCCTGCCCGGTGTCTGCTGCACGCCGGGCGTCAGGCCCGTGCCCGACGCCCTCGACGTGCCCGTTGTGCGCGTCGTGCACGTCACGTCCCGTGATGTCACCGTTTTCGGAGGGTCCAGCGGTTTCGCCGTGATTCGTCATGCGGAGACGATCTCGCGGATGCCAAGATTCCGCTTGAGCCTGTGGATAAGTCCGATCAAGGACACGACAACCGGGCCGCCGAGCCCGCTCTCCGTGCCACGGACGCCCGGATGTCAGTCCCGTCCTGTTGGATGGAACGCATGGAGCACACGAGCAACGCGGACCTCCGGGCACAGGCCGACTCCGTCCTCGCCCGTCTCGTCGGGGACGCCACGGGCACGGCCCGGCTGCGGGAGGACCAGTGGCGGGCGATCGAGGCGCTGGTCGCCGACCGGCGCCGGGCCCTGGTCGTCCAGCGCACGGGCTGGGGCAAGTCCGCGGTCTACTTCGTGGCGACCTCGCTGCTGCGGAGCCGGGGAAGCGGGCCCACGGTGATCGTCTCGCCGCTCCTCGCGCTGATGCGCAACCAGGTGGACGCCGCCGCCCGCGCCGGAATCCACGCCCGCACCATCAACTCCTCCAACACCGAGGAGTGGGACACCATCCAGGCGGAGATCGCGGCCGGCGACGTCGACGTCCTGCTCGTGAGCCCGGAGCGCCTGAACAATCCCGACTTCCGCGACCAGGTCCTGCCCAAGCTGGCCGCCGCGACCGGACTGCTCGTCGTGGACGAGGCGCACTGCATCTCCGACTGGGGCCACGACTTCCGCCCCGACTACCGGCGGCTGCGCACCATGCTCACCGACCTGCCGCCAGGCGTACCCGTACTGGCCACCACCGCCACGGCCAACGCCCGCGTGACCGCCGATGTCGCGGAGCAGCTCGGCACCGGCGGCGCTTCGGACGCGCTGGTGCTGCGCGGCCCGCTGGACCGGGAGAGCCTGAGCCTGGCCGTGCTGCGGCTGCCGGACGCCGCGCACCGCATGGCGTGGCTCGCCGATCACCTCGACGAGCTACCGGGTTCCGGGATCGTCTACACGCTCACGGTCGCCGCCGCCGAGGAGGTCACCGCCTTCCTCCGGCAACGCGGGCACACCGTCGCGTCGTACACGGGAAAGACGGAGAACGCCGAGCGGCAGCAGGCGGAGGAGGACTTGCTCGCCAACCGGGTCAAGGCCCTGGTGGCCACCTCGGCACTCGGCATGGGCTTCGACAAGCCCGACCTCGGTTTCGTGGTGCACCTCGGCTCGCCCTCCTCCCCCATCGCCTACTACCAGCAGGTGGGCCGTGCCGGGCGCGGCGTCGAGCACGCCGAGGTGCTGCTCCTGCCGGGCAAGGAGGACGAGGCGATCTGGGAGTACTTCGCCTCGCTCGCCTTCCCGTCCGAGGACCGGGTGCGCCGCACGCTCGATGTCCTGGGCCGGGCGAACGGTCCCCTGTCGCTGCCCGCCCTGGAACCTCTGGTGGAGCTGCGTCGTTCACGTCTGGAGACCATGCTGAAGGTCCTCGACGTGGACGGGGCGGTTCGGCGCGTCAAGGGCGGCTGGGTCGCGACCGGACAGCCGTGGGCGTACGAGGCCGATCGGTACGACTGGGTGGCGCGGCAGCGGAAGACCGAGCAGCAGGCAATGCGCGCGTACGCGTCCACGACGGACTGCCGTATGGAATTCCTCCAGCGGCAGTTGGACGACGAGGGCGCCAAGCCGTGCGGGCGCTGCGACAACTGCGCGGGTGCACGCTTCTCGGCGGACGCGTCCACGGCCGCGCTGGACGCCGCGCGGGTCGATCTGGGCCGGGCGGGCGTGGTGGTGGAGCCGCGCCGCATGTGGCCGACGGGACTACCGGCGATCGGCATTGATCTCAAGGGCCGCATTCCGGCCGGTGAACAGGCTTCGCCGGGGCGTGCGTTGGGGCGACTGTCGGACATCGGCTGGGGCAACCGGCTGCGCCCGATGTTCGCGCCGCAGGCGCCGGACTCACCGGTGCCCGACGACGTGGCGCAGGCCGTGGTGGGCGTGTTGGCCGACTGGGCCAAGGGGCCCGGCGGCTGGGCCTCCGGCGCGGACGACGCGCAGCCCCGCCCGGTGGGCGTGGTCACCATCGCCTCGCGCACGAGGCCGCGGTTGATCCATTCCCTGGGGGCGCGCATCGCGGAGATCGGCCGGCTGCCGCTGCTGGGCTCCGTGGAGTACGCAGGTGAGGTGTCGCGGGTCTCACGCAGCAACAGCGCGCAGCGGCTGAAGGCACTCGACGGCGCGTTGACCGTCCCGCCGTCCCTCGCCACCGCGCTCTCCGAGGCCCAAGGGCCCGTGCTGCTCGTGGACGACTTCACCGAGACCGGCTGGACCCTGGCCGTCGCGGCCCGCCTGCTCAGGAAGTCCGGTGCACAGGGGGTGTTGCCGCTGGTCCTGGCGGTCCAGGGTTGATGCCGTGCCGCGCGTCGGTGCCGCCCCGCAACCTGCGTACGAACGTGTCCCGCTCGAACGTCTCATGTGTGCTGGGGCGCCACCCTGGGGAGGGATATAAGCCACGCACCACCAGATAACAGTCGGTGGCCCCAATTGCTCGTTGCCGCATCCAAGTTCGACAGGAAGAATTGAGGTCCGCTCCCCGCACGGCTCGTCCGTGATCCGGTTGGGCTCTGCTGCGGTGCGCGTCCCCCGAATCCGACCCCGCCCGCAGTATGGGCGCGTAGCCGAAGGGAGGAACGTGACCTTCGGATTCGCTCCGTCCTCGGCGGCATCGTTGTCGACGTCCGCGTCCGCCGTTTCCGCCAGCCGCCTGCTTGAGCCCGCCGAGTGGGCCGCCGCCGGGATCCCGCTGCTGCGCAACCCCCGTGAGGTCGTCAGCGGCCTGCACACCCGGCACCGTCCCCGGCCCGCGACCGCGGTCGTGGCCGTCCTCGATCCGGAAGAACGGCTGTTGGCCAGCGCGTCGTTCACCCGCCGCACCGCGCCGGCCGACGGCTGGATGTTCCGCAACGCGCTGCTCGCCCAGCTGCGCCGGGTCATTCCGCACGATCTGCGGCGCCGCACACCGATCCGCACCGCCGTACTGCTCTACTGCCGCGAGGGGGACGCGCGTTGGACGGAGGAGGACGGGGCGTGGATGTGGGGGCTGCGTGACGCCTGCACGCTGCACGGGCTGCGCTGCGGGGCGTACATCACACTGACCCATGACGGCTGGCAGGTGCTCGGCGAGGGCCGCGGCGGCCGCCGCCCGAACGTGGACTCGGCGCCGGAGCCCTTCTCCACCTCGGAGGCCCCGCCCCCGCCGCTGCGCACCGGCGGCGCCGCCTCGGACGTCCTGCGCCGCGTGGCGGCCCGCTGACGATCGCCCATGTGCGCTCACCCCGGCCCGGACGACCGTCCCAGCCGGGTGAGGGCATGCGTCACCGCGAACCCGAAGCCGGAACACCGGCCGGAGTGCGCCGACGCGGTGCCCTGCCCCTCCGGACAGCGGGCCGGGCAGGCTCGTACGACGCCCTCGATCGCGACTGAGCACGCGGCGGCCGCGGCACGTACACAAGGCCATGGGGTACGACGCCGAGCCCTGGCTCTCGACGACGGCGCCGGGACCAGAGCCGGTCGCACACGGCGACCGCGCGGCAGCCCGCCGCACGACCGCCGCTCCGCACCGGAGAACGGCTCCCGCACTTTGTGCGGGCATGCCAAAAGCCCCACCGTGCTGGTGCCGCCGTGGCGGCGCCTACGTCACCCCCGGTGCCACCGGAGGTGCCGGACGCGACTCAGACGCCCGCGCCCAGCACCGAGTTGATCTGCTGCGGGTCGCCGCAGACGATCAGCAGTGCACCGGCCCGGGTGTGGGCCAGCGGGAGGGCGGTGGCGGCAGCGGCGTCGGAACCGCCGTTGACGGCGACCACGACCACGGGACGGGACGCGGCACGGGAGGCCATGTCGGCGCCCGTGTAGAACACGTCGTCGCCCGCCTCGTGCTGCGCCCAGTAGGCGGCTTCACCGAAGGACAGCTCGTGGGTGGCCCACGGGTGCTGTTCGCCGGTGGTGATCACCAGGACGTCACCGGGGGCACGGCCGGACTCCAGAAGCAGGTCCACTGCTTCCTCGGCGGCGTCGAGCGCACCCTCGGCCGAGGCCGGGATCAGCTGAATCTGCGGGCCCGCCGCGGCTGCGGCAGCCGCGGGGCGGGGGCCGGGTACGGGACGAGGGGTCGGCGCGGTACGGCCACTGGCCGGAGTGACGCGGGGACCCTGGGCACTCTCGTGAATCTGAGGCTCCTCGGGAATGAGAGGCATGAGCTGTTATTTATCAAACGCTGGTGCGGCTCGCGCGACCGGGTTGCACAACAGTGCGAGCGGAATCGTCAGAAATCGAAGCCGAGCTGACCCTCGATCTCCGGAACGTTTCCGTCCGCCCAGCTACGGACCTTCTTGAGGTGCCGCCACTGGGGCAGCGCATCAAGATACGCCCACGACAAGCGGTGGTACGGGGTGGGGCCCCGCTCCTCCAGTGCGGCCTTGTGCACGGGCGAGGGATACCCGGCATTGTCCGCAAAACCGAAGTCTGCATGGTCGATACCCAGTTCGGCCATCATTTTGTCGCGCTGAACCTTGGCGAGCACCGAGGCCGCCGCCACCACGACGCACGACCTGTCACCCTTGATCACCGTTCGGACCTTCCAGGGGGCACCGAGGTAGTCGTGCTTCCCGTCGAGGATCACCGCGTCCGGGCGGACCGGCAGGGCATCCAGGGCGCGCATTGCCGCGAGTCGCAGCGCCGCCGTCATCCCCAGGTCGTCGATCTCCTCCGGAGAGGCATGACCCAGGGCGTAGGCCGTCACCCACTTGCGCAGTTCCTCGGCCAGCTGCGTCCGTCGCCTGACGGTGAGCAGCTTGGAGTCGGTGAGTCCCTCGGGGGGCCTGCGAAGACCGGTGACCGCCGCGCAGACGGTGACGGGGCCGGCCCAAGCACCCCGCCCCACCTCGTCGACACCGGCGATGACCTTCGCTCCGGTCGTGGCGCGAAGGGAGCGCTCGACGGTGTGAGTAGGTGGTTCGTACGGCATGGCGCCCTTAGCCTACGCCGCCGCGATCCCCGAGCGACACCCCGGCCTGCCCGACCGGTCCGGGGGCCTTCGCAGGGCTAGTTCACGGGCGGACGGGGCGCAGCAGCGGCACCATCAACTGGTCGATCAGCTCTTCGAGATCCCGATCGCTCCATTCACTGGCGCACATCTTGCTGCGGTACATCATCATCGCCGGAATGGCGTCGAAGACATAGCCGTTCGCGGCGTCGGAGCGAACCTCTCCTCGGTCTATCCCGCGCGTGATGACCTCGCGCAGAAGCTTGATGGTCGGCTCCACGACCCCTTCGAAGATCACACCGTGGAAGCGCTCGGCCTGTCTCGGATCGCACTCGTGAATAACCGCGCGGAGCGCGAAACCGGGCCGCGAGAACATCGCCCGGCGCACCTGGCCGCACAGCTCCAGCAGGTCCTCGCGCACGGCCCCGAGATCGGGCGCGTCCTCCAGACGCGGCAGTCCGGCCTGCAGGGCGTCGGCGACGAGGTCCTCCTTGGACGGCCAGCGGCGATAGACCGCCGCCTTGCCGGTCTGGGCGCCGGCGGCGACACCCTCCATCGTGAGGCCCTTCCAGCCGACGGTGCTGAGCTGCTCCAGGGCGGCATCCAGGATCGCGCGTTCGAGTACGGCGCCGCGCCGGCGAAGGGAGGCCGTCGGAGCGGGCGCGGCCGTCCAGCGCGAGGTAACCATCTGACGTTCTCCAGCGAAACAGGGGAAGCGGGGATTCCGGGGCGAGGGGCACGTCGCGCGGCAGCAAGGGGGACGCGACACGACGGGCAGTTAAGTGAACGCTTGCGTTCTCTGTTGGGGACTCACTACCTTTGACGGGACAGTGAACGCGAGCGTTCACTAACACCTCTGTGGGGGACCCATAGTGACAACCTCTCAGCTGATCCAAGACGAGAAACCACGCACGGCCCGCCGGGAAGGACACCCCGGCATCGCGCTCACCGTCATCGCGGCCTGCCAACTCATGGTGGTACTGGACGCGACGATTGTGAACATCGCACTCCCGCACATTCAAGACGCGCTCAAGTTCAGCACGACGGACCTCACATGGGTGGTCAGCGCCTACACCCTCACCTTCGGAGGCCTGCTCCTGCTCGGTGCGCGAGCCGGTGACATCCTCGGCCGGCGCCGAGTGTTCATGAGCGGCATCCTGCTGTTCACCTTCGCCTCGCTGCTCGGCGGGCTGGCCCAGGAACCCTGGCAACTCCTCGCCGCTCGCGCCCTGCAGGGCGTGGGTGGCGCGATAGCGTCGCCGGCCTCGCTGGCGCTCATCGCCACCACCTTCCCCGAAGGCCCGGAACGGAACCGGGCCTTCGGCGTCTTCGCGGCCGTGTCCGCGGGCGGTGGAGCCATCGGCCTGCTCGCGGGCGGCATGCTCACCGACTGGCTCGACTGGCGCTGGGTGCTCTTCGTCAACGTGCCCATCGGCATCCTCATCGCCACGCTCACGCCGCTCTACATCAACGAGTCCGAGCGGCACCCCGGGCGGTTCGACATCGCGGGCGCGCTGACCTCCACCCTGGGCATGGCCTCGCTCGTGTACGGCTTCATCCGGGCCTCCGAGGACGGCTGGCGCGACAGCCTGACCCTCGGATCCTTCGGCGCCGCGGTGGTCCTGCTGCTGGCCTTCGTGTTCATCGAGACACGGGCCAAGGAGCCGATCACCCCGCTGAAGATGTTCGCCGACCGCAACCGGTCCGGCACCTATGTGATCATGCTGAGCCTGGCCGCCGCGATGTTCGGCATGTTCTTCTACATCGTCCTGTTCGTGCAGAACGTGCTGGGCTACAGCCCGATCAAGGCCGGTGTGGCCTTCCTTCCGGTCACGGCCGCGATCGCCGTCGGCGCGGGTCTGTCGCAGCGGTTCCTGCCCACGCTCGGCCCCAAGCCGTTCATGATGGCCGGCTCGGCGCTCGTCGTGATCGGGCTCACCTGGCAGGCCTTCATCACGCCCGACAGCTCCTACGTCGGCGGAGTGCTCGGTCCGATGCTGGTGTTCGGGTTCGGCATGGGCCTGAACTTCGTGACGGTGACCGTGACGGCGGTCTCGGGTGTCGCCCAGCACGAGGCAGGCGCGGCGTCCGGCCTGCTCAACGCCACGCAGCAGGTGGGCGGTTCGCTGGGGCTGTCCATCCTGACCACGGTCTTCGGCACGGCCAGCAGGGACGAGGCGAAGAAGCAGCTGCCGAAGTTCCTCGCCAACGGCACGCCGGAGCAGAAGGCGGAGTTCGCCAAGACTCACCAGTTGCCCGCGCCCTGGGGACACGAGGTGCTCGCCCACGGCATCTCCACGGCGTTCATCCCGGCCGCCGCGATGGCCGTACTCGCCCTGACCACCGCCTGGCTGGTGATCAAGGTCCGCAAGAGCGACCTCGAAGCGCTCGCCGGGTCGGTGGGCGCGGGAATCGGCTGACCCGACCGGGTCCGCGCAGAACCGCGGACGGCCGGACCGTGCCCCGAGGACAATCGGCGGGGGCAACGGTCCGGCCATCCGCACACCGGCCACCAAGACCGACCGCAAGACAACCGACAGCCACAACCACAGCGGCGACGCCACCCTCACCGGCGCCGACGCCGGCACTCGCACCAGCCCCGCCCCGGGCACCAGCACCAGCACCAGCACCAGCACCAAGAACGACATCACCGCACCCCCTGCCCCGAGCGAGCCCTCTCCCCTGCGCGCACCACCCACGGGCCGCACAACCGATGCCCGAAAAACGGGCAACCGTCACACAGAGTTCCCGACGAACACGGAGAGTTTCAAAGGTGCGGCGATCGCAGCCCCACCTACGGCAGGGCGAACGTCACCCGCCCGCAGCCACCCAGCCCGGCAGCGCCTCGGTCCGCTCCGCCCACTCGGTGGGCGGCGTCCCGGCCTTGCCCGCCGCGAGCACGCCGCCCACGATCGCGCAGGTGGTGTCCACGTCCCCGCCGACCTGGGAGGTCGTCCAGAACGCCGTCTCGTAGTCACCGAGGGCGCGTGCGGCCGACCAGAGGGCGAAGGGGACGGTGTCATGGGCGCTCGTACGCCGACCGCAGCCCAGGACGGCCGCGACGGTGCCGGCGTCGCCGTAGTCGAGCATGTCCCGGGCGCGTCGCAGGCCCGCGCCCACGGCGCTCTTCGGCACCAGCGCGATGACCCCGTCGAGGAGAGCCTCGGCGCTCGGCGGGCCGCCGGGTGCGGCGGCCAGCGCGGCGGCCGCGGCGACGGCCATGGCGCCGACGACGGCCTCGCGGTGCTGGTGCGTGGGGTACGCCGAGATTTCCGCCTGGTGGGTCGCCTGCTCCGGGTCGTCCGCGTACCAGGCGCCCAGCGGCGCGATCCGCATCGCGGCACCGTTGCCCCAGGACCCCTGCCCCTTGAACAGGGCCGAGGCCAGCTCACGCCAGTCGCCGCCCTCCCGGACGAGCCGCAGCAGCCGGTTGACCGCCGGGCCGTAGCCCCGGTCGAAGTCGTGGTGCTCGGCGAACGAGAGGGCCAGCGCGTCCTGGTCGATGCGGTGGTGGGCGGCCAGGACGGCGACCACGGAACAGGCCATTTCCGTGTCGTCCGTCCACTGCCAGGAGCCGGACGGCAGCTCGCGCCGCTTCAGCAGCGGATAGTTCGCCGGGACGAAGAACTGGGAGCCGAGCGCGTCGCCCACCGAGAGGCCGCGCAGGCTGGACAGGGCGCGTTCCAGGCGCCCGAGAGAAGAGGATTCAGGGGAAGAGGAGTCAACGGTCATCGCCCTGCCACTCTATCCGGTGACCCAGTACGGCAGCGGGTCCCGCCAGCGCTCGAAGGGCCGGTCGAGCGTGTACTTGCCGTCCTCCCCGAGAACGAGCATGCGCATCTCGGCGTTCCCGGGGTTGGACAGCGACTCGAATTCGGCGACCGTCCAGTGGAACCAGCGCATGCAGAACAGCCGCATGGCCAGGCCATGGGTCACCAGCAGCACGTTCGGCGGGTGGTCGGGGGCCTCGAAGCTGCGGAAGAGGCTCTCCAGGAAGCCGCCGACCCGGTCGTACACGTCGGCGCCGGACTCTCCCTGCGGGAAGCGGAAGAAGAAGTGCCCGTACGCGTCCCGGTAGGCCTTCTGGAGGCGTACGTCGTCGCGGTCCTGCCAGTTTCCCCAGTCCTGCTCGCGCAGCCGGGGCTCCTCGCGCACCCGTATGAGGTCGGGGTCGAGGTGGAAGGCGCGGAAGGTCTCGTGCGTGCGGCGGTACGGGGAGACGTACACGCTGACGCGCTCCCGCCCGAAGATCTCCCGGATCCGCTTGCCGGTCTCCTCCGCCTGCTGCAAGCCCCGCTCGGTGAGGGCCAGGGCGTGGTCGGGTTCACGCTCGTACACGGAGTCATCAACATTGCCCGTTGATTCGCCGTGCCGGACAAGGACGATGCGCCGTGGTCGTGCCATGCCAAAACCCTAGATCGGGTTACGCCCGATCGAGCACTCGCAAGGGCTTCATACGGCGTACGTCACACGAATCCCGCACCACGGATCACACAACGGCACACCCTTCACGCCTCCGGACGTCACACCGTCCAGGTCGATTCCAGCTCCACGATGTCCCCCGTGAGGGCGGCGACGTCGGCCTCCGTCTGGGCCCGCAGGGCAAGGCGTTCGATGCGCTCGGTGCGGTATTTGCCGTGCTCGGCGGCCGACCGCCACATGGACAGGACCAGGAACTCGTGCTCGGGTGCCTCGCCGAACATCCCGCGGATCATGCCGGGCGAGCCGGCCATGGCGGGGTTCCACACCTTCTCCTGCATCAGGGTGAAGTGCTCGACGCGCTCCTCGTGGATGCGGCACAGGGCCACGCGGATCAGGTCGGTGTCGGTGAACCGCGGCTCGAACCCGGTCTTCACGTCGAACCGGTACTCGAACAGTTTCACCTGCGCGTCCTTGAACGTGCCGAACTGCGACGTCGCCAGCCGGTCGTGGGAGCGGGCCATGAACGAGTCGTAGAAGGCGCGGCTCTCCCAGAAGGCGAA
>NZ_JADDRL010000181.1 GCF_021538895.1 Streptomyces olivochromogenes | reverse complement strand
GAGGACGGCGAAGGGTACGCCCGGACCGCCGAGCGGCTCGGCGAGCTGGTGAAGAGCATCCCCGGCTTCCTCGGCGAGGACAGCGCGCACACCCCCGGCGGGCTCGCGATCTCCGTCGCCTACTTCCGCGATCTCGCGGGCATCGACGCCTGGCGGCACGACGCGCGGCACCGGGAGGCCAAGCGGTACGGTCGGGAGCACTGGTACGAGCGGTACGCGATCCACATCGCCCGCGTGGAGCACAGCCACGGCTTCACCCGCAGGGATTTCCCAGGTGCCGCCTGAGAGGCACCTGTGTGTTTCTTAGGGAAATCACAGATTAGTGAAAGCGTGTTCTCAGAGGACCCCGACATGGTGTCCACCATGACCACGACCTCGCCCCAGGCGCGCACCGAACTGCTGAGGCCGGACGGGAGCCCCGTCCGAGTGCTTGTGGTGGACGACGAGCTGTCGATCACCGAACTCCTTTCCATGGCCCTTCGTTACGAGGGCTGGCAGATCAGGAGTGTGGGTGACGGGCACGGAGCCGTCCAGACGGCCCGCGAGTTCCGGCCGGACGCCGTCGTCCTCGACATGATGCTGCCCGACATGGACGGCCTCGCGGTCCTGGGGCGCCTCAGGCGCGAGCTGCCCGACGTGCCCGTCCTGTTCCTGACGGCCAAGGACGCGGTCGAGGACCGTATCGCCGGGCTCACCGCAGGCGGCGACGACTACGTCACCAAGCCGTTCAGCCTGGAGGAGGTCGTCGCCCGGCTGCGCGGACTCATCCGCCGCTCGGGCGCGGCCGACCGGCGGTCCGACTCCGTGCTCGTCGTCGGCGAACTGACCCTGGACGAGGACAGCCACGAGGTGTCGCGGGGCGGGGAGAACATCCACCTCACCGCCACCGAGTTCGAGCTGCTGCGCTTCCTGATGCGCAACCCGCGGCGCGTGCTCAGCAAGGCACAGATCCTGGACCGCGTGTGGTCGTACGACTTCGGCGGCCAGGCCAACGTGGTCGAGCTCTACATCTCGTACCTGCGCAGAAAGATCGACGCCGGCCGGGAGCCGATGATCCACACCCGTCGCGGGGCCGGTTACCTGATCAAGCCAGCCGCGTCATGAGCGGGCGACGACGGCCGCGTACGCAGAAGAGACATGGGGGTCCCCCCGCTCGAGCGAAGTCGAGAATGGGGGAGGGACAGCCGCGGACCCTGCGGGCGCGGCTCGTCGTCGCGTCCGTGGTGCTGATCGCCGTGGTGTGCGCGGTGATCGGCACCGTCACGACGCTCGCGCTGCGGTCCCACTTGTACGACCAGCTGAACAGCCGGCTCGGTGAGGTCGCGGGGCGGGCCTCCGGCGGCCTAGGTCCGCCCGGCGGCGCCAAGAACGACCCCCACCTGCCCGACGAACAGCTCGGCAGACCGGTCGACCTCTCCGAATTCGTCACCAATGGCCCGCAGCCCCAGGGCACGCTCGTCGGCAAGATCGTGAACGGCACGGTCACCGATGCCAAGCGCGGCGAGAAGTCGAAGAACAGCAGCGGCTTCTTCGACATGAACCCCAAGCCCCTCACCGAGTCCCAGATCAGGGTGCTCAACTCCGTTCCCCAGGACAGGGGCATCCACACCGTCGACCTCCCGGGCCTCGGCACCTACCAGGTGATGTACGCGACGGGCGTCAACGGCACGTACTACGTGGCGATCCCGACCATCGACGCCGACAGCACTATCAACACCCTCATCCTCGTCGAGGTCTGCGTCACCGCCGCCGGCCTCATCGCCGCCTCCCTCGCCGGCACGGTCATCGTCGGCGTCGCCACCCGCCCCCTGCGCCGTGTCGCCGCCACCGCCACCCGGGTCTCCGAACTGCCCCTGCACACCGGCGAGGTCAACCTCAGCGAGCGCGTCCCGGAGTCCGAGACCGACCCGCACACCGAGGTCGGCCAGGTCGGCGCCGCGCTCAACCGGATGCTCGACCACGTCCACGGCGCCCTGCACGCCCGCCAGCAGAGCGAGACGCGGGTACGGCAGTTCGTCGCGGACGCCAGTCACGAACTCCGGACGCCCCTCGCCTCCATCCGGGGCTACGCCGAGCTGACCAGGCGCGGACGCGAGCAGGTCGGGCCCGACACCCGGCACGCCCTGGGCCGTATCGAGTCCGAGGCGGGCCGGATGACCCTGCTCGTCGAGGACCTGCTCCTGCTGGCCCGCCTGGACGCCGGCCGGCCCCTCCAGTTCGAGCACACCGACCTCGTCCCGCTCGTCGTGGACACCATCAGCGACGCCCGCGCCGCCGGCATGGACCACAACTGGCGGCTCGAACTGCCCGACGAACCGGCCCTCGTGCCGGCGGACGCGGCACGGCTGCAACAGGTGCTGGTCAACCTGCTGGGCAACGCCCGCAAACACACCCCGCCCGGTACGACCGTCACGGCACGCGTGCAGCGCCGCGGAACATGGATGTGCGTGGACGTCGAGGACAACGGCCAGGGCATCGCGCCCGAACTGCTGCCGCACGTCTTCGAGCGGTTCGCGCGCGGCGACTCCGCGCGCTCCCGGGCCACCGGATCCACCGGACTCGGGCTCGCCATCGTGCAGGCGGTCGCGACCGCGCACGGCGGTGCCGTCACCGTCGACAGCGTCCCGGGGCGGACCGTGTTCACGGTTCACCTGCCCGCGCTCGGCCCCGCCGCGCCGCGGCCCGCCCCCGAAACGGACCGGCAGCCGCACTCACAGGCACAGCACAGCGCCACCACATGGGCGGAACAGGGCGCCTGACGAAAGTCGGTTCCATGCGAACCGACTCTTCTCCCGGCACCCTGCCGGCGCGGGAGCACCTCCCGGCCGGAAACGCCGGTACGCCTGTCCTGGACGTAGTGATCCCCGTCTACAACGAGGAGAAGGACCTCCGGCCGTGCGTGCTCCGACTGCACGAGCACCTCGTACGCACCTTCCCGTACGCGTTCCGCATCACGATCGCGGACAACGCGTCCACGGACACCACCCCGCTGGTGTCGGCGCGGCTGGAGGCGGAGATCCCCGAGGTCAGGTCCTTCCGGCTGGAGCAGAAGGGCCGCGGCCGGGCGCTGCGGACCGTCTGGTCCGCCTCGGACGCCCCGATCCTCGCGTACATGGACGTCGACCTGTCCACCGACCTCAACGCCCTGCTGCCCCTGGTGGCGCCGCTGATCTCGGGTCACTCGGACCTGGCGATCGGTTCCCGGCTGGCCCGCAGCTCGCGCGTGGTGCGCGGCGCCAAACGGGAGTTCATCAGCCGCTCCTACAACCTGATCCTGCGCGGCTCGCTGCAGGCCCGCTTCTCCGACGCGCAGTGCGGTTTCAAGGCGATCCGGCGTGACGTCGCCCAGGCGCTGCTGCCGCTGATCGAGGACACCGGCTGGTTCTTCGACACCGAGCTGCTGGTCCTCGCCGAACGCGCCGGGCTCCGTATCCACGAGGTGCCCGTCGACTGGGTCGACGACCCGGACTCGACCGTGCACATCGTGAAGACCGCGACCGACGACCTCAAGGGCGTGTGGCGCGTGGGCAAGGCCCTGGCCACCGGCTCGCTGCCGCTGGACCGGATGACCCGCCCGTTCGGCGACGACCCGCGCGACCGTGAGATCGAGGACGTGCCCAAGGGTCTGGCCCGCCAGCTCGTCGGGTTCTGCGTCGTCGGCGGCCTGTCGACCCTCTTCTACCTGCTGCTCTACAGCGGCTTCCGGCAGTTCTCCGGCTCGCAGATCGCCAACGCCCTCGCGCTGCTGGTCTCGGCCGTCGCGAACACGGCGGCCAACCGGCGCCTGACCTTCGGAGTGCGCGGCCGCGGCGGCGCCGTCCGGCACCAGGCGCAGGGCCTGGTCGTCTTCGGCATCGGCCTCGCCCTCACCAGCGGCTCCCTGGCCGCCCTGAACGCGGCCACCGGCAATCCCGCGCACTCCACCGAACTGGCGGTGCTCATCGCCGCCAACCTCGCGGCGACAGTGCTGCGCTTCCTGCTCTTCCGCGCGTGGGTCTTCCCCGACCGCGACGACACCGACCAGGTGTCGACGGTCGTGGCCGCGCACCATCCGTCCTCGCCGACCTACGCGACGACGGTTCCGTACCAGCCGGGCGGCACGCCGCTCCCGCAGCGCCCGGTGCCCTGCCCGCCGTACCAGACCACCCAGTTCCGCGCCGGTGAAGCCGCGGACGGCAACTGGAGGGACGCCACCATGCGACTGCAGCCGGTGCGCCCTCACGACACCGACCCGGGGGACCCCCGATGACCATCCAGTACGACCGCACGACCCACCCCGCGGTCCCCGCACCCGAGTCCGGCGAACCCCGGCAGCCCTTCGTACGGAGACTGTGGCGCGGCCGGCCCGAGGACCCGCGCTGTGTGCGCCCGGCCCTCCTCGGCCTGCTCGCCGTCACCTTCCTGCTCTACCTGTACAACCTGAGCGCCTCCGGCTACGCCAACTCCTTCTACTCGGCGGCCGTCCAGGCGGGCAGCACCTCCTGGAAGGCGTTCTTCTTCGGCTCGCTGGACGCGGGCAACGCCATCACCGTCGACAAGCCCCCGGCCGCGCTGTGGCCGATGGCCCTGTCGGTGCGGATCTTCGGCCTCAACTCCTGGGCGATCCTGGTGCCCGAGGTCGTCATGGGCGTCCTCACGGTCGCCGTGGTGTACGCGGCCGTGCGCCGCCGGTTCAGCCCCGCGGCCGGTCTGATCGCGGGCGCCGTGCTCGCGCTCACCCCCGTCGCGGCGCTGATGTTCCGGTTCAACAACCCGGACGCGCTGCTGGCGCTGCTGATGGCCGTCGCCTGCTACCTGGTGGTCCGGGCGCTGGAGGACGGCCGTACCAAGTGGCTCGTGTGGGCGGGCGTGGCGATCGGCTTCGCCTTCCTGGCCAAGACCCTGCAAGCCTTCCTGATCCTGCCGCCGCTGGCCCTCGTGTACGCGGTGTGCGCGCCGGTGCCGGTGCGCAGGCGCCTGGGACAGCTGGCCCTGGCCACCGTCGCGCTGGTGGTCTCCGGCGGCTGGTGGGTGGCGATCGTCGAGCTGTGGCCGGCGTCCTCCCGCCCGTACATCGGCGGCTCGCAGAACAACTCCTTCCTGGAACTGACCTTCGGCTACAACGGCCTCGGCCGGCTCAACGGCGACGAGACCGGCAGCGTGGGCGGCGGTGGCGGCGGTGGCGGCAACGGCACGAGCATGTGGGGCGAGACCGGCTGGGACCGGATGTTCAACTCCGAGATCGG
Organism: Streptomyces olivochromogenes; assembly: GCF_021538895.1. Classification (GTDB taxonomy): domain Bacteria; phylum Actinomycetota; class Actinomycetes; order Streptomycetales; family Streptomycetaceae; genus Streptomyces; species Streptomyces olivochromogenes_A. Next base: position 7,075 of record NZ_JADDRL010000181.1, on the reverse strand, counting down.
TGGCCAGATCTCCTGGCTGCTGCCGGCCGCGCTGATCCTGCTCGTCGCGGGCCTGGTGGCCACGCGCAGGCTGAAGCGGACCTCCGTCACCCGGGGTTCGTTCCTGGTGTGGGGCGGCTCGCTGCTGATGACCATGGTCGTCTTCAGCTACATGGCGGGCATCTTCCACCAGTACTACACGGTGGCCCTCGCCCCCTACATCGCGGCCGTCGTCGGCATGGGCGCGGGCCTGCTGTGGGAGAAGCGCGCCGAGACATGGGCGTCGATCACCCTCGCCGCCTCGGTCGTCGCCGCCGCGGCCTGGGGCTACGTCCTGCTCAACCGCACCTCCGACTACCTGCCCTGGCTCAAGTGGCTGGTCCTGATCGGCGGCCTGACCGCGGCCCTGGGCCTGGTCTTCGCCGGCCGGGTGACCCGCCGGTTGGCCCTCGGGGCGGCGGCGGTCGGCCTGGTCGCGGCGCTCGCCGGTCCGACGGCGTACACCCTCAGCACGCTGCAGGAGGGCCACACCGGCTCCATCGTCACGGCGGGCCCGGCCGGCGCGAGCATGATGGGCGGCGGTCCCGGCGGTCCCGGTGGCGGGATGCGCGGCGGCAACGGCGCTCCCGGCGGCATGATGCCCGGCCAGAACCAGCAGGGACAGCAGAACGGCAACGGCCTGCCGGGCGGCGGCAACGGCGGCCTTGGCGGGATGCCGGGGCAGGGCCAGCCGGGCCAGCAGGGCCAGCCGGGTCAGCAGAACGGCAACGGGAACACCCCGGGCCAGGGCTTCCCCGGCGGCGGGCAGCTGGGCGAGGGCGGCGGCATGGGCCGTGCCGGCGGCGCCGGCGGTCTGCTCAACGGCGCGAGCGTCTCCTCGGCGGCCAAGAAGCTGCTGGAGACCGACGCGGACGACTACACCTGGGTCGCCGCGTCCATCGGCTCACAGAACGCCGCGAGCTACCAACTGGCCACCGGCGAGGCGGTGATGGCGATCGGCGGCTTCAACGGCACCGACCCGTCCCCGACGCTGGCCCAGTTCAAGAAGTACGTGGCGGACGGCAGGATCCACTACTTCATCTCCGGCGGCGGCATGGGCGGCGGCATGGGCGGCAACTCCAGTGGCACGTCCGCGCAGATCACCTCGTGGGTCCAGAACAACTTCAAGAAGGTGACGGCCGGTTCGTCCACCTTCTACGACCTCACACAGCGCACGAGCAACTGACGAGCAACTGACGGGCGGCCGACAGCGGACGAGAGGCGGTGGCCGAGAGGCCACCGCCTCTGCGTCGCGATCGCCCAGGAGCTCGGATGGGTACGGAAGGAGTGCGGGCCCAGCATCGAGGCAAGTGGTCGCGGTTCCAGGAAGGTACGCCGATGGTGAAGGCAGCCGAGCGGTCGGCGCGTACCAGCGTCTGGCTGGAGGACAAGGCGCGCCGCGGCGGGCGGGGCGGAGGACAGCCCGCCGGGCTCGACCGCGACCGGATCACCGAGGTCACCGCAGGGCTGCTGGACGCGGAGGGACTGGACAGATTCTCCATGCGGCGGCTCGCCGCCGAGCTGAACGTCACCGCGGACCGCCGACGTCATCAAGGAGTCCGAGGACATCATGGCGGCCCGCGGCGGTGACACGGTCGAGGAGATGCTCGACCGCGACTTCGCCTTCGCCCTGGACCTGCTGGTGGCCGGCATCGAGGCGATGGTCGCCCGCGGCTGACTAGGGGGTGTTGTTTGGATCAGGCCGGCCGTGACGAGCGGTGCGGTCTGGCCGACCTCGAGCGGGGTCTGGTGCGTGCAGCTGCAAGGCGGAGGAGGGAGTCGGCGAGTGACGACAACGCGGCTGGGGGTCCCCTGCTCGAAGAGCTTGGGGGAGTGCGTGCCAGGGCCCGCGACGCCAGGATGATCCAAACGACACCCCCTAGCCCTCGGACACCAGCCGCGCCGGAAAACCGCCGGTCGCCACCGGGCCCCAGCGTTCGGGGGTCACCCGGATGATGGACTTGCCCTGCTTGACCATCGCCTGCCGGTACTCGTCCCAGTCCGGGTGCTCGCCGGCGATGTTCCGGTAGTACTCGACCAGCGGTTCCACCGAGTCGGGTGAGTCGATGACCTCCGCCGTGCCGTCGATCTGGACCCACGGCCCGTTCCAGTCGTCGCTCAGCACGATCAGGGCGGCCCGCGGGTCCCGCTTGGCGTTACGGGTCTTGGCGCGCTCCGGGTAGGTGGAGACCACGATCCGGCCCGAGTCGTCGACCCCGCAGGTCAGCGGCGACCCCTGGGGGCCGCCGTCGGCCCGCCGGGTCAGCAGGATGGCGCGGTGACGGGGGCGTACGAAGTCCAGCAACTCGTCGAACGAGACGCTGGTGTTGCTCGCGATGTTCGGTGCCATGAGGGCAGCCTAGGGGCAGCCGGCCCGCCCCTGGCTGACCCTCTTGTGCGTACGTCCGCGGCTACGCCTGCGGCAGTGCGGAGCCCTGGACCGCCTGAATCTCCAGCTCGACCTTCAGCGTCGTACCGATGGCGGCGACGCCCGCCTGGACGATCTGGTTGTAGTTCATCGCGAAGTCCTCGCGGCGCAGCTCGGCCGTCGCCCGGAACGCGGCGCGGGTGCCGCCCCAGGGGTCGGAGCCGGTGCCGAGGTAGGCGAGGTCCAGGTCGACGGGGCGTACGACACCGTGCATCGCGAGCTCGCCGTGGACCTTCCAGCGGTCGGAGCCGGCCGCCGTCACACGGGTGGAGCGGTAGACGAGCTCGGGGTGCCGCTCGACGTCCAGGAAGTCCGCGGACCGCAGATGGGTGTCGCGCATGCCGTTGCCGGTGTCGATGGAGGCGGCGCGGATGGCGGCCTCGACGCGGGAGTGGGCGATGTCGTCCGCGGCGATCTCGATCGTGCCCGCGAACTCCGTGAACCGTCCCCGCACGCTGGAGATCCCCAGGTGCTGGGCGACGGCACCCACCGTGGAGTGCGCCGGGTCGATGGTCCACGGGCCGGGCGGCGGCAGCTCCGTGCCGCCCTGCCGGGCCAGCGTCACCGTGCCGACCTCGGCCCGGCCGCTCGCGGTGACGATCGCGCTGGCGGCGGCGGGCGCGTACCCGACGGCCGTGACGATCACCGTGTACGCCCCCGGGGCGAGCTCGGTCGTGTCCCGTACGGACCCCTCCGCGTCGGCCTCGGCGCGCAGCGCCTGCGCGCCCGCCATGTCGGTCACCGTGACGACCGCGTGTTGCACGGCCCATCCGTCCCGGGTGCGGATCCTCGCGGTCAGTCCCATCCCGTTCTCTCCCTGGAAAGCCGAATGAATTGCGCGTCATGAGACCGGCCCGCGGCGGGCGCGCTCCGAGGGAGGTGCGCCCGCCGCGGGCCGGGTGGGACTACTCGCCGGGGTGGGCGAGCTCGATGTCGTGGCCGTCGACTCCGGTGCCGTGCACCGTCAGGGCCGTCGCCACCGGCGGGTAGCCCGTCGCGATGACGGTGTACTCGCCGCCGTTCAGGTCGGCGAAGGCGTACGCCCCGTCCATGCCGGTGGTGGCCGTGCCGACCACGTTGCCCGCCGCGTCCACGAGGGTCACGCGGGCGTCGGCCAGCGGGCCGTGCGGGGCCCGCACGACACCGCGCAGCTGGGCGCCGACGTCCAGGTCGACCGCGACCCGGGTGACACCGGTGGTGCCGATCTCGACCGGCAGGGCGCGGGGCCGGTAGCCGGCCGCGTTCACCGCGACGGTCACCACGCCCGGCACCAGCTCGGTGAAGGCGAACTCGCCCTGGTCACCGGTGGCGGCGGTGGCCAGCAGGTCGCCGCGCACATCGGTGACGATGACCATCGCGTCCTTGACCGGCAGCGCGCTCGCGGCGCCCCGGACCACACCGCTCAGGCCGCTGGTGCCGCTGAGCAGGATGTCGTACGGCAGCGGCTCCTCGCCGACCACGATCGTGGACGCCTGCGGCTGGTAGCCGTCGGCGGCGGCGATCAGCACGTACGTACCGGTGCCCGGCGCGTCCAGCGCGTAGGCGCCGTCGGCCTGCGCGACCGAGCGGCCCAGCTGGCGGCCGGAGAGCGAGATCAGGGTGACCGCGGCCCGCGGGACCGGGGCGCTCTCGGCGCCGCGGACGAAGCCGTGCACCGGGGTGCCGCCGAGGGCGGACGGCTCGGGAACGGGGAGCGTGGCGACGGCGGTGAGCTGTGTGGCGGCGACAGCCTCGGCGCCCTCCGGACCGTCCTCGGCGTTCACGACCGGGACGGCCCAGCTCGGCACCGTCTCCTCGGCCGGGGCGGGGGCCGCGGCGGCCGGCACCTCGGCCGGGGCCTCCTGCGCGGTGGCCTGCGCCAGGGCGCCCTGCGTCCTCAGCGGGACCTCCTTGATGAACAGCGTGATCAGGAAGGCCAGCAGTGCCAGACCGGAGGCGATCATGAAGACGTCCGCGATGCCGTGGCCGTACGCGCTCTCGATGACCGTGCGCAGCGGCGCGGGCAGCTTGTCCAGGTCCGGGATGCTGCTGGTGGAGCCGGAACCGGAGGCGAGGTGGGCGTACTTGGGGCCGAGGTCGGCCAGGCCGTCCTTGACGTAGTCGGTGATCTTGTGGGCCATGACCGCGCCGAGCGCGGAGACACCCATCGCACCACCGAGGGAACGGAAGAAGGTGACCGTGGAGCTGGCGGAGCCGAGGTCGCTCGGGTCCACCTGGTTCTGCGTGGACAGCACCAGGTTCTGCATCATCATGCCGATGCCCAGGCCCAGCAGGGCCATGAAGATCGCCATCTTCCAGTAGGCCGTGTCGTACCGGATGCTGCCCAGCAGGGCCAGTCCGGCCGTCACCAGCACACCACCGCTGACCAGCCACGCCTTCCACTTGCCGGTCCGGGTGATGAACTGGCCGGAGACAGTGGAGGAGACGAACAGTCCGCCGATCATCGGGATCGTCAGGACACCCGACATGGTCGGGGACTCGCCCCGGGCCAGCTGGAAGTACTGGCTGAAGAAGACCGTGCCGGTGAACATCGCGACACCGACGAAGAGCGAGGCCATCGAGGAGAGGGTGATGGTGCGGTTGCGGAACAGCCGCAGCGGGATGATCGGCTCGCTGGCCTTGGACTCGACGAGGACGAACAACAGGCCCAGCGCGACCGAGCCGCCCACCATCGCGTACGTCTGCCACGACACCCAGTCGTACTTGTCACCGGCGAAGGTGACCCAGATCAGCAGCAGCGAGACGGCGGCGGAGATGAAGAAGGCACCGCCCCAGTCGACCTTCACGTCCCGCTTCACGACGGGCAGGTGCAGGGTCTTCTGCAGCACGATCAGCGCGATGACCGCGAAGGGCACGCCGACGTAGAAGCACCAGCGCCAGCCCAGCCAGTCGGTGTCGGTGATGACACCGCCGAGCAGCGGGCCGCCGACGGTGGCCACGGCGAAGGTCGCGCCGAGGTAGCCGGAGTAACGGCCGCGCTCACGCGGGGAGATCATCGCCGCCATGACGATCTGCGCCAGGGCGGAGAGACCGCCGACGCCTATGCCCTGGACGACACGGCAGGCGATCAGCATGCCGGCGTTCTGCGACAGACCGGCCGCCGCGGATCCGAGCACATAGATGACGAGCGCTATCTGGACGAGCGCCTTCTTGCTGTACAGGTCGGAGAGCTTGCCCCACAGGGGAGTGGCGGCCGTCATGGACAGCAGCGCGGCCGTCACGACCCAGGTGTAGGCGGACTGGCCGCCGCCGAGGTCGCCGATGATCTCGGGCAGCGCGTTGGACACGATCGTGGACGACAGGATCGCCACGAACATGCCGAGGAGCAGCCCGGACAGGGCCTCCATGATCTGCCGGTGGGTCATCTGAACGCCGTCGGGGGAGCCTCCCCCGTGCTTGGCGTGAGCCCGCACACCGGCTGGTGTGGTCGTTGCCATGGGCTTCCTTCTCTTACGTCTACGCGGGTGTACGGGTGGTCTGTGAGGTCATGCCGAGCACGGGGGTGAGGACGGAGGCGGGGGCCGTCACCTGGGCCACGGCCCCGGCGCCGGCCTGGGTCTGGGTCTGGGTCTGGGCGGGCGACCGAGCGGGATGGAAGGACCGGCAATCGCCGAAGCACTCCCGCAGCCGGGTCATGAGCCGGATCAGCTGGTCGACCTCCTCGTCGGACCAGTCGCCCAGCCGCTCGGCCAGCAGCTCGGTGCTGCGCCGGGACAGCTCGCCGAGCATGGACTCGCCGGCCGCGGTGAGCCGCAGGATGCGCGAGCGCTTGTCCGCCGGGTCGGGGGACCGCTCGATCCAGCCCCGCTCGGCGACGTGCGCCACGTGCCGGCTCGTGACGGACATGTCGACGGCGAGCAGCTCGGCGAGCTTGCTCATGCGCATGTCGCCGTGGCGGCCGAGCAGCGTCAGTACGGCCGCGGAGCCGGCCGGGCAGTCGTGCGGAAGGATCCGCCCGAGGTCCCGTTTCACCGCTCCGAAGGCACTGAGCTGACGTGCCAGCTCCTCGAACTGCGCCTGCTCCGCCATCACACCTCCCGTATTCGTTGCTCAGGGCAACCATAGATATGTTTGGTTGCTGAAGGCAAACAAACGGGAGGCTTGCGGTCTAAAAACTTGGCAAAGGCAAGTATTGCAACCGTAAATACGCAGGTGGGGGCGGCATCGAGCTGCTCGGCAACCAGCAGCCCCCATCAGGGCAGCGCCCGAGGCCTCGAAACTCTGTACGGCCTCTTCACCGCCCCCCACTTGGGCAGCCCCACTGGACTTCGCTAATGTCTCGGGCCATGGCTAACACCCAGGGCCCCCAGGGCAACTACGACCCCGCCGGCAACACCCAGATGTTCCGCGCGTTCGTCGACGAGGCCCCCCAGTCCACGCAGCAGACCTCGGCCCCCGCGGGCCCCCGCATCGGCCTGATCGTCGGCATCATCGCGGCGGTAGCGGTCGTGGCGGCGGTGGCTTGGCTGGCGCTGAAGTAGCCCGCCGACCCGAAACAGGCTGAGCGCACTGCAGCGACTCAGCCACTCCATCACGCCCACACTCGGCAGGGTTTGCCCTGCTCTGTCGGGTCCCGCAGTGCTGTCCTGACCACCTGGGCCGGCCAACCTGCCCGGAGCAACCAACTCA
>NZ_JADDRL010000180.1 GCF_021538895.1 Streptomyces olivochromogenes | reverse complement strand
CGATGATGCAACCGCCGCCGAAGAAGCGGCGGGTGGGCATGATCGTGGGCATCGTGGGCGGCGGCGTCGGAGCGGTCGTCGCGATCGTCGTCGCCCTCGCGCTGATCGGGGCCAAGGCCGAAAGCGGCTTCCCCGAGGCGAAGATGATGCTCACCCTGCCCCGGGTGCTGCTGGACGAGAAGTACAAGCTCGTCGAGGACCTCTCCGACTCCGAGGGCCGCAAGATCGAGGACGAGGCGGACGGCGCCTGGGACGCCAAGGTCACCGACGCCGTCGTGGGCCGCTACAGCCCGGGCGGCGACGAGACCAAGGGCACGCTCGTGGTGTCCGGCATGTACGGCCGGTTCAAGCACCCGGACCTGATCCGGCGCAACATGCTCAAGGGCGCCGGTGAGGCGGACGGCGTGCAGATCGCCGGCCCCGCGAAGGAGATCACCCCGTCCGGCGCGGGTGCCACCGTCAGCTGCGAGGTGCTCGTCCAGAAGCAGTCGGCGGTGACCCTCACCTACCCGGTCTGCGCCTGGGCGGACGACAACACGGCCGCGGCGGTCGCCGAGATCGGCCGGGACGCCTTCACGAACAAGGCCTCCGACGTGGACCTCGACACCGCCGCCGCGAACGCCCTCAAGGCCCGCTCGGAGATGATCAAAGCGATCGGCTGACCTCCGGCACCTCCTGGGGCGGGAACGACGTCCGCAGGGTGAAGGCGTACGGCGTCGGGCCGTGCGCCCTCAGGTGCACCAGCCGCTCCTCCGCCTCGGCGACCGTGGGCCGATGGCCGGCCGGCACCCACCACAGGGCGGTCATCGCCTCGGTGATCCGCTCGAACCTCCCCCAAGCTCTCAACTTCGTTCGAGCAGGGGGGACCCCCTCCGCCGCCGGGCCATCAACTCCCGGTGCTGCCCCTGATACATGAACGCGGTGAGCGCGTTCGTGTCCCGCCACACCGTCATGTTGAGGATCAGCCAGTCGTCCCCGAAGACCGACACGTCCGTGGCGTTCCCGGAGTCGCTCTGCAGCCGCCAGACGAATCCGTCGGCCGCGTCCGCGACCGCGTTCACCGGGTCGAGCGCGTCGACGAAGTCCTTCAACTCCGGTGAGTCCAGGGGGAACTTGAGTCGGGAGATGTTGACCTGGGCGAGTTCGTGCGCTGCGGATGCGGTCATGACCGAACGGTAGGTCGGTGGTCCCGGCCCGCGGTACCCCCCGTCTCACAGGCCGAGAACCGCCCGCATCACCGCCTTCGCGATCGGCGCCGCGTCCCCGCCGCCGCTGATGTCGCCGCGGTCAGCAGCGGCGTCCTCCACCACCACCGCGACCGCGACCTCGGGCTCCAGGTCGTGGTCGCCCTGCGCCCAGGAGACGAACCAGGCGTACGGCGTGCCGGCGTTGCCGATGCCGTGCTGGGCGGTGCCCGTCTTGCCGCCCACCGTGGCCCCCCGGATCGCGGCGTTGGCGCCGGTGCCCTCCTTCACCGCGTCGGTCATCAACTCCCGCATGCGCACGGCCGTCGCCGGGTTCATGACCTGGTGCAGGGGGCGGGAACCCGTCGTCGTGACCGTCTCGCCGCCCCTGCGGACGGTCCGGTCCACCAGGTACGGCTCCCGCAGCTGCCCGCCGTTGGCGACGGCCGCCGCGACCATCGCCATCTGCAGCGGCGTGGCCCGCGTGTTGTACTGCCCGATCGACGACAGCGCCAGCTGCGCCCGGTCCACCTGGGTGTCGAAGGTGCTTTGCGCCACCGAGAAGGGGATGCGCAGGCTCGTGTCGTTGAAGCCGAAGGACTGGGCCATGGTCGTCATGGCCTCCACCCCCACGTCCACGCCGAGCTTCGCGAACACCGTGTTGCAGGACCACTCGAAGGCGGCCCGCACAGAGGCGTCCACACAGTCGTCGGACTCGTTCGTCAGCCGCGTCCTCGTGCCGGGCAGGGTGTAGGGGTCGGGGGAGTCGGTGGGCGCGTCCAGGTCCTCGACCACACCCGAGTCCAGCGCCGCCGCCGCGGTGACCACCTTGAAGGTGGACCCCGGCGGATACGTCTGCCTTACGGCCCGGTTGAGCATCGGCTTCTCCGGGTCCTGGTTGAGCCGGGCCCACGCCGACTTCACCGGCTCCCCGTTCCCGGACAGCTCGGCGGGGTCGTAGGACGGGGCGGACACCAGCGCCAGGATGCGGCCGGTCGACGGTTCCACCGCCGCCACCGCCCCCTTGCGCCTGCCCAGCCCCCGGAACGCCGCCTCCTGCGCGGCCCGGTCGATGGTCGTGACGACGTTCCCGGCCTGGCTCCGGGCCCGCGAGACGTCGTCCCACAGGGGCAGCGGCGCCAGCATCGGGTCGGTGCCGGACAGGATGCCGTCCTCGGCGTGCTCCAGGAACGTCGTCCCGTACTCCTGCGAGGCGAAGCCCGTGACCGGCGCGTACAACGGCCCGTTCGCGTACGTCCGTTCGTGCCGGAGCTGCTCGCCGGTGTCCCGGGAGCCGGTCACCGCGATGCCGTCGACCAGGATGTCGCCGCGCGGCTGTGCGTAACGGGCGATCGTGGGGCGGCGGTTGGCCGGGTTGTCGTCGTAGGAACCCGCCTGGAAGACCTGGACCCGGGCGGCGTTCACGAGCAGCGCCACGAGCAGCAGGGCGCAGAAGGCGATGGCGTGCCGGATGTACCTGGTCATGGCGCGACCTGGCCGTCGTACTGGCTGCGGGCCGAATCGCTCACCCGGATCAGCAGCGCCACCATCGCCCAGTTGGTGACGACCGAGGAGCCGCCCTGCGCCAGGAACGGCATCGCCATGCCGGTCAGCGGGATCAGCCCGGTCACCCCGCCGGCGATGACGAACACCTGGAGCGCCAGGATCGAGGCGAGGCCGACGGCGAGCAGACGGCCGAAGGGGTCGCGCAGCGCCAGCCCGGCCCGGTAGCCGCGCTCCACGAGCAGCCCGTACAACAGGAAGATCGCGGACAGTCCCGCCAGTCCCAGCTCCTCGCCCGCCGTCGCCAGGATGAAGTCCGACTTGGCGGCGAAGCCGATCAGGACGGAGTGGCCGAGGCCGAGCCCGGCGCCCAGCACCCCGCCCGCCGCGAAGGCGAACAGGGACTGGGCGAGCTGGTTGGGGCCCAGGCCCGCGTCGATCGTGGCGAACGGATGCAGCCAGTCCTGGAACCGGCTGTGCACGTGCGGCTCCAGCCAGCCGACGGCCACCGCGCCGAGCACGGCGAGCAGCAGGCCGACCGCGATCCAGCCGGTGCGGCCGGTGGCCACGTACAACAGCACCACGAACAGGCCGAAGAACAGCAGCGAGGTGCCGAGGTCCCGCTCCAGGACCAGCACGCCGACGCTGATCAGCCAGATGGTGACGATGGGTCCGAGGACGCGGCCGGTGGGCAGCTGGACGAACCAGACGCGGCGGCCCGCGTAGGCGAGCGCGCTGCGGTTGGCCGCGAGGTAGGCGGCGAAGAACACCGCGAGCAGCAGCTTCGCGAACTCGCCCGGCTGGATGGAGAATCCGGCGACGCGGATCCAGATGCGGGCCCCGTTCACCGCCGGGAAGAGGATCGGGAGGGTGAGCAGGGCCAGTGCCGCGACGACGCAGACGTAGGCGTAGCGCTGCAGGATCCGGTGGTCGCGCAGGGCCAGGACGACCACGATGAACAGCCCCACACCGAGCGTGGACCACACGAGCTGGGCCGGGGCCGCGCGGGCGCCGGGCGTCTCCAGGTCGAGCCGGTAGATCAGCACCAGGCCCAGGCCGTTGAGCAGCACGCCGATGGGCAGCGGCAGGGGATCGGCGTACGGGGCCCGGACGCGCACCGCCACGTGCGCGAGGAGGGCCAGCACGCCGAGCCCGGCGCCGTAGCCCAGGGCGCCGGGCGGCACCGTGCCCGCCTTCGCCAGGCCCACGGCGCAGTAGCCGTACACGGACAGCAGGACGGCCAGCACGATGAGGGCGAGTTCGATGCCACGGCGCCGGGGGAGACGTACGGCGGGCGCGGTGGTCCGCGCCGCTGCCACGGTGGTTCCGGCCTTGGTCATGTCCGGAACTTACCTAAATGGGGCGGCTTGTATGCCTCGCCGCAAGCGCCAGCGTGGCGCGCCCTCGGACGGGTCAGCCCTAGCCGTCCTCCTGAGGCAGCGTCAGCGTGGCCATCGCACCGCCGTCGGCGGAGTTCGCGAAGGTCAGCCGGGCGCCCAGCACCTCCGCCTGGCCCAGCGCGATCGTCAGCCCCAGCCCGTGCCCCTTCGCCCCGCCCTCGGTACGGAAACGCTGCGGCCCGTGGTCCACCAGATAGTCCGGATAGCCGTCCCCGTGGTCCCGCACGGTGACCACCGGCCCGTCCACCGTCAGCACCACCGGACTCCCGCCGTGCTTGTGCGCGTTGGCGACGAGATTGCCGAGCACCCGCTCCAGCCGGCGCCGGTCGGTCTCCACCCGCGCGTCCCGTACGACCCGCACCTCGGTGTCGGTCCCCGACGCCCGCACCACCCGCCGGGCCAGCGCGCCCAGCTCCTCGGCGTCCAGATCCAGCTGCTCCCGGCCGGTGTCCAGCCGGGAGATCTCCAGCAGGTCCTCGGTGAGCGTGCGCAGCGCCGCCACCCGGTCCCGCACCAGCTCCGTCGGCCGGCCCGGCGGCAGCAGCTCGGCCGCCGCGTGCAGCCCGGTCAGCGGGGTGCGCAGCTCGTGCGCCACGTCCGCGGTGAACCGCTGCTCGCTCAGCAGCTTGCTCTGCAGGCTCGACGCCATCGAGTCCAGCGCGGCGGCGACCGCGGCCACCTCGTCCGGCGGGCGGGTCGTGTCCTTCGTACGGGGATCGTTCACGCGGGCGTCCAGATCGCCCGCGCTGATCCGCCGGGCCACCCGTGCCGTGCCGTGCAGCCGCCGGGTCACCCGGGTCACCGCGAACGCGCCGACCAGCAGCGTCGCCCCGATCGCCAGTCCCGACGACCACAGGATCGCCCCGTCCAGCCCGGCGATGGTGCGGGCCTGCTGCGAGTAGTCGATCTCCACCGCCAGCGCCCGGCCGCCGTCGGCCGGCCCCGCCGCCCACATCGTCGGCCGGCCCCGGTACGTGGCCACCATCGTGCCGCGCTCCCCGGTCAGGGTCAGCTTGCGCAGCGGCGCGGGCAGTTCCGCCGGATCCACCCGGGCGCCCGGCAGCAGCGCGTCCCCCGCCTGATACGCGTCCGTCACGTCCGACAGCCGGTCCAGCGCCTGGTCGCGGGCCTGGCCGACGGTCTGGTCGGTCACCGACACATGCACCAGGACGCCGAGCAGCGCGGCCAGCGCGCAGCACATCACCGTGATGAACGCGGCCGCCTTCGCCGCGAGCGTCCCGGCCCACTGGGGGAGCGGGGGTCTCATCGGGGGCTCGTAGAGGAAGAGGCGGACGAGGCGGACGAGGCGGAGGAAGCGGAAGGGGAGGACGAGGCGGACGCGCTCGGTGCCGGTGAGTGCCTGGACTGGCCCGTGCGCAGGAACTCGTCGCGGGAGAACACCATCGCCCGCTGGTCCGGGTCCCAGGCCCAGGTCGTGCGGTACTCGTAGCCGGAGGTCCCCGCCGGGGAGCGGACGATCACCGAGCGGCCGGCCAGCTCGACGCCGAGGACCGCGTCGTCGTTGGCCATGACCTGGACCAGCCGCCCCGACTCGAAGGTGTACACGCGCACGGCCGTCTGATTGGTGGGGTACAGCCGGAAACCCAGGGTCATGTCGTCCCGGCCGTCACCGGTGAGGTCCCGGTAGTACGGCCGCAGCAGCGGGCACTTCGCGCGGTCCCCGCCCCGCTCGCAGTCGTCCAGCCGCCGGGCCGTGTCGCGGTAAGCCGCCTTCGCGCCGTCGTAGTCCTCGGGGTGCGCGGCGATCTCGGCCCGGACGACGGCGACGGGATCGACCTTGTGGATGTCGTCGTCCGGAGCCTTGATCCCCTTCACGGTCTCCGTCTCCCCCTCGTCGTACGGCCAGGCCGGGCTGGACGCCGGCCGCAGATCGGGCCACAGCTTGACGGGACTGACCGCGGTGGGGGTCGCGCCGGCGCCCTGCAGCCCGCCCGTGTCCCCGCAGGCCGCCGCCGTCAGCGTCAGCAGGGTGACGGCGACGGCGGTGCGGGCGATGCGGGCGATGCGGTGGGTGCGGGTGGGACGGCTGACGAGCACGTGACTCCTGTGGCCTGAACGGTTCGGTGGCCCCACCCTATTCGTCCGGAGAAACGGTTATCTCGCTACTCGCTCGGGTGGGTGACGCGGCGGATGCCGGGGGCCGGACCGGTACCCCTCATTCCGCCAGCTCCTCCAGGAGCCGGGCCGTCGACAGGCCCGCGCGCAGGTACTCCACGAACAGCTCGTTGTGCAGGGCCCAGGGGGAGCGGCGGGACCGGATGAGCCGGATCGCGTCGTCGGCGGGGCGGCCGCGGCGGATCAGGGTGTGCGCGACGACCAGGCCCGACCGGTTGTAGCCGTGATAACAGCGGACGAGCACCTTGCGGCCCGCGTCCAGCGCGTCGCCGGCGGCCTGGGCCAGCCGCATCACCCCCGCGAGCTGGGTACCGTCCAGCGGGCCGTCGGGAATCGGCCACACGTGGTGCTCGACGCCCGGGTCGGGCCCGTGCCCCGGGAGCCTCAGCAGCGTCTGCACAAGATCGAACTCATCCCGTACGACGGCCAGTTCCAGCTGTCCCGACTGCCCGGCGAACTCGTGCCCACCCATCCACAGACCGGGCACGATCTCACTCCACGGACTGCCCGGAGCCGGTACGTCGGGCTGCTTCCTGCGGGTCCGCAACGACGCCTCCCCAACTCCGCCACCCAACCGCTCTCAAAGGTAACCGGGTTCTTGCCCCCGGAGCACCCCGCCTGTTCCCATGGTCGAGGGGTGATGGCAATGAGCGGACTGCGCGTCGTTCCGGCCTGGCGGCACGGCCGGGAACGGCTGTACGTCTGCCGCACGGACGGCAAGAACGTCGCCTGGTACGACCGTGAGGCGGCCCGGGTCAACCTGCTCAGCGACGATCGCCGGGAGGACGTACTGGAGGCGCTCGGCCCCTTCCTGACGGGCCCGGTGACGGTGGGACCACCACCGGTGCCGACCCCCGCCGAACTGGCCCGCCTCTCCCTGCACCCGGACGACGACCTGGCGCCCAACCGCCCCGGCGAGGCGCTCCTGATCGCCCTCGACCGGGACCCCGGCCCCGCCCACCGGCTCCGCCCCGACCCGCGGCGCCGCGCCCTGCTGGCCGAGCAGACCGTGGGCGAGGCGCTGGACCGGCTCGACGGCGTCGGCTGGCACACCCTGCACTCCCTCCCCCTGCCCGGCGGCGACCGCATCCACCACCTGCTGATCGGCCCCGGCGGCCTGTACGCCGTCCACACCCTCTACGCCCGCAAGCAGCGGGTCCTGGTGGCCGACCCCATGGTCACCGTCGGCCGCCACGAGGCGCGTCCGCTGCTGCGCCGGGTCCGGGCCGACGCCGACCGGGCGTCGTACGCACTGGCCGCCGAGGTCCACCCACTCCTCGCCCTCGCGGGCCCGGCGACCCTCGTGACCAACGCCGCGCCCCGCGAGACCCGCGTCCTCCAGGACACCGAGCTGCCGGGCCTGGCGCGGCTCGGGGGCGTACTGAAGCCGGCGGACGTCGAGGCGCTGCATGCGATGGCCCGGGACCGGAACACGTGGTTGCGGGTGTGAGGAGCCGGGTGGCCGGGGTGGCCGGCTGCGTGGCGTGAGGGCGTCGGCTGGTCTGTCGTGTGTCGTGAGGGTGCCGATCGGGCCGGCGTAAGCCGTGTGGGTGTCGGCCGGTCTGCCGTGTGCCGTTCCGGGGGCCCGTGTGCCGCTACGGCACCGTGCTCGCCCGCCCCCGCCGCGTCCCGCCTACGGCACCGTGCTCGCCCGCCCCCCGTCCAGCAGCGGGGCCAGTAGGTCCCCGTAGTCCTGCAAGCGCGCCCCCACGTCCCCCGCGCGGAACACCAACTGCCCCGCCCCCCGGCACTCCTCGACCTCCTCCCAGGTGACCGGCGTCGACACGGTCTGCTCCTCCCGGGCCCGCACCGTGTAGGGCGCCGCCGTGGTCTTCCGCGCGGCGTTCTGGCTCCAGTCCACGAACACCTTCCCGGGCCGCAGACTCCGCGTCATCCGGTGCACCACCAGCCGTGGCATGGCCCGCTCCGCCGCCACGGCCAGCCCCTTCGCGTACTCCGACACCCGCTCGGACGAGGCCCCCCGCACCCCGGCCAGCAGATGCAGCCCCTTCGCCCCGGACGTCTTCACGTACGCCTCGATCCCGTCCCCCGCCAGCCGCTCCCGCAGCCACAACGCGACCTCGCAGCAGTGCACGACGGTCGCCGGAGGGCCGGGATCCAGATCGAGGACGAGCCGGTCGGCCTCCTCGGGCGCCCCGACCACCCACTGGTGCGTGTGGAACTCGGTGACGAGATTCGCCGCCCACATCAGCGAGGCCAGATCCTGTACGAGCACCATCCGCGCCGGGCCCTCCGAGCGCGGCACCTCGGCGGTGGTGACCCACTCGGGCGTACCCGGCGGCACGTTCTTGGTGAAGAAGACCTGCCCGTCCGGCCCGTCCGGGTAGCGCAGGAAGGACACCGCCCGGTCATGGAGGTGGGGGAGCAGCGCCTCGGCGGTGGTGGCGTAGTAGTGCAGCAGCTCGCCCTTGGTGAAGCCGGTCGCCGGATACAGCACCTTGTCCAGGTTGCTGAGCGCGATCCGGCGCCCCTCCACCTCTGTGATCGGCGTCATACCATGAGAATCCCATGAAATAGCCCCTCATCATCCGAAACCAGCTGATTCCAGGCTGATAACGATCGGAAAGGTGCTGCACGTGCGATCCATCTGGAACGGCGCCATCTCCTTCGGCCTCGTCAGCATCCCGATCAAGCTGGTGAACGCCACCGAGAGCCACTCGATCTCCTTCCGTCAGATCCACACCGAGGACGGCGGCCGCATCCGCTACCGCAAGGTCTGCGAGCTGGAGGACCGCGAGGTGAGCCAGGACGAGATCGGCAAGGGGTACGAGGACGCGGACGGCACGATCGTCCAGATCACCGACGAGGACCTGGCCCACCTCCCGATCCCCACCGCCCGGACGATCGACATCGTCGCCTTCGTCCCGGCCGACCGGATCGACCCGCTCCAGATGGACGCGTCGTACTACCTCCAGGCCGGCGGCGCCCCGGCCGCGAAGCCGTACACCCTCCTGCGGGAGGCGCTGAAGCGCAGCAACAAGGTCGCCATCGCGAAGTACGCCCTGCGCGGCCGCGAGCGCCTGGGCATGCTGCGGGTGGTGGGCGACGCGATCGCCATGCACGGTCTGCTGTGGCCGGACGAGGTCCGCGCGCCCGAGGGCGTGGCCCCCGACGTGGACGTCACGGTCCGCGACAAGGAACTCGATCTCGCGGACGCCCTGATGGACACCCTCGGCGAGGTCGACCTGGCGGACCTGCACGACGAGTACCGCGAGGCCCTGGAGGAGGTCATCGCCGCGAAGGCGGCCGGCGAGGCACCCCCCGAGGCCCCGGCCCCCGCGGCGGCCGGCAAGGTGCTCGACCTGATGGCGGCCCTGGAGAAGAGCGTGCGCGCGGCGAAGGAGTCGCGGGGCGAGGCGGCGGAGGCGGACTCGGCGGCGGCGGCGGCCGAGGCCGAGGCCGAGGTCAGACCGTTGCCCCAGCGCCGTACGACCACCCGTGCCACTCCGAAGGAGACGGGGGGCAAGAAATCGACGTCCGCGGCGAAGAAGACGGCGGCGAAGAAGACGACCGCCTCCGCGAGCAAGTCGACGGCGAAGTCCACGGCGAGGTCGACGAGCAGGTCTGCGGGGAAGTCCGGCGCCGGGGCGGGCACGGGATCCGCGTCCGCGTCCGCTGCCAAGAGCGCGGCCAAGAAGGCGACGACGGCGAAGAAGACGACGGCGGGCAAGGCGACGGCCAAGAAGGCGACGCCTCGCAAGCGGACGGCGTGACTTCCGGATGCGGACCGGTTCCCGTCGGCTGATCATGAGAGGCGTGCCGTCCGGGCATCCGGGGCGGTCCACAATCCGCCGCGGGCGGGCGCGATCCGGTCCGGCCCCAGTCGGCTTCACCCCATCCCTCTGGGCCGGAAACCCCTGATCGCTCCGCCCGCGACGGACGTCGAGGCGACCTCCTTCGCGCTAGCCCTCAAGCAATATCGGCGTCCCCGTTCCCCCGGTCCCCCCGGAGCGACCGGAGCGGCCGGAGCAACCAGGGCGAGGACGGGACGAGAGGGTGTACGCCCCCTCCGTGACGTGCCCCGCGGGGCTCGCGTACTCGCCGTCCGCCGCGTATGCGTCGTCCTCCTCGTACTCCTCGTACTCCGCGGCGTCCGCCTGCTCCGCGTCGGAGGCCGCCGGGTCCTCGTAGCCGCTGCCCACGACCACGTCGGCCACGGCCGGCTTGCGCAGCAGGAGCAGCGCGGCGTCGTCGTCCAGCCGACCGCCCACGTGGGCCAGCAGATCATCGTGCAGCGCGGTCAGGGTGCGCGCCGGCTCTTCGCAGACGTGCCGGGCCAGCCCCGAGGCGAGCGGGTAGAACTCACGGCCGTGATCGCGGGCCTCGGTGACCCCGTCCGTGTAGAGGAGCAGCTGGTCCCCGTCGGAGAAGGGCAGTATCTGCAGGCTCGGGACCTCGCCGGAGAGGGCGCGCAGCCCGAGCGGCGGGGCGGGACGGGTCGGCTCGACGGCCACGACGTCGGAGCCGCGCACCAGCAGCGGGGGCGCGTGACCGCAGTTGACCATCTCCAGCCGCCCGGGACTGGGGTATCCGGCGACCACGGCGGTGACGAAGTCGTCGGGGCCGAGGTTACGGGCGAGGCTGCGCTCGATCCGGTCGATGACGGCGAGGAGATCGGGCTCGTCGTAGGCGGCCTCGCGGAAGATGCCGAGCACGAGGGCGGCGGTGCTCACGGCGGGCAGCCCCTTGCCGCGCACGTCGCCGACGATCAGCCGGACGCCGTACGGGGTGGCCACCAGCGCGTACAGGTCGCCGCCGATGCGGGCCTCCGCCGCGGCGGCGCTGTAGCGGACGGCCACCTGGAAGGGGCCGACGGCCGCCGGTACGGGCTTGAGGAGCGCGTGCTGTGCGGCCTCCGCGACGGACCGGACGGCGGCGAGCACCCGCTCGCGGCGCCGGCGCAGCATGCCGGCCAGGGTGCTCGCCAGGGTGACGGCCACGAGGGCGGCCACCACGACCGCCAGATTGCTGCCCGGAGCGTTGTCACGGATGCCGATCACGGCGCCCAGCGCCGCGGCGAGCAGCCCGACGCAGAGGACTCCGCGCGGCCCGTTGGTGGTGGCGGCCAGCGCCGGACCGGCGGCGAGCAGCGGCATCCAGGTCATCCCCGTACCGGAGACGATGTCGACGACCACGACGACGGAGACGATCAGCACCGGAAGCACAGGCATACCGGCCGCCAGCTGGGCGGCGGTGCGCTTCCGGGCCGCCGCGCAGGCGCGCGCCGACGCGATGTTCGTACCTGCTCGCTTCCTGAACGGCTGTATCAGTGGGCCGTGGCCACCGTGGTCTCGGTCCTTGCTCATGTCTGGTCCGCAGTCCTCACCTGTGCGCGGCGATGCGCTCCCGAAATGTCCGATAAATTCAGATAAGAGGTTCGCGGCGACTCTCTCAAGGAGAGGATTTTCAAATAATGAGCAGCAGGCCTCTGACCAGGCGGTTTTTTGCTCACCCGGTGAGCGAAAGGCTCCTGGTCACGCGGTCCGCGGTCGCGATCAGCCGCGACCGGACCTCCTCCAGCCGGGAGGCCCGGTCCGCGCGCAGGGAGACACCGAGCGAGCCGAGGGTGTCTCCGCGGTACACGGGTACGGCGACGCACACGGTGCCCAGCGAGTACTCCTCCAGGTCGGTGACCGCCGGGGCGAGGGGCTCGGTTTCGAGCCGCCGGAGCAGTTCCGGGCGATCGGTGATGGTCCGGGGGGTGAGGTCGGCGAGGGAGTGCCGGGAGAGATAGTCCTGGCGGGCGTCCTCGTCCAGCTCGCGCAGCACGGACTTGCCGAGCGCGGTGGCGTGCGCGGCGTCCTCGAACCCGACCCACAGGTCGACGCGGGGAGTGCGGGGACCGTCGACGATCTCGGCGACCCGGATCTCGCCCTCCTCGTAGAAGGTCAGATAGGCGGCGGTCGAGAGTTCGTCCCGCAGCGCGGCGAGCGTCGGCCGCACCCGGCTGAGCAGCGTCTGCCCCTGCCCGGCGGTGTGCAGCGTCTGCACCTTGTCCCCAAGGACGAACCCGCCGTCGTTCAGCTTCCGCACGTATCCGTCGTGCACCAGCGTGCGCAGCAGGTGATAGGCGGTGGCCAGCGGCAGCCCGGTCTCCCGCGCCAGCTGCTTGGCCGGCGCCCCGTTCTCATGCGCGCTCACCGCCTCCAGCAGCCGAAAGGCCCGCTGCACGGAGCTGATGAGCGTGGGCCCGGAGTGAGCACCCATAGAGACAGGGTGCGCCGGGCCCCGACCACAGGCAAGACAGGCGGGGTGAGCTGCGCGGATGCCGACCGCGAAAGGCTTCAAGGTGACCGGGCGCGCACCGCCCTGACCACGATCGACGAACCGACCGCAGAACCAGACGCACCAGAGGCACCACACACAGCCGCAAGAC
>NZ_JADDRL010000018.1 GCF_021538895.1 Streptomyces olivochromogenes | reverse complement strand
GCCGCGACCGCGCCCGTCAACGCCGGACGAGAACGCAGCCAACAGGTGACCGTGAACCCCGCCCAACCACCCGTCTTTCCGGGCCGCTCGCTCGCTTCTCACCCGGGCTGGAGCGACCCGAGTCAAGGGTGGCCCGTAGGGCCATCGCCGAAGGCGACGCGCAGCGACAGCGGAGCGCCCTTTACTCGGGGCGCGGAAGCACGACACTGACCAAGAAGCGGGCGGTCCCCACGGTCACTTGAAGCCGACGCGACACCGGGAAGCCTCCCCTCGGTCGAAAAGCCCACGGGGCTGGCTCAACCCCGGACAGTGATCGCGTCCCCTTGCTCTCGCGTGGTCAGCGCAGCCAACGCACCCCGAATCTCCCCGATCATGTGGGCAGGGCGCCAGAAGACATCCTCGGCGCTGTAGCGGAGGAGCCTTCTGACTTCCGGGCACTGGTGGAGTTGGTTGTAGCGGGCGATGTCCCGGCGGTGGGAGTCGCGGGTGCCGTGATAGGCGTACCCCTCGATCTCCACGGCAAGGCCCGCAGCCCGGAAGAGGAAGTCGATGAAGCAGCGGCGGCCGTCCGGGGTGTGTACCTCGGCTTGGCTCTCGGGGTGGAGCCCGGCGTCGTGCATGCGCAGGCGGGCGATGGTCTCGGCCGGTGAGCCTGCGCGAGGGTCGCACAGTGCCAGCCACTTGAGGGCCCTGACCGTACCGCGTGAGGGGACTTCGAGCGCGGCGGTGATCGAGTCGAGCCTCGTGAACGGGGCGCGGCGGACGCGTTCGACTGTGCGGTAGGCGAGAGCGGAGTCCACGGCGACGATCGCGTCGTCCCTCGGCCCATCCCGGAGCAGGTCGATGAGGGTACGGCCGGGAACGGTGACCCGCAGGCCCTGCCGTTCAACCACCTCGGTCGCGGCGATGGGGATGCGGTGCACGCGCACGCCCGCCCCTCCCCGGCGGAGGGTGAGAGACGGATCGGTGCACTCAAGCGGTCCCTCGGCCGCCGGGGCGAGGGTCTCGATCCGCCAGAGGGCGGCCGCCGACCGATGGCTCACGACGAGCCGTGGCCTGACGAGCTGCGCAGCCCGGAGCCGGGTGATCAGGTTTGGGGAGCGCCCCGGTTCGATCCAGATGCCGTTCTGGAACTGGGCCCACCCCTCGGCTCGGAGGGCCCGGCTGAGCCGGCGCGGATGCCAGCCGGCCGCGAGGGCACGCGAGGTGAGGAGGACACCGCCCTCCGCCAACTCCCGTAATGCGATCCGCTCCACCCCGCCAAGATCGCAGACCCGTGCCGCTGAGCGTGGAGCCTGTGGATAACCCCGCCTGCCCACGGTCGGGCGCGGGGAGTGGGCGCTTTGGGACAAGTGATGGGGTGGAATGGGTGGGTTTGGGAGGTTGGGGAGTGTCCCGGGGTGGCCAATTCCTGCGCCTGGGAAGGGGTCAGTGCTTCAGGGAGGTGACGAAGGTGGTCCAGGAGGTCGGGGGGAAGAGGAGTACGGGGCTGTTCCGCTCCGTCCTCTTCGAGTCGCGGACGGGGATCAGGTCGGGGTGGGAGACGGCGACCTCGACGCATTCGCCGCCCGTGCCGTTGCTGTAGCTGCTCTTGCGCCACTGGGCGGCGCTCAGGTCAATCTCGTGGCTTGCCATGTCGATAGTCCTCTGCCGCAGCCTCGATCATCGCAAGGGTCACCTCAGGCGGCAGTGCGGTGGCCCTGAGCAGATCGTACGACTCCCGATACTGCTTCACGAGCGCCGGATAGTCGATGAGTTGGCCGCTGTGCAGGGCCTCGGTGTACACCACGGGAGGCGCTTCCGAGAAGGTCATGAACTTGGTCGTCCCCATCATGAACGGGTGTGCGGCGGTGGTTTCCGGGACGATCTGCAAAATGGAGTGCGTGGACTTGACCATCTCCACGATGTGCTCCAGCAGTTCCGCCATCTGCTCGCCAGGGAGGACCGGGCGACGGATCAGCGATTCGTCGAGGATCGCCCAGACCTTCGGCGGGTTCTCCGAGTCGAAGAGCTTGGCCCGCTTCATTCGGGCGTTCACCTTTTCCTCGACCTCGTCGTCCGAAGCCCGGGGCATGGCGGCTCGTACGATCGCCCGTGTGTAGGGCGCCGTCTGCAACAACCCAGGTACCAGCATCGGTGCCCAGTCCTCAATGGCGTCCGCATGCTGCTCCATCTCCGCCACATCCGCGAAGTACTCCGCATGCCCCGACTGCCGTGCCCTGCGGGCATCTTCACAGCGCCGCTCGAAAAAGCCGTCCGTCCTCAGCACCTTGTCGACGTGCCGGGCCAGATCCAGGGGCATGCGGCGCTCACCCCGCTCGATCTGGCTCAGGAACGGGACGCCTCGGAAGCTTCCCTCCGCCAGTTGTTCGAGCGTGAGGCCGGCCAGCTCCCGTTGGTAGCGCAACTCGGCGCCGTAGAAGGAGGGGACGTTCGCGGACGCGTCGGGGTCCTTGCGTGAGGGCACAACTCATCACCGCCGTTTGCCAGATGTGTTTGCGCAGCCGAAACGGCTTCAACGCTATGCGGCTCGACGGCATGGTGTGACCCAACCGTCACAGAACGCACTGGAAGGTGTAAGCGACCGTGCCCCCACCACAGCCGTCCTCCCCTGGTTCCGGCGTCTACGACACGACCCTCTGCGTGGAGGGACTGCGCGACGCCCTCGCCGCCCACGGCATCACGCTGCCCTCGCTCCGAGTGGACCTGCCGAGCTTCGCGGCGGCGCCTCAGGCATCCGTGGGCCTGGTCGCGCTCGGCAACTGCAACACCGAGACCGCGCGAAGGCTTGCCGCGGCGTTGTCGTGGCGGGACGGCCGGATGCCGGGTCCGCCGCCTCTGGACCTGGATCTTCTCGCCGTACCCGAGGCGGTGCCGTGCCTGCGTCGTACGGTACGCCGGTATCTCGGAGCCCCCTGCTCCGACGTCCAACTCTGTGTCACCGAACTCGTCACCAATGTCATCCGGCACGTGGGGGAGGGCAGCCTCGTGCGCGTGCGGGTGGCCCGTACGGAAGGCGACCGCATTCGCGTCGAGGTCACGGACTCGGACCCGGGTGCCGTCCCGGTGCCGCAGCGAGCCAGGGACGACGCGGAGGCGGGACGGGGGCTCCTGCTGCTCGACGCGGTGGCGTTGCGGTGGGGCGTGGAGCGGAAGAGCGGAAGAGGCAAGACCTTGTGGTGCGAACTGGGCGGGGTCGAAATCGGCAACCCTTGAAGGACGGAGCGGTCCGATGCCGCTGAGGGCATGACTGTGGGGCCGAGCTCTGGCCCGGCCCCACAGTCGAGATCCTCCGGCCCCGACACGCCTCGGCCGCGGCGGCTCCCCTCCGTGCCGTCGCGGCCGATCCCGTCGGGATTGAGGCTTACTTGCCGCCCAGGTCCAGCGCAGGCGGGACAGGCGCGTGGTTCTCGAGAGTGGTGATCTCCTCATCGGTCGACGGAGCGGCCGTCTGGGTGTCCTTCGCCGTGGTCTTGTCCAGAGCCGGCGGCACGGGAGCGTGGTTCTCCATCGTGGTGACGTCTGTCGTCTGCTTCTCGGTGCTGCTCATGTTCAGGCTCCCCCTGGGAGTGATGTTCAAGTGGTGAGATGCCTCTGTCCGGCGACTCCCCCGAGTATCGCCGGACAGAGGACATGAGCCGGACCCACCCCCCGTGGGCTCGGTACGGCTCTCATGTCCCCCGACGCGATGAGCCGTTGAGTCGACTCTCTCAGGCGGTCATAAACGTTCGATGAACGCCGTAGACGGCGAGCTCACGGTGCGTCCAGCGGTGCCAGCAGGAGGCGTACTTCGGTAGCCTCGGGTGCTCCCGACTGTTCCAGGAGGGGCAGGGCCTCGTGCCAGCAGGCCCGCGCCCGATCCAACTGGCCCAGTGCGTGAAGGCTCTTGCCCAGAGTGCTCAGCACACTGCCTCGGATTAGATCACCGCCGATGAATCCGATCGCCAGAGCCTGCTCGGCGTGTTGGGCCGCCTGAGCCGGGCGCCCAGCCGCCAGGTGGAGCTGTGCGATGCGGAAGTGTGCCGTCCCCTCCCACAGGCGTTGCCGGTTGTTCCCGAACATCGCCAGGGCATCGGTCAGTTGCACGAGGCCCTCGGAGAGCCGTCCGGCTTGGATGAGTGCGACGCCAAGGGCATAGCGGCCATTTGCGAGGCGCAAGGTGAGGCCGAGTTGCTGAAAGATGTTGACGCCCTGCTGCGCCAAAGTGACCGCGTCGGACGTGCGGTTCATGCGCTCGTAGAGCCGCGACAGGTTGCACAGCGAGTTGGCCTCACCCGGTCGGTTCCCGTCCGCTCGATAACCGTCCCTGGCCGTGGTGAGGAACTCCTCGGCCTCTTCGTAGCGGCCCTGGCTGAGAGCGATGATCCCCCGGTCGGTGGAGGCCCAGCTGATGGGTGCGGCGTCCCCCGCTGCGGTAGCGAGGGCGACGGCGCTGCGAGCCTCCTCGTCCGCCTCGGAGTAGCGTCCGGCGGCCAAGTGGACATTGGAGAGCGCTGTCCGGGCACGGCTTTCCGCTCGGACGTCGGTGTCCATCTGCGCGGCATCCCGCAGGGTCACGGCCGCCGTTTCGTATTGCTTCGCGTTCGCGCCCGACTCCGCCAGATCCTTCGCGGCCCATAGCAGATCAACGGCTCGGCCGAGTCCTCTGCCGGTCGTCTGCTGCCTGGCACAGGCCAGTAGGCACTGAGCCTCGGCGAAGAGCCAGTCGAGGGCTTCCGCCCGCCCCGTGAACGAAAGGCCCCTGTACGAGGTCGGTGCCAAGTGGACGACCATGCGATCCCCGGGCCGCTCAATCGCATAGACCCCCGCCGCCGTTGCCAAATAGAAGTCCAGCAACCGCGACATCGCCGCCTCCCGCTCACTCGGCGGCAGTTCGTCCCTTTCCGCACAAGCACGCGCGTAGAGCCGGACCAGATCGTGGAAGCGGTAGCGGCCGGGCGCCGCCGATTCCAGCAGGGAGGTGTCGACCAAGGCCTCCAACAGGTCCTCGGTCTCGTCCACCGGCAGGTCCAGCACCGCCGCCGCAGCCGCCAATGACATGTCCGGCCCGTCGGCCAAGCCCAGCAAGCGGAACGCCCGTGCCTGGGCCGGCTCCAGCTGTCCGTACCCCAGCTCGAACGTCGCCTTGACCGCCAGGTCGCCCGCCTGGAGTTCGTCCAGGCGGCGGCGTTCGTCCGCGAGCTTCGCCGCCAGGACCGAGACCGTCCAGGTGCGGCGGGCCGCCAGGCGGGAGGCGGCGATGCGGATCGCCAGTGGCAGGAAGCCGCACGCCGCCACCACGTCCAGCGCGGCCTCCCGCTCGCTCGCCACCCGCTCCTTGCCGACGATCTTCGTGAAGAGGGACAGGGCCTCGTCCGGGGACATCACGTCGAGGTCCACCAGGTGGGCGCCGGCCAGGTCCACCATCCGGACGCGGGAGGTCACCAGGGCGGCGCAGCCTTCCGTCCCGGGCAGCAGGGGACGTACCTGGGCCGCGTCCTTCGCGTTGTCCAGCAGGACGAGGACGCGGCGGCCGTCCAGCACTGAGCGGTACAGCGCGGCCCGTTCCTCCAGGGAGTCGGGGATGGCGGAGTCGGCCGTGCCGAGTGCGCGCAGGAAGGAGCCCAGTACCGTCTCCGGTTCCGCCGAGCGCGGGCCCGCGCCCTGGAGGTCGACGTACAGCTGGCCGTCCGGGAAGGCGGCCCGTGCCTGGTGGGCCACGTGCACCGCGAGGGTCGTCTTGCCGACGCCCCCGATGCCCGCGAGCGCCGACACGGCCATGACCCGGCCTTCCGCGGACGCCAGTACGTCACTCAGCTCGGAGACGAAGGATCCGCGGCCCGTGAAGTCCGGGACGGTGGCGGGCAGCTGGGCCGGACGCACCGGCACCACGGCGGGCTCCGACACCGGGGCCGACGGTTCCGCCAGGGCCGGGTCGGCCTGGAGGATGCGCTGCTGGAGTTCCCTGAGCCCCGGGCGGGGGTCCACGCCGAGTTCCTCGGCCAGCAGGCGCCGCGTGTCCGCGTACACCGCCAGCGCCTCGGCCTGCCGCCCGCTGCGGTACAGCGCCAGCATCAGCAGCTCACGCAGGCGTTCGCGCAGCGGGTGCGCCGCCGTCAGGGCCGTCAGCTCGGAGACCGCCTCCGCGTGGCAGCCCTGCTCCAGGTCCATGTCGAGGCGGGATTCGAGGAGTTGCAGGCGCCATTCCTCCAGGCGGACCCGCTGCGCGTCGGCGTACGGGCCGGGGACGCCGGCCAGCGGCTCCCCGTCCCACAGCGCCAGCGCGCGGTTCAGTACGTCCCGGGCGAGGCTCAGGTCCCCGGCGCTGCGCGCCTTCTCCGCGTCCGCGGCCAGGTCCTGCGCCACGGCCAGATCCAGGGCGCCCTCGCCCGGACCGCGTACCGCGTAGCCGCCGGACTCGCTGACCAGGACCCCGGGGTCGAGGACCTTGCGCAGCCGGGACGCGTACGTCCGTACCGCCGCCAGGGCCTGCGAGGGCGGCTCGGGGCCCCACAGGGCGTCGATCAGCTCGGCGGCGGTCGCCGTCCGGCCCTCGCGCAGCAGCAGGGCGGCCAGCAGGGCGCGCTGCTGGGGTGAGCCGGTGTTGAGAGGTTCCTCGCCGCGCCAGGCGCGCACCGGACCGAGCACGCTGAAGCGCAACGCCGCCGACTCCTCGGAGGAGCCGGGGCGCCGCTGCTCCGGTACCCGCGGTACACCGTCCATGCCCGTCCCCCTAGACATCCCGAACCACTCCGTCAGTTTGCCTTGTTCATGGCGGATGCGTCAGCCGTGCGAGACGCCGATCACAGGCCGACTCACGGGAGTCCACAGGCCCCTCACACGCTGTTCGCACAGTTGCGCACAGATCGAGTCACCACCGGCGCTCGCACGATAGCTGACGGGTCGTCAGATCGGCGCTACCGTGAGCGCCATGGACACCCGGACAGCACTGCCCGAGATCATCTCCGTCGACGACCACACGGTGGAGCCCGCGCACGTCTGGCAGGACCGGCTCCCGAAGAAATACCGGGACACAGGTCCCCGTATCGTCCGCGCCCCCCTGAAGGAAATGACCTTCCTCGGTGGCCGGTTCAAGCCCGTGATGGGCAAACCGGGCGACGAGGGCCCGCTCGGCGACTGGTGGGTCTACGAGGATCTGCACCGGCCGATCACCCGTCTCGACACCGCCGTCGGTTACAGCAGGGACGAGATCAAACTCGAAGTCATCACGTACGAGCAGATGCGCGCGGGGTCGTACGACGTGCCCCAGCGGCTCGCCGACATGGACGTCAACCACGTCCAGTCCGCCCTGTGTTTCCCCACCTTCCCCCGCTTCTGCGGCCAGACCTTCACCGAGGCCAAGGACCGCGAGCTCGCCCTGCTGTGCGTCCGCGCCTACAACGACTGGATGGTGGAGGAGTGGTGCGGGCCCAGCGCCCGTGGCCGGCTGATACCCCTCGGCCTGATCCCGCTGTGGGACGCCGAGCTCGCCGCCGCCGAGGTCCGGCGCAACGCCGCACGCGGTGTCCGCGCCGTCGCCTTCTCCGAGATACCCCCGCATCTCGGCCTGCCCTCCGTGCACACCGACGACTGGGACCCCTTCCTCGCCGCCTGCGACGAGACCGGCACCGTCGTCGCCATGCACATCGGCTCCAGCAGCCGTATGCCCTCCACCTCGGCCGACGCCCCGCCCGCCGTCGGCTCCACGATCACCTTCGCCAACTGCTGCTTCTCGATGGTGGACTGGCTGATGAGCGGGAAGTTCGAGCGCTTCCCGAACCTCAAGGTCATGTACGCGGAGGGGCAGATCGGCTGGATCCCGTACATCCTGGAGCGCGCCGACGTGGTCTGGGAGGAGAACCGCGGCTGGGGCGGGGTCGCGGACAAGGTCCATCGGCCGCCGTCCGAGCTGTTCGCCGACCACGTCTACGGCTGCTTCTTCGACGACGCCTTCGGACTGCGCAACCTCGACTCCATCGGCGTCAAAAACGTGCTGTACGAGACCGACTACCCGCACTCCGACTCCACCTGGCCGAAGTCCAAGGAGGTCGGCGAGGCCCAGATGGGGCACCTGCCGGCGGACGTCGTCGAGCGGATCGTGCGGGGCAACGCCATCGAGCTGCTGGGGCTCTCGGACGCCGGCCTGTGGGAGGGGCCCCGGTGACCCTCGCCTACGGCATCCAGCTCCCCGTCCAGTCCCAGAGCACCCTCTACACGGAGCCCTGGGAAGCCTCCGCCGGCCCCGCCGACCTGGTCGAGGTCGCCCGCTGTGCCGACGGCGCCGGGTTCGACTACGTCGCCTGCTGCGACCACGTCGCCATCCCGCGCCGTCTGGCCCCGGCCATGAGCACGGTCTGGTACGACCCGGTCGCCACCCTCGCCCACCTGGCCGCCGTCACCGAGCGCGTCCGGCTGCTGAGCCATGTCGCCGTCGTCGGGCTGAGGCACCCGCTCCTCACGGCCAAGCAGTACGCCACCCTCGACCACCTCTCCGGCGGCCGCCTGCTCCTCGGGGTCGGCGCCGGGCACGTGGCGGAGGAGTTCGGGGTGCTCGGGGTGGACTTCGAGCAGCGCGGGGCCGTGCTCGACGAGACGATCGACGCGCTGAGGGCGGCGCTCGGGCCGGAGGAGTTCCCCGAGCACCACGGGAAGCGGTTCGACTTCGAGGGGCTCGGGCAGCGGCCCCGCCCCGCCCAGGCCCATGTGCCCCTCTGGGTCGGCGGCTCCTCGCCCGCCGCCGTACGCCGGGCCGCCCTCAAGGGCGACGGCTGGCTGCCGCAGGGGGACCCGCGGGACCGGCTGCCCGCCCAGATCGCCCGGCTGAGGGAGCTCCGCGAGCGGGCCGGCATCGAGGCCCCCCTCACCGTCGGGGCCATCACCGAGCCGCTGTACGTCGGCTCGCCCGCCTGGGACGTCGGCCGCCGCACCCTCAGCGGCACCCCCGACGCCCTCGCCGAGTCGCTGCGCGCCTACCGGGCGATGGGCGTGCACCAGATCCAGGTGCGGTTCCGCTGCCGCGGCCGCACCGAACTCATGGACCAGATGACCGCCTTCGGGGCCGAGGTCGCGCCCCGCCTCGACTAGGGAGAGCCATGGGCAAGCTGGACGGACGCGTCGTGGTCGTCACGGGCGCGGCGCGCGGGCAGGGCGAGCAGGAGGCGCGGCTGTTCGTCGCGGAGGGCGCGTCGGTCGTCGTGGCCGATGTGCTCGACGAGCAGGGCCGGGCCCTCGCCGAGGAGCTGGGCGCGCTGTACGTCCACCTCGACGTGGGCCGGGAAGAGGACTGGCGGGCCGCCCTCGCCGCCACCAAGCGGGCGTACGGCCGGCTGGACGGCCTGGTCAACAACGCGGGCATCCTGCGCTTCAACTCCCTCGTGGACACGCCCCTCGACGAGTTCATGCAGGTCGTCCAGGTCAACCAGGTCGGCTGCTTCCTGGGCATGAAGACGGCCGCGCCCGAGATGGCGGACGGCGGCACGATCGTCAACACGGCCTCGTACACGGCACTGACCGGTATGGCGGCCGTCGGGACGTACGCGGCGACCAAGCACGCCGTCCTCGGGCTCACCCGGGTCGCCGCCCTGGAGCTGGCCGCCCGGCGGATCCGGGTCAACGCCGTCTGCCCGGGTGCCATCGACACCGCGATGGCCAACCCGGCCCGCCTGGATCCGGGCGCGGATCCCGAGGAGATGACCCGCGCCCTGGACGAGCTGTACCGCAAGCTCGTGCCGCTCGGCCGGATCGGCCGCCCGGAGGAGGTGGCCCGCCTGGCGCTGTTCCTCACCTCGGAGGACTCCTCCTACATCACCGGGCAGCCCTTCGTGATCGACGGGGGCTGGCTGGCGGGCGTCTCGGTGATCTGACTGGCCGTCAGCTATTGACGGTGCATGCGGGCGGTGCAACAGTCGGGCGGCAGAGAATCTGACGGTACGTCAGAAAGAAACGACACCACGAAGACTCAGGACGGTGAACCGCCTTGGAATTCGGGCTCTTTGTACAGGGATACGTGGGCAAGCGCGCCGAGACCGACCCGCTGGCCGAGCACAAGGCGTTGATGGAGGAGACCGAGTACGTCATCCAGGCGGACAAGTCCGGTTTCAAGTACGCCTGGGCGTCCGAGCACCACTTCCTTGAGGAGTACTCGCACCTCTCCGCCAACGACGTCTTCCTCGGCTACCTGGCCCACGCCACGGAACGCATCCACCTGGGATCCGGGATCTTCAACCCCCTGGCGCAGGTGAACCATCCGGTGAAGGTGGCCGAGAAGGTCGCCATGCTCGACCACCTCACCGAGAACCGCTTCGAGTTCGGCAGCGGACGGGGCGCCGGCTCGCACGAGATCCTCGGCTTCCTTCCCGGCATCACCGACATGAACTACACCAAGGAGATCTGGGAAGAGACCATCGCCGAGTTCCCGAAGATGTGGACGCAGGACGAGTACGTCGGCTTCCAGGGCAAGCACTGGCAGCTGCCGCCCCGCAAGATCCTGCCCAAGCCGTACGGCTCCTCGCACCCGGCGATGTGGTACGCGGCCGGGTCGCCGCCGTCGTACGCCATGGCCGCGCGCAAGGGCCTCGGCGTGCTCGGCTTCAGCATCCAGAAGGTCTCCGACATGGAGTGGGTGCTGGAGCAGTACAAGACCGCCATCGTGAACGCCGAGCCGATCGGTGACTACGTCAACGACAACGTGATGGTGACGACCACGGCGATCTGCGCGCCCACGCACGACGAGGCGATCCGCATCGCGGTCGGCGGCGGGCTGCACTACCTGCCGTCGCTGGTCTTCCGCTACCACGACACCTTCCCGCGCCCCGAGGGCTTCCCGGTGTGGCCGGAGACGCTGCCCGAGTACACGCCGGAGTTCGTGGAGCTGCTGATCGAGGAGGAGCTGCTGATCTGCGGCGACCCCGACGAGGTGCTCCGCCAGTGCAAGCGGTGGGAGCAGGCCGGTGCGGACCAGTTGAGCTTCGGGCTGCCGGTGGGGGTGCCGAAGGAGGAGACGCTGCAGACGATCCGGCTGATCGGTGAGCACGTGATTCCGAAGATCGACACGGATCCTGTTCATCGGACGACGCGGTTCCGGGGTGCCGTGTAATCGCGCCCCTTTCAGTCCTGGAGCCGGAAAGGGAACACCCCATGCTCGATCACGTCATCAAAGGCGCGACCGTCGTCGACGGGACGGGCGCGCCCGCCTTCACCGCCGACGTCGGCATCCGTGACGGTCGGATCGCTGTCATCGGAACCGTCACCGAGGAGTCCCGTACCAGTGAGGACGCCGCCGGGCTCGTGCTCGCGCCCGGGTTCGTCGACCCGCACACCCACTACGACGCCCAGTTGTTCTGGGACCCGTACGCCACTCCGTCGCTGGACCACGGCGTCACCACGGTCGCGGCCGGGAACTGCGGGTTCACCCTCGCGCCCCTGAATCCGGACCGGCCCGAGGACGCCGACTACACCCGCCGCATGATGTCCAAGGTGGAGGGCATGTCCCTGGTCGCTCTGGAGGAGGGGGCGCCCTGGTCCTGGAACACGTTCGGGGAGTACCTGGACGCGCTTGAGGGGCGGATCGCCGTCAACGCGGGCTTCATGGTGGGGCACTGCGCGCTGCGGCGGTACGTGATGGGGCCGGACGCGGTGGGCGGACAGCCGACGCGGGAGCAGCTCGCCGAGATGCTGCGGATCTTCCACGAGGCGATGGACGCGGGCGCGTGGGGTCTCTCCACGACCCAGTCCACCACCCACTCGGACGGCGACGGGCAGCCGGTGGCCTCGCGGCACGCGCTCCCCGGCGAGCTGCTGGCCCTGTCGAAGGCCGTCGGGGAGCACGAGGGCACCCAGATCGAGGCGATCGTCGCGGGCTGCCTGGACCAGTTCAGCGACGCGGAGATCGACCTGTTCGTGGAGATGAGCGCGGCCGCCGGACGCCCCCTGAACTGGAACGTCCTGACGGTCGACGCGGCCGTCCCGGAGCGGGTGCCCCGGCAGCTGACGGCGAGCGAGCGGGCCCGCAAGGCCGGCGGCCGGATCGTCGCCCTCACCATGCCGATCCTCACGCCGATGAACATGTCCCTCGGCACGTTCTGCGCCCTGAACCTCATCCCCGGGTGGGGGCCGATCCTCGGCCTCCCGGTCCCCGAGCGGATGGCGAAACTCCGTGACCCCGAGGTGCGGGCCGAGATGCTCCGGCGCGCCGAGTCGAAGGAGGCGGGCGTCTTCCGGCGGCTGGCCAACTTCGGCCGGTACGTCATCGGTGACACCTACAGCGAGGCGAACGCCGGGCTGCGCGGCCGGGTGGTCAGGGACATCGCCGGGGAACGGGGGCAGGACCCGTTCGAGTGCCTCGTGGAGATCTGCGCGGCCGACGAGCTGCGTACGGTGCTGTGGCCCATGCCGACCGACAACGACCCGGCGTCGTGGACGCTGCGGGCGGACACCTGGCAGCACGAGGACGTCCTGCTCGGCGGGTCGGACGCGGGCGCGCACCTGGACCGCATGTGCGGAGCGCCGTACACGACCCGCTTCATCGGGGACTGCCTGCGCGGCCGGAAACTGGTCGGCCTCGAACAGGCGGTGAAGATGCTGACGGACGACCCCGCGCGGCTGTTCGGGCTGCGCGAGCGCGGCCGGATCCGGGAGGGCTGGCATGCGGACCTGGTGCTGTTCGACCCGGAGCGGATCGACGCGGGCCAGGCCACCCTGGTGCACGACCTGCCGGGTGACAGCCCGCGGCTGGACTCCCGGCCGATCGGCATACGGGCCGTGTGGGTCAACGGGGTCGAGGCGATCCGCGGCGACGTGGTGAGCGGGGCCGTACCCGGCAGGGTGCTGCGCTCCGGCCGGGACACGAGGACGGTGAGCACCAGGTGAACCCCTCGTCCGACGGGCAGCGGCTGTTCATCGGCGGGACGTGGACGGAGCCCGACGACGGTCACTACGAGGTCGTGGACCCGGCGACCGAGGAGACCGTCGGCTGGGCGCCGGAGGCCTCGCGGGACCAGGTGCGCGCGGCCTGCGCCGCGGCCCGCGAGGCCTTCGGCCCGTGGTCCCGCAGGACTCCGGAGGAACGGGCGGCCGTCCTCGGCCGGGCCGCCGACATCATCCGCGGCCACCTGGTGCCGTACGCGGACCTGGCCCGGGCGGAGACCGGCGCCACGACGGGGACGGCGCGCGGCATGCAGGTGGGGGTGGCGGCGGCCCGCTTCCGCCGCTACGCGCGGGTCGAGCCGGCGGAGTGGCCGATCGCGCCGCAGATCAACGAGGCGGGCCCGATGGGCCGGGCGGGGGTGATGGGCGCCCTGGCGATACGCCAGCCGGTCGGCGTGGTCACCTGCATCACCTCCTACAACAACCCCTGGGCGAACCCGGCGGGAAAGGTCGCCCCGGCGCTGGCGATGGGCAACACGGTGGTGGTCAAGCCGGCCCCGCAGGACCCGTTGTCGGTGTACCGGATGGCGGAGGCGCTGGAGGCGGCGGGCGTGCCGCCGGGCGTGGTGAACGTGGTCTCCGGCCGGGCGGTCGGGGTGGGCGAGGCGGCCGTCGACTCCCCGGACGTCGACATGGTGAGCTTCACCGGCTCCACGGCGGTCGGGCAGCGCATCGCCGAGGTGTGCGGGCGGGGCATGAAGCGGCAGCTGATGGAGCTCGGCGGCAAGGGCGCGGCGGTCGTCTTCGACGACGCGGACCTCGCCTCGGCGGTGGCCGGGATCGGGACGACGTTCTCCTTCTACAGCGGGCAGATCTGCACGGCGCCGACGCGGGTGCTGGCGCAGCGGGGCGTGTACGAGCAGCTGGTCGGGCAACTGGCCCGGTACGTGGACCGGTTGAAGGTGGGGGATCCGAGGGAGCCGGAGACGGTGGTGGGGCCGGTGATCTCGGCCGCGCACCGGGACCGGGTGGAGGCGTACGTCGAACTGGCCCGCAAGGAGGGCGCGACGGTGGTGGCGGGCGGCGAACGCCCGGCCCTAGACCGGGGTTTCTACGCAGCGCCCACCCTGCTCGCCGACTGCACGAACGACATGCGCGTGGCGCGGGAGGAGATCTTCGGCCCGGTCGTCTCGGTGATCCCCTTCGACGAGGAGGAAGAGGCCGTCGTCCTGGCCAACGACTCCGACTACGGCCTCATCGACTACGTGTGGTCGGCGGACGTGGCGAAGGCCTTCCGGGTGGCCCGGCGACTGCGGGCGGGAGGGGTCGGCATCAACACCGTCGGCCGCAACATGGAGGCGCCCTTCGGGGGGTTCAAGAAGAGCGGGGTGGGCCGGGACGTCGGGTCCTACGCCCTGCACGCGTACGGCGAGGTGCAGGCGATCGTGTGGCCGGGGTGAGGGTCACCCCGTCAGATCCACCCGCACCGTGAGCAGGTCGGTGCCGAGTGCCCGTACCGCCGTGCTGTTCATTCGGGGCAGGTGGCGCAGGCGGGCCACGGCGTCGTCGTCGGGCAGGAGATGCGCGGTGCCGCTGTGCCAGCGGCCCCGGATGCGGACGCGGACGGCGGGGTCGGCCTCGATGTTGCGGACGTACTGGGACCGGTGCCCGAACTCGGAGACCAGCCAGAAGGAGTCGCCGATCCGCCGGCCGCCCACCGGGGTCTGCCGGGGCAGGCCGGACCGGCGGCCGGTGGTCTCCAGCACCGTCTGCAGCGGGATCCGGCGCAGCACGGGGTTGCCGACACGGCGCTGGAAGGCGGTGACCGCCCGGTGCTTCAGGTCGGCGTATCGGGACATGGACTCGTGGCCTCCCGCGTCGATGGGTTCCGTCGAGGGGACGGTACGCCCGTGACCGTCCTTCGGCCCGGCGCCGTCCCGGCGGCGCGGCGGCGCGGTGCGCCGGCTCCGTGCCGCCGGTCAGTGGTCGGTCCGCCGCCCCAGGAAGATCGGGTTCGTGAGGGCCGCCGGCACCCCCGGGACAGGCCCCGCCGCCGTCTCGTGGCGCAGTTCCGCGCGTACGTAGGCCGCGTACGCCGGAGTCGTACGCCACTCGACCACGCCCGTGCCGGTCACCGGCAGCGGTTCGCCGGTCAGGAGGGTGCCCTGATCCGTCACGAGGCGGACCGTGCAGCGCGGGGCGCCGGAGACCTCCAGGCGGACCGTCACCGGTGTGTCCGATTCCGTCTCCAGGCGGCCGCCGATGTCCGCCGTTCGGCCGTCGTCCGCTCTCGCCGTGAACGCCAGCTCCACCTTCCTCGACTCGGCCACGTACGAGCGGCCGGCCCGGATGCCGTCGAGGATCGCCTCTTTGGTCAGGTCGTCGGCGAGGACGACGGTCTGGGGGTGGCCGACGACGTCCGGGTCGCGGTGGGCGTCGCTGTTGCCCATCGCCGGGAGCCAGGGCGTCCGGCCCGCCGCGTGCACGGCGGCCACCAGCCGCGCGTCCCATGCGGCCAGCGCCACCTCGTCGTCGGGGGTGAACGGGCCGTTCCACACCTCCACCGCGTCCGCCTCCGCGAAGCCGAACCGCCAGCCGCAGCCGACACAGGTGGCGTACGGGTGGGCGGGGACGACCAGTCCGCCGGCCCGGTGGATCTGCCGGGCGAAGCGGCCGAAGCGGTTGTCGCGTGCCCGGTAGCGCCAGTCGACGAAGGTGCCGGGGGCGGTGCCGAGGGCGAGCACGTGGCCGTTCCTGGTCGTGACCTCCTCGCCCAGCAGGATCAGCAGGTCCTCGCCCGCGGCGGCGGCCCAGTGCGCGTGCGAGGCGTGCGTGTTGTGCTCCGAGGTGTTGAGGAAGTCCAGGCCCGCCGCGCGCGCCAGCGCCGCGATCGCGTCCGGGGTGCGGCGGCCGTCGGAGTGCCAGGAGTGCAGGTGGCAGTCGCCCCGGTACCAGGCTCGGCCCCGGCCCCGCGCCCGGTCGGGCGGGTACACCGGGGTGGGGGTCTCGCCCGGCTCCCCGTACGTCAGGGTGATCGTCAGCTCGTACGAGACGCCCCGCGGCGCCACCGTGTAGGGGCCGAGGGCGATGTGCCAGGTGCCTTCTCGCAGCGGGCCGGGGAGGTAGCCCGGGGTCGCCTCGTCGGCGCGCAGGAAGAACTCCGTGCGGGCGCCGCCCGACCAGCCCCTGAAGCCGTGGCCGCCGAGTTCGGTGCCGTGCTGGTCGAAGATGCCGATGTCGAGCGCGTTGCCCGGGGTGCCGGCCGGGACGGACGGCCTGTCGTAGGTGTACGAGACCCTGATCTCCCGTACGCCGGAGGGGACTTCGACGGGGACGTACACGAAGTCGGGGGCGCCGGGCGGCAGGGTGCCGCGCACCGTCCGGGTCTCCTGCCGCGGCCCGTCCCGCGGGCCCTGTCCGTGCTCCGCCGCGAAGCTCACGCCTCCAACGTAGGCGCGCGGGGCGGCGACCGACAGAGGGCGGCGATTTGTGCCGACTGGTCGGTATGGACAGTTGTGGCCGACGCGGGTACACCTGGGTCATGCGTATCGCCGTCACGATCTTCCTCTCCGACGAGACCATCGCCCCCGTCCGGCTCGCGCGTGAGCTGGAGGAGCGCGGATTCGCCGGGCTGTATCTGCCCGAGCACACCCACATCCCGGTCGAGCGGACCACTCCGTACCCGGCCGGCGGCGAGCTGCCGCGCGAGTACGGCCGTACCCTCGACCCCTTCGTCGCGCTGGGACAGGCGGCGGCGGTCACCGAGCGGCTGGGCCTCGGCACCGGCATCACGCTCGTCGCCCAGCACGACCCGATCGCCCTCGCCAAGCAGATCGCGACCCTGGACCACCTCTCCGGCGGACGGTTCACCCTCGGCCTCGGCTTCGGCTGGAACGTCGAGGAGGCCGCCGACCACGGTGTGGACTGGCGCACCCGGCGCGAACTCGTCCGCGACCGCATGGCCCTCATGCGGGCCCTGTGGGCGGACGAACCCACCGCCTACGAGGGGGAGTTCGGGAGCGTGCGGGCCAGCCACGCGCATCCTAAGCCCGCGCAGAAGCCCAGGGGACCGGTCGTCGGCCCCCGCACCCTGGTCGGCGGGGCCGCCGGGCCCAAGCTGTTCGCGCATATCGCGGAGTACGCCGACGGGTGGCTGCCGATCGGCGGGCACGGGCTGGCCGAGTCGCTGCCCGTGCTGCGCTCCGTGTGGGCGGACGCGGGGCGCGACGCGGCCGCCCTGCAGGTGGTGCCGTACGCCGTCCAGCCCTCGCCCGGCAAGCTCGCCCACTACACGGAGCTCGGCATCGAGGAGGTCGTGGTGCAACTGCCGCCCGCCGGCGAGGCCGAGGTGCTGCGCGTGCTCGACCGGTACGCCCCTTATCTGCCCGGCGGATCCAGTGACATCGTGTAACGAACGGCGGCCGCGGGCGAATGCGGCGGCATCTCTTTGTCCTGATCAGCCCGAACGTATGCTCAAAGAATGACGACTTCCGCGACCTCCGGAACCGGCCCGACCGAGAACTCCATGCGTCGCGCCCTCAAACGCGCCCGGGACGGCGTCGCCCTCGACGTGTCCGAGGCGGCGGTGCTGCTCCAGGCGCGCGGCGAGGCCCTCGAGGACCTCGCCGCGTCGGCCGCCCGGGTGCGGGACGCGGGCCTGGAGGCGGCCGGCCGGCCCGGTGTCATCACGTACTCGAAGAGCGTCTTCATCCCCCTCACCCGGCTGTGCCGGGACAAGTGCCACTACTGCACCTTCGTCACCGTCCCCGGCAAGCTGCGCCGCGCCGGGCACGGGATGTTCATGTCCCCGGACGAGGTCCTCGACATCGCCCGCAAGGGCGCGGCCCTCGGCTGCAAGGAAGCCCTCATCACCCTCGGCGACAAGCCCGAGGACCGCTGGCCCGAGGCCCGCGAATGGCTCGACGCGCACGGCTACGACGACACCATCGCCTACGTCCGCGCCATCTCCGTACGGATCCTGGAGGAGACGGGACTCCTGCCCCATCTCAACCCGGGCGTCATGTCCTGGACCGACTTCCAGCGGCTCAAGCCCGTGGCCCCGTCCATGGGCATGATGCTGGAGACGACGGCGACCCGCCTGTGGTCGGAGCCCGGCGGCCCGCACCACGGCTCCCCGGACAAGGAACCCGCCGTACGCCTGCGCGTGCTGGAGGACGCGGGCCGCTCCTCCGTCCCCTTCACCTCGGGGCTCCTGATCGGTATCGGCGAGACGTACGAGGAGCGCGCCGAGTCGCTGTTCGCGCTGCGCAAGGTGTCGCGGTCCTACCACGGCATCCAGGAGCTGATCATCCAGAACTTCCGCGCCAAGCCGGACACGGCGATGCGCGGCATGCCGGACGCCGAACTCGACGAGCTGGTCGCCACGGTGGCGGTGGCCCGGCACATCATGGGACCGGCCGCCTGTCTGCAGGCCCCGCCGAACCTCGTCGACGCCGAGTACGAGGGGCTCATCGGCGCCGGCATCGACGACTGGGGCGGCGTCTCCCCGCTCACCATCGACCACGTCAACCCCGAGCGTCCCTGGCCGCAGATCGAGGAACTCACCGCACGCTCCCGCGCGGCCGGCTTCGAGCTGCGCGAACGCCTGTGCGTGTACCCGGAGTTCGTCACCCGCGGCGAGCCCTGGCTGGACCCGCGGCTGCGCCCGCACGTCGCCGCGCTCGCCGACCCGCAGACCGGCCTGGCCCGGCCGGACGCGGTCGTCGAGGGTCACCCCTGGCAGGAGCCGGAGGAGGTGTTCGTCGCCGCGGGCCGCACCGACCTGCACCGCACCATCGACACCGAGGGCCGTACGGCCGACCGGCGCGACGACTTCGACGAGGTGTACGGCGACTGGGGCGCCCTGCGGGAGGCGGCCGCCCCCGGCCTCGCGCCGCAGCGGATCGACACGGACGTCCGCGCGGCCCTGGCGACCGCGGCGGACGACCCGACGAAGTTGACGGACGACGAGGCGCTGGCCCTGTTCCACGCGGACGGCCCGGCGCTGGACGCGCTGACGCGGATCGCGGACGACGTGCGCCGGGCGGCCGTCGGCGACGACGTGACGTACATCGTCACCCGCAACATCAACTTCACCAACGTCTGCTACACCGGCTGCCGCTTCTGCGCGTTCGCGCAGCGCCGCACGGACGCCGACGCGTACACCCTCTCCCTGGAGCAGGTCGCGGACCGGGCCGAGCAGGCCTGGGAGGTGGGCGCGGTCGAGGTGTGCATGCAGGGCGGCATCCACCCGGACCTGCCGGGCACGGCCTACTTCGACATCGCCCGGGCGGTCAAGGAGCGGGTCCCCGGTATGCATGTGCACGCCTTCTCGCCGATGGAGGTGGTCAACGGCGCGACCCGTACCGGCATGCCCGTGCGCGAGTGGCTGACGGCGGCCAAGGAGGCGGGCCTCGACTCCATCCCGGGCACGGCGGCGGAGATCCTCGACGACGAGGTCCGCTGGGTGCTGACCAAGGGCAAGCTGCCGACGGCCACCTGGATCGAGGTGATCACGGCGGCGCACGAGCTGGGCATCCGCTCGTCCTCGACGATGATGTACGGCCACGTGGACCAGCCCCGCCACTGGCTCGGGCATCTGCGCACCCTCGCCGGCATCCAGCAGCGCACCGGCGGTTTCACCGAGTTCGTGACGCTTCCCTTCATCCACACGAACGCCCCCGTCTACCTGGCGGGCATCGCGCGCCCGGGCCCGACGACCCGGGACAACCGGGCGGTGACGGCGATGGCCCGGCTGCTCCTGCACCCGCACATCCCCAATATCCAGACAAGCTGGGTGAAGCTGGGCACGGAGGGTGCGGCGGAGATGCTCCGCTCCGGCGCGAACGACCTGGGTGGCACGCTCATGGAGGAGACGATCTCCCGCATGGCGGGCTCGTCCTACGGCTCGTACAAGTCGGTCAAGGACCTGATCGCGGTCGCCGAGGCGGCGGGCCGCCCGGCCCGGCCCCGTTCCACGCTGTACGGCGAGGTCTCGGAGGAACGGCAGCGGGCGGCGGCGGCCTCGGACGGCCACCTGCCGGAGCTGCTGCCGGTCCTGGACTGAGGGCCGGGGCGGAGGGTCGGGGCGGAGGGGCTGGGGCAGAGGGGGCGCCGAAGGGGGCCGGTACGATGATCCGACACCCGTGCGATGGGGACCCATAGCTGAGGAGATGCGTGCCCGTGCCTGCCCGACTGCCCTCGTGGGTTTGGGTCACCGGCCTGACGGCGGGGGCGACCGTGGCCGTCGTCGCGCTCGCCCTCCAGGCCGACAAGGGGCCGCACCCGACGGCCGCGGCCGTCCGGCCGAGCGCCTCCGCGTCCGCGGGCGCGAACGGGTCCGCCCACGCGAAGCCCAAGACGAAGCCGAAGACGCCCGCCGCCCCCGCGGTGCCGGACGCCTCGGGCACGGGCCGCCGAGTCGTCTACTCGCTCGGGCAGAAGCGGGTGTGGCTGGTCGACGCGAGCGACAAGGCCACCCGCTCCTTCACCGTGTGGCCGGGATCGGTGAGCCCCGACCCCGGCACCTTCACGATCTCCAAGACCCTGGCGTCCACCACCGGCTCCGACGGCGTCCAGATCGAGCACATCCTGTACTTCGCCGCGAAGTCGGGCCTGTCGGTCGCCTTCTCCAACGCGGTCGACGGCTCGTCCCCGCCGCCCGCCGCGGACGGCAAGCAGACCGCCGGCATCCGTATGCACAAGGAGGACGGCACGGCGCTGTGGACCTTCGGCACGGAGCCGAACACCAAGGTGCGGGTCGTCCGCTAGGTGCTCACGACGACGGTGGCGGCGAGGGCCGCTACGGCGCTTCTGGTCCAGGAGTGCTGGGCACGCGTGCGTGCCTGCTGGTCGTCGTCCGCGGGGTAGCCGAACGTGCCGGTGGGGCTCTGCTGGGCGAGGAGGAAGGCGAGGGCGTCCTGAGTGATGCGGTGCCGTGCCCAGCCGTTCTGGCCGAGGTCGCGGACGGCTGCCGCGAGTCGGCCGAGGTGGTAGGTCTCGATGCCTTCGCACAGGGTGAGCGCGATCTGCGGAGGGTAGCCGCGCGGCTCGTGCGGCCGTGACTGCCGGGGCAGCGCCGCCGCGTCCGCCGGGGGCAGGAACCCGAGGTCCGCCAGCCTGCGTACGCCGTCCGCGACGTCCTCGGGGACCGTGCCGAGTGAACCGACGGCGTCGGCCGTGGCCTTGAGGAAGTCGTTCAGGGACGGGCAGTCGGCGCCCGTCGCGCGCAGGGCCAGGGCGAATTCTCCGGCCACCTCCATGCCCTGTTCCTGCCAGAGAGCAGGGGGTGCGTAGGCGAGGAGTGCCGCGTAGCGTTCGAGGGCCGGTGCGGCGAGGTGCTGCTCTTCGAGCGCGGCGGCGCCGAGGGCGGCGGCCGTGACACCGGCCAGGCCCAGGCGCGGGTCCTGCACCCGGCTCTGCTCGCACAGCCACGTCACGGCGCGCCGCAGGGCCGGTTTCAGGGCGGCTTCGGTGGCCGGCGTGGCGGGGCGTGGCCGGGTGAGCCGTAGGGGGCTGCGGCTCAGCAGTCCGGCCAGGGCGGCGACGACGGTGGTGTGATAGCCCTCGGCCCAGTGCCGGAACTCCTCATTGCCCTGGTCGACTTCGGGGTGCACGATGCCTTCGGGGCCGTTGACCCGGCCGTTCGCCTCCTGGACGGATTCCAGGAACTCCCAGGCCCGGTCGGCCGCTTCCGAGTCGTCCACGCCGAGGCAGTACAGACAGCACAGGAGTTCCCCGACGAGGTCGGCATTCGCGCGGGCCTCGGCCAGGACGAGGAGTGCTTCCAGGAGTTCGACGGCTGTACCGGTGTCGTAGCCGGAGGGCCAGACGGGCTCTCGCAGGCCGAAGTCGGTGACGTAGAACAGGGTGTGGGTGATGGCGTAGACGTCGCGGTCGGCCAATTTGAGGACGTTCGGGTTACGGCACAGCAGGGTGAACGGCAGGACCGTGTCCATCGCCGGGAG
Organism: Streptomyces olivochromogenes; assembly: GCF_021538895.1. Lineage (GTDB taxonomy): Bacteria > Actinomycetota > Actinomycetes > Streptomycetales > Streptomycetaceae > Streptomyces > Streptomyces olivochromogenes_A. The sequence continues at coordinate 93,722 of NZ_JADDRL010000018.1, read as the reverse complement.
GTCGTGCTCGATGCCGCAGAGAAACAGCGTGTGGAGCAGGTCGAGTTGCCGGTACGGGATCCGCTCGAACGACGCCGCGTAGCCGCCGTCCACGGCTTGCCTGATGATGCGCCGGAATTCGGGGTCCTCGTGACCGCAGAGCCGCAGCGCGGCGTAGGTGCCCGCGTAGAGGAGGAGGGCTTGTTCGTCCCGCGCCACCATCTCCCGGTACGAGGGTGCACCGGCGATGTCCGCGACCTGGTCGAGCAGGGCGGCGTAATCACCGTCGAGAGGCGCGTCGTCGAGGCGTGCGCGCAGCCCTACGAGAAAAGCCGTTTCGATGAGGGCTTTGCGGGTGAACAGGACGGTGTTTGGCTGGGATCGGCGTGGATCCAGCATGGCCCGGCGCGCAGTGAGCCATGCTACCGCCTGGCTTTCCACCGCGCGCCTTCGAGATGACCGGACGCCGGGTTCCTCAGTTTTCATGGTCGAGCCTCCCGGCAGTCACCTTGAGTGGATTTCAGTGGGTCAGTTGCCCGCGGGCGACGTGACCTCGTCGGCTACTTCGTTGGCGACGACCAGGACATACCGCTCCCAGGCCAGCACATAACCTGCGACATCGTCCAGTTGGCTGACCTGGCCGACCACACGCTCCAAGGGAGCGCTCAGATCGACCAGTCCACTTGTTCTGAGGAAATCCAGCGCCTTGCGCGCATCCACTGACGGGGGGCAGGACATGACGAACCTCCTTGTTCGATATTCCGGCATTCCTCCTTTACTATGTGCCCATTCATCATGCCCGCGAAATATGCAAGTGGTAACTCATACAGTCACACTTGCCGGTGGGAATTCTCGGAACCCGGCGGGAAATACCGTCAGTCGGCCGACCGCTCCGGCAACTGCACGACGACCAGACCGATTCCGGCGAGCACGAGCACCCGCGTCGCCGCGTCCAGCCCGTTCCAGGTCTTCGACTGCCACATCGAGAACCACTCTCCGCCGATCGCGATGAACCCGGCACCGAACAGCAGCATGATCATCAGCAGCCCGTAAGTGGAGAGCTGCCGGGCGCGGTCGTGCTCGCGCCGCGCCCAGAACCAGGTCCCGGCGATCAGCACGAGCGCCGCGACCGTCTCCCACGCGATGATGCCGACGTACGCGGCGTCCTGAAGCCCCTTGCTCGTGATCGCCCGCCACATCAGGTCGTCGTCCTTGAACGTGGTGTCCATGGCGAGAACATGCTGAACGAATTGCTGATTGGTCCCGAAGTCCGTGATGTTCCCCAGGGCGACGAGGGAGATGTACAGGGCGACGGTGGCGGTGAGGAGGGCCGCGGAGAGGCGAAGGGCGCGTGAGGTGGGAGTGGCCATAGAAGTGATCTTTCCAAGCCCGACCCGCCGCGTGCCGCTCGGATTGAGCCAGAATGACGGGGCGTTGGCTCCGGAGGAGGGGACGGACGGATGGCGCAGGCGCGGCCGTCGATGCAGGAACTCATCGGCCGGCGCAGGAGGGCCGGTTTCGTGGGGCGCGGGGCCGAACGGGCCGCGTTCCGGGCGAACTTCGGCATCCCGCCCGAGGACGAGCGGCATCGGTTCCTGTTCCATGTGCATGGCAATGCGGGGGTCGGAAAGACCTTTCTGGTACGCGAGTTGGAGCAGATCGCCCGGGAACTCGGCGCGCTGACCGTGTATGTCGACGAGGGCGCCGGCAGCGTGCCGGAGACGATGACCGTGATCGGCCGCCAACTCGGGGCGCAAGGCCACCGGTTGAAGGAGCTGGACCGGATGCTGGCCGCGCACCGCGAGCGGCGGCACGAGGCCGAGGCGGCCGCCGTCGCCGTACCGGAACCGGACGAGCCGTCGGCGGGCAGCCTGGCGCTGGCCCGGGCCGGCCTCGTGGGCCTCGGCCTCGTCCCGGTGGCCGGCGCCTTCGCGCCGGCGCTGGACGCGGACCGTATCGCCCAGGGCGCGGACCGGCTGCGCGCCGGGCTCAGCGCACGCTTCCGCAATCAGGAGGACGTACAGCTGGTGCTGTCCCCGGAGCGGGTGCTGACGCCGGTGCTGCTGGGCGAGTTGGCCGCCGTCGCGTCGGCGGTCCCGTGGCTGGTCCTGTTCTTCGACACCTACGAGCGCACCCGGCCGTTCCTCGACGGCTGGCTGCACGAGGTGATGACCACCGACCGGTACGGGGTTCTGCCCGCCAACGTCGTCGTGGTGACCTCCGGCCAGCGCCCCTTCGACACCGCCCGCTGGGGCGGCTTCGCGGACTTCATGACCGACGTGCCGCTCGGTGCGTTCACGGAGGCGGAGGCGCGGGGGCTGCTGGCGGACCGGGGGGTGCGGGACGAGCCGGTGGTCGCCGAGGTGCTGCGGCTGACGGGCGGACTGCCGGTGCTCGTCTCCACCCTCGCCCAGGCCCGGCCCGCCGATCCGGACGACGTGGGCGATCCGAGCGCGGACGCCGTGGAGCGGTTCCTGAAGTGGGAGCCGGATCCGGTACGGCGCAGGGTCGCCCTGGCCTGCGCGCTGCCCCGGCGGCTGGACGGGGACGTGTTCCGGGCGGTGGTGGACTGCGAGGAGACCGAACTCGACTCGCTGTACGGGTGGTTGAGAGGGCTGCCGTTCGTCGACGGGCGCGGGGAGCGGCTGCGGTACCACGATGTCGTACGGGCGCCGATGCTGCGGCTGCAACGGACACGGTCGCCGCGGGGGTGGGCCGAGCGGCACGGACGGCTCGCGGAGGTGTTCGGGCGCTGGCGGGAAGAGGCCGAGGCCGGGCTGGGCCTCCTGCGCCGGTGGGCGGACGCGGACTGGCGGGAGCTGCGGCTCGCGGAGTCCTACCACTCCTTGTGCGCGGCGCCCCGGGCCGCACTGCCCGCGATCCTGGCCGATGTCGTCCACGCCTGCGGGCAGGGCGACGAGGTGGCGCTGCGCTGGGCGCGGATCCTGGTCGAGGCGGGTGAGGACACGGACGCGGAGGCCGTGCGGACCTGGGGGAGCGGGCTGGCGGACATGCTCGCGGGGAGCGGGCCGGCCGAGGCGCTCCGGCTGCTGCTGGATCGCGCGCGGGGCGACGAGCCGTGGCGGGCGGAAGCGATGGCAGTGCGGGGCGACACCTTCGCGCGGGAGGGCGACCACGAGCGGGCGCTGGAGGAGTACGACCGTGCCCTCGCCCTCGACCCGGACCTGGTGCGGGCCCATCGCGCGAAGGCCGCGACCCGGGGCGGGCTGGGGGACTACGAGGCCGCGGTCGCCGGTCTCGACCGGGTGGTCGCGCTGGAGCCGGACAACCCGTACAACGTCATCCTGCGCGGCGAGTACCACCGCCTCCTGCGCCACCACGACGAGGCGCTCCGGGACCTGACCGAAGGCATCCTCCGTGACCCCGCCAGCGAGTTCGCCCGGGCTTCGCGCGGCGCCGCCCACGAGCGCGGCGGCGATCTCGACGCGGCCCTGGCCGACCTCGACCGCGCGCTCGAACTAAAACCGGACTACGCCTGGGCGCTCGGCCGCCGAGCCCGGGTCTGGCGCGGCCTCGGCGACCACGACCGGCAGCTGGCCGACCTCGATCGCGCCCTCGTCATCTGGCCCGACTGGGGCTGGGGCCACTGCGAACGCGGTGACGCCCTGCGGGTGGCCGGACGGAACGAGGAGGCCCTCGCCGACTACGATCGCGCGCTCGCCATCGACCCCGAGTACGCGTCGGCGTACGCGAGCAGGGGCGCTGCCCTGTCCAACCTCGGCCGCCATGAGGAAGCACTGGCCGACCTGGACCGGGCCCTGGAACTCAATCCGTCGTACCCCTGGGCGCAGAATCAACGCGCCACGACCGTGGCCAGGCTCAACGCTCCGCGGTGAAGGCCACGAACTCGGTCCACGAGACGCCCGTGAACGTGAGCCGGGCGCCGTGCCTGTCCTTGGAGTCGCGGACGTGGATGGTGGGGGTGGTGGGGGCTATGGCGACCTCGACGCAATCGGGCCCGTCGTTGCTGCTGTAGCTGCTCTTGAACCACTCCAGGGCGGTCATGTCTCTTCTCCCAGTACTTTTTTGATGAAGGCCAGCGATTCCCGGGGTGAGAGGGCCTGCGCCCGGATCATTCCATAGCGCATCTCCAGGATCTGGGCTTCCCGAGGATCGCTGATCACTCGGCTGTACAGCTGGGCCTCCCAGTGCGCCAGTGTCTTGCCGTTCTGGAGTTTCAGCAGGCGGATCGGCCCCGCCATGCCCGCGTGGTCCTCGCGATCCGTGGGCATCACCTGGATCTCGACATGCCTCAACTTGCCGATCTCCAACAGGTGTTCGAGCTGCTGTCGCAGCACCATTCTGCCCCCGATCGGCCGCCGCAGCGTTGCCTCTTCCTGGACAAAGGGGAGGAGCGGCCGGGGTACGCGCTCGAACACGGTCTTGCGTGCCATGCGCGCGGCGACGTGACGCTCGATCTCGTCCTCCGTGTACGCGGGACGTCGCATCGCGTACAACGCCTGGGCATACTCCGGGGTCTGCAGCAGGCCGTGAATCTGGTGGTTGTCGTAGGCGCCGAGCTCGACGGCTTCGTCCTCCAGCTTCGCCAGATCCCGAACCTTCTTCGGATACCGCGCCTCCTCGACATCCTTCTTCATGGCCGAGAGCTTTCCGCCCGCTCCGAGCGCCTCATCGGCCTTGTCCAGGAAGTCGGGTTGGGGAATCCTCCGCCCGCGCTCCACCGACGAGACCATCTCCTCGCCGTAGCCGATGGCCGTCCCGAGTTCCGCCTGCCGCAGCCCGGCGGACTCCCGCCACATCTTCACCTGCCGCCCGACCGTCTTGAGTACGGCCTCGGTCTCCTCGTCCTCCACGCTTCCCTCCCGATGTACGAGCCGTACGATCACGCGGACGACCCGGACAGTGACGTTACGTACCGGGGTCGTTGCTGTTCAGGGTAGGGACGGATGGCCACTCTGGGTGACATGAACCAGAAATCCCACCTCCGGATCCAGCTGTCCGCCACTCGAAGGGGTGCCCGGCTCGCGCGCCTACTGACGGAGCGCCAACTGGACGAGTGGGGCGTGCCGTTCGGGGAGGCCGCGCATGTGGTGGCGGAGCTGGCGGCCAACGCCGTACTCCACGGGCGCGTCAGCGGAAGGGACTTCCGGCTCGGACTGAAGCTGCACGACGACGGCACCCTTCGTATCGAGGTGACCGATGCCCGGGGTGACCGGATCCCGCGAATCCAGGTTCCGGCGGGCGAGGAGGCGGAAACCGGGCGGGGATTACGGATCGTGGCGGCGTACGCGGACCGCTGGGGCGTGGACGAGACACCCGCGCACGGCAAGACGGTGTGGGCGGAACTCGTACCGGGACGCCCGGGTCGCGGGGAGTCGTGACCCGGTGGCTCCCGACGTCAAAGACCAAAGAACCGGGGAAAGAACCGAACCCGTCCCTACCGTCCCCGTCGATCACCCGCCGGAGTGAATATGCCCAACGCAACTGGCGCGGCGGTGCAGTTGTGGTGCAGCGTCAGCCGTGACAAGCCCGCACATGCATCGGCCCCCGCCGGGACTGGCATCCCATTGCGAGGGCCTGATCACCCAGGAAGAAAGCACCTTCCCGATGACTGGCAAGAAGCGTAACGCGCCCAAGCGCGCGAAGTCCGGCAATGCCGGGCATTCCCACTCCGGTGTCATTCACGTCAACGAACCGCATCACGACAACTTCACCGTGATCGGGAATCACTTGGCTCAGCACCCCGAGTTGTCGCTGACGGCGATCGGCCTTGCGGCCCACATCCAGTCGCTGCCCGCCGGAACGCCCATCGGGATCAAGGCGCTGGCGGCCAAGTTCCCCGAGGGTGAGATCCGGATCGCCGCCGCGCTGCGGGAGCTGGAGGAACACGGTTACCTCACGCGTGCCAGGGAGCGTCTTCAATCGGGACAAGTGACGACCCGGACGACCTCGTACAACAAGCCCCGGCTCGCGGTGGCCGCAGCGGCCGCCCCGGCCCCCGAACCGCGACGCCCGGCCCCGGAGGCACCCGCTCCCGCCTCCCCGGCGCCGCACCGCGCGGCCGCCGACCTGCTTGCCGGCCTGCGCGCCCGTGACTCCCGGCTGCTGCTCACCGAACGGGACGTGAAGCGGCTGGCCCCCGCCGTCGACACCTGGCTGGAACGCGGAGTGCCACCCACCGCCGTGGCGCGGACGCTGACGACCGGCCTGCCCGAGAAGCCGATCCTGCACCCGGCGGCATTTCTCGCCCACCGCCTCACGGCCCTCCTGCCCCCGCTCCTTCCGACCGCGCCACCACCAGCGAGCCCCAGCCGCCCGGACCCCCTGCAGACCTGCCACGGCTGCGACCGAGCCTTCCGGGCCCCACAGCCGGGCCGATGCCGTGACTGCCGCGCGTCCGGCGCTGCGGCGTAGAAGACCTGGGAACAGGAAGGGGTGAGCCCGATGGCAAGCGCCGCGTCAGCGCCGTACCGCCGAATCCACCGGTACCGTACGAGGACCGAGCCACCCGCACCGGAGGTCACCGTGAGCGCCCAGACCGACGGCCCGTACGAACCGCTGATCCCCATGCCCGAGCTCACGCCGGATGCGCTACGGGCGGCCGTTGCGCGCATCGCACCGAGCCGTGTCCCGGCCCTCACCCAGCACCTCTTCGAAGCCACGACGAACGCACAGCAGACCCAGAGCCTCGCGCCGCTGCGAGCCTTCGTGCACTCCTGGGCGGTGTTCGTGGCCATCGAGCGGCATCCGGAACGCGCCGCCCGACTGCGTGAGCTGGAGCGCATCGTGGACGCGGGGGAGCAGGACCCGGCAGCGGCCATCACCGAGATCCGCTCGATCCGGGAGGCGGCCGAGGCGGAGGCCGGGCTGTGACGGACTGGGCCTGGGACTACAACCCCAGTGCCGAGTACGTCACGGGAGGCCTGCCGACGGGAGTCGTGGCGGAAGTGGAACGGCTGGCCGCCGAACTGGCCGCGCTCGGTCGTGACTCCGTCAAGGTGGGCAGGCCGCTCGACCGGGAGGGCGGCCTGCGTGAGTTCGACATCCTCGGTGGGCGCGGCTTCATCAGCTTCCTGCCCGTGCCGCGTCATGAGTGTGTCTACGTCTGCAACGTCACTTGGTACGGCTGACACCGGGCTCACCCGCTGACCGACTACCCGGTCACCACCGGCCGCACCTTGGTGAGCATCAGGTTCAGGAACTGGTCCGGATGCCGGAAGGACGCGAAGTGGGCGGCTTCTCGGATCAGGGCGAAGTCCTTGACCGGGGCGGTGACTTCGGCGACGAAGCGGCGGGCCGGCTCCGGTGGGGTGAGGACGTCGCTGTCGCCCTGGAAGACGAAGAAGGGGAGCCGGAAGGCGGTGCCCTCGGCGTACTCGTCGACGGTCATGGCCTGCGGGCCGAGCTGCTCGGAAAAGTTCATGCCCTTTAGGTAGGAGCGCAGCCCGCGCAGGGTGTGCAGGGGTGAGAACCACAGGGAGCGCACGACGACGGTCTTCATGGTGTCGAAGGTCAGGGGATCGGTGGTGACCACGATCTTGGAGTGCTTCGCCCACTGGCGGGCGGTCCAGGCGGACGGGTCCGGTCCCATCTCCCTGACGGCGGCCAGCTCCTTGCGCTTGCCGGCCTTCTCCAGACGGGCCAGCAGAGCCTGGTGCGCCGAGTCGTCGCGGCCGCCCTCGTTGATGTTCTGGTCGGTGCCGACATAGGCGGAGTACAGCTCGGGGTGGTTGCGGGCGAGGCGCAGGCCGGTGATCGTGCCGAAGGAGTTGGCGACGAGGAGGAGCTTGTCGACGCCGAGGCGGGCGCGAACGTACGCCGTCACTTCCAGGGCGTCGCGATAGAGGCGGTCGAGGGTCATCTCGCCCTGGTCGCCGTTGATGAACGTCTTGCCCGCCCCGCGCATGTCCCAGCGCACGATCGTGAAGTGCCGCTCCCAGGCCCGCGTGCGCGGAATGAAGATCAGGTTGGAGGCGCCGGGGCCGCCGTGGACCTCCAGGATCACCGGGTTGGCGAGGTCGTCTCCGCGGATGGAGATCCACTGGTCGATGCCGCCGATCCGGACGTAGCCGAACTCGTCGATGCCGTTCGGGGCGGTGATGCGCAGCTTCTTCGCGAGGGACCTGCGCTTGAGGGCGCGGTAAGTGAGCAGCATGAGTGTTCCCCCTAAACTGTTTATATCGTCAGCAGTTGTGTTTACGGTATATACAGTTGGTGGACGGAGTCAACGGGCTTCGCTGCGACCAAGGGGAGGAACCGCATGGCCGCCCGGAACAAGGAGCAGGACCAGCCGCGCGATCCGCGGGCGAGCCTCGCGCTGCTGTGGGGCGAGCAGGAGCAGCCCACCCGGGGGCCGAAGCCGAAGCTGTCTCCCCAGGGGATCGCCGCGGCCGCCGTGGAGCTGGCCGACGCGGAGGGACTGGACGCGGTCTCGATGGGCAAGGTCGCCGCCGAGTTCGGCGTCTCGGCGATGGCGCTCTACCGCTATGTGCCCGGCAAGGCCGAACTGATCGAGCTGATGATCGAGTCGACGCTCGCCGAGGTCCCCGACCTCTCAGCCGCGGAGGGCGACTGGCGAGCTGGGACGCGGCAGTGGGCCAGCCGGTGCCTCGACCTCTACCGGGCCCACCCCTGGGTGCTTGCCGCCACCGCGATGCGCCGCCAGGTCATGGGTCCGCACCAGCTGGGCTGGCTGGACGCGGCACACGCGGCCCTGGCGCCGACCGGCCTGCCGGCGGCCCAGCGGCACCAGGTCTTCGTCCTCGTCGTCGGCCTGGTGCGCAGCCTCGCCCAGCAGCTGGTCGACTTCGACGCGGACGAGGACCGGGAGTGGAGCCGCCTCACCAGTGAGCTGCTCGAACGTCACGCGGACCGGTTCCCGGCCCTGACCCGGGCCATCTCCGAGGGTGCTTTCGGCCCGGCGGGAATCGACCCCCTCGACTTCGGCCTCGACCGGATCCTGGACGGAGTCGAAGCGCTCATCGCTGTACGGGAATGACAGGGCAGGGGCGATTTGCCCCCGTGAACCGATCGTCCCCGGTCGATTACAGTGCTGAGCTGTCGTACGTACGGACGGTGCCGTGAGGAGGTCTTGGTGACTGCGACATCCGGTGCCGTCTGGGGCCGCGCCGAACAGCAGGACTTCCGCAGCAGGGTGCGCGGCACGCTGCTCGGGGGCGCCGTCGGCGACGCGCTCGGTGCCCCGGTCGACGGGCTCACCACCGAGGAGATCCGGGCCGAGTACGGCGTGGAGGGCCTGGTCGACCTGACCTTCGGGTACGGCAGGCGCGGCGCCGTCACCCACCACACCCAGCTCACCCTCTTCACCGTGGACGGGCTGATACGCGCCCAGGTCCGCCGCGACACCGGCGCTTGGCACCCGCCGACGGATCTGCACCGGGCGTACCTGCGCTGGGCGGCCACCCAGCGGGACTGGGGACCGGACGAGCGCCGCAAGGACGACGGCTGGCTGGCCCGCGAGGAGTGGCTGTACGCCCGCCGTGATCCCTCGCGCGCGCTGCTGATCGGCTTCGGCGACGAGAACATGGGCACGCTGGAGGCGCCGAAGAGCCCCGGCGAACTGGGCCCGGAGGCGGTCGCCCGCTCCGCCCCCTTCGGACTGCTGGTCGGCTGGGAGCCGCAGCTGGTCGCGCAGCTGGCGGTGGAGTGCGCGGCGCAGACCCACGGTCACCCCGCGGCGTATCTGTCGGCGGGCGCGTACGCGGTGATCGTGCACGCGCTGGCCCGCGGCGAGAGCCTGGACGGCGCCGTGCAGCGCGCGCTCGCCCTGCTCGCCGCGCGCCCCGGCCACCAGCCCGTCTCGGACGCCCTCCAGTACGCGCTGGGCGCCGTGCGGCAGGGGATGCCGACCCCGGCGCGGGTCGAGGAGCTGGCGGGCGACGGGGCGGCGGACGGTCTGCTGGCCGCCGCCGTCTACTGCGCCCTGGTGGGGGAGGACGTACGGCACGGACTGTGCCTGGCGGTCAACCAGGCCGGCCCCTCCGGCGCCGCGGGCGCCCTCACCGGCGGGCTGCTCGGTGCCCTGCACGGAGAGACGGCCCTCCCGCCGGCCTGGCTGGCCGAACTGGAGGGCCGCCCCACGATCCTGGAACTGGCCGACGACTTCGCGATGGAGATGACCCAGGGACCGGCACTGCACGGCCCCGCCGGGTCGTCGCCGGGGTGGCTTGCGAGGTATCCGAGGGGGGCCCAGCCTCCGCCGGACGGGCGCTAGGTCCTGTCGTCAAACTCGCGTCGTCCGCCCGAAGGGCGGGCCTCGCGGCGTCAGGTGCGTGCTCTCGGTGTGCCGGGCCTCGTCCCTCGTACTGGACGTACTTGGGTCGGGGCCCGGTGCGGCGAGTGGGGGTCCCCCCTGCTCGAAGAGCTTGGGGGAGCGTGCATGGCGTCGCGGGGCAGACGGGAGTTTGACGACAGGGCCTAGTCTTTCACCGTCGTGCCGAGGCCGCCGGTCGCCGTGGCCGGAGCCGGTACCGTGGCCGCCGCGCCGTCGTCGTCCGAGTTGACCCGCTCGATGATCGCCATGCGCTCCGGGGTGTCCTCCGGCTTGATGTAGCCGATCAGGATGTACAGGACCAGGGACACCGCCAGCGGTATGGAGACCTGGTACTGGAGCGGGACGCCGCCGTCCACGTTCCAGTTGATCGGGTAGTTGACCAGCCAGAAGGCCAGCAGGCCCATCGACCAGCTGGTGAGCGCGGCCGTTGGTCCGGAGCGGCGGAACGGGCGCAGCAGGCCGAGCATCATCGGGATCGCGATCGGGCCCATCAGACCGGCGACCCACTTGATGACGACGGTGATGATGTCCTTGAACGTCGGCGAGTTGACCTGGGTGGCCACCGCCATGGACAGGCCGAGGAAGACGACGGTCGTCACCCGGGCCGCGATCAGGCCCGACCGCTCGTTCCAGGCCCGCGCCCGCGCCGACAGCACGGGCGCCACGTCCCGGGTGAAGACGGCGGCGATCGCGTTGGCGTCGGAGGAGCACATGGCCATGGTGTGCGAGAAGAAGCCGACGATGACCAGGCCCAACAGGCCGTGCGGCAGCAGCTGTTCGGTCATCAGGCCGTAGGAGTCGGAGCCGTCCGGCTTCTGGGCGTGCACCAGGAGCGGGGACATCCACATCGGGAAGAACAGGACCACCGGCCAGATCAGCCACAGCGCCGCCGACAGCCGCGCCGACCGGGTGGCCTCCCGGGGGCTGCCCGTCGCCATGTAGCGCTGGGCCTGGTTGAGCATGCCGCCGTTGTACTCGAAGAGCTTGATGAAGAGGAACGCGAGCAGGAAGACCGTGCCGTATGGCCCGACCAGCGGCTTGTCGTGGCCGTGCAGGGCCGGCTCGTCCCAGGCGCCGAAGAAGCCGATGCCCTTGTCGTTCAGCTTCAGCACGACCGCGACGAACATGGCGATGCCGGCCACGAACTGGATGGCGAACTGGCCGAGTTCAGTCAGCGCGTCCGCCCACAGGCCGCCGATCGTGCAGTACACGGCCGTGATCGCGCCGGTGATGAGGATGCCCTGGTTCAGGGAGACGCCGGTGAACACCGACAGCAGCGTCGCGATCGCGGCCCACTTCGCGCCCACGTCCACGATCTTCAGCAGCATGCCGGACCAGGCCAGCGCCTGCTGCGTGGACAGGTTGTAGCGGTTCTTCAGGTACTCCAGCGGGGAGGCCACATGGAGCCGGGAGCGCAGCCGGTTGACGCGGGGCGCGAACAGCTTCGAGCCGATGGCGATGCCGAGCGCGATGGGGAAGGACCAGGTGATGAAGGAGGTGACGCCGTAGGTGTAGGCGATGCCCGCGTACCCGGTGAACATCACGGCGCTGTAGCCCGACATGTGGTGCGAGATGCCGGACAGCCACCAGGGCATCTTGCCGCCGGCCGTGAAGAAGTCGGAGACGTTGTCCACGCGCTTGTGCGACCAGACGCCGATCGCGACCATCACTCCGAAGTAGCCGATGAGCACGGCCCAGTCGAGACCGTTCATGTGTCCCCTTCCAGGGTTCGCAGCCAGGGTCAGGCATGTGAACTCTGGTTTCGAACGTGGACACACGGCAAGGAAGCGGAAGGTCAAGAGCAAGTAAAAATGTTCGTCGTGGTGACCTTCGTTCAGAATTGTGAACGATCTCGGAAAGGTGGAATCGCCTCAGCGCATCAGCTCACCCGCGTTGACCAGCAACGACTGCCCCGTGATGGACTTCGCCCGGTCCGAGGCCAGGAACGCCACCGCATCGGCGACGTCCCCGTCCGTCGCCAGCTCCGGCAGCGCCATCCGGTCCGTCAGGCGCTTCAGCACCTCGGCCTCCGGTACGCCTTCCGTGTGCGCGGTGAACTGGACGTACGCCTGCACCGGCGGCCCCCACATCCAGCCCGGCAGAACCGTGTTGACCCGGATCCGGTGCGGTCCGAGCTCCCGCGCCAGTGAGTACATCGCGCTGGTCAGCGCCCCCTTCGAGGCGGCGTACGCGGCCTGCGCGACCTGCGAGGGTGCCGCGACCGCCGACTGCGTGCCGATGAACACCACCGACCCGCCCCCGCCCGCCTTCAGTGCCGGCAGACATGCTCGCGTCATCCGCAGCGTGCCCAGCAGGTTCACGTCGATGACCGACCGCCAGGTCGCGAAGTCCGCGTCCTCGACCCCGCCGAAATAGGAGTCCCAGGCGGCCACGTGCACCACCGCGTCGACCCCGCCGAACCGCTCCCGGGCCAGCGCCGCCAGCGCCTCGCACTGCCCCTCGTCGGTGATGTCGGTCGCCCGGTACGCCGTGCGCGCCCCGTCCGGATCGATCTCGGCCGCGCTCTTGGCGAGGTTCGCCTCGGTGCGCGCCCCGAGCACCGCGTTCCCGCCGTCCCCCACGACGGCCGCGGCGACCTGATGACCCAGCCCGGCGCCGACCCCGGACACGACGACGGTCTTTCCCGTGAGCAGCGACATGGGAGCCTCCCGAACCCTGGCGCTTCATCTGACGGAGCGTCAGAGTATGGGTGACCGCAGGAAAGGGGAACCGCATGAGCGACGACACCCGCAGCGAGCTGTACGCCGAGCTCGCCGCCGTGGGCCCGTACCGAGTCCCGTTCGGCCACGCCCTGATCACCATGGTCGAGCCCCACCCGGGACACGAGTACGCCTACAACCGCTGGTACGAGGACGACCACTACTACGCCGGCGCCATGGCCATGCCCTGGATGTACGCCGGCCGCCGCTGGGTCGCCACCCGCGACCTGCAGCTCCTGCGCTACCCCGAGAAGTCCGCGATAGCCCAGCCGGTCACCGCCGGCTGCTACATCTCCACGTACTGGATCACCGACGGCCGCTACGCCGACCACATGAGGTGGACCGTCGGCATCAACAAGCGCCTCAACCGCGACGCCCGCGTCTACCAGGACCGCACCCACGTCTTCACGGCCTTCCAGGACCACGAGGCGACGGTCTACCGGGACGGCGCCGCCGGCCCCCGGGACTTCCACGCCCTCGACCACCGCTACGCCGGGCTCGTCGTCGAGGTCGTCGACGCCGAGTCGGCCGAGCAGCGCGCCGAACTGCTGGAGTGGCTGCGCGCCCGCCACCTCCCGAAGCGGCTGGCGGGCTCCCCGGCGGCCCTGGTGACCGTCTTCCGGCCGACGCCCCTGCCCGGCGACCGGATGACGTACGTCAAGCAGGTCGAGGGCGTCGACACCCGCCTGACCCTGCTGTGGTTCCTGGAGACCGACCCGCGGGAGTGCTGGGAGCGCTGCTTCACTGGCCTCGACGAGCAGGTGAGCGAGTCCGGGCTCGGCCGCGTGGAGCTGGTGGCACCGTTCGTCCCGACGGTGCCGGGCACCGACACCTACGTGGACAGGCTCCGCTGACCCCGTGCGCTCACGGAGTCTTGAGCTCGTCCGGGCACGGCGTGCCCCGGGGCAGCTGATACGGCGCCGCGAGCCGGTAGGTCCCCGCCTTCGGCGCCAGCAGTACGGTCCACCGGTCGCCCTTGGAGTCCTCCTCCGTCTGCATCAGACAGCCGTTGACGTTGTCGTACGTCTTCGGCGTGCCCTCGGGACGGTGCTTGGAGGCCCGGGTCTCCTGGGGCGCCTTGAGGCTCTTGCCGTGCCCGTCGACGATGCTCAGCCACGGCGAGTACGGGATCCGGATGAGGATCCGGCCCGCCTGGTGGACCTCGATGGTCAGCTCGCCCTGCTCGGCGCGGTCGACGATCGCGTTCGGCTCGGCGAGCGGCGCCGGGTCGGTCACCTTGAACAGCTGCCAGTTGGCGTCGCCCCAGATCTGCTTCAGGTACGGCATCCCGCGCTGCACCAGGGCCCGCTCGCGCTCGCCGCCGTCGCCGTCCGGGTCGTCCTTGGGCAGGACGACGAAGTGGACCGCCCAGCGCTGGAGCCACTCGTGGTAGTTCGCCGAGTTGAGCGTGTCGTCGTAGAAGAGCGGGTTGCGCTCCATGTCGGCCTGGCGGTTCCAGCCCCGGGCCAGGTTGACGTACGGCGCGAGGGCGGAGGCCTCGCGGTGGGAGCGGGCCGGGACCACCTCGACGCGGCCCTTCGCGGCGCCGACCTCCTGCAGCTCGTTGACGAGCGGGGCGAGCTCGCGCGCCCAGGACGCGGTCGGGGTCGTGTGCACGATGTCGTCGACCGACTTGAAGCCGATCCAGAAGGCGGAGCCGAGGAACGCCAGCACGATCAGGTACCACTTGCCCGAGCGCGGCACCGCGAACGGCAGCGCGGCGATCAGCGCCACCCCCGCGAACAGCATCGGCAGCCGCGAGATGTTCGACCCGATCTGCGAGTTCACCAGCCAGACCAGCACCACCCCGAGGCTGAAGACCGCGGCGGTCAGCCGGACGGTCTTCCACTCCTTCGGGACCAGGAAGAGACACAGCAGCCCGTACAGCAGCGGCAGGATGACCGAGAAGATCGTCATCGGCTGGGTGCCGGAGAACGGGAACAGCCACGCCGACACGGCGACCACCGCCGCCGGCGCGAGCCCCAGCGCCCAGGCGCCCGGCCGGCGCTTCTGCAGGAACAGCGCCACCGCGACCAGGCCCACGAACAGCCCCGCGACGGGCGAGCCCATGGTGGCGAGCGCCGCGAGCGGGGCCGCGACCAGAGCCTTCGCCCAGCGTTTGTGCCGCCAGCGGTACGGCCAGCAGAACACGGCCGCGACCGCGCCCAGCGCGAACACCGTGCCCAGCCCGAAGGTCACCCGGCCCGAGAGCGCGTTGCAGATCAGCGCGAACACACCGGCCAGCGCGGCCCACAGCGGGTTCTTCACGACCCGGCTGCGGATGAGGATCATCGTCAGCAGGCCCGCCGACACGGTCCCCGCGATCATCATGGTCGTACGGACGCCGAGGACCGACATCAGATACGGCGAGACGACGCTGTACGACACCGGGTGCATACCGCCGTACCAGGCGAGGTTGTACGCCGAGTCGGGGTGCCGGCCGACGAACTCGGCCCAGGCGTCCTGCGCGGCGATGTCGCCGCCGCTGTTGGCGAGTGTGAAGACCCAGATGATGTGCAGCACGCCGGACAGCAGGGTCATGGACAGGACCGGGTGCAGCAGCATCCGCTGCCGGAGGGGCTCGACGGCGGCGCGGAGCCGGGCGCGGGTGCCGGTGTCGGTCGCTTCGGCGGTGCTCGCCGGTGCGGTGGTCGTCCGTGTGCCGGTCGGCGGGGCGGCGGGGCGGCCGTCCGGGTCAGCCGCGGGCAGGCCTATTCGCGGGCCGGATCCCGGGCCCGGATCGGCGTCGTCGGCGCGTGTCGGCTCCGCTGTGGCCACCTGAAGGCACTCCCCGTGTCCCGTCTTCTGTTCTCGGCCGGCTTCCCAAGTGTTCCCGGCCGGTTCCCGTCCAGTTCGCTGCCGTGTCCCGTGACCGACAACCTGCCCCGTTTCGTGACGCTAGCACGCACCCCGCCGCGGAGCCCCCGGGTGGGGGCTCCGCGGCGGGGTGCGGTGACATGCCATGCGCCCTGGGTCAGGTGATGCGCGTCAGCTTCGCGGCGAAGCCGGGCTCGGTGAGGTCCTTCTGCAGGGCCACCGGAACCCCCACGGCACCGCTCGAACCGTCACCCACGGTGAGCGTGCCCACCTTGGTGCCGGCCTTCGCGGTGTGCGGCACCTTGTCGGCGGTGAAGGAGAGCGTCACCTTCAGCCCGGCCCAGCCGACGGCCGGCAGGTCCTTGGTGAGGACCACCGGGGTGCGGCCGCCGAGCCCGTCGTCCACGTACCCGACGACATCGCCCTTCTTCAGGATCTTCGCCGACTTCAGCGAGCCCTGCGCGGCCCGGATCAGCTTGTCGCCCGCCTCCAGGACACCGCTGATGATGGTGTTGTCGGAGCCGCCGGCCGGCTGGCGCATCGCGGCACCGATGATGGTGCGCGTCTCGCCGTTGACCGTCTGCTTCGCCGCGAAGACGAGGTTGCCGAGGGCGGAGGTGGTGGTGCCGGTCTTGATGCCGACGACGTTGTTGTAGCCGACCAGCCGGTTGTAGTTGTCGCGCTTGTGGCCCTTGTAGTCGACGTAGGACATCATCGCGGCGACCTCGCGGAACGCGGGCTGCTCCATCGCCTTCTTGGCCAGCTTGACCTGGTCCACGGCCGTGCTGACCGTCGAGTCCGTCAGGCCCGATGGATCGGTGTACGTGGTGTTGGTCATGCCGAGTTTCTTGGCGGTGGCGTTCATCTTCGTCACGAACGCCTTCTCCGAACCCGAGTCCCAGCGGGCGAGCAGCCGGGCCACGTTGTTGGCGGAGGGCAGCAGGATCGCCTGCAGGGCCTCGCGCTCGGAGATGCTGTCACCGGCGGTGACCGGGACGGTGGACTCCTTGCCGGCGTCCGACTGCTCCTCGGCGGGCTTGTCGATCTTGATCTTCGGACCGTCCTCGCCGCTCTTGAGCGGGTGGTCGCGCAGGATCAGATACGCCGTCATGACCTTCGCGACGCTCGCGATCGGTACGGGCTTCTGGTCGCCGGAGGAGCCGAACGTGCCGATGCCCTGGACGTCGAGGGCGGCCTGGCCCTTGGCCGGCCACGGGATGTCGACCTTGCCGCCGTCGAAGGTGAAGCTGTCCTTCGCGGTCAGGTCGAGGGTGGGCTCCGGGAGCGGGCGCAGATTCTGTACGACCGCAAAGACGATCGCCAGGAGCACGGCCACCGGGGTCCAGATCTTGACCCGGCGGACGAGCGTGCGGACCGGGGTCTCCGGCGGCGGGGGCGTGTTCGTCAGCTCGGCCAGCAGGTCCAGCGGCGGCTTGGGCGGCAGGGGCTGCTGGGTGGTGCGCTCGGGGCCGACCTGGGGGATGACGGCGGTGCCGTCGGCGGCGGCCGGGGCGGGCTTGTTCCGGGTCGCCTGGTCGTCAAGAGGCTTGAGGGCGACGAACCTGCTGGTGCGCTCGGGGTCGGACGCGGGGGCATTCGGCGTGGACGCGGGGGTCTTCGGCGCCAGGGGCTTCTTGGTGTCGCCGAGCTTGAGCATGGTCGTCGGCTGGTCGACCTGGGGCTTGGGGCGTACGGCCTTGAAGACGGCGGTCGGCTGGTCGACGGCCTTGGCTCCGCCATCGGCCGCCGCGTTCCCACCCGCACCACCCGTGCGGGTCTCGTCGTCGGCCGCGGGTGGCCCTTGCGGGTCGTCCTCGCCGTCGGCGGCACGCGGGTCTGCGGCCGGCTTGCGGGTCGCGGTGTCCTTCGGGTTGGCGTCCTTCTCCGAGGACGGGGTCGCGTCCGCGGGGGCGTCGGCCTTCGGGGCGCGGGTCTCGTCGTCGGCCGCGGGTGGCCCTTGCGGGTCGTCCTCGCCGTCGGCGGCACGCGGGTCCGCGACAGGCTTGCGGGTCGCGGTGTCCTTCGGGTTGGCGTCCTTCTCCGAGGAGGGGGTCGCGTCCGCGGGGGCGTCGGCCTTCGGGGCCGGGTCCTCAGCCTCGGCTTCGGCCTCGTCCCCGCCCTCGTCGGTGTCGGCCGGGGCGGCCTCAGCCTTCGAGGCGGAGCCCGCGTCCACGGGGGCGTCGGCCTCGGCCCTGTCCTCGTCGGTGTCGGCCGGGGCGGCTTCGGCCTTCGGGGCCCGGTCCTCGGCCCCGTTCTCGTCCTCGGTCTCGGCGGCTTCAGTCTTTTGGGTGGCGGCCTTGTCTGCCGTCGCGTCAGTCTTCGCCGCAGCGTCCGTGTCTGGAGCGGCGTCAGCCTTCGGCTCCGGGGCGTCGGCCGCGTCGGTCTTCGCGTCCGCATCGGCCTTCGCGGAGTCGTCGTCCGCCGTCTCGGCGTCGTCCTTCTCTTCCGTCTCCGGGGCGGCGTCGGCCTTCGCGTCGGCCTCCGGCTCGGCGGCCGACTTCGGGGAAGCGGTGGATTCCGAGGTGCCGTTTGCTTCTGCGTCGGCCTTCGAATCGGCCGTGTCGTCCTCGGCGTTGGGGGCCGCTTCGGCCGCTTCGTCCGCCTCGTCCGCGTCGGACTCCTCGCCGCCTTCGCCCGATCGCACCCACGCCGCCACCGCGGCGCGCAGGCGGGCGTCGTCCTTCGGGTCGGGGGAGTCGGTGTCGGCGGCGGCCGTCACCTCCCGTACCGAGAGGACCTTCGTCGCCGTGTCCGTGGTGCCGCCGGAGTCGGACTCACGGGCCACCGCGAGACGCGGGTCGCGTGCTTCGGGAACCGGACCCGCGCTCCCCGACGTCGGTTCTGCCGACGACTCGCGCTGCTTCGACCTGTCGGGGGACTCGCCCGCCACCGATGCCTCCTCCGTGCGCCACACGCCCACTCGTGCGCCCAATCGAAACGTGAACCCGCCGTTCGCACAAACGTCGTTCCGGCGCTGTCCGAACCATGTACCAGTGTCCTGTGTGCGGACCTGACCCAACCGGGTAGACGAGAACGACATACCTACTGGTTCCCTTACGAACCGGTCACGCACCCTCGACAGATGAATGTGAGAGGGGTCACCCTGTCATTCATCCACGCGGGGAGGCATGGATGGGCAGGAGCCGCAGAACAATTCCGGAGGAGCTTCTGCTGCTGGCACTGGACCCGGCCACGGGTACCACTGCACAGCCGCAGTCGCTCGACCTCGGTCTGGCCGGAGCACAGCTAGTGGAGCTGGCGCTGGCCGGACGGATAGCCCCAGATGGGGATCGTATCGCCGTGGTGGCGCCACGGCCGACAGGAGATCCGACGCTGGACTGCGCGTTGGAGTTGCTGCGAAGGCGCGGCGCTCCGGTACGTGCTGTCCACTGGATCGGCGGGCCGCGTCTCGGGCTGCGCCAGACCTACCTCACGCATCTGGAGCGGTGCGGCATGGTCGCCGCCGTGCCGGGTCAGATGTGCGGGGTATTGCCGACGACTCGCTACCAGGCGACGGACACCGAGATCAGCCGGGAGATCCGTGCCCGGCTGGATTGCGCGATCCGCACCGGCGTACCGCCGGACCCGCGGACCGCGGCGCTCGCCGCCCTGGCGCACGCGGTCGGCCTCGGCAAGCACCTGTACCCGGGCAATGAGGGTCGCTCCTCACGGTCCCGGTTGCGGGATCTGATCCGGCACGACCCGATGGGCGGTCTCGTGGCGCACGCCGTCATGGACGTCCAGAACGGTGTGGCGGCCCAGCCGCGCCGCACCCCGGCCACCGCCGGCCGCCCGGCCGGACCGGCGGCCAGGCCCGCACCGGAACCCGCTCGTGGCGTTCCGATGCAGCCGCGCCGCAGCTCCATGGCGCGCGCCGTGGTCCACTGAGCCGCGGTTCCACGGCATCGCACACGCACACGCACGAAAGCCGCGCCCTCAGTCCCCAGACCCGGTACGGGAGCCGCTGGTCCGAGCGGGGTGGTGAGACCGCACGTCTCACCGCCCCGCTCGGCTGCTTGTGCCCGAACTGACGCGTACGCGCCGCATATCCACTGTTTCCCAGCGGTAGTAAGCACCTTGGTGGCAATCTGCTCAGCAGCAGATACGCAAAGTGCCAGTACAGGCAGGCAGCCGGAGGTGCACGTCCCGTGGCGTCCAATGTCAATCCCACCGTCAGGCGACGCCGCCTGGGCCAGGAGCTGCGCAGGCTCCGTGAGCTCAAGGGCATGACGGCCGAGGAAGTGGCGGAACGACTGCTGGTCTCGCAGTCGAAGATCAGTCGTCTGGAGAACGGCCGCAGGAGCATCAGCCAGCGCGACGTGCGCGACCTGTGCGGGGTGTACGAGGTCGAGGACCAGCGGGTCGTCGAGTCGCTGATGGAGATGGCCCGGGACTCGCGGCAGCAGGGCTGGTGGCACGCCTTCGGGGACATCCCCTACAGCGTCTACATCGGCCTGGAGACGGACGCGGAGTCGCTGCGCGTGTACGAACCCCAGCTCGTCACCGGTCTGTTGCAGACCCGGGCGTACGCGGAGGCCCTGGTGCAGGGCGCGTTGCCGGAGACGTCGACGAACGACATCGACAAGCGCGTCCAGGTGCGGATGCGGCGACAGGAACGTATCACCGCCGAGCACAACCCGCTCCGGCTGTGGGTGGTGCTGGACGAGGCCGCGCTGCGCCGGATGGTGGGCAGCAGGCTGGTCATGCGTGAGCAACTCGAGCATCTGATCGAGATGTCCCAGCTGCCTCATGTCACCGTGCAGGTGCTGCCGTTCGAGGTGGGCGCGCATCCCGGGCTCAACGGGCAGTACGCGATCCTGGAGTTCGCCGACGCGGCCGACTCCAGCGTGGTGTACCTGGAGGGCGTCACCAGCGACCTCTATCTGGAGAAGGCGCACGACGTCCAGAAGTACGCGGTGATGTACGAGCACTTGCGGGCACAGTCCCTCAATGTGGAGCAATCCCGTCAATTCATCGCCGATGCGGCCAAAGAGTACGCGCGCTGAGCGGTCGGCGAGTGAGGCGCCGGATCTTACACCGCAGGAACGCTCCACCGGAAGGCTCACCTGGAATATGCCATCCGGTTGAGTGAACGGCCGCTCCGGGAAGGGATGTTGCCGAGTAGCGTCGATCACGCCAACCGGTCAACAAGGTTGGCGTGAAACGCACTACAGCAACTCGCAACAGGAGTGGACATGGCACTGCTTCAGGGCGTCACGGAGACGTGGACGAAGTCCTCCTATTCCGCCGGTAACGGAGCGTGTGTGGAGGTCAAGTCGCCCGCCACCGTGGAACTCGCCGTCCGCGACTCCAAGGTCGCCGACGGTCCCGTCCTGGCCTTCCCCGCCGACGCGTGGAACGCCTTCGTGGCATCGGTCAAGGCTTAGGGGGCTCCCTGACCCTCGCCGACAGAGACCGGACAACCACACAACAACTGCACACGCACCGCCCAGTGCCCTCTCGACCAGCCCGCCGTCCTTGCCGAGAGGGCCCCTCTTTTTTGGGGCTCGGTTCGCCTCCGGGGCGACAAAGCCGGTGTCGGGAGGGCGATCGTGCTCAGCCCTTCGGGCCTCCGCGCTCCCCCAAGCTCTCAACTTCGTTCGAGCAGGGGGGACCCCCATGCCCTCCCGACACCGGCGCGCCCCTTCGGCTCACTCGCCGTAGGTGGGCGTTGGGCAGCGTGCCGTATGAGCAGCTACTGGTCTCGGCGCTATTCACCGGGAACGCCACGTCGCACACCGGGTCCTCAGGACCGGACGCCTCCCAGTCCGCGAAGTAGACCTCCCGGCACGGGCCCGCCATCTCCAGGCCTTGTTCGGTCATCCACTGCTCCACCGCCTCGAAGGCGGCCAGGATCTGTGGGTGGGCGACCTGGGCCTTGGTGATCCGGGTGTACGCCAGGCGCCCGGCCGGCTCGGTGCGGACCTTCGTCTCCCAGGCCCGGCCGTGCCGGGCCGCCCAGTCCCGGGCCGCCTTCTCGTCGGCGACCGGCACGCAGGACTCCGCCGGGCCGTCGCTCTCCATCGACACCTCGGCGTGGTAGAGCACGAACGGCGCCGCCGTGACGCCCCCGCACTCCCGCGCGGCCTCCTCCAGCCGTCCCAGTGACGCCCCGATCCACGCCGGCAGCTCGTCCGCCAGCGTGTGCCGTGTCTCGGTGATCACCACCTGCTCGGGTACCTCGACCGTTTCGACCACGAACTTGCCGTACATCTCGGAGCTCCTCCCCGACAGTCGTCCACGGAGGTACTCGGCGAGTGTGCGCTGCCCCGCCACGCGGGTCTCGACGTCCGCCCAGTACGCGGCGAGCAGGTCGGCGGCCTCGCCGCCGTCCGTCCCGACCACCTCGGCGATCCGGGCGAGCGGCATGTCCAGCTGCCGCAGCAGCGCCACCAGACGGGCGCGCTCCGCCTGATCGGCGCGGTAGTAGCGGTAGCCGCTGGCCTCGTCGACGCGCGCCGGGGACAGCAGCCCCAGACGGTCGTACAGGCGCAGGGCCTTCGCCGAGAGCCGGGCCCGTGCCGCGAACGCGCCGATGGTGAGCAGTTCCTCGTCCACTCTCACATCCTCCGTCACCGGGCGCCGTCCGCCCGGTGACAAGGACGCTCGGCCCTGCCCCAGGGGCAAGGTCAACAGCGGGCCAGGTCGACGGGTCCTAGGCCAGCTGGGCCTCCACCGCCGTCACGAGCTCCGCCGCCTCCGGCTCGGTCTGCGGTGAGAAGCGGGCGGCGACCTTGCCGTCCCGCCCGATCAGGAACTTCTCGAAGTTCCAGCGGATGTCCCCGGTGTGGCCCTCGGCGTCGGCGAAGCCGACCAGGCGGTCGTACAGCGTGTGCCGGCCCTCGCCGTTGACCTCGACCTTCTCGGTCAGCGGGAAGGTCACGCCGTAGGTCGCGGAGCAGAACTCGGCGATCTCCTCGGCGCCGCCGGGCTCCTGCCCGAGGAACTGGTTGCAGGGCACGCCCAGCACGGTGAAGCCCTGCGCGGCGTACCGCTCCTGCAGCCGCTCCAGGCCGGTGTACTGCGGGGTCAGGCCGCACTTGGAGGCCACGTTCACGATGAGGACGGCCTTGCCCGCGTACTGCGTCAGGTCCGCGGAGCCGCCGGTGAGGGCGCCGATCTCGACGTCGAGTACGGAGCCGGTGTTGTCAGTAGTCGTCATAAGCGGATGCTAGCTCCGGTAAGTGTCGCGAGGGTGACCGGAGTGCCCGCGCCTGCCGGCGTCCAGCAGGACCTGGCCCGCCGCCGTCCGCGTGTACAGCACCGAGCGGCCCGCCCGCTGCCGCTCGACCAGTCCCGACGCCAGCAGCACCTTCAGATGCCGCCCGACCGACCCGAGCCCCTGCCCGGTCACCGCCGTCAACTGGGTCGTGCTCATGGGGGAGTCGAGCAGCACCAGCACCCCGGCCCGCGCCGCTCCGAGCAGGGCTCCCAGGCTCGCCGGTACGGCCCTGCCGTGGGCGTCGGCCAGCACGCCGGCGCAGGGGTAGATCACCGCGTACCGGTCCCCGTCCTCCCAGGAGACCCACCCGTGGCGCTGTGGCGTAATCGGCACGAACACCAGTTCGGCACCGGAGATCTCGCGCGGCGGGTACTCGTGCAGATTCACCTGCAGCCTGCTCTCTCCGAGCCAGCGCGTCCGCCCCGGCCGCAGCGAGTCCAGCGCCTCCACCCAGCCGCCCCGGCTCACCTGCGCCGTCCGCGCGACCACATCGGCCTCCAGAACGCGGCGGCGCCGGGCCCAGTACGGCCGTACGGTCTCGGCCCAGACGTACTCCAGCAGCGCGGCCGCCCGCTCGGGCAGGTCGTCCCGGTCCAGCTCGGCCGGCAGCGGCCCGGCGAGGGACAGCCGCAGATGGGCGCGGGCGTCCGCGGCGGCGCTCGCGCGGACCCGGGCCACACCCTGCTCGAAGGACTCGCCGTCCCGGGGCGCGGGCGTGAGGAAGTCGGCGATCCAGTCCGGTCCGAGCCCGGCGCGCACCAGCAGCGCGGTGATTGGGTCGGACGCCAGCCGCGCCCGGTAGCCGGGCAGATGCGTCCGCAGCCACTCCAGCTCGCCGGGATGCGCGCCCTCGCCGGCGTGCAGCAGCTTCAGGCACGCGAAGGTCTCGGCGAGCGGGGAGAGCACGAACCGGCTGCGGGCGAGCGTGTCGGCGTTGACCTGCCACCAGCCCATCGGCGAGACCCCCTGACGTTCACGGCCGGGCGAAAGATGTTTCGCGCCTGCGCGAAACAATAACGGCCGACTCCGCGGCCGCCTCAGACTCCGGCGCATGCGCAGCTACCAAGTCCTCTTCCGCACCCCCGAGTTCACACCCCTCTTCGCCGCCTCGGCCGCCCACACCGCCGCCCAGACCGTCGGCGGGCTCGCCCTCGGCACCCTCGTGTTCCGGGCGACCGACTCGCCGCTGCTGTCGGCGGTGAGCATGTTCGGCCCCTCGCTGGTCCAGATGCTGGGTGCGACCCTGCTCCTGTCGGGCGCCGACCGGCTCCCGCCGCGTACGGCGCTGACCGGGATCTCCCTGGCCTTCGCCGCCGGCGCGGCGGTCATGGCCCTGCCCGGCCTGCCGATCGGGGCGGTGTTCGGCGTGGTGCTCGTGCTGGGGCTCGTGGCCTCGCTGGGCGGCGGGGTCCGCTGGGGGCTGCTGAACGAGATCCTCGCCAAGGACGGCTATCTGCTGGGGCGTTCGGTGTTCAACATGATGAGCGGGATCGCCCAGATCACCGGGTACGCGACGGGCGGTGTCCTCGTCGCGGTCCTGTCCCCGCGCGCCTCGCTGCTGCTGGCCGCCGCGCTGTACCTGGTGGCGGCCCTCGTCCTGCGCCTCGGCCTCACCGCGCGCCCGCCGCGGGCCTTTGGCCGCCCCTCGGTCGCGGAGACCTGGCGCACCAACGCCCTCCTGTGGTCCGCCCGCCCGCGTCGGCTCACCTACCTGGGCCTGTGGATCCCCAACGGCCTGGTCGTCGGCTGCGAGTCCCTGTTCGTGTCGTACGACCCCGGCGCCGCCGGCACGCTGTTCGCCTGCGCGGCCCTGGGCATGCTGGCCGGTGACCTGACCGTCGGCCGGCTGGTGCCGGACGCGGTGCGCGCCCGGCTGGCGACGCCGCTGCTCGTGCTGCTGGCCGCGCCGTATCTCCTGTTCGTCCTGCACCCCGCGGTCCCGGTCGCCGCGGCCTGCGCCGCCCTCGCCTCCGTCGGCTTCGGCGCGAGCCTCGTCCAGCAGGAGCGGCTGATGGCCCTGACACCGGACGGACTCGGCGGCCACGCCCTGGGCCTGCACTCGGCGGGCATGCTGACCGTGCAGGGCGCGAGCGCCGCGCTGGCGGGTTCGGTGGCCCAGGCCACCTCGCCCGCCACGGCGATGACGGTGATGGCGACGGCGTCCCTCGCGGTGACGCTCGCCCTCGCTACGGCTGCTCGGTGGCCTCGGGTTCCGGCGTCGGAGCCGGCGCCGGAGCCGGCACCTTCGGGCCGTTGAGGTTCGCGTCGATCTTCCGCGTGGCCCGGTCGAAGTAGCGCAGCAGCTCCACCGGGAACGGCATCACAAGGGTGGAATTCTTCTCGGCGGCGACCTCCACCACCGTCTGGAGCAGCCGCAGCTGCATGGCCTCCGGGGTGTCCGACATGATCCGGGAGGCGTTGGCGAGCTGCTGCGCGGCCTGGAACTCGCCGTCCGCGGTGATGACCCGGGCCCGCCGCTCGCGCTCCGCCTCGGCCTGCCGGGACATGGACCGCTTCAGGGACTCCGGGAGCTGTACGTCCTTGATCTCGACGCGGTCGATGTGGATGCCCCACTCGGCGGCCGGGCTGTCGATCATCAGGGCCAGCCCCTCGTGCAGCCGCTCCCGGTCGGTGAGCAGGTCGTCGAGGTCGCTCTTGCCGATGATGGACCGCAGGGAGGACTGGGCGACCTGCCCGACGGCGAAGTGGTAGTCCTGCACCTCGATGGCGGCCCGCAGCGGGTCGGTCACCCGGAAGTAGACGACGGCGTCGACCTTCACGGACACGTTGTCCTTGGTGATGCCCTCCTGGGTGGGCACCGGCATGGTGACCACCTGCACGTTCACCTTCCGCATCCGGTCGGCGAACGGGATGAGGAACGTGATGCCCGGATGCCGGTACGACGGCAGCGCCTTGCCCCACCGGAACACGACGCCGCGCTCGATCTGGTTGACCACCCGCATCCCACTGCGCAGTACGAGCAGGGCCAGTACGGCCACGAGCACGACTGCTACGACGGTGCCCTCCATGGCACTCCATTCTCCGGTGCTACTGAGACAAGGGAGAGGACACCGCGCGGCGGCGGGTGGATGCGCCCGGCGGCGTCAGGAGTGCGTAAAGAAAAAGCCCCGGGGTCATGTCGGCGCGGCTGTGGGTGAGTTGGAGGCCCGGCTCAGCGCGTCCCGATGTCGTGCGTGGTGCCCTTCGTGACGGACCGGAGTTTGATCGCGATGCGCGTCACTGCGCGATGGCCCAGCCGAAGTTGGCGCCGCCCTTGAGGGAGACGTCGCGGGCGGAGAGGAGCTTCGCGCCCGTGCCGGTCAGGCCGGAGGCGGTGCCGCGCAGGACGGTGACCGCGCCGTAGCCGTTCTCGTAGCCGGCGCCGGTGACGAGGTCGGCCTTGCCGTTCTTGTCGAGGTCGACCAGACGCACCGTCATGCCGAACGCGTCCCGCGTCTCCGAGGAGCCGGGGACGCCCGCGGTGTCCTGCGAGTAGGACTTGGCGCCCTTGCCGGTCAGCCCGGAGGCCGAGCCGAACAGGAGGGTGACGGAGCCGGCGTCCTTCACCGTGCCGAGGTCCTCGCCCCAGGCGCCGACGGCGATGTCGGCGTAGCCGTCGCCGTTGACGTCGCCCGCGCCGATCGCCGAGCCGAAGAGGTCGTCGGTCTCGCCGGTGCCGGGCACGCCGGCGGTGTCCTGGTGGATGACGGTGGGCGTCTGCTCCGGGTCGGGGCCGTTCGGGCCGCCGTACCAGACGGCGATCTGGCCGCCCTTGTGGGCGCCGGTGCGGCCGGCGTGCGGGTCCTGGTAGTCGCCGAGCACGAGGTCCCCGTACTTGTCGCCGTTGACGTCGGCGACCGTGGCGATCTGCCCGTCGGCCTTCGGCAGGTTCACGAGGGCGTACTCCGTCTCGGGGTGGTCCGCGCCGCCGGGGTCGTGGCGGAGGTAGGCGATCGCGCCGCCGGCGTCGCCGTCGACGGCGTACGGGTAGACCCGCTCGGCCCTGCCGTCGCCGGTCAGGTCGCCCGCCGCCACCTCGTACGTCGAGCCCAGCTCCCCGACGCCGTAGTGGCCCAGCGGGGTGCCGGTGCGGCTGAACGGCCCGCGGTAGAGGTGCGTGTGGCTCTGGCCCGTGACGGTCACGTCCGTCTTGCCGTCGCCGTCGAAGTCGCCGGTGGCGACGCCGGAGGAGTAGCCGCCCCACGTGCTCAGTGACGACAAGGGTGGCTCGGGCAGGTTGGCGCCGCCGGACAGGCCGGAGGGTCCGCCCCAGACGACGGTGACGTTGCCGATGCCTTCGCGGCCGCCGATGCCCTCGTACTGGGCGCCGACCACCAGGTCCGCGTAGCGGTCGCCGTTCAGGTCGCCGGTGGCGAGGCTGCTGCCGAAGCTGTCGCCGGTCTCGGCGGTGCCCGGGATTCCGGTGGAGTTCTGGGTGATGACGGTCTTCTTGGCCGAGGAGACCCCGGAGGCCGAGCCGTACAGCACGACCACGGCACCGGCACTGGGGACCGAGCCGACGTCGGCGTTCATGGCACCGATCGCGACGTCACGGTAGCCGTCCCCGTTGAAGTCACCGGACAGGCCGGAGGGGGCGGCGGTGGCCGACGTGGCGGGCAGGGCGGTGAGCAAGCCGGTGGTGAGCGTGGCGGCCAGCAGAAGGGTGCGCTTGCGCAAGACGGGCTCCGGTGGATCGGTGACGTCGTACGGGAGTCGATCAAGAGACGTCCTGCTGCAGGTAAGGGTTGTACGTGAGTTCGGTAAATTCCCGAGCGATTTCGGCCTTGACTGAAAACCGATGTTTAGGTGAGCCTTACCTAAGCCTTGCTGTGTCTGTTCTGGGAGTCGTCTGTGTCCGTGCTGCCCTCGGAGTCCTCCGTGTCCCCTCAGGTGGCCCCCGTCCGGCGGCTCGGCCTGTTCGACACCTGGTGGACGGTCGCGGCCGCCGCGCTCGCCGCCTGCCTGGGACTCTCCGCCTGCGCCTGGATATCCCTGCACCTGCGGGTGGACCCCGCCCTGCACACCGCGGCGCTCTTCGTCCACCTGGCCTCGCTCGTCCTCGGCTTCGGAGCCGTCCTGATGGCGGACTACTACGCGCTCCTGTTCCTGACGGGCCGGTGCGCCCTGCGCGACGCCCTCGGCAGCACGGCCCACCTCCACGTCCCGATCTGGACCGGCCTCGCTGGCCTCGTGGCCAGCGGCGTGATGCTCCAGCCGGACCTCGACTCCCCTCTCACGCGCGTGAAGCTGGGGCTGGTGCTCGTCCTCACCCTCAACGGCCTGCAGGCCGGGCTGCTGAACAGGCGCATGGCGCAACGGAACACCGCCGCCGTGCTCGCGCCGCGGTTCCTCGGCTGGGGGGCGGCCACGGCCCTGGTGTCCCAGGTGTGCTGGTGGGGCGCCGTGGTCATCGGGTTCCGCAACAGCCAGGCGTAGGCGGCGACAGCCGGGTGCCGGTCCTGACTCTCTTGCGGTTACTCGGGAACCGTTGGAGAGTGGCCGCGGACAGGGACGTACGCACTTCGGCGACGAGGGAGCCTCATGGGGACCAGGCGACTCACGGGCTTGCCCGACGACGCGGACCTCGCGCGCGCGGACTCACTGGGACGGGAGATCTTCTCGGACGTCGCCAACAAGTGGGCGCTCCTGATCATCGAGTTCCTCGGTGAACGCACCCTGCGCTTCAGCGAGTTGCGGAACGAGGTCGAGGGCATCAGCCACAAGATGCTGACCCAGAACCTGCGCATGCTGGAGCGCAACGGCCTCGTCGAGCGGACCGTGTACCCGACCGTGCCGCCGAGGGTCGAGTACACCCTCACCGACCCGGGCCGGGCCCTGCGCGTGACCATCGACGGGTTGTGCGACTGGACCCATCAGTACCTCGGCCACATCGAGGACTCCCGCCGCCGCTTCGACGGCTGACGGGCCGGGGCCGCGGTGGTTCAGTCGAGGACCGCGGTGGCCTCGACCTCCACCAGCAGGTCGGGCTCGGCCAGCGCGCTGACGCCCACGCCGGTGAGCGGCGGTACCGGGGTGACCCCCAGCTGCGCGCAGGCGCGGGCGACGCCCTCCATGACCAGCGGCATCTTGTCGGGGGTCCAGTCGACGATGTAGGCGGTCAGCTTCGCCACGTCGTCGAAGGAGCCGCCGATCCCGGCCAGGGCGGTGCCGATGTTGAGGTAGCACCGCTCGGTCTGGGCGGCCAGGTCGCCCTCGCCGATGTGACCGCCGTCGGCGTCGCGGGCGACCTGGCCGGCGATGTGGACCAGCTTCGACCCGGTCGCGATCGACACCTGCCGGTAGATGTCGACCTTCGGAAGTCCTTCGGGGTTCACCAGGGTGATGGCCATGAGGCCTGCCTCCTCGTCACGAGAGCCCGCGCCTCGCTTCCGCGTGATGCGGGGGCGTTCGCTCTCCAGTGGTTACTCGGAAACCGTAGGAGAGCGTGCGTTGACATGGAAGAACGCACTTTTCGGTGACTCGGGAACCTGACGGTGACCGTGGAGTTCGGCCGTGCCGGAGGTGCTCACCGTCTCGACGGTCGCGGGACGGCGGCGGCAGGACTTGAATGAGTGGTGTGACGAGGCGGACGAGGGAGGGTGTCATGGACCCGACCGTCAAGCCCCTGGCCGTGGCGCGAGGCCCCTACCGCCTGCACGCCGAAGTCCTGCCGGGAACCGGCACACCCGTGGTCCTGATGCACGGCTTCCCCGACAGCACTCACCTCTACGACCGGCTGCTGCCGCACCTGGCGGGCAGGGTGCCCGCGGTGCGGTTCGACTTCCTGGGCTGGGGGGAGTCGGACAAGCCGCGCGACTACCCCTACACGGTGGCCAACCAGGTGGGCGACCTGTCCGCCGTGGCGGAGGCGGTGACGGAACAGCTGGGCGCCCGCCGGCTCGTGCTGGTGGCGCACGACGCCTCCGGCCCGCCCGCGATCGACTGGGCGCTGGCTCACCCCGACCGTGTGGAGCGGCTCGTCCTGCTGAACACGTACTACCACTGGACCCCGGCACTGCGGCGCCCGCCCGCCATCGCCCTCTACTCCACGCCGCTGGTGCGCACGGCGGCGCGGGCCGTCGTGCGGCGCCGGCCGGCCCTGGACCGGCGCCTGTACGCCTGGCAGGTGGGCCGGTTCATCAGCGACTCCCGCGTGCGCGAGCCGTACGTGACGCGGCTCTACGCACAGTTTCCCGCCGCGCGGCCGGCGTTCTGGCGGCTGA
The DNA here is from genome assembly GCF_021538895.1 of Streptomyces olivochromogenes. Taxonomy (GTDB): domain Bacteria; phylum Actinomycetota; class Actinomycetes; order Streptomycetales; family Streptomycetaceae; genus Streptomyces; species Streptomyces olivochromogenes_A. The sequence goes on along the minus strand of NZ_JADDRL010000018.1, from coordinate 63,485 downwards.
ACGACGAGCTCCTCGCGGCGGTACTGAGCCGCAGACGACGCCTGCCCGAACTGCGCGCGTTCGAGCCGCCCGTGCGCGTCGTCTTCGGGGCCCGGGACCGCTACCTCAACGCCCGGGTGGCGCGGGAGTTCGCCGACCTGTTCCCGAACAGCGAACTGCGCCTGCTCATCGACGCCGGCCACTTCGTCCAGGTCGACGAACCCGAACTCGTGGCCGACGCCATCGCCGCCGAACAGCGCCCGCTCTAGTCGGCGTAGACCTCACCGGTGCCGGCGTCGACCAGCGTCTGCCACGGGTCGCAGCCGCCGCCGCTCTCGTCGGGCTTGCAGTGTGTGTCGTAGACGTTCACGGACCACACGACGCGCCAGGGTCCCCGCCAGCCCTTGGCGCGGTCGGCCTTCAGCACGTCCGCCCGGATCCGAAGCGCGTCGAGATCCGCACCGATTTCGCCCTGCCTCTTCCGGACGAGTTCCTCGGCCCGCTCGGCCGAGATCAGCTCGGCGGGGAGCCTCACGCGCTCGGGGCCGAAGTCGACCAGCAACTGGGAGACGCGTCCGGCCCGGTTGATCCGCACGTCGAGGCTGCGCGGCAGCACGACGCCACGCTCCTTGAACCGCCAGGACGTGCGCCACCCGAGCGCGCCCTTGTCACCGGCGGGTCGGGTCTCGTGCCAGGAGGCCGCCTCGGCCCACGGGTAGTGGGCCCTCATGTACGCGCGGGCGATGCGGTAGGCGTCCTGGGCGTCGTCGGGCCTGGCCGCACCCGGAACCGGGAAGCTCGCCCGCGTCGGACGGGCGGAGTCCTCGAAATCTACGTGCAGTTGGCGGCCGCCCGGCCACATCAGGTCGGCGGGGTACCCGCCGGCCATCTGGACGGACATCCAGCCGTTGTAGCCGTCGACGCCGGGGCTCATCCGTACGGCGCCGACGTGGTACCGGTCACCGAAGGCCTGACGGACGGCGCGCTCGGCGGCCTCGCGCTCGTCACCGTGCGCGTCCCGCACGGTGGAGCCGTCCATGTGGTCGAGGGTGACCGAGGTCCGGACGACGACCGCCCCGGCCACGGCGAACACTCCGGCCACGATCAGCGTGGACCTGGCCCACGCCCCCCACGCGACCCGCCCCCGCACCAGCGCGAGCCCACCGGCCACGCCGAGCACACCACCGGCGGCGTTCATCTCCACATCGGCGCTGTCGCAGATCCCGCTCACGAACGGCGCCAGGGCCTGGCCGAGTTCGATCAGGCAGGGCAGCGCCAGGACACCGGCCAGCACGGGCAGCGGCCGACGCAGCGCCAGCACACCGAACAGCCCGAGCGGAACGAACATCGCCAGGTTCCACTGACCCTGCGTGGTGTACAGCGGCTCGGTGAGCTCATGGTTGATCACACACTCGGCCCGCCCCGATTCACCCCCGCGCAGCCCGAGGGTCACCCCGAGCACGCCGGTCAGGCAGAACGCCAGAGGCAGCCACCAGAACGCGTGGGCGACCCGGCGCCGCCGAGCGACGTCCCACGCGATCACTCCTACGACGACAGCGACGACGGTGAGCCCGACGAGGAACCCCGTGTCATCACCGAAGACAGCGGCAAACATTCCCTTGCCCTTTCTCGGACAGGTATCCCAAGAGCGCCCGCGGAGAATTCCGGGGCGCCGCTGAGTGACCTCTGGTCAGAATTTCCGAAGAGGGATCCGACGCTTGCCGCTGTGCTCATGCATGACGATGCGCAAGAAATGCCGGGAAATCGGCACAATAATTACTCCCCCGTGAGCTGTCACCGCGTTCCGCGATGACGCACGTTCCGCCGGCCTGGTCAGGACCTCGGACGTCATGATCACTTTACAACGCTTGTCCTGCTTCACGCACTCACGAATATGGAGGCCCCCATTCCCCTGTGATCACCGGTGCGTACACTGCGTCCATTCATCGGCGGCCCGTCGGGGGGCGGGTCCGAAACGCCCTGGGGGGCTCCATGCGCACATTGACGATCGGCTCCGCCCTGCTCGGTTCCCTTGCCGTAGCCGCACTGCTCGCGCCGGGCGCGCAGGCGACCGAAGTGGTGGGCAACATCGATGTCGGCACCTTCCGGATCACCGGCGGGGGCGGCGCGGGAAACGACGTCGTGCTGGGCACCACCGACTCAAGGAAGATCACCGTCCAGCTGATGGCCGGTGACGACTCGGGCGTCAAGGTCGCGGACTTCACGCTCTACCACGGGAGCAGCCTCAGCAAGGCCGACGCGGTGCTCAAGCCCAGCGAGGCCGCGCCGGTGTGCACCGCCAACGGGACCACCACGGTCTGCACCAAGCACTACACGATCGACCCCCGCCGTGACCTGAGGAACGCGCTGGCCGGCATCTGGAAGGTCGCGATCGACGTCAAGGCCAACGACGGGGACTACGTGCAGACGGACGGCTACACCTCCTTCTTCATGAAGCGCAACGCCAAGCTGACCGCCAACGCCTCTCCCGAGCCGGTCGCCAAGGGCAGGACGCTCACCGTCACGGGCAAGCTCACCCGCGCCAACTGGGACACCCACGACTACCGCGGTTACACGAACCAGCGCGCCTACCTGGAGTTCCGCACGCCGGGCGTCAGCTACTACGAGTCCATGGGCTACACCCTCACCGACACCCACGGCGTCGCCACCGCCAAGGTCACCGCGACCGCCGACCGTTACTGGCGGTACGAGTTCAGGCCCACCATGACGACCAACGCCGTAAAGGCCACGGGCGACTTCGTCGACGTCCGCTAGTCGGCGGCCCGGGGCGGCAATAATCGGGTTTCAATTCTGAATAATGGGGTTCCAATTCCGGTGCCCGTCGAATTGCTGTTGAGATCGCCTCAATGAGTGGCTTTCCCGGACCGGACCGGCGTGCTGCGGCAGCGTTCTGAACCAGCCCTGTATCCCTTTCACGTCACGTGAGGCAACGGGAGGCTGGAGACGATGATCGAGCGAAGGAAATTCCTCGGGGCCGGTGCCGCGGGCGCCGCGGCCATGCTTCCGCAGGGCGGTCCGGGAACGCGGGCGTACGCGGCGACGGCGCACCACCCGCCGGCAGGGTGCGAGGACCCCGCGGGGACGCCGAACACCCCTCCGCTGGAGAGGTTCGTCGATCCACTGCCCAGGCCGCCGGCAGCCATCCCGGATCCTTCTGAATATCCGGGCGCCGACTACTACGAGTTCACGATGCGTCAGGGCACGTGGCAGTTCCACCGGGATCTCGGGCCGTCACCGGTGTGGGGTTACTGGGCCGCGAACCCGAACGATCCTCACAAGCCGATCGGCATGGGCTATCTCGGGCCGACCCTCAACACGACCAGGGACCACCCGACGGTCGTCAAGTACCGCAACGAGCTGCCGACCACCCACATGTTCCAGGACGTGATCCTGGCGATTCGTAACGGGAACGCCCTGGTCTTTCCGGACCCTCCGCCTCCCTACAAGCCCGTCCAGCCCTTTCCCGAGAACATCGACGTGTGGAACGTCGTACACCAGCACGGCGGTTACACGGCACCACAGTCCGACGGCCTGCCGCTGCAGGCGTTCAGCCCGAAGGGCTTCCATGCCGAGGGCTACACCACCTTGGACCCGGGCCGTGTGAAGCCCAACGAGGCGATCTACGGCTACACCAACCACGACCATTCGTGCATGCTCTGGTATCACGATCACGCCATGGGGATGAGCGCTCTCAACGTCTATGCGGGCCTTGCCGGTCTCTACTTCATTCGTGACCCCGCCGACGAGCGGCTCGGGCTGCCGCGAGGCGAATTCGAGGTCCCCCTCATCCTGCAGGACCGGACCTTCAAGGCGGACGGCAAGCTCGCCTACACCATGGTCGACCGGGAAGGTGAGGACACCCCGGTCGTCAACGGGAAGGCGTACCCCTACCTGGACGTCGAGCCGCGACGCTACCGACTGCGCGTTCTCAACGCTTCGAACGAGCGTTTCTGGCGGCTGAGGTTCGACGTTCCCAGAAAGGTACTGCTTCAGCCGCAACTGCCGTTCTGGCTGATCGGCACGGACGGCGGCTTCCGTGCTCCGCTACAGATGCTGGACTTCCTGATCAGTCCGGCCGAGCGGTACGACCTGATCGTCGACTTCAGCAAGGTGAAGGGCAGTGAAGTCACCTTGACGAACTACCCGGGAACGCAGGTCCACTTCCCCGGCATCCCCGGCTGCGGCCCGGAAATCGCGGACATCATGAGATTCCGGGTCATCAAACCACTGTCCGGTGGTGGGGACAGGACGACGCCGCCCGAGAAACTCAAGCTGCAGTCGGTCCCGCCCATCAAGCCGAAACCGCACACCCGTCGGCGGGAATGGGTCGTGTACCAGCACAAGCTCTTCAGGACGATGACGTTGAACGCGGTGCCGTACATGGCACCGTCCCAGGACTTCATCAAGGAGGGCTCGACCGAGATCTGGGAGTACATCAACCCCAACCACGACGCCCACCCGATGCACGTCCACCTCGTCAACTTCCAGGTCCTGAACAGGCAGCCGATCGACGCGGCCCGCTATCAGGAGGACTACGAAAAGTGGATCTACGGTGGCCGCAAACCGGAGGACTACCCGGTGCTGGCCAACTACTTCACCGGCCCACCGATTCCACCGGACCCGGACGAGGCGCTGTCCTACAAGGACACGGTCAAGGCCCCTGCGCAGATGGTGACCAGAATCATCATCCAGGAATTCATCCCGCCGACGGATGAGATCGCGTCGATCCCGGGCAGCGGCGCCACGCTCCCGGCGACGTACATCCATCACTGCCACCTCCTCGAACACGAGGACGACGACCTGATGCGCCCCTGGACGATCGTCCGGCATTCGGAGCAGGAGCACCCGACGAAGGAGCACCCGGCGAAGGAGCACGGCTCCAAGACCATGCACAGCTGAGGGACTCCCGCCCGCCGCGACGGCCCCGGACCGAGATCGGTCCGGGGCCGTCGCGGGTCTTCGGGGACGCCACTCGTATCGACGTCCCGTTCATCGGCTCCGTGGTTCAGTCGGTGTCTTCGTCGCACAACGGCTCGACGCGCCCGTCCTGGGCCGTTCGTGCCGACGGGGACCGCTGGGTGTTGTCGTCGCCGACCGGCTGGAAGTAGTGGTCCAGCGCCCAGGCGGCCACGCGGGCGCCGGCCCGGCAGCCGTCCACGTCCGCCGTGCGGGAGTGGACGCCGCCCCACACTCGGGCGTCGACCATGTCCCGGTTGAGGGCGTCGGCGGAATCGTAGAACCGCGTGGTGCCGGTGACCTCGGAGGGGACGTTGAGATCGATGTGCGAGGTGCCGAGGGCGTCGGTCAGGGCACGTGCCACAGCGGCGGCGACGGTCGTGTGACCGGCGATGTAGTCGGGGTGCGGTGGGGTGACGAGCAGCGGCTCCCAGGCCGGGTCCGCCGTCGTCGCGGGGTTGCCGTCGGTGTCGGCGAGGCGGATGGCGGTGATCGGCCGCCAGGAGCCGTAGTGGAACTTGGCGTCCCACGCGGTGACGACGGCGTCGGTCGCCGACGCGTTCACCGCGGCGAACAGCCGGGCCGTCTCGGCGACGCCGAGCTGGTGGCGGGCGGCGTGGTCCCGTACGGCTGCCTGGACCTGTGCGACCAGGTTGCCGCTGAAGAAGAGGGCGGTCTCGGTCTGCTGCGGGCTCCTGCCCGAGCCGGTCTTCGCGCCCATGGACTTCAGTTCCAGGAAATCCTTGGCGTAAGCGGCCGAGGAGAGGGCGCGTGGCCCGCCGGGGCGGAACTGCTGCGGGGAGGCGAGCAGGAGGGGGCGGAGCGTGGCGAGCCAGGTGTCGATGAAGGGCTGGAACGCGGGCGGGGTGGGCCGCCAGACTCCCGGTGCCGGGGAAGCGGTGAACGGAAGGTTCGCGAACCGGCCGTCCCCTTCCCTGAGTTCGATGATGCGGGCGGCGGCGCGCCTTCCGTAGTCCACGCCTTGGTCCGTGGCCTGACCGGCCGGGAGGGCGGCGAGCGAGTCGGCGTAGGCGGTGTCCAGCTGCTGCTGGAAGGCGGGGAAGTAGGCGACCAGCACGTCATGGGCCGCGGTGGCGGCGGCCGCCGCGGAGGATGCCGTGGCCGGACCGTGCTCGTTCCACTTGTACAGGGCGTAGCCGCCCTCGATCCCCACCACGGCGTTGTAGACGGCGACGGAGACGAATCCCTCCCAGATCGCTGCCTGCCCGGAGGGGCGTGGGCCGAGGCTGGTCTTGATCGTGTCGGTGGCGATGGCGTTCCACTCGCGGACCACGGCTGCCGGGTCCGCGGCGGTCCGGGGGGCCGGGTCGGGGGGACTTGCCGCGGCGGTGAGTGTCACGAGGGCGACGGCCGCGACGCCGCAGATGAATGCCCGGACTCGTGAACGTGGGGGAAAGGGAAGCGGGGGCTCTTGATGCACAACGTGCTCCCTGGAGTCGAGTGCCCAAGGCTTAGCAACGGCCCACTGTGTGATCAAGACAACTCGCCGCGACGAGACCGGTGGCACGCGCACGGCGTGGATCTTCGACTGGAGGACCCACGCCTTCTCTGCTCGGCGGGACCTCCCCGCTCACGCGGCACGCACGTGAGCGGGGAGTTCGTACGACCCGTCGTCGTGCGGGTCAGCAGGTCACCGGACGGCCGATCCGAAGGCCTTGCCGCCGGACGGGATGCCGCCCGTGCCCGGCCGGAGCACCGTGACGTCCCCGTCCGTGTCGGCGTTCGTGGTGTACGAGGCGAGGTTGTTCCACGGCACCTCGTAGACCGCGCCGCCGGCCTGCGGCCCGTTCGGCATGCCGATGTAGACGTGCGTCGGCGACAGGGCGATCACCTGGCCCATGTGCTGGTTCGCGCCCGGTGTGCCCGGCACCTTGTTGTAGCCGGCGCGCAGGACGTTGCTGTGGTCGCCGGGGGCGGTCAGCAGGGAGAAGGTCTGCACGGCGCCCGCGCCGGCCGCGGTGCCCTGGGACTCGCCCGGAACGCCGACCGCGAGCTGCATGTCGGCCCAGGACGGCGAGGCCTTTTCGGGGGCGAGGTTGATGGCGGCGACCGTCTCGCCGAAGCGGTCCCCGGTCTCGATGGAGCCGTCCACGTTCGGCTGGTCCTGGTGGATGACCTTCAGCTGCGACCAGTCGCTCCTGGCCGGGAAGTCGAAGGTGTAGACGGCGCCCGCGTTGGCCACGTTCGTCGTGCCGTTGGCCGCGACGATCGACTCACCCGGCACGCCCACGGCGATGACCGAGTCGTTGTTCGTGCCCTTCGGGATGATCGCGACGGACTGGCCGAATGCGTCTCCCTTCTCCGCGCCGCCGGTGATCTTGTCGCTGTCCTGGTCCAGGTGCGCGCGCACGACCGGCTTGAAGTTCGGGCCCAGGTTGTGGGTCAGGACGGCGACGGAGCCCGCGCCGGGCTTGCCGCCGATGTTCGCGCCCGGCATGCCGACGACGATGTTGGTCTTGTCCGCCGCCACCGCGGTGCCCACCTTGTCCCCGGCCTCGGGGGAGCCGGGCAGGCCTGCGCCCTGGGAGAGGAAGAGGTTGGTGTTGCCGTGCACGTACACCACCGAGCCCGCGTCGGTGACGGAGCCGACGTCCTCGCCCGGGTCGCCGATCACGAGGTACGGCTCGTTGTCGCGGGTGATCCCGGCGGCGAGGGCATAGCCGAGCAGGTCGCCCTTCTCCTTCCCGGCGTCCTTCAGGGCGCCGGTGCCCTCGCCCTGCGCGTAGTTGTCGGGTGCGCGCCCCTTGCCCAGGCCGGCCGGGGAGCCGTAGATGACGGAGACCATGCCGACGTCCGCGATGGAGCCGGCGTCGTCGTACGGGCTGGAGACGGCGAGGTCGGTGTAGCCGTCCTTGTTGTAGTCGACGGTGGCCAGGGCGTAGCCGAAGCGGTCGCCCGTCTCCGCGTCGCCGGGCACGGAGTCCAGGCTCTGGTCGAGCTGGGCGGTGCCCTTGCCGCCGCCGTAGACGACGTGGACGGCACCGGCCTCGGTGTACTGGCCGACGGTGGCCTTGGGGTCGCCCACGGCGATGTCCTCGACGCCGTCGCCGTTGAAGTCAGCGAACGGGGCCGACTCGACGGTGGACTTGACCCAGGCGGCGATGTCGTCGGTACGGGTGACGACACCGTTGGTGGAGGTCTGCGCCGGGTCGGTGCCGAGGCAGCCGCCCTGGTCGGAGCGGGAGGCGATGCCGAGCAGGCCGGCGGAGGTGAACACGGGCGCGCCCGAGTCGCCGGCGCAGATGGCCGCGCCGGAGGTGCCGTGGACGGCGAAGTCGGTGCTGTTGACCTGGTCGACCTGGAACGTCTCGCCGTGGAGCTTCAGCGGCGCCCACTCGTCCTTGGTGCGGCCGTAGCCGGTGACCGACACGGCCGCGTCCTTGGCGGGCGCCGCGGTGGCGATGCCGGGCAGGCCGATGTCGGCGACGGGCGCGGAGAGCCGGGCCAGGACCAGGTCGCGGTCGTCCCGGGGGACGAGCTGCACCACGTCGCGGACGACGCCGGCGGTGGTGGTCAGGTCGGTGCGGCCGATGGTGGCCGTCGTCTTCAGCTTCGGTGCCCCGGCCGGGATCTTGACCGAGGCGGCGGGGTTGTCCGCGAAGCAGGAGGCGGCGGTGGCCAGCCACTGGGGGGCGATCAGGGTCGCGGAACACGCCTTGGTGCCGGCGCCGATGTCGAGGCGGGCGGTGAAGGCGTGGGCGGTGTCGGTCTCGGGCTTGCCGGTCACGGCATGCGCGCCGAGGGCGGGAGCGCCGATGACGGCGGCGGTCACGAGGGCTGCGAGCGCGGTGCCGCGCCTGCGGGTTGTGGTCATGGTGGTGTGGTCGTCTTCCCCGTGTGTCGGCTACTTGCTGGTGCGGATCTCGACCAGGACGAAGGCACGTCCGTCCGGGTCGGCGGCCTCACCGGCCGCCTTCCATTCGCCCTTGCCGACGTCGATGCTCTGGGTCGCGCCGTCGGTGGTGAGCTTCACGTCCGCCTCGTGGTCCGCCTCGCCCTTGACGCCGTAGACGGAGGGGATTTCGAGGCTGAGGTAGCCGGAGGGGCCCGTGGCGCGGAAGCAGCTCTTCTCGCTCTTGCGGGAGTACACCTCCATCAGGCCGGTGCCGGAGGCGCAGTCGACGAGCGTGATGTGGCCGTCGCCGCGCTTGAGCACGATGCCCTTCTGCGCCTTGATGGCGTCCGCGCCGGGGTAGTTGTAGTCCTCGACCGCGTAACCGGGTGCGCCGTCGACGACCGTGGTCGCGCGGTCGGCGGAGGCGTGGCGGGCCGCGGCCTGGTGGTGGCCGGTGCCGGAGGAGGCCGAGGAGACGGACGCGAGGGCGAACGCGCCCGCGCAGGCCGCGGCGACCGCACCTGTGGCGATGATTCTCCGTGCGAGATTCATGGATGTTCCCCCTGAGAGAGTTCCCTGAATTCCCTGAATTCCCTTGAGAAACAGGGCGGGTTGAGTCCGTGAGACGCCTGAGGGATGCCGGGAGGGCATCCGGCGTGTGACCGTGGGTCAGACGGCCACTGAGGACGGTGCATTCAAACAGGCGCGCTTGTCGCGCGCCACTGATATGTCCACCCCTGCCCGGGTGAATCCGGGCAAAAGGGTCATGTGTCGTTTCTCACGGGCATCACCAGCAACTGATGGCTGGTCAATTTTCACGTGAGTAACTTAAGTTCGACACCGCGTCATCACCTGCCGCCGATCCGTGCGGCAGCGTCCGCCGTGTGCTTCAGGGCCTGACCAGCCCGCTTCGCACCGGCCTCGATCCGCGCATGTTCAGCTGACGCACCCGATGACACGTCCCTGACCAGGGCGTGCCGCCGTCGGGTGCAGATCCATGGGGGATTCTTGAACACCACGTACTGGAGCCGGCGCCGAGTTCTCACCGTCGCCGGCGCCGCCACCGCGGCGACCGCGGTCTCGCTCGCAGCTCCCTCCCGTGCCCTGGCCGCCGTCGGCTCCGCCTCCGCCTCCGCCGGGTCCTCGGACCTGCCGCGGCTTCCTCAACTCCCGGACACCGCCCGCGCGAAGGTCGTCACCGCGTGGAAGATCGGCGGACGGTCCGTCAAGAGCGCGGCGACCCAGGCACTGACCGGCTCCGCCGCCGACATCGACCGCTTCCTGGCCGAGGGTCTGGCGAGCGCCACCGCCGAGGACAACCGCTTCGCCCTCCTCAAGGCGCTGCCCGCCACCGGCAAGGGCACGGCCCGGGACGCCGCCGCGGCGCTCGACGCCGGTGACGACGCCGTCCAGGCCTTCCTGGACGGCGGCTACAAGAGCGCCCAGCTGGAGGACCTCCGCGTCACCACCCTGACCATCATGAACAGCGGCGGGACCGGGGTGAAGCGCGAGGCGCAGAAGGCCCTCGACTCCGGCACCGACGACGCCCTGACCGACTTCCTGCTGAACAGCCAGATCACCGCCCGGCGCGAGGACGAGCGGGCCGAGGTCTTCACCATCCTCGCCACCGCCTCCCCGGAGGTGAAGAAGTACGCCCAGCGCGCCCTGGACGACGGCAGCCCCTCCGCGATCCACTGGTTCCTGAACACCGGTCAGTACATCGCGCGCGCCCGGGACCGGGAGACCGCCACCATCGAGCAGCTGGTGGCGATCGTGGAACGCGAGGGCAAGCGGGCCCAGCTCACCTCCGACCGGGCCGTCGCCGCCTCCGGCAAGGCGAAGGAGGCCGCCGCCAAGGCGAAGGAAGCGGCCCTGAAGGCCGCCGCGGAGGCCGACGCGGCCCGCGACGACGTCGCCAAGTCCGGCAAGGCGGCCCGCAAGGCCGCGGCCGCCGCGCAGGGCGCCGCCGCCGCGTCCCGCACCGCCATCCAGGCGTCCGCGGCCGCGCACTCCGCCGCCCGCCGCGCTTCGTACGCCGCCAGCGCGGCGGCCCAGGCCGCGGCGACCGCCGGACGGGCCGCGTCCGCCGCCTACTCCGCCGCCCTCGACGCGGCGAAGGACGCCTCCAAGGCCAAGACTGCCCGCCTGGCCGCCGAAGGGGCGAACAAGGCGGCGGCCCAGGCCCGTACGGCCGCCAAGGCCGCCGACGCGGCGGCGACCGCCTCCAACCAGGCGGCCGCGGCCGGTTCGGCCGCCGCCGGCGCCGCCCGCGACTCCGCCGCCGCGGCCCAGGCCGCCGCCACCGCCGCCGCGGCCTCGGGTGCCGCCCAGTCCGAGGCGGCCGCGGCCAAGGCCGCCGCCGCCGAGGCCGACGCGCAGGCGGCCCGCGCCACCAGCGCCGCGAACACCGCCCAGTCACTGGCCAACACCGCCGCGACGGCGGCCCGTGCCGCCCGCGACGCGGCCAACTCCGCCGCCACCCACGCCGAGAACGCGGCGAAGGCGGCCAAGGCCGCGGCGGACGGCGCCGTCAAGGCGGCCGAGTTCGCCGCCACGGCCACCAAGTGGGCGAGCGAGTCGGTCACGGCCGCCGAGGCCGCGGTGAAGGCCGTCCAGGACGCCGAGGCCGTCGAGAAGGCCGCCCGCGACTCCGAGGCGCAGAAGCTGGCCGAGGACACCGAGCAGTCCCTCGTCGAGGCGCGTGAGATGGCCCGCGCGGAGGCGGAGGACCGGGAGAAGGCCCGCCGGGCCACCACCCAGTCCGACGCCCTGGACACCGCGACCAAGGACCTCATCGCCAAGGCCGAGAAGGCTTACGCCGCCGGGGACCTCGCGCAGGCCGTCTCGGTCGGCCGCCAGGCCGCGATGAACCTGATCTCCACCACGATCGGCACCTGGAGCCGGGACGCCGCCGACCACGCCCTGGCCGGAGCCGACGAGGACGTCCTGGCCTGGGTCGCCGCCGACCGGCAGATCGCACAGAACCAGGACGACCGGGAAACGGTCCTGGCCGTGGCGAAGGTGTCCACGGAGCTCGTCGCGAACGCCGCCCAGGAGGCACTGGCCGCCACCGACGCGGGCGCCGTGGGCACCTTCCTGACCACCGGGATCAAGGCGGCCGCCGCGGAGGACAACCGCGTCGCCCTCCTGAAGATCCTCAACGGCAACCCCGGCAAGGCGGTCTCGGCGTCGGCGCAGGCCGCGCTGAACGACGGCTCGCCCCAGGCCCTGCACGGCTTCTTCACCACGTACGCCGACAACATCAAGCAGGACGACGAAGTCGCCGTCTTCACCATCCTCAACACGGCCGGCCCCTACACCAAGGCCGCCGCCCAGGTGGCCCTGGAGGGCCCGACGTGGATGCGCCGCGACTTCGTCACCACCGTGTGCCACCGCACGGCGCAGCTCGACTACGACGCCGCCACGCACGTCGCGGCCATCCGGGCGTCCATCGCACGCGCCGCGAAGATCGCCCAGGACGCGCAGAAGGACGCCTACGAGGCGTCGAAGGCCGCGGCCGACGCGCGCAAGGCCTCGACGGAGGCGGCGAAGTGGGCCGACAAGGCGAAGGCGTCCTCCAAGCAGGCCGACGTCTACGCCAAGCAGGCCGACGCCAACGCGGCCGACGCCGAGCAGTCCGCGAAGGACGCGCAGGCGTCCGCGGACAAGGCGAAGACCGCCGCCGCGTCCGCGCGCACCGCGGCACGGCAGGCGAACTACTCGGCGAACCAGGCCGTGGCCTCCGCCGCTGCCGCCGTCGCGTCCGCCGGCCAGGCGCAGGCGTCGGCGAACGCGGCGCGCGCCTCCGCCGACGCGGCCGGCAAGGACGCCGCGGCCGCCGCCAAGGCCGCCACCGAGGCCCGCGCGACGGCGGTGGCGAAGCGTCAGCAGGAGCTCGCCGAGGCCGCGCGCAAGGCGGCGGAGGCAGCGAAGCAGAACAAGCAGAACGGCGTCGACCCCGCCGACAGCAGCGACAACGACAAGGTCGACAGCCCGGAGGGCTGGGGCAGCAAGAAGGACTGGCACAACGTCGCGCAGGCACTGAACGCCATCAGTGCCGTCTCCGGCACCGTCGCCGCGTTCAGCCTGCTCATCCCGCCGCCCGCCGGTGAGGCGATCGCCGGTGTCGCGGGCACCATCTCCTGGGTCACCGGCATCGGCGCGACCGTCATCACCGGTTTCACCGACGGGGCCGACGCCTTCTACAGCTCCGTCGCGGGTCTCGCGGTCGGCGCCCTCACCGGCGGCTTCGCCCTCGGCAAGATCAAGGTCCCGGGCATGTCCCACGCCATCGAGTGGGGTGCGCAGGGCCTGAAGAGCGGTGTGGTGACCGCCAGCCGGATCGGCCATGAGATGGTGGGCCCGGCCGTCACCTACGCAACCACGGCGTGGGGCGCGGCCGGTGACGCCGCGTCGGACCTCGGAGACGCCATCTCCGACGGCTGGGACTCACTCTTCTAGGACCGCTCATGTTCTTGTCGCTGTCCACCAGCGCCTGGATCCTCATCGCGGTGGGGGCGACGATCGTCAACCTCGCCGCGATGCAGTGGATCATCCAGATTCCGAAATACCGGAAGAAGCAGTTCTGGATGCCGGTCATCGGCATCGTCGGTCTGGGCGTGCGGGGCCTGGCCGAGCACAACACGCTGCCCGAGACCTTGTATCTCTACGCGGCGGTCTTGGTCATGTTCCCGCTGATGCTGGCTCCCGTGCGCGGCACGATCACCCGGGACTACTACCGGTGGGTCGAGGACCCGACGACGAAGGCCAGCAAGGGGGCGATGGCCTGGATCACCACGTCGATGACGATCATGCTGATCGTGATAGGCGCCGTCTACGCGGCCGGCGCGTAGACGGCGTCCGACCTGTCAGGACGCGCCGGGCGTCCGTTCGACCGCCCGGAAAAGGGCCCCTCGGAGATCAACTCCGAGGGGCCCCTTCTGATGCTCCGTGCCTGGTCAGGCGTGGTGCTGAGCAGGTGAGTACACCTGGTCGCCGCCCCTAGTCGATGTCCACCGGACCGTCGTTCGACTTCCGGCCCTTGCTGGTGGGCAGCTGGAGCAGGCCGTTGCCCTCGCTCTCCTCGGGGCGGTGGCCGTCGGTGTCCTGGCCGCCGTTCAGGTTCTGCCGGACCGAGTCGAGGATCGTCAGGCCCTGGGACACCAGACCGGCGGCGATCTCGCCGAGGCCGTCCGCACCGTTGAGGACGTTGACGTTGGCGCCCGCGAGGCCGCCCGCGGCCTCCTTGACGATCTGCGGGAGCTGGTCGATCAGCATCCGGTCGAGCGCGACCCGGTCGTACGAGGCGGCCGCCTCCGCCTGGATCTTCATCCGCTGCGCCTCGGCGGCCGCGAGGATCCTGACCCGCTCGGCCTCGGCCTCGGCGGGCTTCACGACCTCGGCCACCAGCTGCTGCTGGCGCAGCTTGGCCTGGCGCTGGGCCAGCTCCGTCTGGGCGGCGAGCACCTCCTGCTGGGCGTGCGCCAGCGCCAGCGGTCCGGCCTGCGCGGCCTGCGCCTGGGCGCGGTCCACCTCGGCCGAGTACTCGGCCTTGACGATGGCGGTCTGCCGGGCGTACTCGGCCTGGTTGCGGGCCGCCACCTGCTCCGCCTCGACCGAGGCCTGGGTGGCCTGCGCCTGGGCGATCTGCGCCTGCCGCTGGATGGCCGCCTTGTGCGGCGCGGACATCGCGTCGATGTAACCGGTGTCGCCGTCGTCGATCGACTGGATCTGCAGCGAGTCGACGATCAGACCGATCTTCGCCATCTCGGTCTTGGAGGTGTCCAGGACCTCCGCGGCGAGCTTCTGCCGCTCGGTGACGATCTCCTCGACCGTCATCGAGCCGATGATGGCCCGCAGGTGACCGGCGAAGATCCGGCCGGTGAGCACCGACATCTGCTCCTGGTCGGAGAGGAACCGCTGGCCCGCGTTGATGATGCTCTCGTGGTCGTTGCCGACCTTGAAGGCGATGACCGCACGGACATGCAACGCGATGCCCTGCCTGGTCACACAGGTCTCGGTGACCTCGGACTCACACATGGAGAGGGTGAGGAACCGGACCTTGCGGAACACCGGCAGCACGAACTTCCCGTGCCCCGTGACCACTCGGAATGGCGCGCCCCCCAGTCCCCGCCTGCCCCCCGAGATCAACATCGCCTCGTCGGGAGCGGGGACGCGGTATCCGAACATGCCTGTACTCCTCAGTCGGCGCCGGCGGGGTCTCCGCCCAGCGCGTCCAATGGATCCACCCACTCGATGACGCCGACCTCGCGGCATCCACGTGATTCGATCACGAGCACCGTCGTGCCGACGGGCAGGGGGGCGTCCGACCAGGCGAGGAAGGTCTCGGAACCGCCTCTGACGCGCACCAGGACTTCACCGGGGCCCGTGGAACCGCGCGTTCCGATGAGTACCTTCCCCGTGCAGCCGATCACGGCCTCGTCCTGCGGCATCACCGGCCGTCCTCCTCTTCCTGGCCCCATGATTCCGACGATAGACCCAGTCCGGCCGGGACCCAACGGGCGGGAGGGCGCTGCCCGCGCCACCGGGACGCACGGGGCCGGCGGCGCCCCCGGACCCTCCCTAGCCGGCCCTTCTCTAGGGGATGTCGGACACCTGTTGCGGGGCGGCGGACAGTGCGGAGCGGGCGGCGGAGAGGACCTGCTCGGACAGGGGGGAGTCCTTGGTGGCGCGGGCCAGGAGGAGGGCGCCGAGCATGGTGCACAGCCGGGCGATGCCGTCCTCGTCGTCGGTGGCGAGCCACCGGGTGAAGTCCCGTACCCCTTCGGCGTAGGTGCGGTGCGCCCCGTGGTCGCCACTGTCCCGGGCCATGTCGGTGGCGAGCGCGGCGACGGGGCAGCCCGAGGCGGGGTCGTCCCGGTGCCGGACGGACAAGTACCCGTCGATCAGGGACTGCTGGGCCTCGGCACTGTGCCCCTGGTGTTCTTCGAGTGTGGTGGCGTGGAACTCGGCCAGTTCGCCGAACGCGTGGGTGACCGCCTCGTCGATCAGCGCCTCCTTGGAGGCGAACTGCTTGTAGAAGCCGCCGTGCGTCAGGCCGGCCGCCTTCATCAGATCCGCGACGCTCACGCCCGTGCCCTGCTCGCGGAACAGCTGCGAGGCCCGCTCCACGACCCGCCGGCGGTTCGCCTGTGCCTGCGTCTGTGAGACGCGACCCATTGGGCACCTCCCTTTTGGATGTCGGACGACATCTATCGTACGGTGCTATTTAGATTACCTACATCATCTATTTAGGGCGCCCTTCTCCCCTTCTCCAAGGGCGCGCCCCCACGGGAGACACTTCATGGCCACTCGCCTCGGCCCGGCCGCCGAAGCCGACCTGACCACCGCTGCCACCACCGCTGCCATCCCCGCAAGCGCAGGTACAACCGCCACCTCCGCCGCCACCGCGCCACCGGTCCGGCTCTGGCTCCAGCCGGCCGTGATCGCCCTGGTCGTCGTGGCGGCCTTCGTCGGCTGCTACGTCGGTCTGCAGCGCAACCCCCAGCCGCACCGGGTGCCGGTGGCTGTCGCCGGGCAAAAGCTTTCGGGCGAGATACGCCAGGTCCTCGGCGACACCGTCGATGTCCACCGTGTCGCCGACGCCGCCACCGGGCGCGCCGAGGTGGAGCGCCGCGACGTCGTGGCTGCACTCAGCCGCGGGGCGGGCTCCGACCGGTTGCGCCTGCAGGTCGGCGGGGCCAACGGGCAGTCGACGACGACGGCCGTGAAGAGCCTGATCGGTGCCTATGCCCACGGGTCGGACCAGCGCCTGACCACGGTGGACGTCGTCCCGCTCGCGCGTTTCGACGCCCGTGGACTGGCCGGGTTCTACGTGGCGTTCGGCGTCACACTGGCCGGCTTCGTCCTCGCCCAGAACGCCCTGGGCCTCGCGAACCATCTGCACCTGCGCCACCGGTTCTGGCTGCTGTCCGGCGTCTCCGTGGCCATCGGCATCATCGCCACCGTCATCGCCGGACCCGTCCTCGGGGCGGTGCCCGCGCCGGTGATGCCGCTGGCCTTCGCCCTGTCCCTGCTCGCCGCGGCGGCCGCGTTCACGACCAAGCTGCTGGGCACCTACCTCGGCCCGGTCGGCGTACCCGTCGCCACCCTCTTGCTGCTCACGGTCGGCAACTCCACCAGCGGAGCAGCCATCGGCCCGGACCTCCTGCCCTCCGCCGCCCGCGCCGTCTCCGCCCTGCTGCCTCCGGGCGCGGCCGTCCGCGCCGTGACCGACCTGAGCTACTTCCACGGCGCGCAGGCGGTACAGCCATTGGCCACCCTCGCACTGTGGGCGGCGATCGCCGCCGTCCTGGTGAGCCTGCGGCCCCGCTTGGGGCGACGGCGCAGGCGGGCGGAGGCCTAGGGGAGCCTAGGGGGTGTCGGTGTTGTACTGGTCGTGCCTGACCCGGAAGGCTTTCAACTCCTCGCGGCTGCGCTGTGAGTACTCCGCCAGCTTCTCGAAGTACTCCTCCCTGGGAGCTCCCGGTGTGAAGAGCAGCAGCAGGGACACCGGGTCGTCACTGTCGTTCTGGAAGGCGTGGAGTCCGCCGGCCGGTACGTAGAGGAAGTCTCCCGCGCCGCCTGTGACCCAGCGTTCGCCGTTGTAGAGCCGTACCTCGCCGAACAGGACGTAGAAGGACTCGGAGATCGTACGGTGAAAGTGTTCCGTGGCGCCCATGGCCTTCGGCCCCATGTCGATCTTGTACAGGCCGAACTCGCCGTTGGTGTTGTCCTGCTTGGCCACGTAGCTGATCCCGAAGCTGCTGGAACCGGTGTCGGGCTGCGGGGATGCAGGTAGGAACAGTGCGCTGACCTGGCCCCTGTCGCCGAAATAGCGGGGTTCTGGGTAGGACATGGGGACCTCCTCTCGGGTCGGCGGCGCAGCACCGCACCGGACGCCTCACCCGGCGGGGCAAGGATCTGGCCGACGAAACGGTGGCGGCCCACCCGCGGGACTACGAGGACGTAGGGAATCGACCACGCACCGGACCGCGTAACGCGCCACGCACCGGACCACGCACCGGACCGCGGAGCGGGTCCGCCGGAGGCTGCGCGCCCTCCCTTCAGCTAACCCTCGTTTTCTGAAGATCGCTCTGTGGCCCAGCAAGATCAATCTCACGGGGATCTCCTGTCCCCCAACCACTCGCACCCGATCTTCACGCCCGACGAGGCCGAGACGCCTGCCAGAAGCCCACGGAGTTCCGGTTCCGCGACGTTCATGCCCTGGACATCGGCGACGACCTGCGCGGATGCCGCCCAGTGCGATCGTGAGCCCCGGACCGCCGAACGCGCCCGAAAGCGCACGGGCGCGTGATCCAGGTCGGTCCGGCACCGGCTCCGAAAAGGCTGAGCGATGGTGAGGAACCGATGAACCCGAGTGACGTCGACCGTACCGAACACACCACCGCCGAACATCAAGCCGATGCCGGGGCCAAGCCGCTGCTCGACGCCCCCCAGACGGCCGCGGCGGGAGTGGCGATGTGGATCTTCGTCGTCGCCCCGCCGATCTCCCTGATCGCCGTGGTGCCGTTCGCGTGGGGATGGGGCCTGTCCGCGCTGGACCTCGGCATGGCAGTGGTTTCCTACCTCGTTTCCCTGGCCGGCCTCACGGTCGGCTATCACCGTCTCTTCACGCACCGCTCGTTCAAGGCACGGCGGGGCCTGCGGATCGCCCTGGCCGTCGCGGGTTCGCTGGGGGTCGAGGGCTCGCCGGTGCAGTGGGTGGCGAACCACCGGCGCCACCACGCCTTCGCCGACCGCGAGGGCGACCCGCACTCGCCCTGGCGCTACGGCACCGACACGCGCGCGCTGCTCAAGGGACTTCTCCACGCGCACATCGGGTGGATGCTGAAGCGTGAACTGAGCAACCGGGCCAGGTTCGCTCCCGACATCGCCGCCGATCCCGATCTACGGCTCATCGGCCAACTCTTCGGACCGCTGACCGCCGTCTCGCTCCTGGCCCCGGCGCTGGTCGGCGGGTTCGTCACCGGCACCTGGACGGGTGCGCTGACCGGGTTCTTCTGGGCCGGCGTGATCCGGATGGCGCTGCTGCACCATGTCACCTGGTCGGTGAACTCGATCTGCCACGTCGCAGGCAGACGCCCCTTCGCCAGCCGGGACAAGGCCACCAACTTCTGGCCACTCGCCCTGCTGTCCTTTGGCGAGAGCTGGCACAACTCACATCACGCCGACCCCACGGCCGCGCGCCACGGCGTGCTGCCGGGCCAACTCGACCCGGCGGCCCGCCTCATCTGGGTGTTCGAGAAGCTCCGCTGGGCCCACGACGTGCGCTGGCCGAACTCGGACCGTCTCAGCGCTCGACTCCTGCCCAACCCGGGCGCCCCGCAGGGGTCTTCGGGCTGACGACACTCGGACAACGCGTCGCCATGGGGACGGCCGGAGCCGCCATAGCGCCCCGGACGGTCCCGGCCCGAGGCGTTTCCCCTGGTCACGCTTTCTTGTGGTGCGGCGTCCTGGGTGCCGCTGCCATAGGGGTGCGATCGTCAGAGAAGGCGCCACTCCCAGCACCACGGCTCCCAGCGGCCGGCCGGCACCTCCACGTTCCCGGCCGCGCGCTTGACGATCACTTGTTGACCTCGGCGGTGCACTTGATCCCCGGGCATGAGCAGCAGAGGGCGGTCCAGCTCGTAAATGGCGTCTGGATCGAAACGCAGCTCGTTCAACAGCAACGCCCGGTGCACCAGGCCCGGTTCCCCTCGCAGCCACATGCATCCATGATGCGATGGCTTCGGGGAGCGCCGCTTCAGGAGAGACCCTATTGTCTTCCTTGACCGTGATGACCTTTCCCTGGCTTTGCTGTTCAGGCTGGTCAGCGCGGCCCATGACGTTCCCGTGAGGGGCCCTCGGAGGCCCCTGGGAACGGGTGGCTGGGTTCATGGGAACGGACAGCAGATCTTCACGACTAGGGGAGGCGCCGCCGTCCGGCGCTGTTCGATTGCGGCGGTAGTAGTTCCGCTTCAACCCTCCGCGACCGCCACGCAGGCCATTGCCGCCCTCCGAGCCTCGAACACGATTGCGGGAGCTGGGTGCGATCATGCATGCATGAACCATCTCGGCGACGCGAACCTGCGCACCTGGACGCTGCGCGTTACGGCGCTCCTGGCGGCCGACACCCGAGATCAACTTGCCTGGCTGGGCGAGCGTGAGCTGGAGACGAAGGACGTCGTTGAAGAGGTGGAGCTCATGTGTCGCGTGTCCGAAGGGCTCGCGGAGCGCGGAGCAATCGAGCCTGAGGACCAGCGTCATCTTCGGGCCATCGGCCGTCGCATAGGCGAGATCGATGCCACCCGCCGCCTCGGCCTCTGGGACAACGCTCTGGCCACGGATTCGGCGTGGGACGACCTTCGTTCTCTCGCTCGCCAGTTTCTCCTCACGAGGCTGGGCGACTGGCATCAGCCACTGCCACGCCTCGTGCCCCCGCCCATGGGCGACCACTGAGCCGTCCAGGCTGCCTGCGCGACTCTGACACAGTCGGCGCCGCCCACTGGAAGGCGGTGCTACTGCGGCCAGTCGTGCGGGCCGCGGGCACGTTGTGGAAGGACCACCCCCATCGTTCCTGCCCAGTCCCTGGCCGGGCGCCACTCCGCATCTTCCAGTTCGTGAGGTCCTCGACCAGGAGTGTCCACGGTCTGCCGCTTCTTCCCAGGGAGGGCCTGACGGGTCGGTACGGGAGAGCCGTCGCAGGGCAAGACCGATGTTTCCCTCGCGGACGCCCCTGGCGAGCCACCTCACCAGGACCTCTGTCTCGGATACGCCCGTCGGCGACACCGCCTGCTGTATGGCTGTTGGCCGTGTCACCTCTGTTGACTCAAAGGCGGGGGAATCTGGTCCGTACGACCGAGCCCGTCGCGGCCGAACTCGGCACCATGATCGAAGATCCGTGGCGGAGCCGGGGATTGTGCGCCGTTTTGGTGCAGCATGTCCGCATGCAGGCCCGCGACTTCGGCTGCTCATCGATGGTCGTCATGACCTGCTCGGACAACGTGCGGATGCTCAAGATCACGGGCACTCGGCGCCGACCGGCCGGTCATCCGCAGTTCGACCGTCGATCTCACGGTCCCCGTCGAATAGCCCGATGGATCGCTCTGCGTTCGCCTGGCCCGGACAGATGGACCACGGCCTGCGCGGCGACTCGCTGGACCAGCAGACGGAGACGGCGTGGCCCTGGCCGACGACTTCAAGGGCGTGGAGTGGTCCACGCTTTCCCTCCCCGTGGACGGGGTGGCGGCCTCGTTCTGCTGCCGGGAGTCCGAGTGGCTGGGTCCTTGCCCGGCACGACGGAGGCGGGCGTGCACCTGGGGGCGTACGGGCGCGGGATGAGCGCGTACGGCCCGGGATTCGCCGTGGTCGAGGACATCGCTGCCTACGCCTGACCTGCCGGGCCCGGGTGCGCTGCCTCCCGGGCCCTGTCGGTGGTTGGTCCCCTCAGTGCGGCGTCAGACTCTTCCAGATCGTCACGATGGCCACCGTCTGGACGAGGACCCAGGCGATCTGAACGGACAGGCCGCGCAGCCGGTAGACGAACAGCAGCAGGGCGAAACGGCTGGGCAGGTACTGCCGGTCCTTGCGGAAGGTCGCCAGGTCCACCCAGATGCTGGTGAGCGTCAGGACGCACAGGAGGAGCGCGGCGTACAGGAGCAGCTGGCGGGGATCCGTGTCGATGACATGGAGGAACGCGGCGGCCAGTACTACGGGGGCGCCGTAGGCGGCGGTGAGGAGCCACGCCCGTGCCTGGCTCCGGCGTCCCGGCAGCAGACGCCACAGAGCCCCGAGCGTGAAGCCGGCCGCCGCCCATGCCATCTGATAGAGGATCAGGTCGGCGACGAGTTCCGGAATGCCGACAGGGGTGAACAGAATCTGCGCTCGCCCGTAGGGCTCCTGCGCCTGGTAGTAGAGCAGCAGCCCGGTGGCCGGCAGTCCGAACCAAAATGCCAGACGCGCCGCACGGACCGCATTGGACCACCAGCGCCCGTCCGGTCCCCAGGCCAGGGCGATGTCCAGCACCGAGATCTGCTCCGGCGGATCGGCTCCATCGCACGCGGTGACCAGCCAATTGTGCAGGTCTTCCAGCTCTTTCTCGAGCCCCTCGTAGGTCACCCCGCCTGCATGCCCCTGGTCCACCAGGCGCATCTGGTGGTTGACGTTGAGGTAGTGGCGGGCCTTCTCCAGCAATTCGTGCCGGTGCGGCTCGGTGCCCAGCCTCTTCGCATAGAAACTCTCGCCCATCCGGCTCAACACGGACCAGCGGCGCCCGACGCCGAGGACGACGTACACGGCGGCGATGTTCAGCACCAGCCAGACGCCGTACAGTGCGCTGGTACCCGCGAACTTCGCCGCCCGCTGTCCGACGAAGAAGGCGAAAAGGGCGACGGTCAGCAGGAGATCCAGCTTGCTCGGCCCGGGGGAGAACCGCTCGAATAGGCGGCGGCCCTGTGTCCGGGCCGGCCTGTTGCGGTAACCCAGCAGCGCCAGCAGGGCGATGCCTGTCAGTACCCAGCTGTAGGCGAAGATCCATTTCAGGTCGCTGAAGAAGAAGTTCCCCAGCAGCTTGCTCTGGTACGCGTTGTACGCGGCAGGGTCGTACTGCTCGGCGAGCCAGTTGACGCGTCGCCACTGTTTCTCGTTCGCCTGCCAGGCGAACGCGAGCAGAATCCCGGCGACGGCCGTCAGCAGACATCCGACGGCGGCCACGCACTGCGCCGGGACCCTGTCCCACTGCCGGGTCCAGCGCTCGCGCAGCAATCCTCCTTCGTGCGCGAATCGCCAGGCCCAGGCGAGCATCGCGGCCAGCCACAGCCACACGGTCGCGAGGCCGACCAGGACAAGTCCGGTGCGGCCCAGGGCCGTTGTCGTCCCCGGCTCCAGGTTCTCCGGAAGACCGAAGACACCGTGGGCCACGATCACCAGCAGGCCGATCCCCGCGACCGCACACGTGGTTGCCGTGACGGCGCGAGCCTGACGACGCCGGCTGCCGCGGAGGCCGCCGGACCGGGCCGGCTCGTCAGGGCCGGAGCCAGGTGCGGTCGGTGGCGCGCCGAGGACCCAGGGGCGGGCGACGAGCACCAGGGCCAGGCCCGCGTAGATGCAGAGGACGGCGTACGACCGGGGCGTGACTCCCCGCTGTGTGAGCAGCAGCAGCGCCAGGGCGACCGCCCCGCTGAGTACGGCCCACTCCAGCAGCGTTCGCGTGAAGCTCGTGCTGTGTCCGGTGTCGGTGTCGGGGACATCCGCCGCCGGTTGCTGGGCCACGTCCCCCGCCGGTGGTTGGGGCGGCGTCCCGTGCGCGGCGGCTGTTCCGGGGCGCCGCGCACGGAGTGCGGCCACAGCGATCAGGATCGAGGCGCACACCCACCACGAGGCGATGCCCGCGGTGGGCCAGAGCGACTGGGTGAGCGTCGCCGACAGTCGGCGCTGCCAGGGCGGATCGACCTCCACCTGGACCTCTTGGGGCAGCCTGTTCTTCCACACCAGCTCGTTCCCCGTGGAGGACGACGCCCGTTCCACGAGGTCGTTGAAGCCGAGGCCGCCCAGATCGGCCTCGATCCGCTTCCACCGGACGGTCTGAAGTGTCGGCGGCCACAGGTAGACCATCCACGTTCTCCCCGTGGGGACGATTTCCCAGGGGCCCACGGGGAAGGGCTTGTCCGTGGTGATCCAGTTGTACGCGACGTAGCGCACCTCGACCGAGGAGTCGGTGGCCCTCACCACGGGATCGCGGGGATGCCACTCGTTGCGCGCCCCGGGAGTCTCGTCGCCGAGCAGCAGACACCGCATGGCCATGCGGTACTGCCGGGAATGCACGCTGAACGTCAGCTGCTTGGCGAGCGGCCAACCTCTCGGCACCCGCACCGTCATGTCGGAGACGAGCCAGGGGTGCGACTGCTCGTGGTGCCGCAATCGCAAGGTGGCCTCGACGCTGCTGTCCTTGAGGCGTTCTGACTGGCAGCCGGCACCGGGGTCCCGCCGCTGTTGCGCCGACGCCGGATCGCACGTCCACACGCATGACACCAGCATCACGAGTAACAGCAGCCGCCGCCACCATCGAGTCATCGCCATAGGGCCGACACCTCTCCCTGTCCCCGGCGAATCTAGACAAAGCGTCGTATCTGTCATGCACAGACACACGTCGAACCCCTGACACATACCCCCTTGGGTGTGCCAGTGGCATTTGCGGGGCCCGGTTCGGCGCCCGACAATGGAAGCCGGTGACCGTCAGCCGATTGACGGAGGACTCATGACCGACACCCAGGTGGGCGTCCCGCGCAAGCCGCTTCCCCGCTTCGAGGAGGCCGAAGGGCTGGGACCCCAGGACGCCGAGTTCGTCGAGGACCTGGTCGCGGTTCTGGCCAAGCACGGGAATCTGAACCGTTTCGGCCTGTGCCTGCTGCACGACCACTTCCCGCTCCGCGCGGACGAGGTGCTGGTGGAGACGAACGACCCCGAGACCCGCACGCTGCACGCCCACGTCGAGAGGGCGGACGGGACACGGCACGCCAAGGCGTCGCAGTGGCGGTTCGTGCCCCACGCCGACGGCGAGGCGGACGCGGAGCCGGCAGCAGGCCCCTGCCAGGAGATCATGCTGTGCACCACGCTCGACCTGTGCCCGGGGCGCGAGCACGAACGGCACGAACGCCGCTCCGACCACTAGGAGCAGGACGCCGGAGCGAGACCTGCGACGACGGGGCGCCGTCCGTGGCGGAGGGCGCCCCTTCGCCAATGGCGGACCCGGAGCGGGCGACCTAGTTGGCCGGAACGTCGCGACTATGTTCGGACGGATATCGGCAGGGCCGCCGCACACCGCTCGCCAAGCCCCGGTGGCCGCCTCTCGGGTACCGGACGAACTCGGCTCCTGTGGCGAGCTGGACTGGTCCTGGTGTGCGATCGACTCCGTCAGCGTCCGGGCCCTCGAAGGGGGCAGCTGACAGGAGCGAATCCGACCGACCGCGGCAAGAACGGGTCGAAAATCCACCTGATCGTCGACCGCCGCGGTCTGCCCCTGTCGATCGGCATGTCCGCCGCGAACCTCCACGACAGCCAGGCCCTCATCCCGCTGGTCCGCGGCATCCAGCCCATAGGAACGCTGCCTGGCTATCGGTCTTCTCGGGGATGATGCGTGGCAATGCAGACACCAACCTGTGGCAACACCGAGACGTCGCGCGGCTACGCTCCGTATATGGCGCTCATTGATCCTGCGGTCACTCCGATTCTGACGCTCGCAGGCTTAGCTGTGTCCACAACCTCGCTCATCGTCGCTACCTACGTAGCCCGCGCCGGTGGCCCCAAAGTCACCACGCAGTGCTATTTCGTGGCAGAGGGCGACCAGTACCTGCTGCGTCTGGTCATCCACAACGGTGGACGATCGGCCGCGGACGTCACCGTGCAGCATCTACACGTCCGCATGGGTTGGGACTCAAAGCCCACACGTGACGTAAACGAGAAGCTGCAACCACAGTTCGAAGTGACATATCCCTTCCGGCTGGAAGGGCACTCAACCGTTGAGTGGTCTGCACCTGCCTCGGAGTTGGTGAAGATGGCTAAGGGGCACATCCTCGACCAACGCTGGTATCTGTACCTCACCGTCGGGCGGAGGCGCCGCAAGGTCCACGTCCCGCGTCGCTCGATCACGCGCCCCAACGAGGCGACGCACCCTCTGAACTGACACAGACAACCGCTCCTGGCCTCCGCTCGATGTGCAGCGGCCACGTGCCATGCTCTTCGGGCCTGGATAGGAGTGGCATGCCTGTGGCACGCACCCGAACAAGACAAAGGGCCAGACCGGGAGAAAACCTCTCCTGAGCCGGCCCTTCTCTCTGTGCCCCCGGCAGGATTCGAACCTGCGACACCCGCTTTAGGAGAGGGGCTATTGCTTGCCCTGTCTGTGATGGCCTTTCCTTAGATTCACCGTTCCTGCTGGTCAGTGCGATGCGGTCTTCCGCCCTCGTCTGATCTTTCCCTGTCCTCACTCGGCCTTCCGTTCCCATGAGGGGGCCTCGGAGGCCCCTGGGAACGGCGGCGGGGGAGTCGGCTGAGGCCAGCCGCGGTCACCGAAGCGGTGAGCACCGCAGACCCCTTGCGGGCGCCAAAGCCCCGCACCGAGCAGGGTGTCGGGGCCCTCGGCCATCTCCGCGGCCACGTTGCCTGGGCCGCGGAGCGCAGGAGCGGCCCGAGCCACCCGCGCTGTTCAGCTTGGGAAGCGACGGCGCTTTCAACCATTGCGGTCAACTGACCAGGCACGGCAGGCTCGCTGACCCATCGGACACGCCCTGGCCCGGTGCTTTCACGAAGTGCGGCTCCGGTGGTATCCACGAATCACAATGACCACCTCTGGCCTGGGACGATAGGGATCGTCGAAGGTTCACGCCGCCGCAGGCACAGACGTATTCTCCGGGTGAACAAGCGCAGAGGCTCGTACCCGTGAGGCGGTGTTGAGGGCAATGGCCTGGGCACGGGGCGGGGGTGCCGCCCGGGCCTGTGATTCGGTGGCCGAGCGCTGATCGTGCGGCGCGCGGTGTCAAAGCAGTGAGGTCCTTTGCAGTCTTGGCAAACGGGCGCTTCTCAACCGGGCTGGCGGGCCGCTTCCTGTCGGAGAGCGCGGATGATCTCGGTGGCGGCTGGTGGGCATGGTCCGGGAAGGCGGGCGAGGACCACCCGTCTGCGTTCAGCGGGGCCGCCCTGGACCTCGACCAGTCGCACGCCGGGTGGGACGGCGTCGGCCAGACCGGGCGGCACGGTGGTGATACCGCATCCGGCCGCGACCAGATGCAGCTTGGTCAGCCAATCGCGGGCGGTGTGGACGATCCGGGGCCGCCCTGGTGCGCCGGGCCAGACGCCCATCGCCGGCTCGGCGGCGCTTGAGGGACCGGCGATCCAGTCCTGGTCGGCCAACGCCTCCAACTCCACGGCGTCCTCTGCCGCCAGGGCGCTGCCGGCCGGTACCGCGAGTAGCAGCGTCGTCTCGCTGAGGGTCAGGTATTCCAGGGGCGGAGCCTGGTCGTCCAGCGGCCGATGCGGTGGCCGGGAAGCGAGGATCGCCAGGTCGATGGTGCGCGCCCGTAGCGCCCGGACCAGCGCCGGGGTCGTGGCCTCTCGCGTGGTGACTCCGATACGGGGATGCGTGCGGCGTAGCGCGGCCAGGGCCCGTGGCAGGATCAGCACCCCGGCGCTGGGGAAGGTGCCCAGGCGCACGGTGCCGCGCTCAGGCGGAAGGCCCTTGAGTTCGCGGTCTGCTGCGGCGACTGCGTCGAGCGCCACCACGGCGTGCCGCAGCAGGGTGAGCCCGGCGGCGGTCAGCGTGACGCCGCCCGCCTGGCGGTCGAACAGGCGCTGTCCCGTGGCGCGTTCCAGCGCGGCGGCCTGCCGTGAGACGGCGGACTGCGTATACCCGAGCTCCGTGGCCGCGGCGGTGAAGCTGCCGCGTTCAGCGATCTCGCGCAGTACCCGTAGGCCGGTGAGTGAGGGCTCCATGACAGTCAGGCATACCAGCCATGCCGGACTTTCGCTGGCCGCATGGAGTGCCCGGACCTAGCGTTGCCGGTGTCAGCCGCGCCGATGAGTGCGACGGCGGATCCCGATTCCCGAGGAGCCTTACCATGCCATTTGTCGAAATCTACCTCCGCAAGGGCAAGACGCCGGAGTTCCGCAAGGCCGTGTCCAGGGCGGTGCACGAGTCGATGCGGCAGGTGTTCCAGATCCCCGAGGACGACTTCTTCCACGTCGTGCACGACATGGAGCCGGGCGACATTCTGCAGGCGCCGACGTTCTTCGGTGTCGAGCGCAGCGCCGACTCAGTGATCATCCGGATGACGTTCAACCACCGGCCGCCCGCGCAGAAAGCCGAGCTGTTCGAAGCCGTTGCCGACTGCCTCGTTGAGGCTGTGGGGATGCGCCGCGAGGACGTCCTGCTGACCGTCCTGGAGACCGCCGCGGAGAACTGGTGGGCACAGGGACGGACCATCGATGCCGAGACCGGGTTCGACACCCGGATGAGCCCCGAGGCCATGGCCGCCGGCCGGGTTGACTGACGCCGGCACCGCTGCCGGGCCCTGGCACGGACAGGGCGAGGCAAACGGCGCCGCCGTTGGGCCATGTATTGCGACCTGCCCTGCCGAACCGGCAGCGCCACCGGCTGCCCGGATGGAGCAGCAGCGCAGCGCGGTTACGCCATCGCACGGGTCAACTCGGTGCCGGGGCCCACTGACTTCGTTGACGACACTGCCTGACCTTCGTCCATGAGAAGGCCCACGCCGGTCACCCTCTCAACGAGGCCGCCGGCACTCTCGCGAAGCTTTATCGGCATGGCCAGCGGAGCCCTCAGTGCCGACCGCCCCGTCCCGCGGGGACCCCGGAGCCTCGGTGCGTGTCGCCTGCCGCCCGGTCGGAACACCGGCCTGGGCGAGGAGGCACAGGGCTGCCGCTGACGTGGTGCCGGCGTCGGCGGTCGCCACGACTATGCGCTGGCCCTCCTCCTGCGGGACGTTGAGGGTTTGGAGGTTGAGCTGCATGCTGCCTACGAGCGGATGGTGCATGCGGTATGTCGCGAGGTCCCATTTCCTGACCCGGTGCTCGAACCACATCACGGCGAACTCGGCGCTGTTCATGGTCAGTTCACCGATCAGCGCGGCCAGCCGAGGGTCGTCCGGATGCTGCCCGGCGGCGAGCCGCAGCTTCCCCACCACGTCCCTGGCCTTCTTCGGCCAGTCCACGTACAGGTCCCGGGTGTGCGCGTCCCGGAAGACCAGCCGAGCCGTGTTCGGGCGCTGGTCGGGCTGATCGGGGATGTGCGGGTCCAGATGCCCGGCGAACAGTGCGTGTCCCGTGCGGTTCCAGGCCAGTACGTCGCTGCTGCGCCCGAGCACGATCGCGGGTGCGTCGCCGAACGCACTGAGCAGCTGTCGGGTCGTGTCGCCCGCTCGTTCTGGCGCGGGCCTGCGCCGGGTGCCGGTGCGGCGCGAAGCGCGGGCCAGGTCGTGCAGGTGGGCACGCTCCACCTCGTCCAGCCCGAGGGCACGGGCCAGCGCGTCCAGCACCTCCGGTGACGCGTTGAGCGAGAGCCCCTGCTCCAGCCGCGTGTAGTAGGACAGGCCCACTCCGGCGAGCTGGGCCAGTTCGTCACGGCGCAGCCCCGGCACACGCCGGCGCTCTCCGAAATCCGGGAGTCCCACGTCCGCCGGCCGCAACTGCGCCCGACGTGTCCTGAGGAACTCCCCCAGCCGGGGCTGCTCGTCCATGCACCGAGTATCGGGCACCGGGAGGCCGCGCAGCCTGCCCCTGCCATGGGCAGGCTGCGCGCGGCCGCCGCCAGCACACTCGGAGCACTTGCCCACCACCATTCACCATTCACCATCCGTGGCACCAACGAAGGGAAACAACATGTCCGCGCTGTACACCACCGAGGCCCTGTCGACCGGTGACGGTCGCAACGGTGAAGTCCGGTCCCTCGACGGCGTCCTGGACGAAGTCCTGGCGATCCCGAAGGAGATGGGCGGCCCCGGTGGCGACAAGACCAACCCGGAGCAGCTCTTCGCCGCCGGATACGCCGCCTGCTTCCATAACGGGCTGCGCCTGATCGCGCGCGAGCGGGGCGTCCAACTGCTGTCCTCCACCGTGCAGTCGAAGGTGAGCCTGCTCGCGCGGGAGACCGGCGGTTTCACCCTGGCCGTGTCTCTGACCGCGCATCTGCCGGGCCTGGACCAGCCCACCGCCGACCAGTTGGTGCAGGCCACCCATGAAGTGTGCCCGTACTCCAACGCCACCCGGGGGAACATCGAGGTGACCCTCAAGGCCACGGTCCAGTAGGGGAGTTCAGGGGCTCAGGGGGCTTCAGGAGGGGGCAGCCGGGGTCCGTTCGGTCTGCGGGACTCCCTCCGTCGAGGCACCGTCACGGTCCTGGCGGGCGTGATCCTTGTCCTGCGAGGCGTCTCGGCCACTGGTGGTTTGCGCGGCCTTGGCGCAGGCCGGTGGAGCGGGGCCTGCACTGCGCGACCTGGTGGATCGTGGTGCCGCCGCTCCGTTCGCGTTCGTGACGCCCGGGCCGGACGTCGCTCACAGATCGCGCCGCCCGGCAACGCCGGCGCTCCACTCCCGCGCTCTCCTTGCCGCGCTCCTGCTGTCGAAGCCCTGAGCTGACCCAACATCCCACAGCACAGAAACCGCATACCAAGTGATCGACATACTCGCCTGTGTTCCGCCGCCGCGTTCCACGCGCGACCGCATCGCACCCCTGACATCCACTGCCGCCCGGCCGGCCGCGGACGGCGGTACGGACGCGTGAAGTCCAAGCCCGATCCGCTGTCCATGGCGGCGATGGCGGTCACCGTGCTCTCCGTCTCGGCCACTGCCCCGCTCACCGCCGCGGCCTCCGCCTCACCGCTCGCCATGGCCTTCTGGCGCAACTGCCTGGGCTTCGCCGTACTCGGGCCTCTCCTGTTGTTGCTGCGCCGTCGCGAGGTGGTGCGCGTCGCGCGCGGCGAGCGCAGCGTCCTGCGCCGCGAGCAGTGGCGGCCCCTGGTCTGCGGCTTCCTTGCGGCCACGTCGCTCGCCCTCCACTTCGCCTCCTTCATGACGAGCACCCGGCTGACCTCGGTCGCCATGTCCACGGCGCTCGTGGCCACCCAGCCCGTCTGGCAGGCCCTCATCGCCGCGGGCCAGGGCGTCCGGACGTCCCGCCGGACATGGGCGGGTCTCGCGCTCTCCGTGGTGGGAGCGGCCGCGGCGGGCGGTCTCGACATCAGGTCCGGCGGTACGGCGCTGCTGGGGGACCTGCTCGCCCTCGTCGGGGCCATCGCCCAGGCCGGGTACACCGCGTTGAGCGAACGGTCGCGGGCGGATGTGAGCACACCGCTGTATTCGACGTTCACCTCGCTGGTCTGCGGTCTGGAACTCCTCGCCGTCTGCCGGCTGGCCCGCATCCCGCTGACGGGCTTCGACAGATCCACGCAACTGTCACTGCTCGGGCTGCTGGTCCTTCCCCAGATCCTGGGGCTCGGCTCACTGAACTTCGCCCTCGGCAGGACATCGGCGACGACCATGAGCGTCTGCTCCTGCTGGAGACCCCCGTGGCGGCGCTCGCCGCGTGGTGGTTCATGGGGCAGGGCATCAAGCCCGCGACCGCGCCCGGGCTCCTGTTGATCATCGTCGGCGTCACGGTCGTGGTGACGAGCGGCGGCGTGGAACAAGCCACGGCACAGCAGGGAAGACACCGCAGTACAGGAATACCGCCGTACCCGGCCTACGCCCCGTACACACCCCAGCCCCCGCCCACACCGCAGCACCCGACGTTCCCGGACTCCGCCGAACAGGACCCCAGAGTTGACTGGGCGAGGTACACCGAGGACGAGAGCCCAACGGTCACCCTCACCTATCGGGAGTAGCGTCGAGGTACGCCCAAAAGCCGCGAGTACTTGGTCTTACGGTTCGGCTCGATGACGGCCGTCACCCATTCGGCCGAACGTCGTTGGTGGTGAAACTGACTGCTGTCTGGGCCCGGGGCGGGACTGCGACCTCGATCGAGTGGGCCGCGAGTCCGCGCTTCAAGCGGCTGGTCACCGCGCATGAGCTGCACTTGTTCTTCGCACCGACGCGGGAGGAGGCAG
This sequence comes from Streptomyces olivochromogenes, assembly GCF_021538895.1. Lineage (GTDB taxonomy): Bacteria > Actinomycetota > Actinomycetes > Streptomycetales > Streptomycetaceae > Streptomyces > Streptomyces olivochromogenes_A. Next base: position 32,060 of record NZ_JADDRL010000018.1, on the reverse strand, counting down.
CGTGGGCCGCTGAGCGGATGGACTCCGATGGCCATCAGCGCGCTGTTGCCGGCGCTGACGTTGTATGGGTGGTGGAGGGCTTCGGCGGGTTCGCGGGGCAGTACGAGCAGATCGATAAGGTCTCCGCGCATCACGACGACTTCTGGGAGGTGCTGCTGTACGGGCAGCTCGGCCGAGGCCGGTCGGTGGTGTCCGACCTGGCGGAGAAGCTGGAGTTCACCGCGACGTCTGAGGACGGGCGGGTGCTGCGCGCTCTCGCGCACGTGAGGCGGTACGAGAGTGCCCGCGGCGAGTACAGCAGCGCGCTCGGCGAGAACGTCAAGCCGGTCGACATCTCCTTCGCCACGCAGAACTGGCGCAAGGCCGTGCTCGACAAGACGCGGCCGGGGCAGTTCGTCCCCAAGCACTTCGAGGCGGTGGACGTCGCGGTGGCCGTCACCTCGGGATAGCGGTCGCGGACCGTGACGGTGATGATGGCTCGGCCGAGCCAGGCGGGGTCGTCGACTTGGACGATGCGGACTCCGGTGGGGACCGCGGCCGCGGCTACTTCGGGGAGTACGGGGAATGCCGAGACCGGTGGCGACAAGGCCGAGCCGAGTGGGCCATTCGCGGGCGGCGCAGGCGATCCGCGGGTGGACCGACGTCGCTGGTCCCTTCAAGGAGCGGCTGAGTACCTGGCGTCAGTGGCAGCCGGTCTCCCTGGCAGCGTTCGGTCAACAACCGGGATCAGAATGAGGTGCTCCCCGCAAGGGAATGAGGGGATGTCAGTTCCCATTGGCGGGCCGAGGGGTGGCTGCGGCCGAACCGCATGGTGGGGGCTACGGCGCAGGCGGTTTGCTGGGCGGTTCCCAGCCGTGTGTGAGGATGTCGAAGATTGCCTCGACGGCGGCTCGGCGGTCCTGCCGACCGCGAGCGAGGGCCGGGATGTCGAGTACGAATCGAGCAAGGGCCACACATGCGAGGTCGTCGTGGTCCACGCCGATCTCGTCGGCGATGGCTGCACTGAGGCTGTCGGTATATCGGGTCCACATGCGTTCGGCGTACGCGCGTAGCACCGGCGTGGAATCCACCAGGTTGGTGAACTCAGCCGCCTGGGGATGTGCCTCGATCGAGGGCCAGGTGTCCAGGACGTGCTGTCGGAGGGCGTCGAGGATGCTCTGACCGGAGGGTCGCTGCCGCACCGCGGCGATCAGTTCTGACTCCCTGTCCTGGTCCTGGTCGAATACCAGGGCTTCCTTACCGCTGAAGTGCTTGAACACCGTAGCGGTCGATACGTCGGCGGCGTCGGCGATGTCACGGATGCCTACTTGATCGTAGCCACGCTCCAGAAAGAGCTGTAGTGCGGCGTCGGCGATTGCCTGCCGGGTGGCCGCCTTCTTGCGGTCGCGGCGGCTGACGGGGGGCACGGTCATGCCTAGAGCGTATCCGATAGTCGAACCCATCGCTAAGTAGAGTCGTTGTACTTTTTTGCTTGTTCTGATTTTATGAGGCTGTGGGCCTGAGCGGAACGTCCTCGCCGGCGTCGTCATCGTCTGCACCGCACCCGCCTGTCGCCGTCCTGTCCATCAAGGGGACGTGCGAGGCGCGTCCATGACCGAGACCGACGCCGGAGTGCCCCGCCCCGCTCTGTTCGCCCGATGACTCCTCTTCACCGACTGGAAGGAACAACCGTGAACTCCCCAGCGCCCGCCACCGCCAGCATCAGCATCATCGGCGCCGGACCCGGCGGGCTGACCTGCGCCCGCATCCTCCAGCAGCGCGGCATCGCGGTCACCGTCTACGACCGCGCCCCGGGCCGCGATGACCGCAATCAGGGCGGAACCCTCGACCTGCACGCCGACAACGGCCAGATCGCCCTGCGTGAAGCCGGCCTGCTCGAGGAGTTCTTCAAGCTGGCCCGCCCCGAAGGGCAGGAGATGCGCCAGCTGGACCCGAGCGGCACGATCAAGTTCCACAAGGTCCCGGAGGCCGACGAGCTCTTCAAGCCGGAAATCGATCGCGGGCAGCTGCGCGACCTGCTGCTGGACTCCCTGCAACCGGGAACCGTGCGCTGGGGCCGAGCTCTCGGCAGGATCACCGGTCCCGCCGACGGGCCGCGGCAGCTGCACTTCACCGACGGCACGACCATCGAGACCGATCTGGTCATCGGCGCCGACGGCGCCTTCTCCCGGGTGCGCCCGGCCGTGTCCCCCGCCGTCCCCGAGTACACGGGGGTGAGCTTCCTGGAGGCCTGGTTCTCCGACGTCGAAAACCGGCACCCCGGCATTGCCGGGCTGGTCGGCCTGGGCGGTGCCGCCGCAGCCGACGGCGATCGCGGTCTGTTCGCCCAGCGCAACAGCGGAGACCACATCCGCGTCTACCTCATCCAGCGGGTCCCGGTCGACTGGATCGGCACGAGCGGCCTGGCCGTCGACAAAACCGACGCCATCCGCGCCCTGCTCCTCGACAGGTACGCCCACTGGTCGCCCCGCCTGCGCCAGATGATCACCGACAACGACGGCCCCTACGTCGACCGCCCGATCTTCGCCCTCCCCGTCCCGCACATCTGGGAGCACAGCCCGACCGTGACCTTGCTCGGCGACGCCGCCCACCTCATGCCCCCGCTCGGCGTCGGCGTCAACCTCGCCATGCTCGACGCCTGCGAACTCGCCCTCGCCCTCGCCGACTCCGCCACCGTCGACGACGCCATCCGCACCTACGAGAAGACCATGCTCCCCCGCTCGACTCAGATGGCCAAGATGCTCGAAGGCGGCGCCGAGCACCTGCTGTCGCCTGACGTCCCCGACTTCAGCGACGACGGCGACACCCAGCCCTGAGCCCCGCCCGCGAGAACAAAGAAGCCGAGAGAAACCCTGCGGGCGGTCAGGCTGCAGAGCCGAGTGGCTGGTCCGGGCCGGCTGGCGCTCTGCGGGCAGGCGGTCTGATGACCGGACCTCGCGCAGGCGCCCCGGGCAGCGGCGGACACCCCGGCGATGCGCGTCGTGGGCGTTCACAAGTCCTACGGTGACGCGCAGGCGGTCCAGGACATCGACCTGACCGTCGAGCAAGGGGATGCGTTCGGTTTTCCTCGACCCCAACGGGGTGGGTAGGACCAGCACGATCGCGACGCTGTGCACCCTGGCGCGCCCCACGTCCGCAACGATCATCTCGTCGTCCGGCACGCCATCAGGCACCGCAACTTTCATACGTGCCGAGAAGATCTGAATCGACATCACCTCGGGTCGCCCCCGGTGGTCGTCCGTGGGAACCCTGTTCGCGCTGACGGAGCCGACCGCAGCACTCACTGTCCGCTGGGCACGATGCCATCAACACAGCCGCGGACGCGGCTTGAATCCACGAAAAAGGTGCCAGCCTCCCGATCGACCTGAAGTCGCTTAAATCGCCCATCATCCCGTTCCCAGGATGTTCCCATTGGGCACACAAAAGACCCTCCGTGGCGTCCACGGAGGGTCCATGCGGCCTCTGACCAGGTGTTTCTCTGTGCCCCCGGCAGGATTCGAACCTGCGACACCCGCTTTAGGAGAGGGTCGATAGCTTGCCCTGTCTGTGATGGCCTTTCCCTGGCCTCACCGTTCCTGCTGGTCAGCGGGGCGTGGTCTTCCGTCCTCGTCTGATCTTTCCCTGTCCTTACTCGACCTTCCGTTCCCATGACGTTCCCATGAAGGGCCTTCGGAGGCCCCTGGGAACGGGGGTGGGGGAGTCGGCTGAGGCCAGCCCGGGTCACCGAAGTGGTGAGCACCGCAGACCCCTTGGGGGCGACAAAGGCCCCGCCCCCGTCACTTCCGTTCTAGTGGTCGTCGCAACACCCCAGTTCAGGGGGTGCGATGGACTTCAAGATTCGGGAGAACCGGCAGGAGGCTGTAGGCCGTAAAGCCCTGGTCCGTGAGCGAGCTGGACGCTTTTCCGGTAGCGCACCGTCAGACCCTGGCAGCGCCAGTCTGCGCGGACGGGGGCCGTTGGGAACGGCAGATGTCGGCCTGGGCTGCGCCGCGTCGAGTGCCGCAGCCCCAGGGGCTTCGGCTGTTACTCCTTTCGGGGCCGGCTGACGTCTGTTCGGCCGTGTCTTCGGTCGTCCAAAGCGGCTTCCCCACGTTTGTTGCGGCGAGGATGGTGGCGGGGGACGACGCGATCCACGAAACCGGAGAAACCCAGCCTGTGAGCACCCTGAACCAGCCACACGGCGCTGCGGCAGCCGAGGACTCGTACGAGAACGAGGTCCCACTCCGGCCCAGGCAGCCCGGCAACGTCGTGGTGAAGTGGCTGACGACCACCGACCACAAGACGATCGGCACGCTGTACCTGGTCACGTCGTTCGCGTTCTTCCTGATTGGTGGCGTGATGGCGCTGCTGATGCGTGCCGAGCTGGCCCGTCCGGGCCTGCAGATCATGTCGAACGAGCAGTACAACCAGGCGTTCACGATGCACGGCACCGTGATGCTGCTGATGTTCGCGACTCCGCTGTTCGCCGGTTTCACGAACTGGATCATGCCGCTGCAGATCGGTGCGCCCGATGTGGCTTTTCCGCGGCTGAACATGTTCGCGTACTGGCTCTACCTGTTCGGCTCGACCATCGCGGTCGGTGGCTTCCTGACCCCGGACGGCGCGGCCGATTTCGGCTGGTTCGCCTACGCCCCGCTGTCGGACGCGGTCCGCTCGCCGGGCATCGGCTCCGACATGTGGATCATGGGTCTGGCCTTCTCCGGCTTCGGCACCATCCTCGGCGCGGTCAACTTCATCACCACGATCATCTGCCTGCGCGCGCCGGGCATGACCATGTTCCGCATGCCGATCTTCGTGTGGAACGCGCTGCTGACCGCCGTCCTGGCGCTCATCGTCTTCCCGGTCCTCGCGGCCGCGCTGTTCGCCCTGGAGGCGGACCGCAAGTTCGGCGCCCACGTATACGATGCGGCCAACGGCGGCCCGATTCTGTGGCAGCACCTCTTCTGGTTCTTCGGCCATCCGGAGGTGTACATCATCGCCCTGCCGTTCTTCGGCATCGTCACCGAGGTCATCCCGGTGTTCTCCCGCAAGCCGATGTTCGGCTACCTGGGTCTGGTGGCCGCGACCATCTCGATCGCCGGTCTGTCCCTGACGGTGTGGGCGCACCACATGTTCGTCACCGGCGCCGTGCTGCTGCCGTTCTTCTCCTTCATGACCTTCCTGATCGCGGTCCCGACCGGGGTGAAGTTCTTCAACTGGATCGGCACCATGTGGAAGGGGTCGGTGTCCTTCGAGACGCCGATGCTGTGGGCCACCGGCTTTCTCGTCACCTTCCTCTTCGGTGGTCTGACCGGTGTCATCCTGGCCTCGCCGCCGATGGACTTCCACGTGTCCGACTCGTACTTCGTGGTGGCCCACTTCCACTACGTGGTCTTCGGTACGGTCGTCTTCGCGATGTTCGCCGGATTCCACTTCTGGTGGCCGAAGTTCACCGGCAAGATGCTCGACGAGCGCCTCGGCAAGATGTGCTTTTGGACCCTGTTCGTCGGTTTCCACGGCACCTTTCTGGTGCAGCACTGGCTGGGCGTCGAGGGCATGCCGCGTCGTTACGCGGACTACCTCGCGGCCGACGGCTTCACCGCGCTGAACACGATCTCGAGCATCAGTTCGTTCCTGCTCGGCCTGTCGATGCTGCCGTTCCTCTACAACGTGTGGAAGACGGCCAAGTACGGCAAGCCGGTCGGCGCCGACGATCCGTGGGGCTACGGCCGCTCGCTGGAGTGGGCGACCTCCTGCCCGCCGCCGCGCCACAACTTCCTCACCCTGCCGCGGATCCGCAGCGAATCCCCGGCGTTCGACCTGCACCACCCCGAGGTGGCCCAGCTCGAACACGCGGCCAACATCGGCAGACGTGACGTGGTCGAGCCGGAAGGCGGCCAGCGGTGACATCGCCGAACCGCCCTGGTGCCCCACCGAGCGATCAGCGCGGCTCGATCGCCACCGACGTCGAGGGCTACCTCATCGCACACGCCGAACGAGAGCAGGCCCAGCGCGAGGCCGAAGGTCTGTGCGCCCGCCTGCCCTGGCTCACCACAGGACAGGCCGAAGACCTCACCCGCCATTACACGGAACAACGCCTCGGCCTGACCCGACAGGCCCTCCAGGCCACCGCCGACCAGGCGAAGCGTTTGCGCGGCGAATACGAAGCCCACTACCGCGCCCTGCGACGGACCCTGCTGCAACGGCACGTCGTGATCGCATGCGTCCTGCTCGGCTCTATCACTGCGGTGAACACACTGATGTGGCTGACGGCCCGCTGACGCTCCCTGTCGACGCCTGTGCGCCGTCTCCGGCGGGGCGCATGGGGCCGGTGATTCAGCATCGGCGTCGAGGAGGTCGGGGCAGACGCAGCCAGATCGGGCCGGCATGGGAGGAAGGAGATCGGCCGCAGGTGTCGGCGGTCTCTCCCGGTCGTCGCCGACTCTGAGGCTCGTCTGGCCGACGGGGACTTTCCGTCAGATCGTTAATAAGTGTCCGAAGTACGACTAATGCGCAGTTCAATGTTCCCAGGACGTTCCCATTCCGCACCCAAAGGCCTTCCAGGGTGGTTCCCTGGAAGGCCTTTAGCGCGCTGACCTGCAATTTTGTGGTGCCCCCGGCAGGATTCGAACCTGCGACACCCGCTTTAGGAGTTCGATCCCCGTGCAGGGAGCTCTTGGCGGCCCATGCGGGGCGCCACGAACGGTCTCCCCGGCGTACCTGCGTCTGCTGCCGCTGATGTCAGACGTGGATGTTAGATGGCTCCGTCACCAACCCCCACCGAACAGTGGCTGCAACGTAGCCGCTATGCCTGACGTGATCGCCAGGATGCCGCCCACGCTGGCGAGGGTGGTGGTCGCGTTCTGGAAAAGCTCCTGCCGGAGCCGTGCCAACGCGCGCTCCAGAAAAGCATCTTGAGCTTCTGCCACTTGTGCTGGCGAAGGTGGCAACCCATGAGAGCCCCATAGCTGTTGTTGCGGCATGAGCTGGTGCGGCCCTCCGCACCGCACCAGACGGGCACGTTGAAGAAGAAGTAGAAGGCGCTGACCCCGGACAGGACGATGAGCGCGACTGGACCGAAGTCGAAGGTCAACCAGCCGGCAATGAGTATCGCGAAGACGATCCAACCCCAGTACTTCCCGAATCCCTTCATGCGAGGTCATCGTTCTGTGGTGTCCGGGATGCTGGGGTGGCGCGACCGGGGGCGCACGGAAGCACACAGGCGGCGCTGGCGGCTCAGCTCTCAGCTTGGGAAGCTGCGGTCATTTGCAGCGGGTTCGCGCGCTGACCTGGACGAACGGTCTGGATCGAGTCCTGTCGGGCTCGGCTGTCTTTACCGTGATTCCCCGTAGTTCCCCGCTCGATCTGGTGCGGTTGTGGTGCGGGGCCAACTGGCCACAGCTGACGGTCGATCACTGTCGGGTTCGTTGTCAGCGCCGACGGCTATGGTCTCTGGCGCGCGGTCGGCTTCCGGGGGTTCCAGCTCTGAAGGGAATGGTTGCATCCCTGGCCTGTCTGGGGGCGGCCCGGAGACTCGTCCGGGACCTAACCGACGGCTGGGCTTCGTCGATGGCCAAGCAGTGACCTGCCAGCGCCGACCGCGTACCACCTCTGTCCCGGGTCGATGACAGGTGCACGCTTTCCAACTGTGGTGGGGTGTCGGCGTACGTGCTGGGCGTTCACCTGGGTTCATGGGCAGCTGGCCCGTGGCCGGGAGCGGCCATTTGATCTCGGCTGAACGTCGGCGAACAGTGTTGAATGAGACGGAAACTGAGACTGGGCGGCCGAGCCTCGAACCCCGAGGCGGTGTCTGCCCCTCGTGCCATCATCCTCACGTGTTGAAGATCCCCGGTTACGAAGGTGGCCCTCTGGTGTAGGGCACTGCTTACCTGGACGATCCGTTGTTCTGGCCCGTGCACCTCGGCTCCTGCTTGCGCGATGAAGATGCACAGCGAGCTGCGTTCGGTGCCGACTGGGACGCGGCAATGGAGCTGTATCACGTGCTGTCCGCCGAGCGGGAGTGGCCGGTGTTCAGCGTGCCTCTGTCCTCAGGTCACACGATCCTGGTCGTCTACCGCAACATCGAGGGCGACCGCGGGGTGGATTACCTGATCCATCACCCGGCGTGGTCCGCAGCGGAAACCCTTGCCGTGGATGACGGTCACTTCATGGGGCCTGGCATGGCCTGGCCGGAGTTGCTGTCCACTGCCCGACAGCCGGCCACGGAGGGCGTTGCCGACCTTGATGCCCGTCTCTTGCTGCTCTTCCCGACACTCGGCGACGCGCGACTTCCCGACGACGCAACCGTTGCCCTCACCACCGCGCTCACAGCTCTCACCGTGATCGAAGAGACTGCCGAAGTGGCGAGCATGCTTCTGGATAACCAGGGCCAGTGGTCTCCTGCTCACTGGCGGCTGGCAGACGGCGTCTGCATCAACGACGGTGGGCACTCGTATCGAAACCCCGGCAACGCCTTCGCTCTGCCCGAGGGCCGCCTCTCGGAGATCAGCCATGCTTTGAACGGCCGGGAAGCAGCGACTCAGCGGACATCCGGCTGAAGCTCTGAGCTTGGGAAGCTGAGGTGATTTCGGGCCCGCTGCTGGTCTGACCTGGAGCGGAGGCGTTTCGACGTCTGTTAGCGGGTCCGTTGACTCCCCGGTGTCCCCCGCAGTTCCCCCTATGATCTGGCACACGTCTGGCACGACCCCGCAGTCCCGAACTATCCGCCTCGTGCGAGGCCCGGGCTCCCGAACCCTCGCCTTGCAGGCCCCCGCTGGGCGGGGCGATCCTGGATTTGAGGCATGCCCACCAATCGTGTGAACCGAGCGCAAGGACCGCGCAGCCGACAGCGACCGCGGCCCGCCAGAGAGCGTGTTCCAGATGAGGCTTGTCGTCGATCTCAACCGGTGCCAGGGATTCGCTCAGTGCGTCTTCCTCGCCCCGGACGTCTTCTCCCTCCACGGAGAGGAGGCACTGTTGTTCTCCCCTCGCTTCGACGAGGCACAACAGGACCGGGTGGAGAAGGCCGCTGCCGCCTGCCCGGTCCAGGCCATCCTGGTCGACTACTCCGACGAGCCGACGAAGCGGGTAGAGCCCCATGTCGGCTGACACGGACGTCCAGCTTCTGCGGCGCCAGGGCCGCATTGTCGTCGTCGGTGCCTCACTGGCCGGCCTGCGCGCGGCGGAGACCCTGCGCGAGCAGGGCTTCACCGGATCGCTGACCATGATCGGCGACGAGCCGTACGAACCCTACGACCGGCCCCCGCTGTCCAAGCAGGCACTGCTCGGGCGGGCACAGCCCGAGGACACCGCGCTGCCGCGACGGCGCGACATCGACGCCGAATGGCGTCTGGGCGTCGCCGCCGAGAGCCTCGACAGGGACGCCAAACAGGTACGGCTGACGAACGGTGACACCGTCCCCTACGACCGCCTGCTGATCACCACCGGGACCAGGGCCCGGCCCTGGTTCCACCCGGAAGAGGCCGCGCTGGACGGCGTGTTCGTGCTGCGTACCCGGGACGACTCCGCCCGCCTGCGCCGGAAGCTGACAGGCGGCGTGTCTCGGGTGCTGGTGATCGGCGCCGGTTTCACGGGCTCCGAGGTCGCCTCCGCCTGCCGGGAGCTGGGCCTCGAGGTCACGGTCGCCGAGCGCGGCCCGGCACCGCTGGTGGGCGCGCTCGGCGGAGTGATCGGCGCGGTCGCGGACCGGCTGCAGCGCAAGCACGGGGTCGACCTGCGCTGCGGCGTCAGCGTCACCGCTCTAGAGGGTGACGATGTGGGTCGGCTCAGGCGCGCCCATCTGTCCGACGGTTCGGCGCTCGACGTGGAGGTGGCGGTCGTCTCGCTGGGTGCCATGCGGAACACGGAATGGCTCGCCGGCTCGGGGGTTGCGGCGGGGCCCCGAGGGGTGGCATGCGACGCGGGGTGCCGGGTGTTCGACGTCAACGGCATCGTCACCGACGACATCTACGCCGCAGGTGACGTCGCCCGCAGCCCCCACCCGCTGTTCGACTACCAGTTCCTGGCGCTGGAGCACTGGGGCAACGCGGTCGAACAGGCCGAGATCGCCGCGCACAACATGATCTGTGCGGGGCCGGACCGCCGTCCGCACCTGTGGCTGCCGATGTTCTGGTCCTCCCAGTTCGGTGTCAACATCAAGTCGGTGGGTGTTCCCTCGCTCGGCGACCAGCTGGTCGTCGCCCAGGGGGCGCTCGCCGCGGAACGGTTCGTGGCGGTGTACGGCTACCGGGGTCGCGTCATCGCCGCGGCGTCCTTCGACGGAGCCAAGTGGCTCGGGTTCTACGAACAGCAGATCGCGTCCGGGGCGCCGTTCCCGCCGGAGTACCGCACGGTCGACCGCCGGACCGAGACGCTGCATCCGATCGACCCGGCCTTCCCTGACCCCCATCTGCCCACCCACGGGGCCACGGTCACGCTGACAGGCCACTCACCGAGCGGGCGGCGCGTCTCGTTCATTCCGTCGCACGCCTGACCACCGACCCTGAACCGCCCGGAGCTCTCAGGAGTCCCCATGACGTCCGGTACCCTCTCCGCGCAGATCACCGACTACGCCAATCGAGCCGATCCCTACCCGCTCTACGCGGAGCTGCGCAAGCAACCCGTCAGGCGGGAGGACGACGGCACCTTCCTGGTCAGCACCTACTACGAGGTGCGGAACCTGGCCAACGACCCACGGCTGAGCAACGACACGAGCAACCGCCCGCCCGGCTATGGCCGCCCCGGGCAACCGCCCCCGGAGAGCGGCCTCCCGCCCAGCTTCATCTTCACCGACCCGCCGGTGCACGACCGGCTGCGCGAGACCATCACCCGGCCGTTCGGTCCTCCGCACAGCCCCAGATTCCTCGACGGCCTGCGCGGCGAGCTGGCCAAGGTCGTCACCGAGCTGCTCGACGCCTTCGAGGGCAGGGACGAGGTCGACATCGTCGAGGACTTCGCCTACCCCCTCCCCGTCACCGCCATCTGCAAGGTCCTGGGCGTGCCGCGCGAGGACGAACCCCGCTTCCACGGCTGGGCCGACGCACTCGCGTCCGGAGTCGATCCCCAAGCCGGCGGCGGCAGCGGCCAGGAAAAGGCACAGCGGGCGCGCCAGGACCTGGGCGCCTACCTGACCGACCTCATCGAGACCAAACGCCGACACCCCGGCCCCGGCATCCTCAGCGCGCTCGCCCCCGAGATGACACCGGCAGACCTGGAAGCCACCGCGGTGCTGCTCCTGGTCGCCGGCCACGAGACCACCGTCAACGCGATCACCAACACCACCCTCACCCTGCTGCGCCACCCCGACATCCTCGACCGCTTCCTGAAGGATCCGGACCTCGCCGTCCCGCTCATCGAGGAAGTGTTGCGCTACGAGTCCCCGGTCCAGTTCGTCCCGTGGACCACCGCCCTGGACGACATCGACGTCGCCGGCACCACCATCCCTAAGGGCTCCCCGGTCTGGCTCATGCTGGCCGCCGCCAACCGTGACCCCAAACGCTTCAAGAACCCCGACCGGTTCGACCCCGACCGTAAAGACAACGAGCACCTGGGCATGTACACCGGCATCCACTACTGCTTCGGCGCCCCTCTCGCCCGTATCGAACTCCATCTGGCCGTGCCCGAACTGTTCCGCCGGGTCAAGTTCTCCCGGCTGCTTCAGGACCCGCCGCCGTATCGCGCCAACGCGGTGCTGCGCGGCCCACGCCACCTCCCCGTCGCCATCGAAGGGCTCACAGCCTGAGCCACGTGCGCCACTGTGGTCGTCTCTTGATGTCGTACAGGGCGCCATTCGCTACTTCGTCCGCCTTACTCAAGCCACCAACTAGCCCAGCAGCCATCGCCTCCGCCGTCGCCCCGTCTTGTAGCGGCTGCTGGAACGCGGTGGGAAGAGCACCCGGATGGGCTGGCTCTACCGCCTCACCGAACCTGCTACAAGTCGCCTCATGGCGGGTTACTTGCGCCGTGAGGCGGCCAGATTGGATAGGTCCGCCGAGGCTGTCGTTGGCATCGACGATGACCTTGCGCGCGACCTGCGGTTGGCTGCAGCTGAGTATCGAAATGAAGCGCACACTCTGGACTAGACGGCCCGCAGGATGGGCGACGCTCGCCCCCGATTCACTACCTCAGCCCACCGCTCTCCCCAGCTCCCATCCCGTCCGCCGTCGACCCACACACCGTGGAGCGGGCGTGGTTCATGGCGTCCAGGTGGAGCGCGCCACTGTACGAACGACCTGGACGCCATGGACCGCGTCTGCTCGGCTTTGCCTGGGTCGGCGGCGGACGGGATGGGAGCTCCCCGCGCGCACCTCCTACGTACCCGCGGTCGGCGACGTCCATCGACGGACGCGCGCACACCTTCGCCTTCGGCCGCCAACTCGACGTCCGCACGATCCGATCCGCCGACTTCAACGACGGCCAGGAGCTGACCGAACGGGCGGTCGCCGCGTACATCGCCAAGTACGCGACCAAGGGTGCGGAGACCGCGACGGGAGCTCTCGACCGGCCGCTGAAGTTCGCTGCAGAGCTGGCCCAGCTCGACATCAGCGACCACGCCCGCCGTCTCATCCGGACCGCCTGGACCCTCGGCGCACGCAAGGACCTGGAACACCTCCGCCTGCGCGCCTGGGCCCACATGCTCGGCTTCCGCGGCCACTTCTCCACCAAGTCCCGCCGCTACTCCACCACCCTCGGCGCCCTCCGCGACGCCCGGGCCGAATGGCGGCGAGCTCAAGTAGCCGCAGCCCAGCCCAAGCGCGAGACCGACACGACGTACGTCCTTGCCCACTGGGTCTTCGCCGGAACCGGCCTCTCCGACGCCGAAGCCTGGCTAGCCGAATCCCTCGAACCTGCTCCCGGAACCGAAGGAGAGCCGACCCATGCATGACGACGAGCTGCTGACCGTGCCCGACGTGATGCGGCGGCTCAAGCTCGGCCGTTCCACGGTCTATGACCTCATCCGCTCCCGCCGCTTGCCCTCGATCACCATCGGCCGGTGCCGCCGCATCCCGGTGCGGGCTGTCCACGACTACATCGCCAACGAACTGGAGGCGGCTGCCTGATGGCTCAGCAGCGCAAGCGCAACCCCAACGGCGCCGGCACCATCACCAAGCGCAAGGACGGCCGCTTTCAGTGCGCGGTCTACGTGCTTCAGCCGGACGGCACCCGCGCCCGCAAGTTCGCCTACGGCAAGACCTGGGCCGAGTGCGACGCCAAGCGCCGTGAGCTGCTCGACAAGGTGGACCAGGGCGTGCCCGTGCCCACGAAGTCGGCCAAGCTCTCGGAGTGGCTGCCGTACTGGTTGGACAACGTCATCAAGCCCCGGCGGAAGCTCAGCACCTTCGACAAGTACGAGGCGCACGTCCGGCTCTACCTGGTGCCCCTCATCGGTGCCAAGCGGCTCGAATCCCTCGGCGTCGCCGACGTTCGCCGGTTCCTCGTCCGCCTGGAGAAGGACACCACCTCGGCAACGGCCAAGGAATCGCACCGAGTTCTTCGCTCCGCGCTGTCCTCCGCATGCCGCGAGAACTGATCACGCGCAACGTGGCCAAGCTCGTTGAGCCGCCCCGCACGGATACACCCGAGCTGCACCCCTGGACCCTGGACGAGACGCTCGACTTCCTCGCTGCTTCCCGGAAGGACCCGCTCTACGCGGCTTTCGTCCTCGCCATCGCTATGGGCCTGCGCCGTGGAGAGATCGTCGGCCTTCGCTGGTCGGACGTCGATCTCGACAACCGCGTCGTGTACGTCCGCCACCAGGTTCAGCGTCGTCGTGGCGTCCTGTACGACGACGACCCCAAGAGCCGTCGTCGCCGCGCCGTCCCGCTGCCTGCCCTCTGCATCGCGCCGCTGCGCTGGCACCGCATGCGGCAGGCGGCCACTCGCGCCAAGGCAGGGGAGAGGTGGCAGGACTCGGACTACGTCTTCGCCACCCGCACCGGCCGCCCCGTCGGGCCGCGCAACCTCTATCGCTCCTTCACCCGCGTCGCCGAGTTCGCCGGCCTCCGCGTGATCCGGCTGCACGACGCCCGCCACGGCACGGCCACCCTTCTCACGGCGGCCGGAGTCCCGCCCCGCGTCGTGATGGAGATCCTGGGCCACTCCCAGATCAGCATCACCATGGATGTCTACACGCACGTCGTGCAGGACACCCAGCGTGAGGCCATGAGCCACATGGACCGGCTGCTCAGGAAACGTCCCCGTCGCCAGTGACCACCGGCGTTAGCCGCGTCCAGGGCCTCGGACCGTGATCGGTCCGGGGCCCTTGCGCTGGGGCTTACGCACCGTAGCCTCGGGTCATGTCCGAGACCTCGGTGGCACATTTCTATGACGAGCTGGCTGATGACTACCACCTGATCTACGCAGACTGGGACGCAGGCATTCGTCGGCAGGGAGATGCCCTGGACGGCCTGATAGGCCAGCGCAACGCGTCAGTGCTCGACTGCTCCTGTGGCATCGGCACGCAGGCCATCGGTCTGGCGCTGCGCGGGCACCGCGTCACCGGTACGGACCTCAGCGTTCGTGCCGCCGCCCGCGCTGCCCGTGAGGCCGCCCACCGCAACGTGACGCTGCGCACGGCTGCCGCAGACATGCGACGCCTGCCGTTTCCCGACGGCCGGTTCGACACCGTCGTCTGCGCCGACAACGCCCTGCCCCACCTGCTGACGGAGCAGGACGTCCACGCCGCTCTGGCGGAGATGCGCCGCGTGCTGCGTCCCGCCGGCCTGCTGCTGCTCAGCACGCGCCCCTACGACGACCTGCTGCGCGACCGACCCGCTTCAGCGCCTCCACAGGTCCACCAGCCGATTGACGGGGGAGAACGGACCGTCACGTTCCAGCTCTGGCACTGGCACGAGGACGGCGAACACTACGACGTGGAGCACTTCCAACTGCTGCCGACCGGCGGAGATTGGCGCGTCAAGGTCCGTCGGACCGTCTACTGGGCGCTCGGCCGGGACCGGCTCGTCGGCCTCGTGACCGACGCGGGGTTTGTGGACCCCGAGTGGCTGATGCCGCATGAGTCGGGCTTCTTCCAGCCGCTGCTCGTGGCGCGCGCCGGCAAGTAGGTGATTCCACCGCCCTGCCGACCGTTTGCCACGACGTTCAGGAGGCGTCCCAGTCGCCGGTGACCGCCCCCGTTGATGTCAAACCTGGATGTCAAAGGCCCCGGACCAAGATCGGTCCGGGGCCTTTTGCCTGGTGCCCCCGGCAGGATTCGAACCTGCGACACCCGCTTTAGGAGAGCGGTGCTCTATCCCCTGAGCTACGAAGGCAAGGCTGGGATGGGTCGGGAACGTGTCTGACCTTGGTGCCTGGATGGCGGGCCTTGGCAGGCAGGATTCCGGCCGTGTTGCTGTGGCAGGGCTGGGGTGCAGCTATGCCACCGACCACAGTGTAGCGGCTGGTGGTGCGGCGGCCGCAGCGTTGGGCGGGTTGGTCGTCGGGTGGGGTTTGTCCGGTGAGGTGGCGCGGGGTCGGTTGGCGTGACGTTTCCGTGGGTGGGGTGGCGGGTACTGCTGGCCGGGGAGCGCGATCGCCACTCGGCTGTTCACTTCCTGACTTCCGTACGACGAGGCCGACTCCTTTCTCGAAGTGGGCTGTGGGGCGGGGGTCACCGCCGTCACCGCCGCGTTGAACGGGTGCTCTCGGGTCTGTGCTTTGGACATCAGTCCGGCAGCGGTGGAGAACGCCAGGCTGAACGCTGTCCGGCATGGGGTGAGCGACCGTGTCACCGTCCTGCGTAGTGATCTCTTCTCCGGGATCTCCGGGATCTCCGGGGGCTCCGGGACCTTTGACCTTGTTTATTGGAATTCTCCCTTTGCCGAAGCTCCGGCCGACCATCCTTACGAGGCTCAGCTCGACTACGCCGTTTTCGATGCCGGTTACGACGCGCACCGCAGGTACATGGCCGATGGCGCTCGGGTGTTCCTCGGGTTCAGTGAGGCCCTGGGGAACAGTTCGCGGTTGATGGCGCTGGCCGCAGCGGCGGGATTCGTGGGGCCGTGTATCGGCGGGAGGTGTTGCGGCTTTCCATCGACGCGCCCGGTACCGGGATCTCGGGTGGGGAGATGGACATCGACTACGTCCTCTACGAGTTCCGGTCCGATGTGTTCGATGTGTCCGAGGGGAGGGAGGCGTGAGGGGCGGTCTGTACACGCTCTTTGCACGCTGACCTACCGTCAGCTGCGGGATCTCTCCAGCGCGGTCGCCGAGATGATCCGGGACGCGCATCCTCCAGTCGCCCGGGTCGGGTTGTTCGCCGCCCGGGGCACTGTGTTGGCCTTCGCCGGGTATCTGGCCGCTCTTCGGCTCGGCGCGCTACTTCCGTACCGGAGACCGGGTGAGCGTCGAGGACGGGCAGCTGGTCCACCTGGGGCGGCTTGACGACCAGCGGGGGCGGCGCGGCGCGACGCCGTCGTGGTCGTCGCCCAGTGGGACGGCGTCGCCGAACTGGTCGCCTGCCACACCGGGCAGCCCGTTGGCCGGCGCGACCTCGTCCGCGCGCTGCGCACGAAGCTGCCGCTCCACCTCGTACCGCGCCGCTTCCTCCACCTGGACTCGCTCCCCCTCAACGCCAACGGGAAGACCGACAGGAGTGCCCTGCGGACCCTGGTCATGGAGGGCGCTGAAGGCTCCTGACTCGTCACACCAGCGGCACCGCAGTGAAGCGCGACGCCGTCCCGAGGTCGGACTGGATGTGCGCGGCCGTCTCCGCCAGCTCCGGCAGGACCGTCGTCACGCAGTCCTCAAGGGAGCGGCGGGCCGCATGCGTGGCCACGTTCACCGCCGCGACCGCCCTGCCCGTGCGGTCACGGACCGGTACCGCGATCGCACGGAGGCCGGACTCCAACTCCTCGTCCACCAGGGCGTAGCCCCGCGCGCGGACCTCCGTGAGCGGGTCGGGGAGCGAGCCCGGGGCGTCCGCCAGGAGCACGCGGCCGAGGGAGGTCGCGTCGGCGGGCAGGCGCGTGCCCACCGTGATGTCGACCGTGAGGACCCGGGCCGTGGTGGCCCTGGCCGTGTACTGGATCTCCTGGCCGGCACCCGAGCCCGTCAGGACCGCCAGGGACACCGGCTCGTTCAGGCGGTCCGCCAGGGCGCGCAGGTGCGGGGCCGCCAGCCGGGGGAGTGTCGTACGGGCCAGGGGAGCGAAGCCCAGGGAGAGGACCCGGGGGGTGAGGGTGAACGTGCGGTCGGGCGCCGCGGTCACCAGGCCCAGGTACTCGTAGGTGATCAGCGCGCGGCGGGCCGTCGCCCGCGCCAGCCCCGTCGCCTTCGCCACCTCCGTCAGGGTGAGCGCCGAACGGCCCTCGCCGAAGGCGGTCAGGACGGTGAGGCCGCGGGCCAGGGACTCGATGAAGTCCCGGCCCAGTTCGTGCTTGGACGCCGTCGTCCAGGTCGCCAGGCCGGACGGGGGAGGGCCGGGCCGCGGGGGCGGCGCGTCGCGCAGGTCCGCCTCCATCTCGGCCACCGCCGCGCGCAGCCGGGGGAGCAGGGTGTCGCGCAGGTCCGCCGCGGTGTGCCGGCTGGTGTGGCTGACCACGCTCGCCGCGCAGGCCACCCGGTCCGTGTGCGGGTCCCGTACGGGGACGGCCAGCGCCACCAGGCCCGGCTCGATCAGCTGGTCGTCCAACGCCCAGCCGTCGGCGGCCGCCCGCGCCGCCTGCCGTACGAACACCTCGTCCGCCGAGTCGGCCGAGTCGGCCGAGTCGGCCGACTCGGCCGAGTTCGCATGGTCCGTCCCGTCCACCGCGCCCGCCGCATCCGCCGCGTTCGTCGCATGCGTCGCGCGCGTCCGTGGATGCTCGCGTGGCGGTACGGCCGTGAAGGTGCGGTCCTGTGGGTCCGCCGCCCGGCGTGTGTGCCAGCGGGCCCAGTCCGCCTCGGTCCACTCGGCCGCGAACAGCGGGCCGGGCGCGGTGCGTTCGGCGGGGAGCAGGTCGCCGATGCGGAAGCTCAGGGACATCGCGCGGCGGCGGGTCGCCTGGTGGATGAAGCGGATGCCGTCGCGGTCGGCGACCGCGAGGGACACGGACTCGTCGAGTTCGTCGGCCAGCGCGTCCGCGCGCGCGTCCAGCAGCGCCGGCAGACGCAGGGCCGCCAGGTAGGCGTTGCCCAGTTCCATCACCCGGGGGGCGAGGACCGCGTCCCGGCCGTCGAGGCGGACGTACCCCATGCGGGCGAGGGTGGCCGTGATGCGGTCCACGGTGGAGCGCGCGAGGCCGGTGGCCCGCTCCAGGGCGCTCGGGCTCAGGGTGCCGCCCGCCTCGGTGAGCTGTCGCAGCACGGCGATCCCGCGGATCAGCGGCGTGACCGCCTCGGACGGCGGCACCTCGGCTCCCGGCGGGGCCTGTGCGTCCAGTGCGGTGTTCGCGGGCATCGGGTCTCCGGTACGGCGTCTGCGGCATGCCTACGGTAATCCCAGGCCCGGCCGCCCACCTGAGGTAATCCCGGCGGCCGCCCCTACCGCCGCGTCACCCGCACCTTGTAGTCCCCACCCAGCTCCGCCGCCGTCACCTCGATCGTGATCCCCGTGTGCGGGTCCTGGAAGCTCTCGCCGGGTGTGAAAGGGGCGTCGGAGAGTTCGGCGTGGACGTTGGGGCTGCGGGTGCAGCCGCCGGAGTGGCGGTGGGCGTCGTACACGGTGATGGGGCCCTGGCCGGTGTCCACGTCCGCGTCGACGCGGTAGATCAGGACGCCGGGCTGGCAGACGGTCTCGTCGTTGCCGCCGGGAGCGCGCAGTTCGACGGCGTACCCGGTGCGGTCGCTGATCGGCACGAAGACGAGCTTGGGGCCGCCGGTCCGGTACAGCGGCGTCAGCGTGTACTCCTTGGTGCCCCGGGCCGAGGCGCAGCTCACCTGGTTGGCGTCCAGCCAGCCCAGCTTCCACTTGTGCCAGCCGAGCAGGTCGTTGTTGGCGCCCCAGTCCTCGCTCATGATGTCCCAGTGGCCGACCGCGCCCCCGCCCTCCTGGGTGTACAGGTCGGGCAGGCCGAAGACGTGGCCGTTCTCGTGGGGGAGGACGCGGTAGCCGGTCCGGTCGTAGGTGCCGGAGCCGTCGTCCTGACGGGAGTAGACGAAGGAGGCGTTCGCGACGGGGACGCCGTCGGCGACCGGCGCCTCGGCGTTGCCGGCGAAGGTCACGGACAGGACGGTGTCCAGGGCGGACGGGCCGGCGTTCGGGGTGACCAGCACGTTCACGAGGTCGTACGCGTGGAAGTCCACCTCGGGGTCGGCGGAGGCCACGATGTCCTGGACGAGCTGGCGGTAGCCGGGGTCGAAGGGGGCGCCGCGCTGTATGTCGTACTCCTTGAACGGCTTCGGCATCCGCAGCCAGTGCGGGATCGGTGTCTCGGGGCGGTAGTCGAGGCGGCCGTAGGAGGCGGCGTGGAACCAGTCCTGGGT
This sequence comes from Streptomyces olivochromogenes, assembly GCF_021538895.1. Classification (GTDB taxonomy): domain Bacteria; phylum Actinomycetota; class Actinomycetes; order Streptomycetales; family Streptomycetaceae; genus Streptomyces; species Streptomyces olivochromogenes_A. The sequence goes on along the minus strand of NZ_JADDRL010000018.1, from coordinate 12,680 downwards.
CTGCGGGAAGAACTCCCGGTAGCGGTCGAGCGCGTCGCCCTCGCCGGGCGCGTCGGAGAAGTCGACCATCAGGGTCAGGGCGCGGACGGTGCCGGTGGAGCGGGAGTAGCCGCCCGGGGTGGGGACGCCCTCCGTCATCTGGACGTCGGGGGTGCCGCTGATCATGCAGGGGCCGAAGACGGAGCGGCGGGCCAGGGCGATCGGGCCCGCTCCGGTGGGGCTGGGGCCCGCCGTGAGGTGCCCGGGTCCGGCCGAGGTGCTGACCGCGAGGGTCAGGAGGGTCACGGACGCGAGGGCGGCCACACGGCGCGGGCGTATCCGACGGGCGAGCGGCTGCGGCGGCATGCAGAGGCCTTTCGCTCCACGGCAGCCACCGGTCTCCGGCTGCACCCTTGCGATCACCCTGTGTCGAGGGGAGCGCGGGCGCGCGCTGGAGGAGACCGATCGTGGGTTTCCCACGGGTAGGAAGGCGCGGGGTGCCGCCGACGGGAAGTGGACGTCCCGCCGCGGGACGCGGACGCCGCCCCGGTGCCGGTGCTCCGTCCGTGGGGCGCGGTCGCCTCGACGTCGGTGTTCTGTCGGTGGGGCGCGGTCGCCTCGACGTCGGTGTTCTGTCGGTGGGGCGCGGTCGCCTCGACGTCGGTGTTCTGTCGGTGGGGCGCGGCTGCCTCGACGTCGGTGTTCTGTCGGTGGGGCGCGGCTGCCTCGACGTCGGTGTTCTGTCGGTGGGGCGCGGTCGCCTCGATGCCGGTGTCCTGTCGGTGGGGCGCGGTCGCCCCGATGCCGGTGCCCTGCCCGCCGGACGCGGTCTCCCCGACGCAGGCGTCCTGCCCGCCGGATGCGGTCGCCCCGACGCCAGTTCCCCACCCGCCGGAAGCGGACTTCACACCCGCGAGCGGACACCCGCAGATATGTGACTCAGGTCACAAGAAATCTTCTCGGATGCGGGAAATAACCGGGGACCGTTTCCCCGTTTAGACCTGTGTCCGAGCGAAACGGGGACTCCTTCCCCGGATCGAGACCGCAGTCGACCTAGGAGTGCGCCGTGCAGACCGCCACCCCCGTAACGCGCAAGGCACCCCGGCCCCGTGCCGATGCCCTGCGCAACCGGGAGCGGATCGTCACCGCTGCCCGGGAGATGTTCGTGGAGCACGGCCCCGACGTGCCGCTCGACGAGATCGCCCGCCGGGCCGGCGTCGGCAATGCCACGGTGTACCGCAACTTCCCGGACCGCGACGCCCTCGTCCGCGAGGTCGTCTGCTCGGTCCTGGACCGTACGGTGCGCGCGGCGCAGCAGGCCCTCGCGGAGGGCGGTGACGCCTTCGACGCGCTGGAGCGCTTCGTGCACGCCGCCGCCGACGAGCGGATCAGCGCCCTGTGCCCGATGGTCACCAGCACCTTCGACCAGTATCACCCCGACCTCGAAGCCGCCCGGGAGCGTGTCGAGCGGATCGTCGAGGACCTCATGGAGCGGGCCAAGGTGGCCGGACTGCTCCGCGCCGACGTCGGTGTCGGCGATCTGATGGTCGCCGTCGCGCAGCTCAGCCGGCCCCCGGCCGGTACGGGCTGTCTCAGCGCCGACCGCTTCGTGCACCGGCATCTGCAGCTGTTCCTCGACGGGCTGCGGGCGCCGGGTCGCTCGGTCCTGCCCGGTACGGCCGTGACGATGGAGGACCTGCGCCAAGCCTGATCACGCCGAGCTCGATCCCGCCCAGACCAAGCCCGATCCCGCCCAGCTAGATCCGACCAGCCGATCCCGCACCCGATCCCGCACCGGATCGATGAGTTCCGGGCCGTACCGCGGTCCTCACTGACGACCAAGACTCACGACCAAGCTTCCGGCCGTCCTCAAGGGCGGGCGGTCCCGAATCCTCATCCCTCTCGTCTCGTTCCGCGTCTCTTTCACCGTCACCTTTTTTCCGTCCCGAAGTCCCGAAGTGGGTATCTCCATGTCTGAAACAGCCGCCAAGGCTCGCGGCGCCGCCGCGGCAACCGGCGACGCCAACCGCTGGAAAGCGCTCATCTTCATCGCGCTCGCCCAGCTGATGGTCGTCCTCGACGCGACCATCGTGAACATCGCCCTGCCCTCCGCCCAGCAGGACCTGGGCATATCCGACGGCAACCGGCAGTGGGTCGTCACGGCCTACGCCCTCGCCTTCGGCGGTCTGCTCCTGTTCGGCGGCCGTATCGCCGACCTGTGGGGCCGCAAGCGGGCCTTCGTCATCGGTCTGACCGGCTTCGCAGCGGCCTCCGCGCTCGGCGGTGCCGCGACCACCGGCGCGATGATGTTCGGCGCCCGCGCGCTCCAGGGCGTCTTCGGCGCCCTGCTCGCCCCGGCCGCGCTCTCCCTGCTCGCCGTGATGTTCACGGACGCCAAGGAGCGCGCCAAGGCGTTCGGCATCTACGGCGCGATCGCCGGTGGTGGCGGCGCCGTGGGCTTCATCCTCGGCGGCGTGCTGACCGAGTACCTGGACTGGCGCTGGACGTTCTTCGTGAACATCCCGTTCGCCGTGGTCGCCGCGCTCGGCGCGTACTTCGTCATCCGTGAGCCGGAGGGCGGCCGCAACCGCTCCCCGCTCGACATCCCGGGCGTCGTCCTGTCCACCCTTGGTCTGGTCTCGCTCGTGTACGGCTTCACCCGTGCCGAGTCCGACGGCTGGGGCGACACCCTGACCGTCTCGCTGTTCGTCGCGTCGGCCGTCCTGCTGTTCACCTTCGTCCTCGTCGAGGCCAAGGTGAAGGCCCCGCTGCTGCCCCTGCGCGTGGTCACCGACCGCAACCGCGGCGGCATCTACCTCTCCCTCGGCATCGCGATCATCGCGATGTTCGGCACGTTCCTCTTCCTGACCTACTACCTTCAGGTCATCAAGGGCTACTCGCCGATCAAGACGGGCTTCGCCTTCCTGCCGATGATCGCGGGCATGATGGTCGGCTCGACCCAGATCGGCACCCGTCTGATGACCCGGGTTCCGGCCCGGATGCTGATGGGCCCGGGCTTCCTGGTCGCCTCCGTCGGCATGCTGCTGATGACCCAGCTGGAGATCGGCTCGTCGTACGCCGCGACGATCCTGCCGGCGATGCTGCTGCTCGGTCTCGGCATGGGTACGGCGTTCATGCCGGCCATGTCCCTGGCCACCCTGGGCGTCGAGCCCCGGGACGCCGGTGTCGCCTCCGCGATGGTCAACACCTCGCAGCAGGTGGGCGGCGCGATCGGTACGGCCCTGCTGAACACGATCGCCGCCTCCGCGACGACCGCGTACATCAAGGACCACATCGCCGGCGCGACCTCCAAGTCGCAGGCGCAGCTGGTCCAGATGCAGGGCGCGGTGCACGGCTACACCAACGCGATCTGGTTCGCCGTCGGCATGCTGGTGCTGGCCGCCGTCATCGTCGTGACCTTCGTCAACGCCGGCACCCCGGGCAGCGGCGCGGTGGCCTCCGGCGAGGGCGTCGAGGACGAGGTGCCGGTGCCGGTGGTCGCCCACTGAGGCACCCGGGACACCCCGGACACCCCTTCGGGACCATCCGTGCGCACGGGGAGGGGACGCCCCGTACGTGCGACTCCCAGGACCTGCCCCGGCTCCGCGAGTGAGCGGCTCAGCGGAGCCAGGGCAGGTCCGCACCCGCTTCGTTGGGCTGAAGACCCTCGGCGACGATCTCCATGATCTCGCCGAGGGTCTTCTGCTGTTCGGGGGTCAACCGCTCGAACAGCGCCTGGCGTACGGCGGCCACATGGCCCGGCGCGTTGCGCCGCAGCACCTCGGCGCCCTGGTCGGTCAGCACCGCGAACTGGCCGCGCTTGTCGGAGGAGCAGTCCTCGCGGTGCACCCAGCCGTTCTTCTCCAGGCGGGCGATCGCGTGCGAGAGACGGGAACGGGTGATCTTGGCCATCATCGCCAGCTCGGTCATCCGCAGCCGGCGGCGCGGCGCCTCGGCGAGCTGGACGAGAAGGCCGTAGTAGATGTGCGGCATGCCCGCGTCGCGCTGCAGCTGACGATCGAGGTGGTCCTCCAGCAGGGTGGTGGCCTGGAGGTACGAGCGCCAGACGCGCTGCTCCTCGGCGGTGAGCCAGCGCTGCTGTGCGGCGGAGTCGGATGCCGTGTTCATGCGTCCCACTCTACGAGGAATCTCCTTGAAACTTGAACAAGTGCGGCGTACTCTGTTCGGGAGAGCTTGAGAGTTAAAGCAATAGCTGAGAAAGCAACCGGTGAGGAGCCGCCGTCATGTCCGCCGTCGCCCAGGAGCGCATGCCCGCCCTCTACCTCGGCCACGGCGCGCCGCCGTTGGCCGACGACCCGGTCTGGCCCGGCCAGCTCGCCGCCTGGTCCGCAGGCCTGCCCCGTCCCAAGGCGATCCTCATGGTCTCCGCCCACTGGGAGGAGGCCCCCCTCGCCCTCGGCGCCACCAGGACCGTCCCTCTCGTGTACGACTTCTGGGGCTTCCCGGAGCACTACTACCAGGTGACGTACGAGGCGCCCGGCGCCCCCGAACTCGCCGAGTCCGTGCGCAAGCTGCTGCGCGCCCCGGGCATGCCCGTGCAGGACATCCCGGACCGCGGCCTCGACCACGGCGCCTACGTCCCCCTCGTGGAGATGTTCCCCGCGGCCGACATCCCGGTCCTACAGGTCTCCATGCCGACCCTCGACCCGGTGCGGCTCATGGACATCGGCCGCCGGCTCGCCCCGCTGCGCGACGAGGGCGTGCTGATCGTCGGCTCCGGCTTCTTCACCCACAACCTGGCCGCCCTGCGGTACACCGGCGACGGCGTCCCCAGCTGGTCCTCCGAGTTCGACGACTGGGGCCGGCGCGCCCTGGAGGCCCGCGACTGGGACGCCCTGCTCGACTTCCTCGACAAGGCCCCCGCCGGCCGCTACGCCCACCCGCGCACCGAGCACTTCGCCCCGCTCTTCGTCACCATGGGCGCGGCGGAGGCGGGCGGTGAGCTGGACGCGCAGAAGTCGGTGATCGACGGGTTCTGGTTGGGAATGGCGAAGCGGTCGGTGCAGTTCGGCTGACTGGGAGATTCCGGCGATCCCGGAAATCCCGGAGATCTTCTCGGTCGGCCCGGAGATCCTCCCGGCCGGCCTAGAGATCCTTCTCGTACCAGGCCACGTCCCAGTACCGGCCGAACTTGCGGCCCACCTCGCGGTACGTGCCGACGTGCCGGAACCCGAGACGTTCGTGCAGCCGCGTGGACGCTTCGTTGGGCTGGGCGATGCCCGCGTAGGCGCGGTGCAGGTCCTCGTCCGCCAGGGCCTCGAAGAGGGACTTGTACAGGAGCGTGCCCACGCCGCGCCGCCCGGCGTCCGGTGCGACGTAGACCGTGACCTCCACGGAGGTGGAGTACGCGGGCTTGGGGCGGTAAGGGCTGGATGTGGCGTAACCCAGAATCCGCTGTGAGTCCACGTCCACGGCAACCATCAGGCGGTACGGGCCGTCTTCCGGGTGGGAGAGCAGCCAGGGGCGGCGCTCCTCGGGCGTGAAGTTCGCGGTGTCGAAGGTGATGGGCGTCTCGCGCACGTAGTGGTTGTAGAGGTCCGTGAGGACTTCGAGGTCACTCTCGACTCCCGGCCTGACCTGCACCTCTCCCAGCTCGGACGTCATCTCGCCTCCCTGTGGCCGGACAGGGTACTGCATGATCAGAAAAATTGAAGGACGGGTTGGGAATTCTGTCCGGATTCCAGTCGTTGTTTCCTTCGAACGCAGGGCACTCATGGAGAGTCCCGGTAGTTCCCCAAGTGCCGAGCGTTCGTTGGACCACCCGCTGACCTACCATCGCAAGGGAGCACGCATGGCAACCCGTGCCGTCGCCCGTCGTAAGTCCGCCTCCGGCGAGACGGCCGACGCGGCAAGCAGTGTTCGCGCCCATGGCGGCGAGATCGCCGACCGCGACCTGGTCGGCATGTACCTCGACGAAATCGCGCGAACACCGCTGCTCGACGCCGCCAAGGAAGTCGAGCTGTCCCAGACCATAGAGGCGGGTGTGTTCGCGCGGCAGGTCCTCGACGGATACGAGGAGTCCACCACGGACGCCTCCCGTGCGGAACTGGAAGCCCTCGTCGCCGAGGGCGAGCGCGCCAAGGACGTGTTCATCAAGTCGAACCTCCGTCTGGTCGTGGCAGTGGCCCGGCGCTACCCGCGCAGTGGTCTGCCCCTGCTCGACCTGGTCCAGGAGGGCAACGCGGGCCTCGTCCGCGCGGTCGAGAAGTTCGACTACCGCAAGGGCTTCAAGTTCTCGACGTACGCCACCTGGTGGATCCGTCAGGCGATCACGCGCTCGATCGCGGACCAGTCCCGCACGATCCGTCTGCCCGTCCACCTCGTGGAGGAGCTCGGCCGGATCCGGCGCGTACAGCGCGAGTTCAACCGTGAGCACGGGCGCGAGCCGGAGCCCGCGGAGATCGCCGCCGAGCTCGGCTCCACCCCGGAGCGCGTCACCGACGTGCTCGACTGGGCCCGTGACCCGGTCTCGCTGAACATGTCGGTGGACGACGAGGGCGAGACCCAGTTCGGCGACCTGCTGGAGGACACCTCGGCCGTCTCCCCGGAGCAGTCGGTGCTCACGCTGCTGCGCAGCGAGGAGCTCGACGGCCTGATCGGCCGGCTCGACCAGCGCACGGCCTCCATCATCAAGATGCGGTACGGCATCGAGGACGGCCGGGAGCGCACGCTCACAGAGGTCGGCAAGGAGCACGGCCTGACGCGCGAACGCATCCGCCAGATCGAGAAGCACGCGCTGCTCGAACTGAAGAAGCTGGCCCGCTCGACCGGCTTCGACGCGGCGGCGTAGGCGGCATGGAGCAAGGCATGGCATAACCGGCAGACACGGCGGCGCGGCGAGAGAGCCGCATGCGTGGCAGCGTGTGCGGCTCTTTCACGCCGGGTGGCGTACAACCGCCCCTCCCGCGTACGCCGGGTGGCGGAAGACAGCGCAAACATGGCTCTGTACCGCCGCTTCAACCCTCTGGGCCCCGGGAACAACCCTTCAGGGCCCAGGAGTTCGGGGTTCGGACCGCACTCCTCCGACCCCACCACACCCTGAGCCACGTCCCGACGCACTCCCCCCCGGCGCCGGGACCTTCCCAGAGCCGGGCTTCGGCGCCCTCCCCCCGGGTGCCGGAGCTCGGCTCCTTTTCATGTGACCACGGGGCCCACCGCGGGCGCTCGCAGGAGCGGCTTCCGGGGGCAGACCCGCACAGGGGCAACGTGGAAGGGCGGGCCACCCCGTACCTGAACCCCGGGGTGGCCCACCGGATGGCAGATTCTGCCACATGGGCATAGCCTGCCGCCGTGAGCACCCCCAGCCCCACCGGCGGAACCCCGGAGCAGCCGTTTTCCTCGGCCCCTCCGGTCTCCCCGGGCTCTCCGGTCTCCCCGGGCTCCCCGGCCTCGCTGACCGAGCGCCGCAAGGCCGAGACCCGGATGGAGATCGCCCGGGCGGCCGCCGCACTGTTCGTGAGCCGAGGCCTGCGGGCCACCCGCGCCGAGGACATCGCGCAGGCCGCCGGGGTCGCGCCGCGCACCTTCTACCGCTACTTCGCCACCAAGGAAGAGGCGGTGGCCCCCCTGTACGCGGCGGGTGCGCAGTGCTGGGTGGAGGCGGTGCGCGAGGCACCCGCGGAACTCTCGCTGCCCGAGGCCCTGGAACACGCGGCCCACCGGACCCTCACCCCCGGCCTCGGCGTCTCCGCCGCCTCCTGGGAATGGGTCCGCACCCTCGTCCGCCTGGCCCACACCAGCCCCGCGCTGGGCAAGGTGTGGGCGGAGGTCTGCCAGACCTCGGAGCACACGCTGACCCAGGTGCTGACGGCTCGGCTGGTTCCGACGGGGCCCTCCGACAACGTTGCCGATCACTCGACCGACCTGCACTTCACGGCCGCTGTCGCGTGTGCGGCGGTACGGGTGGCGGTCGAGTCCTGGTCCATGACCTCGGCCCCGGCGACGGGTCCGGAGGGCCCGGCGACCCTGGCCCTGAGAAATCTCGCGGCGCTGCGGGACTTTCCGTGGGGGGACGTCGGGGTGCGGCCCGCTTAGGCGGGTGGTGGGGGAAGCCGTGGCCCGGAAGGTCGCCGCTCACCCACCCGCCGCCCGGCTGAATCGCCCGCCCAAATCCCGTACGCACGCGACGAGTTCATCGGGCCCCCGCACGACGAACTCGCACCCCGCCATCACCAGCCGGACCGCAAGCCACTCCACGGCCTCACCGGTGGACCCGCGCAGCACGCAGCCGATCCCGTCCCCGTCCGGCTCCGGCGCCCCGAGCCACTCGGGCAGCCGGGAAGCGACGACGTCGGCCGCCGCGGCGAACGCGACCGTGAACTCGTACGTCTCCTGCTGCCCTTGGATGGAACGCCGCAGATACTCGACCGCCCCGCCCGTCGGCAACGGGCGCGGAGCGAACCGCGTGCCGGTCGCGAACGGCTTGGTCACTCGGTCGACGCGGAACGTACGCCAGTCGCCGCGGTCGAGGTCGTACGCCACGAGGTACCAGCGCCGCCCGGTCGACACCAGCCGGTACGGCTCGATCAGCCGGCGCGACTCGGTCCCGTCCCCGGCTCGGTAGGCGAAGCGCAGCCGCTCGTGCCCCGCCACCGTGGACGCCATCACGGTCAGTGTCTCGGGCGCGATGCTCGCCCCGTCCCCGCTGGTCAGCGGCGTCGTCGCGGCCTGAAGCGTGGACACCCGGTGGCGCAGCCGCGAGGGCAGCACCTGCTCCAGCTTCGCCAGCGCGCGTACGGACGCCTCGTCCACCCCCGCCACCGCGTGCCCGGCGCCGGCCCGCAGCCCGACCGCGATGGCCACCGCTTCCTCGTCGTCGAGCACGAGCGGCGGCATCGCCTTGCCCGCGACCAGCCGGTACCCGCCGTCGGCGCCCATCGTCGCCTGCACGGGATAGCCCAGTTCACGCAGCCGGTCGACGTCCCGCCGCACCGTGCGGCGGGAGACGCCGAGGCGTTCGGAGAGCTCCGCGCCGGGCCATTCGCGGGGCGTCTGGAGGAGGGACAGGAGCTGCAGCAGCCGTGCCGGTGTGTCCGTCGTCATACCTTCGAGCATGCCGCAGAACTAGGACACGATCTGACCTAGTGCGGTCCTACCTTTGAGCCATGACCTCCACCGAGACCCCCTCTCTCGCACAGCCCGACGCCGGTGACCGCCGGCGCTGGATCGCGCTCGCGATCGTGATGACCGCGGCGTTCATGGACCTCGTAGACGTCACGATCGTCAACATCGCCATCCCGTCGATCAAGCACGACGAGGGCGCCTCCTTCAGCCAGATCCAGTGGATAACCGCCGGCTACGCCCTCGCCTTCGCCGCCGGCCTGATCACCGGCGGTCGCCTGGGCGACATCCACGGCCGCAAGCGGCTGTTCCTCATCGGCGTCGGCGGCTTCACCCTCGCCTCGGCCCTGTGCGGCTTCGCCGCGAACCCGGAGATGCTGGTGGCCTCCCGCATCCTGCAGGGCGGGATGGCGGCGATGATGGTCCCGCAGGTCCTGTCGATCGTGCACGCCACCTTTCCGGCCCACGAGCGCGGCAAGGTCTTCGGTCTGTTCGGCGCGATCGTCGGCCTGGGCGCGGTCTCCGGTCCGCTGCTCGGCGCGCTGCTGACGGAGTGGAACCTGTTCGGGCTCGAGTGGCGGCCCATCTTCCTCATCAACCTGCCGGTCGGCGTCGTCGCCCTCTCCCTGGGCCGCCGCTTCATCACGGAGTCCAAGGCGCCGAAGGCGCTCAAGCTGGACCTCGTCGGCGTCGCGCTGGTGACGCTGGGCCTGCTGATGCTGCTCTACCCGCTCACCCGCGGCCGTGAGCTGGGCTGGCCGCTGTGGGGCTACGCGTCGATGGTCGGAGCGCTCGGCGTCTTCGCGGGGCTGGTGGTGTACGAGCGGCGCAAGAGCGCGCGGGACGGCTCCCCGCTGGTCGAGCTGTCCCTGTTCAAGGTGAAGAGCTTCGCGGCGGGCATCGCCGTGCAGACGGTCTTCGGCATCGCGCTCGGCATCTTCTTCCTGGTGTGGACCCTGTACATGCAGGTGGGCCTGGGCTGGAGGCCGCTGCGGGCCGGTCTGACCGGCGTGCCCTTCTCGATCGCCGTGTCGATGGCGGCCGGGATGTCGGTCCAGAAGCTGGTCCCGCGCTTCGGCCGCAAGGTGCTGCAGGCCGGCGCGCTGGTGATGGCCGCCGGTGTCCTGATCTACATCGCGGAGTCCGAGCGGTACGGCCTCGGCATCGCCTCCTGGCAGATGGCGCTCCCGCTGGTCGTCATGGGCGCTGGCATGGGTCTGATCGTCGCCCCGCTGACGGACGCGGTGCTCTCGGAGGTGCCGCGCGAGCACGCGGGCTCGGCCTCGGGCCTCATCAACACCGTGCAGCAGATGGGCAACGCGCTCGGGCTCGGGCTGGTGTCGGTGGTCTTCTTCGGTGTCATCGACGACCGGCTGACCCGGGCCCAGGTGGGTCCGGCCTTCGTGAACGCCTTCCAGCACGCGCTGTGGTGGGTGGCCGGGGTGATGGGCGTCATCTTCCTGCTGATGTTCGCGCTGCCGAAGCGGCCCGCCCAGCATGTCGAAGGGGCCGGGGAGCTCCCGGCCGAGGACACCGCGGACAAGCAGCCGGAGCTGGTGTCCTGATTCCTCAGGACCTCCTGAGCTTCGGATCCGCTGAGCTTCGCCGGAGCACGGGCCCGGCACCCTCCCTCGGGTGCCGGGCCCTTTCGCATGGGGTCCGAACGGGGTCCGAACGGGGCCAGAAGTCCGTTCATGCCCGGATTGGGCCCGAACCTGTTTACTTTCCGGATATCCGGGCGTAGCCTCGCAGTGAAACCACAGATTCGGGCATTGGTCGGAGGCAAACGGACATGTACGCACCGGAGCGGCAGCAAGAGATCCTCCGGCTCGCCCGTGACGGCGGCCGGGTGGACGTCCTGTCGCTCGCCGAGGAGTTCCAGGTCACGGCGGAAACGATCCGCCGCGATCTGAAGGCCCTCGACCGCGCGGGCCTCGTCCGCCGGGTGCACGGAGGTGCCATTCCGGCCGGACGCCTCGACTTCGAGCCGGACCTCGCCGAACGCGAGTCCACGTCGGCCGACGAGAAGGACCGCATCGCCAAGGCGGCCCTCACCGAACTGCCGACCGAGGGCACGCTGATCCTCGACGCCGGTACGACGGTCGCCCGCCTCGCCGGTGCCATCCCCCTGGAGGCCTCGCTCACGGTCGTCACGCACAGCCTGCCGATCGCGGCCCGCCTCGCCGACCACCCGGGCATCCAGCTCCACCTGGTCGGCGGTCGGGTGCGGCACCGTACGCGCGCCGCCGTGGACGCCTGGGCGCTGCGCGCGTACGGCGAGATCCGCGCCGACGTCCTCTTCGTCGCCGCCAACGGCTTCTCCGCCGAGCACGGTCTGACCACCCCCGACCTGGCCGAGGCCGCGGTCAAGCGCGCCGCGGTGGCCGCCGCCCGGCGCGTGGTCCTGCTGGCCGACTCCGCCAAGCACGGCCAGGAACACTTCGCCCGCTTCGGCGACCTGAGCGACGTGGACCTGCTGATCACCGACAGCGGGCTGAGCCCCGACGACGCGGCCGCCATCGAGCGCGGCGGCACGGAAGTAGTACGCGCATGATCCTCACCGTCACCCCCAACCCCTCCCTGGACCGCACGTACGAGGTCCCCGCGCTGGAGCGCGGTGAGGTCATCCGTGCCTCCGGCGAGCGCATGGACCCCGGCGGCAAGGGCGTGAACGTCTCGCGAGCCGTCGCGGCCGCCGGACGGCGCACGGTCGCCGTGCTGCCCCTCGGTGGTGCGCCGGGAGCGCTCGTCGCCGACCTGCTCGACGCGCAGGGCATCGAGGTCGTGCCGGTCCCGGTCGCCGGGGCCACCCGCTCCAACATCGCGCTCGCGGAGGCGGACGGGGTACTGACGAAGATCAACGCACCGGGGCCCCAACTGTCGGCGGCCGAACAGGAACTGCTGCTGGAGACGGTGCGCGCGCAGTCGGGCGACGCGAACTGGATCGCGTGCTGCGGGAGCCTGCCGAGAGGGCTCGCACCGGCGTGGTACGCCGATGTGGTCGCGCGGGCGCACGCCGACGGCGCACGCATCGCGCTGGACACATCGGGGCCCGCGTTGCTGGAGGCGTTGCGCGAGCACCCGGACGTGGTGAAGCCGAACGCCGAGGAACTCGCCGAAGCCGTCGGGCGCCCCCTGGCCACGGTGGGCGACGCGGTGAAGGCGGCCGAGGAGTTGCGCGAGCTGGGCGCGCGCGCCGTGCTCGCGAGCCTGGGCGCCGACGGGCAGTTGCTCGTGGACGGCACGGGCACCTGGTTCGGCAGCGCGCGCGTGGATGTCGTACGCAGCAATGTGGGCGCCGGCGACTCCTCGCTCGCCGGCTTCCTGATCGCGGGCGGCAGCGGGCCGGATGCGCTCGCCTCCGCCGTCGCGCACGGCGCGGCCGCCGTCCGGCTGCCCGGTAGTGAGATGCCCGCGCCGGGCGACCTGGACCCGGCGGCGGTGACGGTCACGTCGGCGATCCCGACGGACCGTGAACTGACGGAGCCGGTGTCATGAACGCCCGTACGACCACGGCGTCCACCGCGCTCCTCGCACCGGCCGTGAGGCGGTGGGGCCACCCGTCGCCCGCCGCGGTCGTGGACCGGCAGGGCACCCCGAGCCGCCCTGCCGCCCGCCGG
>NZ_JADDRL010000179.1 GCF_021538895.1 Streptomyces olivochromogenes | reverse complement strand
CATGGCGGCGATCAGCGGGCTGGACAGGCTGGTTCCGCCGACCACCCCCCATCCGCCCGTGAAGAACGTGTCGTAGGTCGCCAGGCCGGTGCTGGGATCGGCATCCGCGGAGACGTCGACGGTGGTACGTCTCGGGCAGCCGGGGTCGTGTTGGAAGGGGGGTTTGGGCTCGTACAGGGAGCAGGCCGAGCCGCCGCCGAGCCACGCGGTCTCCGACCAGCGGTCCCCGTGGTGTGTCTGGAACCGGTGCAGGGTGGTGCCTCCGGCCGCTGTGACGTAGCGGGAGGCGGCGGGCCAGAACTGGTCGGGGTAGCCGCTGTCACCGCTGGCGGCCACGAAGGCGATGCCTGGGGGGAAGTGGGCGTCGCCGATGGTCGTCTCGGCGGGCTGTTCCTGGGTGACCCAGCTCATGGAGACGAACTTGGCTCCCTGCGCCACGGCCTGGTCGACTGCCGGGAGCAGGCTGGAGACGATGAGGTTGTTGTTGGCTTCGACGAGCAGGAGCTTGCAGTCGGGGCAGGCGGCGCTGACGGCGTCGAGGTCCAGGGACGTCTCCAGCGCCCAGTTGGGGACAATGGTGGGCGGGGCTGGCGGGGGTGGTGTGGTGCCGCCGTTCTGGTTGATTTTGCGGAAGCAGCCGTTGGCGGTGGTGCACGGCGGCAGGCGGAAGGTGCGGCGGTAGACCGCCAGGTCGCTTTCGGCGTTGGGGTTGTCGAAGGCGTTGACGATGGCGACGGTGCGTCCGGCGCCGCCGTGGCGGGGCAGGTCGTAGGCGCTCTGGATGTCCTTGGGGTGGTAGCCGGGGATCTGGCTTTCATCCTCCGCGGTGTGCAGGGTGGGCAGGTCTGTGCGCACCAGGGCCAGGCAGGAGGCCCGGTCCGGTCCCGTTGGAGGAGCGCATACGTGCTTGTATCTCGCCTCCTTCCCGTCGCGGTCGCGCGTGGGTCCGGCGGTCTGTGCCAGCCAGCCAGCATCCTCCAAGGTGTGCCCGTGTCCTTGAGCGCCCGCAGGAGCGGCTGCCAGGCTCAGGGCCAGGAGCATTGCTCCCGACAGCAACCGCAGAATATGCACAGGCCGCATGACGCTCCTTCATCGCTTCGGGCACGCAGGTGGATCCGCCCATACCTCGGCCATGGCAGCCGCTCGGTAACGGTCACCCGGGCGGTTCAGCCGGTGTGGCGGCATCAGGCGACATCATCCGCATCGCGGACACGGGAAAACGCGGGCCATCACGGGTGCGCGCGCCGGATGCAGTAGCACACTCACCTTCACGGCCTACTCGCGGTAGCTCATGGCGGATCGACTACTGGGACTTCACTTCGGCGCGACGGGGGTGAAGGTTTGAGGGGGTGAGTCAGGTCTCGGTGTTGGGCCCCTGGGGGTCGTGGCTCCGGCGGGCAGCTGGTGCAGTGCGGTGTTCCGGCCGGGGGCGCCGACGGACGTGGGCAGGTCAGCTGGTGCAGCCGGGGACGGGGCTTGGACCGGCGCAGTTGTCTGGGTGGTTCTCGCGTACCTGGGCGTCGTTCAGCAGCGTCACCGCGCCGCCTTCGTTGTAGATGCCGCCGCCATCGTTCTTCGCGGTGTTGTTGTGCACCGTGGAGTGGTCCAGCGTCACCGTGCCACCGCCGACGGTGTTGTAGATGCCGCCGCCGAAACCGCCGGAGGCGGTGTTGCGCTCCACTGTGGAGTTCTTCAGTGTCAGTGCGCCGCCACTGTTGTAGAAGCCTCCGCCTCCGCCGCCTTTCGCGGTGTTGTTGCTCACCGTGGAGTGGTCCAGCGTCACGGTGCCACCCCCGCCGGTGTTGGCGATGCCGCCGCCGAGGTCGGCGGTGTTGTCGCTCACCGTGGAGTCGATCAGTGTCACCGTGCCGAAGACGTTGTCGATGCCACCGCCGACGCCAGCGGCGGCGGTGTTGTTGCTCACCGTGGAGTCGATCAGCGTCACCTTGCCGCCGCCGTTTTCGATGCCACCGCCGAAGCCGAGGCCAGCGGCGGCCTTGTTGTCACGCACCTTGGAGTGATTCAGCGTCACCTTGCCGCCGCCGTTTTCGATGCCGCCGCCGATGCCTGCGCTGTTGCGCTCCAGCGTGGATCGGTCCAGCTTCAATTCGCCACTGTTGCCGATTCCGCCGCCGACTTCGGCGCTGTTGTTGTTCACCGTGGAGTCGTTCAGCGTCGCCGTGGCGTCGCTGTAGTTGACGATGCCACCGCCGCCGTTGGCGGCGTTGCTCCTTACCGTGGAGTCGTTCAAAGTGGCAGTGCCGCCGGTGTAGTTGAAGATGCCGCCGCCCTCGTTGTCGCCGTCGTTGTCGCGCACCGTGGAGCTTTTCAGCGTCAGCGTGCCGCCGTTGTTGTAGATGCCGCCGCCGTCACCCGCAGTGTTGTTGCTCACCGTGGAGCTCTTCAGGGTCGCCGTGCCCCCGTTGTCGTTGAAGATGCCGCCGCCGGAGCGGCCGGCGCTGTTGCCGCGCACCGTGGAGTGGTCCAGCGTCACCGTGGCGCCGTTGTTGTGGATGCCGCCGCCGGACAGGGCGCTGCCGTTGGTGATGGTCAGCTTGTCCAGCTGGACCTGGACGGTTCCGGCGACCGTCACGGTGGAATCGGCCTGGTTGCCGTCGAGGACCGCGTCCCTCAGGCCGATCAGCGTCAGGTCCTTGCTGATCGTGAAGTTGCCCAGACAGGTTCCTGCCACCCGCAGCGTCGCCCCGGAGGGGGCGGCGTCGATCGCGTGCTGCAGGCTCTGGGTGCGGCAGTGAACCGCGGTGTCCTGGACGGCCGCGGCCGGGCCCGCCCCTACCAGGCAGGCTGCCCCCGCCATCACCGTCACCGCCGGCACCCGCCGACGCCACACCGCCCAGGCCGCTCGCATGCGCATTCCACTCCTCCGTCTCTGTGGCGGGCCAGGCCCGGCGGCCCTGCCCTGCTGTCGCGCTGGGGTGAGGGCGGCGCAAGCGCCCACGCGTGGAACAAGGGATGCCCCCGTGGGCGGTCGGCGAGGCGGAGCCGCGCTGGAGGCGGCCCGTGCGTCCCCCGAACGGCCGGGGCCGATGACCGGTGTGGTCCACAGCCTTCTGTCCCCGGCCTCGCGCATGCTCCATCCCCCGCGAGCCCATCGCTGGCAGGCCCCCGTTGAAGCAGCAGTCGAGTAGGCCTACCAGCAATCCACGGACAGCGGCACGAGCTATGGCCACATCGTGAGCGAAACAGGACCCAACGCGCACGTACTGTCGATGATTGCGTAGATCATCCGGCTGGTGCACGGCACTGCCTCAGCCCCCACCGGAGATGGGGTCGATGGTGTCGGCCGGGACGAACCCCAGCACCTCGATGAGGTGCCGCGTCGGCAGCGGCAGCCGTTCCAGGGCCACATCGTCCAGCACGGCCATCGTGCCGTCCGGCATCTCGACTCCTCGCCCGACGTCCTGGTGGGCGACTTCCCGGCCATCCAGCTCGCAGGCGCGGTGGTGGCGAATACTCCCTCCGTCACTGCGGTGCACCCCGTTAAGGCACTCACGGTGGTCGTCCGTGGCCGGGCTGACCAGGACCGGCGCGGAGACCAGGCCGAAGCAATCGGACATGGTGGCCGCCATGCCTCCATGGGCCCCCGGCCCAGGGATGTCGCACGTCAGCGGCGTACGCGCCAGACGGGCGCGGCACGAGGCCACCGGCGCCACGATCGCGGCTACCGAACTCGCCTCGATTCATTCAGTGTGTCCACCGCCCGCAAGGTAAGAGGGTGCTCGGGGCCCAGCAGCCGCTCAGAGTCGGCAATGACCCCCTCCTCGATGGTGATTGCCTCCGTGGTGCGCCCGACGTCCCTGTAGGAGAGGGCCGTTGCGGGTGGTGAGGGTGTGGGGGTGTTCGCCGGGCGGTATGACCTACCGCGTGCGTCGCAGGGTTGCCGAGAGATGGTGCTGCAACGGCTGGCCGACCGCCGCGAGGTCGTGGACGAACGTGAGTGTGTCGCTGTCGGTCAGGGTGTAGCGGCGGCGGGTGGCGTTGACCTCCTTGGCCGTGGGAGTGAGGGCCACCTCGTGCGTGGAGAGATCCACCGTGTCCTGTGCCGCTTGGCCGACCGCGATCTCGGCGATGCCGGTGGGCTGGGTGATCAGTGCCTCCACCCGGCCGTCGGGCTGAAGCCGCCACCATCCGCTCTCCCGAGCCGCCGGGCGCAACGGTGCGCCCTCGGCGTCGAGCAGCCAGGCCCGGGCCTCGTAGCAAAGGAAGGGGCGGCCGTCGTGGCTGAAGGTGACCTCTTGGGCGTAGGTGAAGTCACCGGCGAGCGTCGGATATCCGCCTTGGCCCTGGCCGTGCCATGTGCCCAGGAACCCGAGCACGGGCTCGAGCAGTGCGTGCGGTGTGGGCGCGTCGTCCGGCCGGTGGGCGTCGGGGTACGGGTGCTCCGGTGCGGGGTCGTACACGTTGGCGCTCCTTGGGTTGTGCCGGTGCCGGGTGAGAGCCTAGGCGCCCGTCTCCTCTGCGGCGGGCAGGGCGGTTACCCCGGTATTCAGCGCTTGGCGGGGCGGGTGGCGGGTTGGAAGCGGAAGGAGAGTGCCTCCATCAGCGGCTTGCGCTGCGTCTTCTGGACGGCGGCGATGCGCCATCTTCCGTCGGCCTCGCGGACGACCGTGTACGTGGCGAGCTTGCCGAGCTTGGCCGGATCGTCGTCGGCCTTCGGGCCGCCCTTGCGTACGTCGCCGCGGGTGACGACCACGGCGGTGTCGGTGCCGTAGAAACGCAGGTCGGTGATCTCGACGATCAGCCGGGTGCCCTTGAGGAAGCTGTCGAACAGGGCCTGGTGGGCGCGGCCGATCTCCGTACCGCCGTGGTAGGCGGTGCCGACGTAGGTGACATCGGTGGCGTCCGTCGTGAACTGCTCGCCGTACGCGGCGCCGTCGCCGTTCGCCCAGGCCGCGCAGCTGCGCTCCAGCAGGGTATGGACGGCTGTGGCGTCCGCGGCGCGGGCCGGGTCGAGGGGGATGGCGGGGTTCAGGTGCGCGGTCATGGCGTTCCTCCGGCGCGATGATGATAGCTTCTCTGGAGAAGATACTGCTTTGAAGATGTCTCTTCTTTGAAGAAGAGAATATGGAGTGAGGAAGCCCATGTCAACGCCTGCCATGCGAGCCGACGCCAGCCAGATCTACCGCCGTTACCTCAGCGCCGTGATGCTCCACGGCCATGCCAGCGCCAGGGCCTGCGAGCTCGGCGCCACCGACCTGTACGCGCTGAACATCCTTCACCTGTCCGGGCCCATGACCCCCGGTGAACTGGGCACCCGCACCAGCCTCACCACCGGTCCGACCACCCGCCTCATCGACCGACTGGAGCAAGCCGGCTACGTACGCCGTGTCCCCTCCCCCGACGACCGGCGCAAGGTCATCGTCGAACCGGTCGGCGAGCCCGCCGGCCTCGACCGTGTCATGGCCCCCGCCCGCCAGAAGATCGGCGAGATCCTCGACGGCTACTCTCCCGAGCAACTCGACGTCCTCTTCGACTACTTCACCCGCGCCGCCGCTGCCTACCAGGCCGCCGCCGAGCAGTTGCGCAGCGAGGACGGCGTCTGACGGCGGCGCGTCATCGCCTCCGGCCCCTAAATACCTCGCGATGACGACTGCCGGTTGTCGGGCTGGCACCGGTACGAGAGAGCAATTCCCCTGGGCCCGGAGGTTGTTCACCGTGGCACCCCGGCGACCCCGGCCACGCACCGGCTGGCCGCCTGATCCGAGACGACCATCCGATCGCTTGAACGACCGTATAGCTGGCTCCGCGTCAGCGACGTCGAGCTGTGGCTACGCCCCAGGACAACCTCTCTGCTTGCCGGCTTCGTCGGCTGTCCCGGGCCCATTCATCCCGCACAAGACGAGACGGAGGACCCCAGTACGGCGTCCCACCTGCGCGCATCGGCCCGGATCGGGCAGCGCACCCTCTTACTGGCCGAAGCCGCTTTGCCGTTGACCGGCTGGACCGTGCACGCCATCGCGCTGCACAAGCGGCTCGCCGCGATGAAGCACGACCCGCTCACCGGGCGGCTGCGCCGCGATGCCTACTTCGCCCGCGCCCGGCAGATCCTGCGCCGCCACGGCGACGACAAGGCCGTGGTCATGGTCGAGGCCGATCACTTCAAAGCAATCAACGACCGCCTCGGCCACGTGGCCGGTGACACGGTCCTTGCCGCGTTCGGCGTCCGGCTCACTGCCTGGGCCAGCCCCCGCGCCGCCGTCAGCCGCCTCGGCGGCGACGAGTTCGCCGTTGCCCTGGAGCTGCCCCGCGACCGCCGCGCGCACCGCCTGGAACAGCTGATCCGCATGCTGCACGCCGGTCCCCCTGGACGACGGCCGCACCGTCGACGTCGCCGCCTCGGTCGGCGCCGCGACCCCCGACGCGATCGGCTGCCGAGACCTGGCCGTCCTGCAGCGTGCCGCCGACGCCACCGCCGCGCACGCCACCACGCCGTCCAACAACGGCCGCCGTGCCGGACGTCCGGGCACGGCTATGTGGGGGCGAGCCGCATGACCGCGCACCCCTGCCCAAGGGCAACAGGGTCCACGGCACCACAGGAAGTGCCCCGACGTCGGCGTGCCAGCCAGTAAGGCCAAGGCCCGCCGACCGAACGGACGGCGAGCCTCGGATAGATCAGGGGGGTCGTCGGTGAGGTGAGGAAGCCCGGCAGCCGGAACCCGTACGTCGCGTAGTGCCGGTCGTCTCGGGCCGGCTCGATCCGGGGCCCTTCCGAGCTGCCCAGGCAGTCCGCGCGATCGCCGCGCACCGACCTGCGGTGGTCGCCGCCGGGGAGGTCCATGGCATTCGGGTCGGAGTCGCCGAGCGCGGCGAGCTGTACGCAGTGCTCGATGCCGGGGCGCCAGGCCTCGTCGCAGACCTGGCGGACAAGTGGTCGCCGGCGCACGGCTGCACGTCGGCGGGGACCTTGTGATGCATCGCTGAGGCTTTGTGGGGTCT
Organism: Streptomyces olivochromogenes; assembly: GCF_021538895.1. GTDB lineage: Bacteria > Actinomycetota > Actinomycetes > Streptomycetales > Streptomycetaceae > Streptomyces > Streptomyces olivochromogenes_A. The sequence continues at coordinate 6,039 of NZ_JADDRL010000179.1, read as the reverse complement.
TCCGCGGCTACGGAAGACCCCACTTTCCGAAGACGCCGTCACCGCCGGACTCACCCACGAATGGAGCTCCGGCAAAGCCGAAGGCCATGTCAATCGCGTGAAAACGATCAAGAGAGCCATGTACGGCCGGGCCTCGTTCCGCCTTCTGCGGATCCGGATCCTCACTCCGCCGTGATTTACAGCCGATACCAGTCGTCCCCGCCGACGCGCAGGGAGCGCCCGAGGTAGTCGCACAGGTTGTTTGCCACCCATCGGCGGCTGTCGCTCTCGTGCTCCCACACGAAGACGTCCGGGCGCTGCGGCTTCTGCACGAGGGCGAACTGATCGCCACCTCCATTGTCCCCGAAGAACATGAAGGAATCGAAAGGCATATAGAGCTCGGCAAGCGTCTGGTCGGACCAGAGCTGGAGGTTCTGGTCGACGATCTGCTCCAAGCTCCATACGGTGTCCACATGGGTGTGGCCGATCACCCCGTTGCTCTCCAGAAGCAACTGCTTGAGATCCGCCGGCAGGGCCCGGCCCAGGCATCCTTCCGCCGCGACAACCTCGGAGGCCTCGACCGGCGTCCGAAGCCCTGCATCAGGAAAGACTTCCAGCACTGACTCTCTCCACATGATCGCGAGCATAGCCACGTCCCTGGGCTCCGATCGCATCGGCATCAACCAGCAGAGTCGTCAGCCGATCGCTTCGAGATCATTCACGGAACTGCGGTCAGAACGTTGAACTTCCCCACCGCTCGCTCAACCGACGGACAGACATACTCAACTTGATTGCCCACCTGCGGGGCGACCGCTTCTGAGTCAGGTCGTAGTGGTGGGGGATGCCGGATCAGGCGGCCTCTTTCTGTGAGGCATCACTGGCTGTCGCCAGCCAGGGCATCCGTTGGACCAGGGCGTCATGCAGCCGCGTCAGGGCTGCGATCTTCTCCTTCAGCTCGGCCACCCGTTGTGCACCGACGACGTAGCCGTCGGCGCACAACGGCGAGTACTCGAACACCTCGGGCAGATCGGTGTCGAGGTAGCGCACGAAGGACTTGACGTTCTCGACGGTGAACCCGGAGGCGAGCAGGTCGCGGACGTTGCGGACCCGGGTCACCGCGTGCGGGCCGTAGACGCGGTAGCCCGACGGTGTCCGGTCGGACTCCAGCAGGCCCTGCTCCTCGTAGTAGCGCAGGGCGCGGGTCGTGGTCCCTGTCTGTGCGGCCAGTTCACCGATCAACATGCGGCAACCTCCGAGCTGACTGTCGGGCGTGACGGATACCTTGTGCTCAACTCCTGAGGCGGACCACGGTCTTCCCGGTGTACCTCCCGCGGACGAGATCGAGGAGTGCCTGGGGCGCCCTCGCCAGCCCGTCGATCACCGTCTCGTCGTAGACGATGGATCCCTCGCGCAGCCAGTCGCGGAACTGATCGCCGAACTCCGCAGCCCGGTCCAGGTGGTCCCACAGGGTGAAGCCGCGGATAGTCAGGCGTTTACCCAGGACGCTCAGCAGATCACCGGGACCGTCGTCGGGGCGGGCCGTACTCTGTCGGTTGAGGGCTCCGCAGACCGCGATACGGCCGTGCACATTCATGACCTCGATGGCGGCGCGCAGTTGCTCGCCTCCCACGTTGTCGAAGTAGACGTCGATGCCGTCCGGGGCCGCTTCGCGCAGCCGGTCGAGTACCGGGCCGTCGTGGTAGTCGAAGGCCGCATCAAACCCGAGCTTCCCGGTCAGGTAAGCAACTTTGTCGGCCGAGCCGGCGCTGCCGATCACCCGGCTGGCTCCCTTGAGCCGAGCTATTTGACCTGCCATGCTCCCGGTGGCTCCTGCCGCGCTGGAGATGAAGACGGTGTCACCGGGCCGCAGCCTTGCCGCCTCCGTGAGGCCGACGTAGGCGACCAGCCCGAATCCCAGGTGCATGGAGGGGCTGGGGTAGGCCGCCTTGTCCACGCGGCGGAACGCACCTGCCTCGGCCACGGCGTACTCCCGCCAGCCGAGCCGATGGACTACCAGCTCTCCCTCGCTCAGCGACGGATCTGCCGAGGCGACCACCTCGCCGAGCGCGTCCCCGTACATCACCTGTCCCACCTCGTAGCGAGGCATTGGCAGCGGGGATCCGCCCGCGATCAACATGAGCATGCCGGGATCGAGCGACATGAACAGGTTACGAACCAGCACCTGGCCCGGTGCGGGGTCCGGTACGCCCACCTCGACGATCTCGAAGTGGTCGAGTGTCGAGAGCCCGACGGGCCGTGCGGCGAGTCGGACCTCCAGGCCCGTGCTTGGCAGGCTGGAAAGGGCAGGCGGCGTTGCGCTCTTCGCAAAGGACTTCATACCGCTGACGCTAGGCATTGACCTATGCGTGAAGGTCAACCTGTCCCGCCGCTGAAGCCTCAACGCCGATCCGCGATCGCCGGAAATCCCATGCGTGGTGATGCGCAACTTCGGCCACAGCTGCAACGGTCAACTGGCTGAGGCCAAGAACGGGCCTGGCCATCTTCATAGATCCGCATCAGCGCAGCGCCGCCGCGGCGAGTCCATGAGGGGGCCGCTTCCTGGACGGATGGCCTGGTCAGCAAGGCTGATTCCCCAGTGGCTGAGGAACGCTACTGACGACGGCCCGGCTCCCTACGTCACCACCTGGGATACCGATGCGATGCGCATGGTGCGGGAGTGGGCTGAGCGCTGGCCGACGCTCTCCTCCGTGCGAGTTGGTGATGTTCGGCTCTTGCTGCGGTTGCCCTGTCGATATGGTCCACGTCGACGTGCGTTTTTTTGGGGGTGCGTGTGCGAGGCCGGAGCATGGCAATGGCAGCGCTGGCTTGCATGGGTTCCGTGTTGGCGGTCCTGCTGGCGCTGGCAGGGAACGCCGCAACGTCCGACACACACTGGCCGTGGGCAGTTGACGGCCTGCGGCAGCACGCCTGGCCCTGGGTCATCGTGCTGGGAGTACTGTCCGCGGTGGCTGTCGCCCTCGCGGTGTGGCTGCAAGAACACGCACCGGCCGTCCAGGGCGATCCCCCACCCCCTCAGCTGACGCCAGTACCGGACTGGTTCGTGGACCGTGCCCAGACCCGTGCCACGGTTGCAGCCGTCTGCCGCGGCCGCAGCGCCGTGGGCATCACCACTTCCCTGTGGGGCGCTGGCGGATTCGGCAAGACCACCCTGGCCACCGCCGTGTGCGCCCACCGGCGGGTGCGGCGCCGATTCCGCTCACGGATCTATACCGTCACGATCGGTCGGGACATCCGCGGCCGCGCCGCGGTGGCCGCCAAAGTAGCTGAGGTCACTCGGTTCATCACGGGAGACACCACCGAATTCGACGATCCCGAACTGGCCGGCGCCCACCTGGGCCGCCTCCTCGATCAACGGCCCCGCACCCTCCTCGTACTCGACGACGTGTGGGAGGACGAACAGCTCACACCGTTCCTGCACGGCGGCCAGCGCTGCGTCCGGCTGGTCACCACCCGCAATCCCTCCTTGCTGCCCGTCAGCGCGCAGCCCATCCAGGTCGATGAGATGTCAACCGATCAGGCAAGGGCAGTACTGACGTGGGAACTACCGGACCTGCCCGACACCCTGGTCGAAGCCTTGCTCAGGGCCACCGGCCAGTGGGCACTACTGCTGCGTCTGACCAACCGTCTGATCGCCGAACAGGCCGCATCCGGCGCCGATCCCGCAGCCTGCGCTGAACAGATCCTGCACCGGCTCACAGCCCACGGCCCGGCCGCGGTGGACGATCCCACCGCCGTATGGGACCTGGACAACCCCCGCCTGCGAAGCAAAGCCGTCAAGGCGTCGATCGAAGCAGCCACCACCCTGCTGCCGCCCGGCGGCGCCGACCGCTTCAGCGAACTCGGCGTCTTCGCCGAGGACGAGTTGATACCGGTATCCATCGTCACCCTGCTGTGGCAGGCCACTGGAGGGCTGACTGAGGAACAGAGCCGCACCCTCTGTCGGGATCTGGAACGCCTGTCCCTGATTGTCCTCGCCCCACGGCACGGCGGCAGGATCAGCCTCCACGACGTCGTCCGCGACTACCTCCGGAACACGCTCGGCCCTGCTGGTCTGACTCGCATCAACCGCCTCCTGATCGACGCTGCCGCTGCCACACTGCCAACGGCCAGGCAGCTTGCCCCCGCTACCCCCGACCCGGGGCGAGCCTGGTGGCGGCTAGAGCACGGGTATCTCCTCGACCACCTTATCGATCACCTCGTTGCTGCAGGCCGCACGGCGTCTGCCGAGGCCGTCGCGGGCGACCTGCGCTGGGTCGAAGCCCGCCTCATTCAGCGCGGCCCGAGCGCACCCTGGAGCGACCTCACGCGCATCAACTCCCCCCACGCCCGCCCTCTTGCGCGCAGCCTTGCCCAGATCGCCCACCTCCTCACCCCCACCGACCCGTCTCACGCCCTTACAGCCATCCTGCACAGCCGCCTCGATCACTCGCCCCACTGGCACCCACAGATCGCCGCACGCCAGCGAGACCCCGCCCTACGTCCCTGCCTCGTCAACCGAGCCCCCCTGCCCGACCGCCCCCATGCCTCATTGCAGCGCAGCTTCACTGGCCACACGGGCCCGGTATCGGCAGTGGCGGTTGCTCCGGACGGCTCCTGGCTCGCCACAGCCGGCGAGGTGGTGCGGGTATGGGATCCGGTCTCGGGGACCTGCACCGCTTCTCTCACCGGCCACACCGGCCCGGTATCGGCAGTAGCGGTTGCTCCGGACGGCACCTGGCTCGCCAGCGCGGGCCACGACAAGGTGGTTCGGGTTTGGGATCCGGTCTCGGGGACCTGTACTGCTTCTCTCACCGGCCACACCGGCCCGGTGTCGGCAGTAGCGGTTGCTCCGGACGGCACCTGGCTCGCCAGCGCCGGCCGCGACCGGGTGGTTCGGGTTTGGGATCCGATCTCGGGGACCTGTATTGCTTCTCTCACCGGCCACACCGATACGGTGACGGCGCTGGCAATCGCTCCGGACGGCACCTGGCTCGCCAGCGCGAGCGACGGCCGGGTAGTGCGGATCTGGGATCCGATCTCGGGGACCTGCACCGCTTGTCTCACCGGCCACACCAGCTCGGTGCAGGCGCTGGCGATCGCCTCAGGAGGCACCTGGCTCGCCAGCGGGGGCCACGACGGGGTGGTGCGGGTTTGGGATCCGGTCTCGGGGACCTGTACTGCTTCTCTCACCGGCCACATCGACTGGGTGCTGGCGTTGGCGGTTGCTCCGGACGGCACCTGGCTCGCCAGCGCGGGCCACGACGGGGTGGTGCGGGTATGGGATCCGGTCTCGGGGACCTGCACCGCCTCTCTCACCGGCCACACCGATACGGTGACGGCACTGGCAATCGCTCCGGACGGCACCTGGCTCGCCAGCACGGGTGACGACCGGGTAGTGCGGATCTGGGATCCACTCTCGGGGACCTGTATCGCTTCTCTCACCGGCCACACCGGCTCGGTGTGGGCGTTGGCGATCGCTCCAGACGGCACCTGGCTCGCCAGCGCTGGCTTCGACCAGAGGGCACGCCTCTGGGATCGGGATACTTCTGCTGAGCCCCCTCCTCTACCCAGCATCATCGGTGACGCACGGGCGTTGGCGATTGCTTCGGGCGGCGCTTGGGTCGCTAGTGCGGGCGACGACGGGGTGGTGCGGGTTTGGGATCCGGTCTCGGGGATCTGTACCGCGTCTCTCACCGGCCACACCATCTGGGTGCGGGCGCTGGCGATCGCTCCAGACGGCACCTGGCTCGCCAGCACGGGTGACGACCGGGAGGTGCGGATCTGGGATCCGGTCTCGGGGACCTGTACCGCCTCTCTCACCGGCCACACCGATACGGTGACGGCGCTGGCGATCGCCCCAGACGGCACCCGGCTCGCCACGGCCAGCGACGACGAAGTGGTTCGGGTCTGGGATCCGGTCTCGGGGACCTGTACCGCCTCTCTCACCGGCCACACCGGCCCGGTATCGGCAGTAGCGGTTGCTCCGGACGGCACCTGGCTCGCCAGCGCGGGCCGCGACCGGGTGGTGCGGGTATGGGATCCGATCTCGGGGACCTGCAC
>NZ_JADDRL010000178.1 GCF_021538895.1 Streptomyces olivochromogenes | reverse complement strand
ACCTAGCGATGGGGTGTCGGCTGCGGGTCCGTGGGGGCCTGCCACGTGGTTCCCCGCGTCCCCAGGGCATGGGTGTGCCGGCGCTCGTTGCGCAGGACCAGGAGGGCGATGTCGTCCGACGGCCTGCCACCGATGTGGCGTCGCAGTGCGGTGAAGACCGTACGCAGGACGGCCTGCGGTGTCACGGGCCGGTCGCCCGCCGTCTGACGCAGCACCGACGGGAGGGAGAAGAAGCGGCCGTGCGCGTCCCTCGCGTCCGCCGCGCCGTCCGTGTACAGGACCAGCGACTCACCGGGAAGCAGGTGGCCGCAGCGTATGACCTCCAGATCGCGGGGCAGCGGGAACGGGCCGAGCGGCGGCAGGGGTTCGGCCCCGGCGAGGGCTTCGACGCCGTGCGCGCCGATCAGGTAGGGCCAGGGATGGCCGCAGTTCAGCGCGTGCAGTTCGCCGTCCGGGCGGATCTCCAGGAGGAGTACGGTGGCGAACTCCTCGGCGACCGGGTGCTCGGGCTCCTGGCCGCCCGCCGGGTGTTCCGCGCGGCTGCGTTCGCGCAGGTGCCGGGCGAGGGCGCGGTCCAGACGGCACAGGACGCGCTCCAGTCCGGGCTCGTCGTGGGCCGCCTCGCGGAAGCTGCCGAGGAGGGCGGCGACCGTGCCGATGGCGGCCAGGCCGTGGCCGCGTACGTCGCCCATCACGACGCGTACGCCGTGCTCGGTGGCGATCACCTCGTACAGGTCGCCGCCGATGGCCGCGCCGCGGTCGGCGGAGAGCTGGGCGGCGGCGACGGCCAGGCCGTCGAGGCGCGGGGGCAGGGGCCGCAGCAGCACGCGCTGGGCGGCGCCCGCGACCTTGCGGACCTGCCTCAACTCGCGGACCAGTGCCCGGCGGACGTGGAACACCAGCCCGGTCCCGACCGCGAAGAACACGGCACTGGTGGCGATCCGGGCGCCGAGCCCGGTCTGCTGGGCGAGCGGGCAGGCCAGTTTGTAGGTCACCGCCACGGCGCCCCAGACCGTGGGGAGCGCCAGGGCGAGCGCGCGCCGCCGTGATCGGCGGTGCGGCCCGCGGACGAAAACCCGTCGGGTGGGTGCCCGTGCCTTGATACGGATCATGCCGATGTTCCCCCATGGAGGCCCAGACAGAGCAGACGGACCGGCCCCGAAAGGCCGGTCCGATTCTGTCGACGGCCTGCCCCGAAAAGGCAGGTTCACCGGTAGTTCTCACCCAAATGAGTGAGCCATGTCAGAACACGTGCATTTATGCAGGTGAGGCGCCTGAAGTGGCTCGCCGGAACGCGGGAGACCGCGCGGCCGGCCAGGGGCGGCCTGCCCCCGGTCGACCGCGCGGTCTCCCGCGGCGACTAGCCGCGCAGCACGGCTCCCGTGCGCTCGCCCGCGAGGGCCACCGCCGTGTCGCGGGCCGCCGAGGCCTCGTCGACGGTCAGCGTGCGGTCCTTCGCGCGGAAGCGGAGCGCGTAGGCCAGCGACTTCTTGCCGTCGCCCAGCTGCTCGGCGTTCTCGTACACGTCGAACAGCCGGATGGACTCCAGCAGTTCGCCGGCACCCTCGCGCAGCGCGGCCTCGACGTCCGCGTGCGGGACGTACTCGTCGACGACGAGGGCGACGTCCTGGGTGGCGACCGGGAAGGAGGAGATGCTCGGCGCCTGCGGAGCGCCGTCGCCGACCTGCTCCAGGGCGTCCAGGTTCAGCTCCATCGCGGCCGTGCGCGGGGGCAGACCCAGGGCCTTGACGACGCGCGGGTGCAGCTCGCCCGCGTGGCCCACGACCTGCTCGGTGCCGTCGGCGACGACCACGAGCTCGGCGGTGCGGCCCGGGTGCCACGGACCGTACTGGCCCTTGCGGACGATCAGCTCGGCACCGGCCTCACGGGCGACCGCGCGGGCGGCCTCGACGGCGTCGGCCCAGTCGCCCGGGCGACCCTTGCCCCACCAGCCGGCCTGCTCGCGGGCGCCCGCGAGGACGGCCGCGACGTGCCGCGGCTGGTCGGGCAGCGCGGCGTTCAGCTCGGCGAGCTCGTCGTCGGTGGGGCGCCGGTCGACCGGCAGGTTCGCGGCGGCCTTCCGCTCCTCGCGCGGGTGGAACACCAGACCCGTCTCGAACAGCGCCAGGTCGTGCGCGCCCCGGCCGTCGTTGCGCCGCAGCGCACCGAGCAGGCCCGGCAGCAGCGACGTACGGAGCGCGGGCTCCTCGTCGTTGAGCGGGTTGGCCAGCTTCACGACACGGCGGTTCGGGTCGTCGGCCTCCAGCAGGAGCTGGTCGAAGACCTGCTCGCCGATGAAGGGGTAGTTCGGCGCCTCGACGTACCCGGCGCCGGCCAGCGCGCGGCCGACGCGGCGGTGCAGCCGCTGGCGGTGGGTCAGGCCGCGGCCCGAGGGGAGCTTGGGCAGCGTGGAGGGCAGGTCCTCGTAGCCCTCCAGGCGGATGACCTCCTCCGCCAGGTCGTTCGCCTCGGCGAGGTCGGGACGCCAGGACGGGACGGTGACGATGAGCTCGTCCTGCCCGTACACGTCGCAGCCGATCTCCTGGAGGCGGCGGACGACCGTCTCGCGGCCGTACTCCACGCCCGCCACCTTGTCCGGGTGGTCGGCGGGGACGGTGATGATGTGCGGCGCGGACGGCGCGACGACCTCGGTGACGCCGGCGTCGGCGGTACCGCCGGCCAGCAGCACCAGCAGGTCCACCGTGCGCTGGGCGGCGGCGGCCGCGGCCTGCGGGTCGACACCGCGCTCGAAGCGCCGGGACGCCTCGGAGGACAGCTTGTGGCGGCGGGCCGTGCGCGCGACGGAGATCTGGTCGAAGTGCGCGGCCTCGATGACGACCTCGGTCGTGGCGTTCTCCACGTCCTCGTGGTCGGCGATCTCGGTGTTCGCGCCGCCCATGACGCCGGCCAGGCCGATCGGTCCGCGCTCGTCGGTGATCACCAGGTCCTCGGCGTGCAGCCGGCGCTCGGTGCCGTCGAGGGTGACGAGCTTCTCGCCCTCCTCGGCGCGGCGCACGCCGATCGTGCCCTGGACCAGCCCCCGGTCGTAGGCGTGCAGCGGCTGGCCGAGCTCCATCATCACGTAGTTGGTGATGTCGACGGCGAGCGAGATCGGGCGCATCCCGACCTTCTGCAGCCGGCGCCGCAGCCAGATCGGCGAGCGCGCCTCCGGGTCGAGACCGGTGACGGTGCGGGCGGTGAAGCGGTCGCAGCCGGCCGGCGCGGACACCTCGACCGGGTAGCCGAAGGCGTTCGGGCCCGGTACGTCGATCAGGGCCGGGTCGCGCAGGGCCAGGCCGTAGCCGATGGCGGTCTCGCGGGCGACGCCGCGGATCGACAGGCAGTCGCCGCGGTTGGCGGTGACGGCGATGTCGAGGACCTCGTCGACGAGCTCCAGCAGCTCGATGGCGTCCTTGCCGACCTCGGTCTCCGGCGGCAGCACGATGATGCCCTTGGTGCCGTCGTCGCCCATGCCCAGCTCGTCGCTGGAGCAGATCATGCCGTGGGACGTCCGGCCGTACGTCTCGCGGGCGCTGATCGAGAACCCACCGGGCAGCTCGGCGCCCGGCAGCACCACGACGACCTTGTCGCCGACGGCGAAGTTGCGGGCGCCGCAGACGATCTCCTGGGGTTCGCCGGTGCCGTTGGCGGTGCCGACGTCGACGGTGCAGAAGCGGATCGGCTTCTTGAAGCCCTCCAGCTCCTCGATGGTCAGCACCCGACCCACGACGAGGGGACCCTTGAGGCCCTCGCCGAGCTGCTCGACCGTCTCGACCTCCAGGCCGGTCGCGATGAGCTTGGCCTGCACGTCACGGCCGGTTTCAGTCGCCGGCAGGTCGACGTACTCCCGCAGCCAAGAAAGCGGGACCCGCATCAGATCTCCATCCCGAACGGCCGGGTGAACCGGACGTCACCCTCGACCATGTCTCGCATGTCCTCGACGTTGTGGCGGAACATCAGCATCCGCTCGATGCCGAACCCGAAGGCGAACCCGCTGTACTTCTCCGGGTCGACGCCGCAGGCGGTCAGCACCTTGGGGTTGACCATGCCGCAGCCGCCCAGCTCGATCCAGCCCTCGGAGGAGCAGGTGCGGCAGGGGCGGTCGGGGTTGCCGACGGACTCGCCGCGGCAGACGTAGCACACCATGTCCATCTCGGCGGACGGCTCGGTGAACGGGAAGAAGTTCGGCCGCAGCCGGGTCTTCATGCCCTCGCCGAACAGGGACTGGACCATGTGGTCCAGGGTGCCCTTGAGGTCGGACATGGTCAGGCCCTCGTCCACGGCGAGCAGCTCGACCTGGTGGAAGACCGGGGTGTGCGTGGCGTCGAGCTCGTCGGTGCGGTACACGCGGCCGGGGCAGATCACGTACACCGGCAGCTCGCGGTCGAGCAGCGAGCGGATCTGCACGGGCGAGGTGTGGGTGCGCAGCACGACGCCGGACTCGGAGCCGCCGTCCTCGCCCTGCACGAAGAAGGTGTCCGCCTCGCCGCGGGCCGGGTGGTCCGGGCCGATGTTGAGGGCGTCGAAGTTGAACCACTCGGCCTCGACCTGCGGGCCCTCGGCGACCTCGTAGCCCATGGCCACGAAGACGTCCTCGATGCGCTCGGACAGGGTGGTGAGCGGGTGGCGGGCCCCGGCCGGCACGCGGTCGTGGGGCAGCGTGACGTCCACCGACTCCTCGACCAGGACGCGGGCGTCACGCTCCGCCTCCAGCTCGGCCTGGCGGGCGCCGAAGGCCTTGTTCACGGCGCCGCGGGCCTGGCCGACACGCTTGCCGGCCTCGGCCTTGGCATGCGGGGGCAGCGCGCCGATCTCGCGATTGGCGAGGGCCAGCGGAGACGCACCGCCGGCGTGGGCGATCTTCGCCTCCTGGAGCGCGTCGAGGGAGTCCGCGGCGGCGAAGGCGGCGAGCGCCTCGTCCCGCATGCGCTCGATCTCTTCCGGTTTCAACGCCTCGACCTCGACAGGGTCGTACGACTTATTCGGTGCCGACATCTCTTCCCGTGCTTCCGATTGGCTGGCGGATGGTCCCCGTGACCGGTTCAGGGCCGTGTGCAGGACACAAAGGTGCCAAAGGCCGAGTCTAACGGGGTGGGGGTGTGCGAATGCGCCCGTGGGCCGTCAGGCGAGATACGCCGGGGCGCCCACGGGCAACGTAAATCGGAACTCGGCGCCGCCGTCGGCGGCGCGGCCGACCGTGATGGTGCCGCCGTGGACCTCGACGATGCCCTTGACGATGTAGAGCCCGAGGCCGGTGCCACCGCGCTTGCTGCCCCGCCAGAAGCGGGTGAAGACGCGGTTCATGGACTCCTCCGGGATGCCGGGCCCCTCGTCGCTCACCGTGACCGACGTGGCGGTGTTGGCCGCGGTGGCCGCGGGCGTGATGTCAATGGTGACGGTTCCCTCGCCGTGCCGCACGGCATTTTCGATGAGGTTGCTGAGCACCTGGTCGATCTTGTCCGGGTCGGCCCAGAGCGCGGGCAGCGGCTGCTCGATGCGCAGCAGGAACCGGTCGGCGGGCTGTCCGGCGGCGACGTAGGCCTGGATGTGCCGGCCGACGGCCGCGCCGATGTCGACGGGCTGGCGGCGCAGCTCCAGGCGTCCGGAGTCGATGCGGGAGATGTCGAGGAGCTCGGCGATGAGCCGGGTGACGCGGTCGGCGTCGGCGTCGACGGTCTCCAGCATCAGCCGTTTCTGGTCGTCCGTGAACCGCTCCCACTTGGCCAGCAGGGTGGCGGTGAAGCCCTTGACGGAGGTGAGCGGGGAGCGCAGCTCGTGGGCGACGGTGGCGATCAGCTCGGCGTGGCTGCGCTCGGTGCGGCGCCGGGCCTCGGTGTCCCGCAGGCACACCACGACGCGGCGGACGGGTCCGGTGGGGTGGCTGCGGATGTACCGGGCCGACACGAGGACCTCGCGGCCGCCGGGCAGCAGCAGATTGCGCTCGGGCTGGCCGGCCCGGATGGCCAGACCCCCGTAGGGATCGGTGAGCTGCCACCAGCGCCGGCCCTCCAGGTCCTCCAGGGGCAGCGCCTTCTCCAGGCGCCGGCCGAGGGCCTCGGCGGGGGACACGGCGGTGATGCGGGCGGCGGCCGCGTTGAAGCAGACGACGTGCCCGTGCTCGTCCGCGACGACGAGGCCGTCGGGCAGTTCGTCGGGGCCGATACCGAGTTCGGCGAGGTCACCGTGGCGGGGCGCGGGCACGCAGCGCGCGTCCCGGTCTCCCTGCGCACTGCTCGTGCCGACGCTCATCCCCGTACTCCACCTCTCCGTCGGAGCAGGCCCCCCGAGCTGGTCACCCTACTAGCTCTCGGTGACGGAGCGGCACCCTCCGGAGGCGCGCTGTGCACGGGCCGACGCGTAGAGACATACGGCGGCCGCGGTGGCGAGGTTCAGGCTCTCGGCCTTCCCGTGGATCGGGACGCGCACCACGGCGTCCGCCAGCGCGCGGGTGTCCTCCGGGAGTCCCCAGGCCTCGTTCCCGAACACCCACGCCGTGGGTCCGCCCATGGTGCCCTTGTCGAGCTCGTCGTCGAGGTCGTCGGTACCGGCCCCGTCGGCGGCGAGGATGCGCACCCCGGCGGCCTTGAGCCCTTCGACGGCCCTGTCGACCGGGACGCCGACGGCGACGGGCAGGTGGAAGTGGGAGCCGACGGAGGCACGGACGGCCTTGGGGTTGTAGAGGTCCACGGAGGCGTCGGTCAGTACGACGGCCTCGGCGCCGGCGGCGTCCGCGCAGCGCAGGACGGTGCCGGCGTTCCCGGGGTCCCGCACGTTGGCGAGGACGGCGACGAGCTTGGGCCGGGCCGCGAGGATCTCCTCGAACGGTGTGTCGAGGAACCGGCACACACCGACGAGCCCCTGCGGGGTGACGGTGGTGGAGATGTCGGCGATCACTTCCTCGGAGGCGAGGTGCACCCGGGCGCCCGCGCCGCGGGCGTCGCCGATGATGTCGGCGTACCGCTCGGCCGCCTCGACGGTGGCGAACAGCTCGACCAGCGTGTCCGTCCCGCCGGTCCGGTGCCCGGCCGCCTCGCGCACGGCCTGCGGTCCCTCCGCGAGAAACAGCCGGTCCTTGCCCCGGAAGTTCCGCTTGGCCAGCCGGCGGGCGGCGGCGACGCGCGCGGAGCGAGGAGAGATGAGTTCTGGGGTGGCCGGGGGCATGCTCTTCACCTTCAGGAGTACGTTCACAGCGCAACGGACCCGCAGGCCGGAAAGCCTGCGGGTCCGTACAGTCACGTCGGCCTGGGGCCGGTGCGGTGTCAGGCAGCCTTGGGAGCGTTGACGTCCGCCGGCAGGGCCTTCTGCGCGACCTCGACGAGGGCGGCGAAGGCACCCGCGTCGTTGACGGCCAGCTCGGCCAGGATCTTGCGGTCGACCTCGACGTTCGCGGCCTTCAGACCCTGGATGAAGCGGTTGTACGTGATGCCGTTGGCGCGGGCAGCGGCGTTGATGCGCTGGATCCACAGCTGACGGAAGTCGCCCTTGCGCTTCTTGCGGTCGTTGTAGTTGTAGACCAGCGAGTGGGTGACCTGCTCCTTGGCCTTGCGGTACAGGCGCGAACGCTGACCGCGGTAGCCGGAGGCCTGCTCGAGGATCGCCCGGCGCTTCTTGTGGGCGTTGACTGCCCGCTTGACGCGTGCCACTTGTTAACTCCTTGTAGCGGGGCCGCGGTTGTCTTCACGCGGCCCGGAAACGATTGGGTCCCGGTCCTGACGTAGGGCGCGGATCGTTCGGACGATCAGGCGCGCCGGTGCGTCACTTGCCGAGAAGCTTCTTGATCTTCGCGGCGTCGCCCGGGGCCATCTCGGCGTTGCCGGTGAGGCGACGCGTCACGCGGGACGACTTGTGCTCGAGCAGGTGGCGCTTGCCGGCGCGCTCGCGGAGCACCTTGCCGGAGCCGGTGATCTTGAAGCGCTTGCTGGCACCGCTGTGCGACTTGTTCTTCGGCATAGCGCCGTTATCTCCTCGTCGGTGGCGCTCCGATGCCCGGTCGTGAAACCGGGCACGGTGGAGCGTCGCTCTTGTGTCGATTACTTCCTGGGGACTTTCGTCCCCCGGGATCACGCCTCGGCGGATGCCTCGGCAGGGGCCTCGGCAGGAGCCTCGGCGATCTCGGCGTCCGGGAGGTCCGCGGCGTTCTGCGAACGGCCCGGGTTGGCCTTCGCCTCCGCCTTGCGGGCTTCCTGCGCCTGACGGGCCTCGGCCATGGCCTCGGTCTTCTTCTTGTGCGGACCGAGAACCATGATCATGTTCCGGCCGTCCTGCTTCGGGTTCGACTCGACGAAACCGAGGTCCTGGACGTCCTCCGCGAGACGCTGCAGCAGTCGGTAGCCCAGCTCGGGCCGGGACTGCTCGCGGCCACGGAACATGATCGTGATCTTGACCTTGTCGCCCTGCTTGAGGAACCGGACGACGTGACCCTTCTTGGTGTCATAGTCGTGCGGGTCGATCTTCGGCCGGAGCTTCATCTCCTTGATGACCGTGTGCGCCTGGTTCTTGCGCGCCTCACGGGCCTTCATGGCCGACTCGTACTTGAACTTCCCGTAGTCCATGAGCTTGCACACAGGCGGACGGGCGTTCGCCGCGACCTCGACCAGGTCCAGGTCGTACTCCTGCGCAAGCTCCAGTGCCTTGGCCAGCGGGACAATGCCCACCTGCTCGCCACTGGGACCGACAAGTCGCACCTCGGGAACGCGAATCCGGTCGTTGATGCGGGGCTCGGCGCTGATGGATCCTCCTCGGTAGCACCACACGGCGGTCTGGCGGACAGCCGCGTATGTCTCTGTTCGTAAGACCTAACCGCGCCGAAGCACAAAAAATGCCCCGGACGATCACAGGCGGGGCTCCAAAAACACTGCCGGAGCACCGCCGCGAAGATCGCGGGGCGCGCTTTCGGGCGACTCCACCGTCCGTACGGAACGGTGGTGGCCGCCTGACCGGGGTGACCCGCCGTCCCGAAGGACGGTCAGGTGGGAGATCGGAGCCTCCACTTGTGGGCCGGGCCTGCTAGCCGTGCGGCATGCCTGTCCGGCCGGTCGTCACACAAGGTTAGCAGCAACGGCGGGGAAGGGCTAATTGGGACGGCAGGGGCTAAGTGAGAGGTGGCCGGGCGGTGCACCTATCGTGTGGGGCATGAGTGAGACCCCTCCTGAGAATCCCGACTTCGACTCCATGGCCCGCGACATCGCCGAGGTCCCGGCGGTCGAGGTGATCGTGACGGTCGCCGTCAACCTGATGAGCGCCGCGGCCGTGAAGCTCGGTCTGACCGAGGAGGGCGACAAGTACAAGGACCTGGACGAGGCCCGCAAGCTGGTGACCGCCCTGGCCGGTCTGCTGGACGCGAGCGCGACCGAGATCAGCTCCTTCCACGCGGCGCCGCTGCGCGACGGCCTGAAGTCGCTCCAGCTGGCGTTTCGCGAGGCGTCGATCGTCCCGGACGAGCCGGGCCAGGGCCCCGGCGAGAAGTACACCGGCCCGATCTACGGCTAGTCACTTCCCCTCGCCCGCGCGGTGCGTACGGCCGCCTCAATCCCGTACGAACAAGGGCTCGCCCGGAGGCGTCGTCCCGGCCGGCAGAAGTGCCAGGTCGAGGCCGCGCACCAGGCGGGCCCTGAGTGTCTCGTCGGCGGCGAGGCGCTGGGCGAGCGCGCGGGCGGCCTCGGCGGGCGCGGCGGCCGGGTCCAGGACGAGGGCGAGCGTGCCGTCCGCCTCCCCGGGGCCGAGGTGGGCGCGCAGCACGGCGGGCTCGGCGGCCACGGCGGCCCGTACGGCCGCGAGGACGGCCGGGTCGGCGAGCGGGTCGGTCGTGGTGCGGCCCTCGGCGAGCGCGAGCAGCGCGGGCCCGGTCAGCTCGAACGGCACCGGACCGGACATGTCCAGCACCACCGTGTCCGCCTTCTCGTGCGCGGCGGCCTGGAGCGCCTGGTGCAGCGGTACGGCGACCGGCCGGGCGCCGGGGTCCCAGAGGGCCAGCGCGTCCGTGGAGGTGAAGGCGGGCAGCGCGGTGCGGTGGCCGGCCTTGAGCGTCGGTACGGCCATGTCGCTGGTCTTCTCGCGGCGCAGCCCGTTCTCGTCCTCCTCGACCTCGCCGAGTACGGCCACGACCGGGACGAGCAGCCGGGCGCCCTTGAGCGCCTCCAGGACGGGGCCCACGGCGGTGCGGTCCTCGGCCCAGGCGGCGAGCGCGGCGCTCAGCCGGGGGTCGGCGGAGCCGTCGTCGTCGGAGAAACCGGGGTCGGGAATGTTCTTGTTCGCCACGGTCACCGACCTTATCGGCGGGGATGCCGACGGGCTCGCGCGGCCCCCGGAACGCTGCGAGCGCCGGGAACACCGGGAACATCGCCTTCACGGGAATCTCAGCCCTGCCTGAGCCTCTTCTCATGTCCGTCCCACGGCACGCACAGTTCCCGCTTCGAGCATCGCGGGCATGGAGTCCCCCAGCGCCCGCCGTCGCCGCCGTACGCGCCCGTCCCGGCGCCGTCGGCTCGTCCACCTCGCGCTCGCCGCCGTCGCCGTGGTCGCTGTCACGGCCGCGGGGACCGTCTACGTCAAGGCGCGGGGGCACTCCGGCACGGGCGCCGTATCCTCGGCGGCGTCACCGTCGGCGAGCGGGAGGAAAACGGTGGAGTCCGTGGAATCCGTGGAGCCGGTGACGGAGCCGGCGGTGGACCGGGACGCGCTGTTGACGAAGGCCATGGCGTCGGTGACCGTGCCGTCCGGGGCCGAGGTGTCCGCGGCGGTCCTCGACCTGGACTCCGGGGAGAGCGCCGTGCACGGTGCGGGGGCCTTCGACACGGCGAGCATCGTCAAGGTCGACATCCTCGCGGCCCTGCTGCTGCGGGCGCAGGACGAGGGGCGGCACCTCACCGCGGCCGAGAAGGCGTACGCCGCGAAGATGATCGAGAACAGCGACAACGCCTCCGCGTCGGCGCTGTGGGACACCATCGGCCGGGCCGACGGGCTCGACGCGGCGAACCGGCGCTTCGGGCTCACGGACACGACGGGCGGCGAGGGCGGGCTGTGGGGGCTGACCCGGACCACGGCGGCCGATCAACTGACGCTGCTGCGGCAGGTGTTCGGGGAGGACTCCGAACTGAGCGAGGCCTCGCGGGCGTATCTGCGGGGACTGATGACGAGCATCGAGTCCGATCAGCGGTGGGGTGTTTCCGCCGCCGCGGACGGCTCCGCGTGGGCCCTGAAGAACGGGTGGCTGCCACGCAGCACGACCGGGCTGTGGGTCGTCAACAGCATCGGGCGGGTGACGGTGGACGGCACCGACTATCTGGTGGCCGTGCTGTCGGACGGCAACGCGACGCAGGCGAAGGGCATCGCGCTGGTGGAGGAGGCGGCGAGGGCGGCGGTGGAGTCGTTCACGTCGGCGCCGTAGGGCACCGTCCCTCGGCGGGGCCGTAGGACGGCGCAGGGCCGTACGACGGCGTCCCTGTCCCTCAGTGGGTGCGTCTGCGGCCTCTCCACAGGAGCACCGCCGCGACCAGCAGGACGCCGCCGAAACCACCCGCGAGGGCGCCCGCCCAGCCGGCGGGGTCGCTGTCGGCCCGTTGGGCGTCCGGGCCGGAGCCGAAATACTTGTCGCCGTAGGCGGCCGAGTGCAGGCCCTTCGGTGCGAGGCGGCCGGCGGCCTTGATGGCGGCGGCGGGGTCGATGAAGCCGAAGCCGCGGGAGTCGTCGCGGCCGCCGCTCGGGGCGTTGCGGGCGGTCTTCTCCAGGAGCTTCTTGATCTGGGCCGGGGTCAGCCCCGGGTGGGCCGCCTTGACGAGGGCCACCGCGCCCGAGACGAAGGCGGAGGCGGCGCTCGTCCCCCAGCCCTGGTAGTACCGGTGGTCCGGGTCGGCGATGACGACGTCGACGCCGGGCGCGCTGACCGTGGCGTACCAGCGGCGGGTGGAGAAGGAGGCGCGGGTGCCGTAGCGGTCGACGGCGGTGGCGGCGATGACGCCCGGGTAGGCGGCCGGGTAGGAGATGTGGTCGCCCTTCTCGCCGCCGTTGCCGGCGGAGGCGACGACGACGGCGCCCTTCTTGAGGGCGTACTGCACGGCCTCGTCCTCGCTCGGTTCCGGATGCGCGGAGGCGGAGTCGTCGCCGAGGGAGAGGTTGATGACGTCGGCGCCGTGGTCGGCGGCCCAGCGGATGCCTTCGGAGAGGGCGTTGCCACGGGTGGAACGGGCCTTGCCGCGGGCGGTGTCGCCGTCTTCGAGGATCACCCGGACGGGCAGGACCTTGGCCTCCGGGGCGATGCCCAGGACGCCCTCGGAGTCACCGGGTCCGTGGCCGTGACCGGCGATGATGCCGGCCATGGCCGTACCGTGCCGGGCCCAGGCGCGGTCGCCGCGCTTGGCGCCGAAGCCGATCAGGTCCTTGCCGGGCAGGACGTTGCCGTCGAGGTCGGGGTGGTCGGCCTCGACGCCGGTGTCCAGGACGGCGACGGTGATGCCCTTGCCCTTGGTGGTCTGCCAGGCCTGCTGGGTGTGCATGGCGGACAGGGCCCACTGCTGGGCGCGGATGCTGTCCGCGTACGCGGTGGTCGAGGGCAGGAGGGCGACGGAGCCGGCGAGGAGCAGGCTCAGGGCCGCGGATCGGGCCATGCGCTTCATGAGGGCTGCTCCGTGGCCGAGCTGACGGTCGTGCGCAGGCGCCGTACGACGCGGTCGGCCAGGCCCTGTGCCTCCTGGCCGAGGCCGGCCTGGGCGGGGGGCGTGGTGGCGCCGGACTGACTGGCGTCGGCGGTCGGCTGCGGCGTGTCGACGGCCCGTCCGTCCGCCCAGCCGGAGACGGCGTAGGCGACGACCGGGGCGTCGGTCAGGACGGAGATGGTCCAGGAGGCGCGCTGTCGGCTCCCGAAGGCCGCGGCGACGGTGCCCTTCGCGGCGTACGGGCGGGGCATCAGGTCGGTACGGCGGTCCAGGCCCTCGGCCTTGAAGCGGGCGGCGAGGGAGGACATGGCGGCGGAGTCGCCCTTGGTGAAGAGCAGTCCGACGGTGGTGACGTAGCTCTGGGTGGCGTCGGTGTAGGTGGCGCGGAGCAGGCGCTGGCAGCCGACGGGGGCGAGGGCCTTGCGCAGCAGCGGGTCGAAGGCGTTGGCGCAGCCGCTGTCCTCGGCGACGGCGACGCGCGTCCAGGTGCGGTCGGCTCCGCCGGGGCCGGCGCCCTGTCCGTTCACGACGGGCGGGAACAGGTCGTCCACGGGGACGCTGTGCCACAGGGTGCCGGCCGTGGCGAACTTGTCACCGCTGCCCGATCCCCGGGGGTCACCAGTGAGCCAGCTCCCGGCCACGGCGCCGCCGATCAGCCCGAGCCCGAGCACCA
>NZ_JADDRL010000177.1 GCF_021538895.1 Streptomyces olivochromogenes | reverse complement strand
GCCGTCCAGGAAGGCGCCCTGGTTGACGTACGTCTTGCCGGGGGCCTCCGGGTCGGGGTCGTACGACTCCTGCCACAGCGGGCCACGGTCGGACGGGAACGCGGAGACCGCGTCGCCACCGGCGGCCAGCAGACCCCACAGACCCTCCGGGGAGGTGACCCCGCCGGGGTAGCGGCACGCCATGCCGACGATCACGACCGGGTCGTCCGACCCGGGCGCATCCCGCCGCTCGACCCGCGAATCGACCGCCAACGTCTCATCGGAGCCGCCGAGTTGTTCGTCCAGGTAGCGGGCCACGGCCGTCGCGTTCGGGTAGTCGAACGTGAGGGTGGCGGGGAGCCGGAGCCCGGTCGCCGCGCCCAGCTTGTTGCGGAGTTCGACGGCCGCCAGGGAGTCGAAGCCCAGGGTGCCGAAGCCGCGTTCCGGGTCGACGGCCTGGGGGCCGTCGTGGCCGAGGGCCGCCGCGACATGCGTGCGGACGAGGGTGAGGAGGCGCCGTTCGCGGTCGGCCGCGCCGAGGCGGGCCAGTTCCTCCGCCAGGGAACCGGACTCCGCGAGGGCCGAACCGGCGGTACGGCGGGTCGGCGTGCGGACCAGTCCGCGCAGGACCGGGGGCAGTTCCTCCGTGCGGGCGCGCCGCGTCAGCGCCTGCTGGTCGAGGCGCAGGGCCAGGACATGGGCCGGGGCGTCCGGCAGTTCAGCGGCCGCGTCCAGCATCGCCAGGCCGGCCGCCACGCCGTGCGCGGGGGTTCCGGCCCGCGCGGCGCGCGACACGTCGGCGGGGGCGAGACCGGCCGCCATGCCACCGGCCTCGGGGTCCCACAGGCCCCACGCCAGCGACAGCGCGGGAAGTCCCTGGGCGCGGCGGTGTGCGGCCAGCGCGTCCAAGTAGGCGTTGGCGGCGGCGTAGTTCGCCTGGCCGAGGGCGTCGAAGGTGGCGGCGGCGGACGAGTACAGGACGAACGCGTCGAGGTCGCGGTCGGCCGTCAGCTCGTGCAGGTGCCGGGCCGCGAGGGCCTTGGGCGCCCACACCGACTCCAGACGCTCCGGCGTGAGCGAGTCGAAGGTGGCGTCGTCGAGGACGCCCGCCGCGTGCACGATCGCCGTGACGTCCGGGTGGGCGTCCAGCAGCCGGGCCAGCGCCTCACGGTCGGAGACGTCACAGGCCTCCACCGTCACGCTCTCGGCACCCGACTCGCGCAGTGCGGCGACGAGTTCGTCGACACCCGGTGCGCTCGCGCCACGGCGGCCCACCAGCAGCACACCCCGCACCCCGTGCTCGGCCACCAGATGCCGGGCCGTCAGCGCGCCCAGGCCGCCGGTGCCGCCGGTCACCAGCACCGTGCCGGAGGTGGACCACGAGCCGCTGTCCGTCGGCGCGCTCTCCCTGACCAGGCGCGGCACGAACCACTCGGTCCCGCGCAGCGCCAACTCCGGCTCGCCGTCCGGCAGTACGTCGGGAACGGCGGCGTCGGCAGCCACGTCCAGCAGCACGATCCGGCCCGGGTGCTCCGCCTGCGCCGAGCGCACCAGTCCCCACACCGCCGCCTGCTCCAGGTCCGTGTCGCCACCGGTGTTCCCGGCGGCCGGCGTCACCGCCCCCCGGGTCACCACCAGCGACCGTGCCTCGCCCGCGAGCGAAGCCTGCAGCGAGGTGAGGACCTCGCCCACCGTGGCGCCCGACACGACCTCGAACCCGGCGGTGTCCACCGTCGGACCCTGGACCGGGGTCCACTCGACCCGGTACAGCGGCACCGTCCGGCCGGCCGGGGCCCCGTCCGCCGCGGGGCGCAGGACCAGCGAGCCGACCGTCGCGACCGTCGCGCCGGCCGGGTCCGCCAGGTGCAGCCGAACGCCGGAGGAGGCCGGGGAGACGTGCACGCGCAGCGCGGTCGCCCCGGCCGCCCGCACGGTCACATCGGTCCAGGCGAAGGGGAGTTCGGGACCGGCGATCTCCTCGTCGAGGCCGATGACATGCAGGGCCGCGTCCAGGAGCGCGGGGTGCAGGGTGTAGCCGGCCGGGTCCACGCCGTCGGGCAGGGCGACCTCGGCGTACAGCTCCGCGCCCTGCCGCCAGGCCGCGCGCAGGCCCTGGAAAGCGGGTCCGTAGCCGTACCCCTGGGCGTCCATACGGGCGTACGCGCCGGTCACGTCGAGCGGCTCGGCGCCCTGCGGCGGCCAGACGTCGGGGGAGTCGGTCGCGGTGGCCGCGGCCGCGGGGGCCAGCAGGCCCTGGGCGTGCGCGGTCCAGTCCGAGTCGGCCGTGCGGGAGTGCACGGTCAGCGGGCGGCGGCCGTCCGGCCCCGGCTCCTCGACCACGAGCTGGATCTCGACGCCCGACTCGGCGTCCGCCAGGACCAGCGGCGCCTGAAGAGTGAGTTCCTCGACACTGTCACAGCCCGCCAAGTCGGCGGCGCGTACCGCGAGTTCGACGAATCCCGTGCCGGGGAGCAGCACCGCGCCGCCCACCGCGTGGTCGGCCAGCCAGGGGTGCGTACGCACCGAGAGGCGGCCGGTGAGGACCAGGCGCTCCGAGCCCGCCACGGTCAGCGCGGCGCCCAGCAGCGGGTGTTCGGCGTCCGAGAGTCCGAGGGAGGCCGGGTCGGCCGGGCCGTCGTCCAGGGCGTCGAGCCAGTAGCGCCTGCGCTGGAAGGCATAGGTGGGCAGGGGCACGGCTTCCCGGTCCGGGCCCAGGTAGGCGGACCAGTCGACCGGTACGCCGCGCAGGTGCAGCGCGGTGACCGCGCCGACCAGCGTGCCGGGCTCGCCGTGCCCGCGGCGCAGGGCGGCCAGCAGCTGCCCCTCGGTCACCGACTCCGCGCCCATCGCCGTGAGCACGGCGTCCGGACCGAGCTCCAGGAACGTGCGGACGCCCTGCTCTTCGAGCGTGCGGACCGCGTCGGCGAACCGCACCGCCCCGCGGACGTGCCGCACCCAGTACTCGGGGTCGGCCAGCTCCTCGTACGACACCTCGCGCCCGGTCAGCGTGGACACGAGCGGGATGCTCGGCCGCATCGGGTTCAGTACCTGGGCGAACTGGCGGAACTCGGCGAGCATCGGTTCCATCAGCGGGGAGTGGAAGGCGTGGCTGACGGTGAGCTTCTTGGTCTTGCGGCCGGCCTCGGAGAAGTGTCGTACGACCTCGTCCACGCCCGCCTCGGGGCCGGAGACGACTACCGACATCGGGCCGTTGACGGCGGCGATCCCGGTGCCCTCGGGAAGGACCGACAGGACTTCGTCCTCGGTGGCCTGGATGGCGGCCATCGCGCCCCCGGCCGGCAGTTGCTGCATCAGTCGGCCGCGCGCGGACACGATCAGCGCCGCGTCGTCCAGCGACCACAGCCCCGCCACGTGCGCTGCCGCCAGCTCACCGATCGAGTGCCCGGCCAGCACGTCCGGCCGCACGCCCCAGGCCTCCAGCAGCCGGAACAGGGCGACTTCCAGGGCGAACAGGGCGGGCTGGGTGTAGTGGGTGGCGTCGAGTTCGGTGCCGGCCTCGCCGTACAGCCCGTTCTCGCCGAACACGACGTCCCGCAGCGGGCGTTCGAGATACACGTCGAGCGCCGCGCACACCTCGTCGAAGGCCCGCTCGAACTCGGGGTAGGTCTCGTACAGTTCGCGGCCCATGCCGATGCGCTGGCTGCCCTGCCCGGTGAACAGGAACGCCAGCGGGCCGCCGGCCGGCTCGCCGCGCAGCGGGGCCTCGCCCCGGGCGACGGCCTCGACCCCGGACAGCAGGGTCTCCCGGTCGGCCGCGACGACGGCGGCGCGGTGCGGGAACGCCGTACGGCCCGCGAGGGCCGACGCCACGGACTCGGCGGAGAGGCCGGGGTGTTCGCGCAGGTGCCGGGCGAGCCGGTCGGCCTGGGCGCGCAGCGCCTCGTCGGTCCTGCCGGACACGATCCACGGCACCACCGGCAGTGACGGTGTCGCGGTCGGCGCGGCCGTCGTCGCCGGCTCCTCGGCGGGTGCCTCCTCGACGATCACGTGGGCGTTGGTGCCGCTGATCCCGAACGACGACACGCCCGCGCGCCGCACCCGGTCCCCGGCCGGCCACGCCCGCTGCTCGGTCAGCAGCGCCATCGAACCGGCCGACCAGTCGATCCGGGACGAGGGTTCGTCCACGTGGAGGGTGCGCGGCAGCAGTTCGTGGCGCAGCGCCTCCACCATCTTGATGACCCCGGCCACGCCCGCGGCGGCCTGGGCGTGCCCCAGGTTCGACTTGACGGAGCCCAGCCACAGGGGCTCGGCGCGGTCCTGTCCGTAGGTCGCGAGGAGGGCGCCCGCCTCGATGGGGTCGCCGAGGCGGGTGCC
The DNA here is from genome assembly GCF_021538895.1 of Streptomyces olivochromogenes. GTDB lineage: Bacteria > Actinomycetota > Actinomycetes > Streptomycetales > Streptomycetaceae > Streptomyces > Streptomyces olivochromogenes_A. Next base: position 9,243 of record NZ_JADDRL010000177.1, on the reverse strand, counting down.
GGTGCCGTGGGCCTCGACGGCGTCGACGTCGGCGCCCGTCAGGCCCGCCGAGGCCAGCGCCCGCTGGATGAGGCGGCGCTGGGCGGAGCCGTTCGGGGCGGTGAGTCCGTTGCTCGCGCCGTCCTGGTTGACGGCCGAACTCCGTAGGACCGCGAGGACCTTGTGGCCCCTTCGGCGGGCGTCGGAGAGCCGCTCCAGGACGAGGAAGCCGACACCCTCGGCCCAGCCGGTGCCGTCGGCGGCCTCCGCGAACGGCTTGCAGCGGCCGTCCGGGGCCAGGCCCCGCTGCCGACTGAACGCCGTGAACGTACCGGGGCTCGACATCACGGCCACCCCGCCCGCGAGCGCCAGCGAGCACTCGCCCGAGCGCAGCGCGTGCGCCGCCAGGTGCAGCGCGACCAGCGACGACGAGCAGGCCGTGTCGACGGTCAGGGTCGGGCCCTCCAGGCCCAGGGCGTAGGCGACGCGACCGGAGATGACGCTGGTGGCGCCGCCGGTCAGCAGGTGCCCCTCGAAGCCCTCGGGGGCCTGGTGCAGACGCGGGCCGTACTCCTGGGGCTCGGCGCCCACGAACACGCCGGTGGTGCTGCCACGCAGCGCGGTCGGGTCGACGCCCGCGTGCTCCAGGGCCTCCCACGACGTCTCCAGCACCAGCCGCTGCTGCGGCTCCATCGCGGCGGCCTCGCGCGGGCTGATCCCGAAGAAGTCGGCGTCGAACTCGGCGGCGCCGTAGAGGAATCCGCCCTCGCGCGCGTACGTCTTGCCCGGCGCGTCCGGGTCCGGGTCGTACAGTCCCGCCACGTCCCAGCCGCGGTCCTCGGGCAGCGGACCGATCGCGTCGGCGCCCGCCGCGACCAGCTCCCACAGCTGACCGGGCGAGGCGATGCCGCCCGGGTAGCGGCAGGCCATGCCGACGATCGCGACCGGCTCGGCCGGGTCCCGGCCCTCGTACCCGTCCAGGGCGTCCGTCTCGTCCGCCGCCTCGCCGAGCAGTTCGCGCAGCAGCCGGCCGGCGAGCGCCCGGGGGGTGGGATGGTCGAAGGCGATGGACACCGGCAGGTCGACGCCGGTCGCGGCGGACAGCCGCCGCTGCAGGTCGACGATGGCCAGCGAGTCGAGTCCCAGCTGCAGGAAGGGCAGCGACGGATCGAGTTCCCCGTCCGCCTCCCGGCCCGCCGCGCGCAGTGCCGCCCCGGCCTGCTCGACGACGAGCCTGAGCAGCCGCCGTTCCTGGGCGGCCCTGGGCATACCGGTCGACTCGACTGCCGGCGAAGGCTGTCCGGAGGGGTCGTGGGCGGGCTGAGCGGCGGACTCGGTCATGGTCACTGAACTCCAGTGTGGGTTATGCGACTTCGGTACGGGTCGTGGCGAGGCGCGAGGCCGAGACCACCTCGCCGCCGCTGAGCAGCACCTCCACCGGGGCCGGCCGGCCCAGGAAGAGGAGCAGGCTGGCGGTGGGGCCGTAGGCGCCGATGTTCGGCACCGCGAGCACGTCGCCCGGCTCCGGCGCCGGCATCCGCACCGAGCGCGACAGCAGGTCGCCGGGGGTGCACAGCGGGCCCGCCAGACTGACGGGGATCGGGTCGCCCGTGCGGTGGTGGGCCGGGTCCACGGACAGCGGGAGCAGCCGGCCGAGGCCGGCCATGCCGCCGAGGGTGTTGATGCCCGCGTCGAGGATCGCGAAGACGCGGCCCCGGCTCTCCTTGACGTTGGTGACGGTCGTCAGCAGCCGCCCGCTGTCGCCGACCAGGTGCCGGCCCGACTCGCAGGCGATCTCCAGTGCGCCCTCGCGCCAGCGCGGCAGCCGGGTGTCCAGGGCCTTCTCCAGGGCGGCCCGCAGGTTCGGGTACACGGGCCGGTCGCCGGGCACCGAGTAGGGCGCCGCGAAGCCGCCGCCGATGTCCAGCATCCGCAGCGGGAGACCGAGTTCGCGTTCCAGCTTCGCGGCCTGCTCGATGGTCGCCTCGAACTCGGCGATCAGGCTGTCCTCGTCCTTGGAGTTGGACAACGGGAAGAAGTGCGCCCCGGCCACCTCCGTCCCCGGTACGTCGAGGAGGGCCGGCAGCAGGGCCGGGAGGGTCTCCGCGTCGATGCCGAACTGCGACGGCGTCCCGGTCATCCGGATGCTCGTGGTCGCCGCGGCCGCCGCGCTGTTGACGCGCAGCAGCACCTGGACCACCACCCCGTGGCGCACGGCCTGCGCGCCCAGCCGGCGCAGGTCGCCCGCCGACTCCACGGAGAAGGTGCGCACCCCGGCGGCGAGCGCCACGGCCAGCTCACCGGCCGTCTTGCCCGGACCGGAGTAGAGGATCGACCCCGCCGGATGCCCGGCCTCCAGGGCGGAGGCCAGTTCGCCGGTGGAGCACACCTCGGCGCGGCAGCCGCCGTCGCCCTCGCGCAGCGCGCGGACCAGGCCCGGGTGCGGGTTGGCCTTCAGCGAGTAGTAGAGCGTGACCCCCTCGGGCAGGGCCGCGCGCAGATCGGCGCGGGCCCGGGCCACCCGGTCGAGGTCGTACACGTACAGCGGCGATCCGTACCGGGCGACCAAGTCCCGGTCCAGCGCGGCCTGTTCGGCGGCCGTGACCGTACCTGTGGCCGTACCCGTGGCCCTGCTCGTGTCCGTACCCGTGGCCGTACCCGTGGACGTCGTCACTTGGCGCCCTCGGCGTCGAGCAGCGCGGCCAGCTGCTGCTTGGCGTTCTTGCCGTTCGAGGTCAGCGGGAACGCGTCGAGCACCTTGCACAGCGCCGGCACCTTCACGGCCTCCAGGCGGGTGGCCAGTTCGCGCAGCACCGCCTGCGGGGTCAGCTCGTCCGACTCCACGAAGATCATCAGGTCGCGGTCGGCGGTCGGCTTCAGCGCGGCCGCGTTGCGCACACCCGGGATGTCCATCGCGGCGCCCTCGATCTCGATCGTGGACACCCGCATGCCCTTGCGCTTGAACATGTCGTCGCGGCGGCCCTCGAAGTACAGGTAGCCGTCGGCGTCGACCCGGCCGTAGTCCCCGGTGAACAGGCGGGTTTCGCCGGACTCGGCGTCGGGGCGGTAGGTGCGCGCGGTGATCTCCGGCAGGTTCCAGTACCCGGCCATGACGTGCGGGCCGGTCACCGTGATCTCGCCGCTCTCGCCGGCCGGCACCTCGTTGCCGTCGGGGTCGAGGATCGCCACCCGCGTGCCCGGGATCGGCAGACCTGACGAGCCGGGACGCTCCTGGTCCTGGTCCGGCGGCATGATCGTGATGCGCTTGCACTCCGAGATGCCGTACATCCGCACCACCCGGGCACCCGGGAAGCACTTCCACAGGCCGTCGATGATCCGCTGCTCGAGGGCCGCGCCGGTGCTGGTGAACATGCGCAGCCGGGTCGGACGCGGGTCGCGCTGCGCGAGCCGGATCAGCGGGCCGCCCAGCGAGGGCACCAGCGGCAGCACGGTGGCGCCGCTCTCCCGGATGAGGATGTGCAGCTTGGAGTCCGCCTCGGAGTCGGCGAGGACCAGGCTCGCGCCGGACACGGCGCACAGCAGCACCTGGAAGAGGCCGTAGTCGAAGGAGAGCGGGACGCGGACGAAGACGGTGTCGTCGGCGCGGTAGCCCAGCACCTCGTTGATGGAGCGCGCGGCGAACAGCATCTGCGCGTGCGGGCAGATGATGCCCTTGGGGGTGGCGGTCGAGCCGGAGGTGTAGATGAGCACGGCCGGGGTGTCGGCGGCCTGGCCGGCCTCGGCGGTGTCCCCGTCGGCCGCCAGCTCGGACCACAGCGCGCCGACCTCGTGCACCGGCCGCTCGGTCAGGCCCGACGCCCACTCGCCCACGCCGTCCGCGACGACCACGAGACGCGGCTCGCAGTCGGCGATCACCGCGCGCAGGTGGAACTCCTTCATCTCGGCGCTGATCGGCACCAGCGCGGCGCCGACGCGGGAGGCCGCGTACAGCAGCGCCGTCGTCTCGCGCACGTTCGGCAGCCGTACGACGATCCGGTCGCCCGGCGTCACACCGGCCCGGCGCAGCCAGTCGGCGGCCGCCCGGGTCTGCGCCGCGAGCTGCTCCCAGGTCCAGGAGTCCCGGGCGTCGCGCACGGCGACGTCCTGCGGGCGCGCGGCGGCCTGGGCGTCGACGAGGTGGTGCAGCAGCGTCGCGTCCTTGGTCAGGTTCTCGTCCACGGGGTCTCTCCTTAGTGGTCCGTGGCAGGATCGGCGTCGGGTCGGCTCGGGGTGCCGCGGTCCAGGAGCGTCTGCGCGCGGGACCTGAGGGCGGAGCGGTCGATCTTGCGGTTGGCGTTCATCGGGAACTCGTCCAGGTGCGTCAGCAGCCGCGGCACCATCGCCTTGGGCAGGTCCGCGGTCAACTCCTTGGCGAGCAGGGCGCTCTGGGCGGCCCGGCCGGTGTAGAAGGCGACCAGTTCGTGGCTGCCGGCCACAGGCACGGCGACCGTGACCGCGTCCTCCACCCCGTCCAGGGCGCGCAGGGCGTGGCTGACCTCGGACAGCTCCACGCGCCAGCCCTGCACCTGCACCTGGTCGTCGGCGCGGCCGAGGTAGGTGATCTCGCCGTCCGGCCAGCGGCGCACCCGGTCGCCGGTGCGGTACCAGCGCCGCCCGTCGTGGTCGAGGAAGCGGCCCTCGTCCTCGGCCGGGTCGAGATAGCCGTCGAACATCTGCGGCCCGGCGATGCACAGTTCGCCCTCGTCACCGCCGGTGGAGCCGTCGGGGCCGACCAGGACGTGGTCGAGGGTCTCGTACACGGGCCCGATGGGGACGATGCCGTTGACGTACCGCTCGTCGGGGGTGGCCGGCGAGAGGCGGTGCGTGGTGACGGTGATGGTCAGCTCGGTCGGGCCGTACAGGTTCTCCACGGTGCTGTGCGGGGCAGCGGCCTGCCACGCCTCGGCGTCGTGCCGGTGCAGCGGCTCGCCCGCGAACAGCGACCGGCGCAGCCCGTCCAGCGCGCCCGGGGCCAGCGCCCTCGACCGGCGTGCCAGCGCGATGGCGGCCGGGGTCGAGAACCACACCGTCACGCGTTCCTCGGCGAGGAACTCCGGCAGCGCCCGGTACGCCCGCATCGGCAGCGGCACCACCCGGGCGCCCGCGCCCCAGGCGCAGAACAGGTCGAACATCGCGCAGTCGAAGGTGAGGTCGAAGGTCTGCGTGAAGACGTCGTCGGGCCCGAAGCCGTACCGCCCGTGCTGTGTACGGAAGTAGCTGTCAGCGGCGCGGTGGGTGGTCGGCACGCCCTTGGGGCGGCCCGTCGAGCCGGACGTGAACAGGATGTAGGCGGTTTCCTCCGGGTCCACCACGCGGGGCGCGTCGAGCGGCGTGCCCGGCAGGGTCCGCGCGCCGGCCGCGACGAGGGGCACGCCCGCCATGCCGATCCGCTCGTACGCCGCCACGCCCCGGTCGTCGGCGATCACGACGTCGGCCTCGGCGGCCTCCAGGACGGCCCGGTTGCGCGCGGCGGGGAAGTCGGGGTGCAGCGGTACGGCCCGTGCGCCCAGGTACAGCGCGGCCAGCAGCCCGGTGTACGCCTCGCCGCTCTTGCTGCCGAGCACGGCGACGGTCCGCGGCACACCGCCGCACGCCTCGACGGCGGCCCCGGCGAGCGCGAGCGCCGCCCGGTGAGCCTCCGCGTAGGTGGTGCCGCGCCCGTCGACCCGGAAGCACTCGCGCTCGCGCGAGACGGCGAGCCCGCGCAGGAACAGCCCGTGCAGGCTGCCCGCGAACTCGCCCTCGTCAGCCGTCAGTCGTTCCTCGCGGCCGGGGGAGACCTGGGTCGTCATGTCACACCCCCGCCGCGGCCGTCACGGCACTCGCGGGCCGGGCCGACGGCGCGCGCAGTGTGCGCTCCGGTGACACCGGGACCACCTCGAAGCGGGAGGTCGCCGACTCCACGCGGCCGAACAGGGCGTCCGGGCCGGCGATCACGAGGCGTTCGACACCGCGGGCCTTGAGCGCGTCGAGGGTCGCGGGCCAGTCGACGGGGCGTACGAAGTGGTCGAGGAGCATCTGACGCAGCTCGGCGGCGGTGGTCAGTTCGGTGCCGTCCTGGTCGGCGATCACCGGCAGCGCCGGGTCGCGCAGCGGCAGGGCGTCGATGACCTCGCGGGCCGCGAGCTCGCGCAGCCCGGTGAACAGGGAGGAGTGCATCGGCGGGCGCATCACGTAGAGGGGCAGGGCGCCGATCGCCCGCAACTCCCGCTGAAAGGCCTCCAGTTCGGCCTCGTGCACCGACACCATCTGGAACCCCTCGTCGAGGCGGCAGGCCACCTCGTGCCAGGCGCCCCGGGCGTCCATGCCCGCGAACAGCTCGCGCAGCCCCTCGGCCGGGGCCCGGACGAACGACTGCGTCACCACGTCGCGGTGCTCGCGCGCGAAGTACTCCGCGGTGCAGCGCGCCAGCCCCGCCGTCATCCGCACCGTGTCCGCGAAGTCGAGCGCGCCGCTGAAGCCGACCGCGGGCTTCTCGCCGAAGCTGGGCCCCGCGCACTCCGCCGGTTCGGCGCCGAGGTCCTCGCGGGCCCGCTCGGCGAGCGCCGTGCACACCACCATGAAGGCGACCTGCGCCGCCGGGGCGTACTCGTCCTCGCTCTCCCGGAACGCGTCGAAAAGGGAATGGCCGAGGACGTCGTCCGCGACCGCAAGCAGCTTCTTGGCATGGGAATCGAGAAGGAGGAAGCGCCCGAGTTCCCGGAAGCGTGTCGGCCCCATTCCCGGGAATACCATCGCCGTTGTCATCGCAGCACCCGTCTTGTCGCGAACTGGCCTCGTTCGGACAGTTCTAGATGCCGGGCAACGCCCCACCAACCCCTATTCGACCCCGTCCGCCACCCTTAATAGGGGGCCGCCGCCGACCATAGGGGGTGATCGCTGTGGCCCCTTGCCGGACCGCCCGGTTTGAATTGACGGTCCGAATACCCTGAGCCACCTGGATGGGTGACCCATGACCGTGACCGAGGACACCACCTCACTCGCCCCCATGACCCAGCCGCCGCCACGCCCCGACCCCCGCTCCCGCGTGGCCCTGCTCGACCTGGTCAAACAGACCGTGCGTGAGGGGCCCGGTCCACGCGCCACCGAGCAGCAGTGGGCCAAGGGCAAGCTGACCGTCCACGAACGCCTCGAACTGCTCTTCGACAAGGGGAGCTTCCAGGAGGTCGAGCCGCTGCGCCGGCACCGTGCCACCGGCTTCGGCCTGGAGAACAAGCGGCCCTACACGGACGGCGTGGTCACCGGCTGGGGCACGGTCGAGGGCCGCACGGTCTTCGTCTACGCCCATGACTTCCGGATCTTCGGCGGCTCCCTCGGGGAGGCGCACGCCTCGAAGATCCACAAGGTGATGGACCTGGCGCTCGCCGCGGGCGCGCCGCTGGTCGCCCTCAGCGACGGCGCCGGCGCCCGCATCCAGGAGGGCGTCACCGCGCTGGCCGGCTATGGCGGCATCTTCCGCCGCAACGTGGCCGCTTCCGGGGTCATCCCGCAGATCAGCGTGATGCTCGGCCCCTGCGCGGGCGGCGCCGCCTACTCGCCGGCGCTCACCGACTACGTGTTCATGGTCCGCGGCACGTCACAGATGTACATCACGGGCCCGGACGTCGTGCAGGCCGTCACCGGCGAGCAGATCAGCCACGACCAGCTCGGCGGCGCCGACGTCCATGCGACGGTCTCGGGCGCGGCGCACTTCGCGTTCGAGGACGAGGCCGAATGCCTCGCGGAAGTGCGCTACCTCCTCTCCATGCTCCCGCAGAACAACCGCGAACTGCCGCCGGCCGTACGCCCCGACGACTCACCGACCCGGCGCTCCGAGGCCCTCCTCGACCTGGTGCCGGGCGACCCCGGCCGCTCGTACGACATGCGTCCCGTCATCGAGGAGATCGTCGACGACGGCGAGGTCTTCGAGGTGCACGCGGGCTGGGCCACCAACATCATCTGCGCCCTGGCCCGGCTCGACGGCCATGTCGTCGGCATCGTCGCCAACCAGCCCTCCTCCTTCGCCGGCGTCCTGGACATCAACGCCAGTGAGAAGGCGGCCCGCTTCGTCCAGTCCTGCGACGCCTTCAGCATCCCGCTCGTCACGCTCGTCGACGTCCCGGGCTTCCTGCCGGGCCGCGAGCAGGAGCACGGTGGCGTCATCCGCCACGGCGCGAAGCTCCTCTACTCGTACTGCAACGCGAGCGTCCCCCGGATCTCGGTGATCCTGCGCAAGGCGTACGGCGGCGCGTACATCGTCATGGACAGCCAGTCCATCGGCGCCGACCTGACCTTCGCCTGGCCCACCAACGAGATCGCGGTGATGGGCGCGGAGGGCGCCGCGAACGTCGTCTTCCGCCGTGAGATCGCCGCGGCGCCGGACCCGGAGGCGGCGCGCGCGCAGCGCATCCAGCAGTACCAGGAGGAGCTGATGCACCCCTACTACGCCGCCGAGCGCGGCCTGATCGACGACGTCATCGACCCCGCGGACACCCGGGCCGTCCTCATCCGCTCCCTGGCGATGCTGCGCGCCAAGCACGCCACGATCCCGTCCCGCAAGCACGGGAACCAGCCGGTATGAGCGACGCCGAGGACCACCCCATCCGCGTCGTACGAGGCGACCCCGACCCGGAACAACTCGCCGCCGTCACGGTCGTCCTCCTGGCCCTCCTCCGAGGCACAGAACCAACTACCTCCCCCCGCCCCCTGTCCACAGGCTGGGTCCAACCCACCCACCGCCTACCGGGCTCCTGGTCGACTTCCTAGCCCGGGGCCCATGACCCAGGCGCCGCCGCCCTCCCCTCCGGGGCGGCGGCGCCCCCGCGTCCCCCGCCCCACCGACCCGCGCCGCTTCCGTCCCACGCTCCGCCTACAGAGCCGTGCCGCGTCCGCCGCGCCTTCGGCCCCTTGGCCCGGGCTGCTGCCGTGCCGTCTCCCGCCCTCTGGGCCGGGCTGCTGCCGTGCCGTCTCCCGCCCCCTGGTCCGGGTTGCTTCCGTCCCACGTTCCGCCTACACAGCGGTGCCGCGTCCGCCGCGCCTTCGGCCCCTTGGTCCGGGCTGCTTCCGTGCCGTCTCCCGCCCCTTGGTCCGGGTTGCTTCCGTCCCGTCTCCCGCCCCTGGGCCGGGCCGCTTTCGTCCCGTCTCCCGCCTAGGGAGCCGTGCCGCTTCCGCTGCGCTTCCCGCCGACGGAGCCTGGCCGCTTCCGTGCCGCTTCTCGCCCACCGAGCCGGGCCGCTCCGGCGCGCCTTTCCGTCCCACCGAGCCGCTTCCGCCCCGCCTCCCGAT